>SOJX01000012.1 GCA_004376375.1 Planctomycetota bacterium
GTACTCGGTACTCGGTACTCGGTACTCGGTACTCGGTACTCGGTACTCGGTACTTTATATGCTATTCGTCAACCTCCATATCGTCATCGTCGCCCCAGTCTTCGCCGAGAATATCCATCAGGCCGCCAAGCTCTTCTGAATCGACGCCTTCAATGCTTTGCAGTTCTTCTTCCCCGGTATCCTCCGAATCATCCTCAACAATCTCGTCAGCAGGAGCTTCAGGCGGTACCTCGGCGGGAGCTTCAGGCAATGCCTCCGAGGGAGCACCGACGAATTCAACGTCTACCGGAACACCCGGAAGAGCATCCTGTGTTTCAGCCTGGACAGGTGGTTGTTCAGCCGGAGGCGTGGCCGGTATTTCAGCCTGCATCTTGGGTTCAGGCGGGGCCGTCAGTATATCCGTATCCAGTATCGGCTGGGTCGGTGATTCAACATCCACAGCAGATTGAGGCTGAAGGTCGACCGGCGCTTCCTCATCAAAAGCACCGTCCAGCAGTTGATTCATTTCTTCCTGCGACACCTGCTCATCCAGCAGAACCGCCTCCTCAACCGGCGGCGACTCAAGCGTAACAGGTGCAGCCTCTTCAACCGGGCCACCGAGCAGATCAGTAAAACCTGCTTCTGCTTCATCTCCAACCGCCGGAGCCTGTCCGGCCTCCAGCGCAGCTTCTACCAGCAGCTCCGGTAAAGCTTCCACCGGCTCTTCCGGTAAAACTTCAACGGGCACAGTTTCAACGGGCGCTTCCGGCGGTGCTTCTGCAGCCACACCGTCCAGCAATAATCCAAACTCTGCGGCGAGTTCCTGTTCAGTACCGGGCGTCTCCGGCGTCACCGAAACTTCCGGCTGTGGAGCCTGAAAACCCGGATCGCTGGGAGGCCGCTTGACTGCTGCTTCGGCCATCGCAGCCAGGCGCGTCATTTCCTCAGGTCCGTACGTATGCGTCTCATCGCGGCGATGCCTGGGCTCCAACATGGCCGGTTCTTCAGGCGCGGCAAAGGGCTCCGCGGTCGCAGTCACTTCGGCACCGCTGAGCAGGTCTGCGAAGTCACCTCCCAGTTCGAACTCGCCGGTATCGTCGTCTTCTTTCAGCGCCAGTAATTCCTCAAACGCCTTTGAATTCGTCATGTCGAGGTCGTACTGCGGCGCGGGCTCCATCTCAGGGGGCACTTCCCGCTCCACAATCGGCGGCGTACCTTCCAGACTTTCGGCCAGCGGTATCAGGGCGTCGGGTGTCTGGCCGTCATAATCGTCAGGCCTGAAATCTGAAACAGGTTCGGCAGGCTCGGCTATACCGCTCAGTTCATCGGAGGGAATATCCCCCCTGGTAAGAATATCTTCGAAATGGTCGCTTTCGGCCGGTTCCGAGGTGGGTGGGGTTATTGAAGAGTCCATCTGCACCATTTCCACCGGTAAATCAACAACAGGCTCATCATCCAGCGTAGTCGGCACCTCATCCCTAACCGAAGCTTCGAAAGGCATCGCCGGTTCCGGCTGCGGTTCAGGCTCCTGAGTCGCCTCGAAAGGAGCAGCTGCGGCAGGCATTTCCAGATCAAGAACGGCCGCATCCTGGTCCGTGGGTCCGAATCCACCGCCCGGGCGGTCGGGAGAATACAGATCAAGCGTGGAGCCATCGGCAATGTCTGCGTCTTCGCGGTAATCCACGCCTATCAGGATGCTTTTCATTATGTTTCGAAACTGCATTATAAGTTCGCTTCCATAGCTCTGGTCGGCATGAAGTGTCCTATTTCCGCCCTGGCTTCTTCAACGACCTCAAGCCCGACCCATTCGAGTTTTCGTCCCGCCGCCGCGAACAGTGAAAAGTCACAGAGCGTATTCAAAAGCCGCGGCAGCCCTCCGGTCATGGAATGCATCGCCTCGAGCGCGTCCGGGGAAAACACGGTTTCCCTCCGGCCGGCGTATTCAAGGCGCTGCGTTACGTACCGTATCGTTTCTTCAACATTCAATCCCTGCAGGTTGTGCGCAATCTCTATGCGCGACGCCAGCGCTTCATCCTTGAGGATGAATTCGCGCATTGACTGCCCGCCCACGAGGATTATTGTGAAAATTCTGCGGTGGCCGTGCGTCAGCGAAGTCAGGAGGCGCACTTCCTCGAGGCACCGGGGCTCGCGCAGGTCCTGCACCTCGTCGAGGACGAGCAGCCCGCGCCCGCCGCTGTTGGACAGAATATGCGAAACAAGCGTGTCTATCATGCGGTACTTCTCGCGATGCTCGAAAGCGAGCCCGTAAGCCCTCCCTATCTGCACGATAAGCTCGAGGGGGTCGCTGTCGGGTATGCCGACGTATGCGGACGCCACTCCCCTTCGCTCGCATTCACCGGCAAAAATACGGGCAACGTAGCTCTTTCCCGCGCCGGGCGGACCGGTAAGCAGCATGAGGCCCTTTTCCTCGGAGAACGCGTACAGGAGCCGCGTGAGCGCTTCCTCGTGCATCGCAGACGGAAAAAACATCTGCGGGTCGAAGTCGTTCTGAAACGGTTTTAATGAGAGGTTCCAATGGCGTTCGTACATCTGCCGGCTCCGGTTCCGAATACTGTACCCGATTGATAGAACAGACATTCCTGTCTGTTCATTATTATTATAACCTAAATGCATCCGGACGGCAAGGGCATGCTCGCCCGAAATGCGCTCTAACACCTATCATTAGTATTATCGGCTCCCAGGCTTCAGTTTCTTTTATCTTTTTTTTTAATGCGGAAATCCGTTCGGATGGGGTGTTTTCCAGTCCGCCCGTTGAACGGCTCGCCTGCCCGGCGCCGAAAAGGCAGGAACCGCTTGACCGGAAAAGGAACTGATAGTATAATTTCACGATACAATACCCCTCCCCGGAGAACGAAGCCATGTTCAAAAACCGGTTATATGCGCTGGGCATCTGCATTGTTCTCGCGTTAGGGATCGCGCAGATCCTGTACTCCTGCAGCAAGAAAAAACGAAGGCCGATATATTTCGGCCCCGGTACCGGCACCGGAACCGGCGTAGACCCCAGCGTGTATTTCCCGCCGTGGCACAATATCGCCCCAATCGAGGTTATTTCCTTCAGCTACGACCGCGCAAAGTCGGATGAGGAGAACGGCGCAGCGCTCGCCGACGCCATCCTCGCGCTCCAGCCCGGGCAGAAGCTGGAAATAGGCGCGGGCACATATTCCATCAACCGCTGGTTCAACGTGCTGCTGCACGGCACGGCTTCCGCGCCGATATGGATTACGGGTGCGCCCGGCGACCGGCCCGTGCTCACAAGGCCCGACAATGCTCAGAACGTCATGAACGTCGGCTCCGGCCTCGGGAGTGAATACATCTGCTTCCACGGCCTCGATTTCACGGGCGGGGACGACTTGATAAAACTCTACAAGTGCACCAACATCTGGATCGACGAGTGTTACATCCACAATGGCGACGGGGTCGGCATCGCCGCAAACAGCGAAAACACCGACCACCTCTACATCACGCGCAACCTCATCCACGACCCCGGAGACGCGGACGACACCTGCGAAGGAATGTACCTCGGCGCGAACAATTCGGTCTACGTCATGACAGATTCCATAATCGCCCTCAACCATGTCCATGACTGCGGCGGCACCCAGGGCGACGGAATCGAGGTGAAGCAGGGCTCCTATAACAACTGGATCGTCGAAAACCACGTGCACGGCACCAACTATCCCTGCATACTCGTTTACGGCACGGACGGGAACGGGATAAACATTATCGAGCGAAATATCCTCTACGACTCCAATGACAACATACTTCAGGTCCAGGGCGAGGCGATCGTCCGCAACAACCTTATGATGGGCACCGGCGTCGGGTTCGCCAGCACCGACCACCAGGGCCAGACACTGAACCTGACATTCATACACAACACGATAATCACGCCCGGCCGTGCCGCCAACATGTCGAGCTGGGACGGGCGCGACGGCATGATTTTCTGCAACAACGTCGTATACAGCAGAGACGCCGAATCGATCCGCTTCCCCAACGGCTCCTCCGGGGTCACCGTCATCGGCAACGTCGTCCTGGGCACCGTCACCGGCGTCTCAATCGGTTTTATAACCGGCAACGGGCTCGGGGATTTCGTCGGCGTGGCGTGGGACGCCTCCATTCGCGACGCCAATCCGTCCGGCGGAAGCCCGATAATCGGCATGGGCGACCCGAACTATGCCGTGCCGGACGACATCACCGGCAATACGCGCAAGACCGGGCTTGACAGCGGCGCGTTCGATTATCCATAGGAGCCTTCTGGTTTGACTCCCCTCCTCCCGCGAGTTTTTCTGAATCCGCTTCCGGACGACACCTGCCCCCTGCCGCAGGACCAGATATCCTACCTCAACCGTGTGCGCAGGATGCAGCCCGGTGACCGGGTCGAAATTTTCGACGGCGAAGGCGGAACGCTGCCCGCGGTCCTCAAGATCAATCCGTCGGAACTGGAGAGAAGACATACCTGGATGCTTATGAAACCGGACGGCGAGCCGCAGCTGCACCCGCGGACTTCATCGGGAATCCACCTCGCCGCGACCGCGCCGAAAGGTGCGCGCTTCGACTGGATGATTGAAAAAATCCAGGAACTCGGCGTCGTCTCTTTCAGGCCCCTTGTCACCGAGCGGGCGGTGCGTACTCCCGAAAAAATCCAGGATAACCCGCGGATAAAAGCAAAACTCGTCGAAGCGATGCGCCAGTCGAGGCAGAACTATTTCGTCGAAACCGGCGATACTATCGACTGGAAGAAGCTGCTGAACGAAAGAAAAAATTACGACCTTGCGCTCGTTATGGATTCCTCGGGAGTGTCTTTTCAGGAAATCGAAAAAAACGCGACAGGCAGCATACTTCTCGTAATCGGCCCCGAAGGCGGTCTCACTTCATCCGAACTCGATTCCGCCCGCGGAAACGATTTTCAAATCGTATCGCTCGGAAGCGGACTGCTGCGCATCGAAACCGCCGCCCTCGCCGCCATCGCCGCCGCGCGTGTTTTGTTTGAACATTAAAACGTAGGGGCAAGGCATGCCTTGCCCCTACATGTGCCGCGCCCATTTGGTAGAACAGACATTCCTGTCTGTTCATTAATCGACAGACAAGAATGTCTGTCGCACCGATCACGGGGAGCCTATTCTTCCTTCTTCGCCTTCTTTATCAATTCCCGCAATCTTTTTATCTCCGCCTTCTGCGCCTCGTTTACGGCGACGGTCTCGGCGTTGGCGTTGTCGAGCGCTTCGGCGGCCTGGTCGAGGTCGGGAATACCTATCCACGCCCTTGCAAGCATTATCAGCGCAGGCGCGAAAAGTTCTTCATTGTCGGACCTGGCGATAAAAGTCCTCGCCGAATCCACGGCAATGTCGTAACGCCTGATGCGCAAAGACGCCTGCGCCAGCGCGTAATATGACGGCATGTAGTCTTCAAACCTGTGCGTGGCGTTCTGCAGAAGCTCGAACGCAAGGACGTTGAACTTGCCTGCATTGCCCTCTACAACGCCGCCTTCTCCAAGGCGAAGATAAGCAAGCCCGAGCTTGTGGTACCCGGCCGGTTCGTCGGGCGAGTATTCGACCGCGCGCATCCACGCTGTCGCCGCATTTTCCATCTTATTCAGAACCCCGTAAAGCTCTGCCGAAAATGCCCACAGCTCGGCCGCCTTTTCCGCGCTCAGGTTCGTGCTCTCGAGCGCGCGGGAAAGAGCTTCCACGCCTTTTCCCGCGTATTTCGCCTTCGCGGACTTCTCGGCAATCATCGCGCGCAACATGTAAGCCTCGCCGGCAATGGCCGCGACCGCCGGTGAAAACGGCAGATCATCGGTCACCTTAATCGCCTCCGCGAGGAAATTGTCAGCCTCCGCGGGCTCCAGTTGTTTAAGCCTTTTGCGCGCCGCCTCCACATACGAACGCGCCTTGTCCATGGATGGCAGCGCGCGCCTCGCGCGGTCCGCCTTCCGCTGGGCGATATCAAGCAATTCTCCGTAGACTTTTTTCAGCATACTCTTTTCCAGGTCGGGGAAACCTTTCAGCCGTTTCATCACCTCATCGGCACGGTCGAGGTCGCCCATCTGCTTGTAACAGATACCGAGCGGGTACAGCGGCCGCGGGTCGCCGCGGTCGAGCGCGGCCATGTCCTCGTAAAGCGCGGCCGCGACGCGGAAGCGGTACTTTTCCCTCCTGAGCACTTCCGCCGTTTTCCAGAGCCTGCTTACGACAATGCGGCGAAGCTTCGGGTCGCTTCGGGATTTTCGCACGTAAGGCTCGAGCTGCCTCTTCACACGGTCGGCCCACGTGTTTTCACCTGCTTCGACCAGGCGGGTCAGAAAGACCAGCGTCACGTCAAGCGCATGGTCGACGCGGAGCGGGTTCTCCATCGCCGCGACCATGCGGTCCCAGAGCGATTCGGTGAGCGGAATGTCCTGGCGCCTGAGCGCGAGAATTATCGCCGCCGAAAATGCGCGGTGCGTAAAAAGGTCCAGCTTGTCGCCGCTTTTGCCGTAAAGGTCGATGGCGGCCCCGTACGCCTTCTCCGCCTCGGCGCCGTTTCCCAGCCCCCGCAGCGCCTCGCCGAAATTGTAATGATATATGCGGTACTGCGGAGAGGTTCTTATCTCCTCCCCCAGGACGTCGCTCATCGAAAGGAGCTTTTCGAGATTCCTGCACGCCACGTCATATTTCTCAAGTGCGATTGCGGTCACGGCGTAAGAGCTCAGCGACCGCAGATAAAATCCCCTGTCGCGGGGCGCGGGGCTGGGGGCATTTTCGTATATCTCGACCGCCTTGCCGTAATGCTCGAAAGCTTTAACGTTGTTGTTCCGTTTTCGATATTCGCCCGCAAGGCCGACCCGCATGCGCACGCAATCCGGCCGCACCCGGACGGCGGCCGCATAAAGCTTATGCGGCGATTCCCACTCCGCGTTTCTCCTTACCGTCAGGCCGAGGAAGGCGAGGAGCACAAGCGCCATAATCGAACCGAAGATGACGCGCGTCTCAAACCTCTCCACCGGTTTCTTCAGCACCGCCAGAACGGCAAGCACGATTCCTATCATCGGCAGGTAAAGGAAGCGCTCGGCAATCGGCTCGGGGTGCGGTACCAGGCCCGAAACCGGCGCCATGGCGATGAAAAACATGAAAACGCCGAACGCAAGAAGCGGGCGCTTCCTGACGCTTGCGACCGCGAAGCCGATTATTCCAAGAACAATGAGTACGGCCGGGAGCGTCGTCCACGGAGAAAAAGCTCCCTTCGACGCTGGAAAGGCGTTGAACGAGTAATCGACGCTCAGCCCGACCGGCAGGAAAATAAGACGAAAGTAATGGCAGAGCACGCGGCCAATCGTGGCAATCGAGGCGAGAAAACTCCCGCCCAGGTACGGCGTATCCGCTGCAACCTTTGCGGGATTCTTGACCGCTAGCGCAAAAACGGCAAAAAGAACGCCAGCAAGGATAATCGGCGTGTACAACGTAATCGTCCGTGCGCCGAAAACCGCGGGTACCTTCTCCGGCTTTGAGATTCTTGTTACGACATCGTAAGCAAAACACACAACCGGCAGCGTAATCGCCATCTCTTTTGAAAAAAGCGAAAGCAGGTAGGTGACGAGGATTACGACGATCCAGACCCGCGCACCCCCCGCCCTGTAGCGGAGGAAAGAGAGAAACCCGAGCAGATAGAAAAACGCGAACAGGACGTCTTTGCGTCCCGAAATATACGTTACGGCCTCCGTCTGGAGCGGATGCAGGGCAAAAACAAGCGCGCCGACAACCGCGAGGAACCGGCCTCTGAACAGGCGATGAAGAATCAGGTAAACCAGAAAAGTATTCAGGAAGTGGAATATGATGTTGGTGATATGGAAAACGGCGGGCGTGGGTCTGCCTTCCCTGTCGCGTCCCGCAATAGCCGCGTCGAGCGCATAGGAAAGCATCCTCACGGGGCGATAGCCGGGGTCCGTCTTCGTGGGGTCTTTCTCAACGGCTTCGATATCGAACGCGTGGCCGAGTATGTTTTTGATATCGAAGTTACGGATAGCGGGGTTGTCGCGGACGATTTTCATATCGTCGAAAACGAAATCGCCCTTCACCGAATTGGCGTACGCCAGCCCGACCGCGCACGCAAGCGCAAGCAGAACGGCGAGCGTCGCACGAAACCCTGAATCACGGCTCATCTGTTCGGGAAGTTCCTGGTTCATGTCATCTCGCCGGGTTCCGGTGAATCGGCAGAAGGCTTGTCGGGTTCATCGGTTTCAGGTGGCGGCTCTTCGGCTTCAGGTTGCGGTTCTTCCGCCTTCGGGGGCAGGTCTTTGAAGGCGATGGTCGATTTTGTGTCGTCGTCGTCCGTTTCGGACACGGCGCCCGAATCCTTAATACAATGGAACACGGTCGATATCGTACCGGCGGCGGGAAAGAACTTCGCCACAAGGTGCCGGACGCCTATGCACCATCCGGGCAGAAGCGGCACGCCGCGGGAACCCGCCATCCTGAGCCCGCACGACAGGATGAGGCCGCGCGCCTTCGCCCCGTCGTAGAGGTCGAGGTGCGGGTCGTCCTCGCCGCGCGGTTTTTGCGAATGATAAATATTCCTGTCGTTCGGCATGGAGATAATCATCTCGCCGTCCGGCGCGAGCGCGCTTACCAGCTTCTCCAGCACTTCCTTCGGTTTTTCCAGGTGCTCGAGCACTTCCATTGCAATTATTACGTTGTAGGGACCGCCGACGTCGTCGGTCTCGAGGTCCACGATGCGCGCGTCCAGGCCTTTCTCGCGGCAGTACGCAAGGGCGTGCGGAGAGACGTCCATCGCAGTCACTTCGAAGCCGCGCTCCTTGAAAACCGAGCCTGCAACGCCGCGCCCGGCGCCGGCGTCAAGCAGCTTGCCCGAAGTGTGCACGAGCATGCTCAGGGCGATCAGGGCCCGCTCGCGGCTGCGGTGGTCGAAATGCCGGGCCTTCGCGTCTTCCCAGTAATGATTGTAGTACTCGCGCTTACCTGTCAAGCCGTTATCTCCGCTGCTGCACGAGATTGTTCAGGACCTTCCGCACCGAATCCGCCTGCCGGCCGATGCTGAAATCATGTCTCAGGCTTTCAGTGTTCTCCGTCATCCTGCGGCGCAGCCCATCGTCGTCCAGCAGTTTTTCCAGAGAATCGGCAAGCGCCTCGGCCGACTTCGGCGGCACGAGCATGCCTGTCTCGCCGTCCTCCACGATATCGGGGATACCGCCTACGTTCGAGGCAACGACCGGCCGGCCGACGGTCAGTGCCTCCATTACCGAAATCGGAGTACCCTCCCCGTGGCTCGGCAGGCAGAATATGTCGGAAGCCGCGAGGTAGGAAGGCACATCCGCGTTCAGGACTCTTCCCGCAAGAATAAACCTCGGGAGCAGTCCCGCTTTTTCAAAGTGCTGCGCCAACCGGTCAAGCAGCGGTCCGTCTCCAATTATAATAAAATGAACGTCGGTCCGCGCCTGCATTATCCGCTCGGCCGCGGCTGCAAGCTCCTGAACGCCCTTTTCCGGTACAAGGTCGCCGATAAAACAGACAACCCTGGCATCCTCCGGCAGAGACAGTTTCACGCGCGCATCATCCCTGGACGGTGCAGTTCTGAAATGCTCGCCGACGCCGCTCGGCGCGACTGAAACCGCGTCGGCCGGCTTGGAATACTCGCCGACAACCCGCTCTGCAAGGTCCCCTGACGCTGCAAAAACGTGTTTTGCCGAGCGCACGGCAAAACGCGCCGCCGTTTTCAGGACCAGCGAGCGCTCGGCATAGTCGTGAATGTCGCTTCCATGCACCATCAGGACAAAAGGCCGAAACAGGAGGCGCGCGGCCGCGGCGGCGACGCTTCCCGCAGGTATCGCCCAGTGGCCGAAGACCAGCGACGCGCGCCGGCTGAATATGCGCTGTTTGGCGAGCGCGAACGCGCTGGCCGCGTATTCCGCCTTGACCAGGAAAGGAACGTGTTTCCGCGCTTTCAGAATTTTACCGCCGGAGGAAAACCGGAAACGCCTTACGGGCACGCCTTTTCTTTCTTCAAGAAGCGGATCGTCGGGATATATCCTGGGCGCGATGACCTCGAGGTCGAAATCCTCGGAGAGGGCCGCAACAAGGCTTTCGACAAAGTGCGCGCGGTGCGGCTCGGCGGGCGAAGGATACGCCGCCGTAACGACTTCGACGACGGGTTTCACCTCCGTTTCACCTCGCGGATCGCGTATTCCCGCCCGGTGCCGGCCGCGTAGTTAACGATCTCGGCCAGGAGCGCGAGCAGAAGAAGGACCACTCCCACGCCGAGCAGGAAAACCCCGAATACCAGGAGCGGGTACTGGTATTCGAGGCTCCCTTTTACGATTTTATAAATCACGAGATAAAGGCAGATTGCAAACCCCAGAAAACCTATGGGAAACCCGAGGCAGCCGAAGAAGCGCCCGGGCCTCCTCGGATACCTCAGGAGCATCGACACGGCAAAAGCGTCGAGCAGGCTTCCGGGCACGCGGCCCGGTCCGTATTTCGAGCGGCCCTGCTTCCTCGGAGCGTGGTCGATTTCGACCTCGACGACCTTGAACCCCCTCTGCTCTGCCAGAAGCGCGACGAGCCGGTGGCTTTCGCCGAAGAAACCGACCTCGTCCAGAACGGAGCGGCGAAAGGCCTTCAGGCCGCAGTTTATATCGTGAAGGCGCACGCCGGAAAGCGTGCGCACGAGTGCGTTGTAAAGCTTTGACTGGACTTTCTTGGACAGGCCGTCGCTTCTCTTCTTCCTCCAGCCGCAGGCGACGTCCGCGCCGGCCTCGAGCGCGGCAAGAAGTTTCGGGATTTCCTCCGGCCTGTCCTGTCCGTCCGCGTCGCAGGTGACGACGATATCGCCCACGGCGACCCCGCACCCGGCGGCGAGCGCGGCCGACTTGCCGAAGTTCCGCCGAAGCGCCACGACTGCAACTTCGGAAATTGCCTCATGCAATTCATCGAGAACGCGGGACGTATCGTCGGTGGAGCCGTCGTCCACGAAGACAATCTCAAAGCTTTTACCGGCGTCGTCGAAAACGGATTTAATATCGCGGGCAAGGTCGCCGAGTGAGGCCGCCTCGTTGAAGGCAGGAACGACAACTGAAAGGTCCACTTTCGTCATTGGCGCTCGGCATGTTCGGTTATTCGGCTGTCCGGTTCGTCAGTTCTTCAGTTCTTCGGTTCTTCGGTTCTTCGGTGTTATTTTTTTAAACTCAAACCTCAGGCCTCAAGTCTATTTCTCCGCGATGTCAGACTTCGAGCTTGAAGTCTTCGCGGAGAATGTCGAGCAGGTCCCAGAAATTATGTATCTCGTACTTCGGTTTTGAACGCGAAGTCCTGTTCAGATGCTTTCCTCCGCGCTTGTTCCAGACGGTAATCATGCCGATCCTGTTCGGGGGGTCGATGTCGTTGGCGGGATTGTCGCCGACGTACATGGTCGTTCCCGGTTTCAGGTTCAGGTCGCTGCACGCGCGCTGGTAAAGTTTCACGTTCGGCTTCGATATACCGATCTGGTCGGAAACGAAAATCGCGTTGGGTGAGATGTATTCCAGCACTTCGATGCGGATGAGTTTCTCGATCTGCTTGACGGTTATGCCGGCGGTGATTATCCCCAGGACAAGGTCGGTGTTGTCGAGAACGCGCAGCACCTCGAGCACGTCTTCGTACGCCTTGAGCTTCTGGAACTTCGTGTCATGGTAGGCGACGACGGCGGCGGTTATGAGGACCGCCGGGTTGATCCCCTTGATAAAGCGGCGGGGGACGCGCTGAAGGAGCTTGTCGAAATGGTACTCGTAATTGGAAGAGAACTCGGTGACGACCTCGTTGAGCTCAGCCTTCAGGTCGGCGGAGTTCATCCGAAGGCCCATGCGGATCATGGCTTCAATCGCACGCTCGCGGGCAACCTCGGCGAACTCGGACGTCGAGTAGAGCGTATCGTCGATATCGAAAAAGATTGCTTTCAGGAGCGACACGCCGCCTCCGTTTCTTGGAATCGACCTGTGCCACTTCGAAAGGAGCCAAGGTCACGCCGCCTTCGGAAAAAGCTCCACTTCACCCGAATCACGGCGGCTATCCCGGACGCCCCCCGCCCGCCGGCAGTCGGGCGCCCTTTCCCGTTATGGTTTCGGCCGCACATGGTGCGGCTCTACGTAAGCCCCCGGCCTTGCGACCGGGGGCTTCAATTCCAGATTGTTCAAGCGCGCTTCGAATTACTTCGGTTTTGCGAGCTTGTCGCCGAAAATGCGCCTTTCCTCGTCACGGACCACGACAATCTTGGCTGTGATAAGGATAAGCAGGTTCCGCCGCTCGTTCGAGAATCCTGTGCGCTCGAACAGCCAGCGGAAAATCGGCATATCGCCCAGAATCGGAATCGTGGAGATGAACTCCCTTTCCGTAATCTCCTTAAGACCGCCCAGGAGAGCGGTTCCGCCGTCGGGTACCGTAACCGTCGTGAAGGCCCGCTGGAGAGAAATCTCGGGGATTTCAATCGGCGCCTGAATGGCGGCGGGCGTCGTGGTACCGAGGTTGACGATAATCGTAGAGATGGTCGGCGTGGTGAGCGCCGCCAGCGTCGGGCGCACGTCAATCGTGATGTACTTCCGGTCGCTGGAAACAATCGGCTTTACGTCGAGAACCAGTCCCTCCTGGAAGTTCTTGACGATCGGGTCGGCGACTTCCGCCGCCACGAGACCGATACCGCCGCCGGTCACGTCATAGTCGGCGATGTAAGCGCGCTGGTTGAGCACGCTGATGTAGACGCGCTGACGGTTATGCGCCGTAATGATGGCGGCCGTCATGCGGTGGGTCTTCGCGATTTCCTCTTCCAGGTGCACGAGAGCTGAAAGCTGGAACGGCTCGAGCCAAGTCGAGCGGAGGAACCACCCGTCTCCGCCCTGCAGGCGGGCGCCGCCGAACCACTGGTAACCGTCGAACATGTTCTGCATGCGCGAGAAAATCGTCGCAGCCCTGCCCGGACGGTTGGGGTTACGGGGCGCAGTACCGGCGTCCGTGCCGCCGGACTGGTTCGAGATCATCGTGTAGCCCGTTCCGAAGTCGGCCCCCAGGCCCGTGTAGTCGACGCCGACGTCGCGCAGGTAGTCGTCGAAAACGTCGACGAACCTGCACTCGACGATGACGAAAATACCTGAGTTCTTACGCAGGTTATTAAGAATATCGCGGATCTGCTTGTGAATTTCACGCGTGTTGATAACCAGGAGCTGGCCGCGGTGATACGAAATCGTACCGAAGCCTTCCTCGTCCGGCCATGCATCCTCGCCGGTCGAAGCCTGGATTATCTCGATAAGTGTTTCAGGGTCCATCCACGGTTCATCTTCTTCATCAAATTCCTCGAACGTGACCTGGCCGCCTCCGTCACCTTCGGGGTCGAACACGCGGATGTCCGGTCCGGTGAAATTCGGCACCTTGGTGAGAATATCGGATACGTTATATATCTCGAATATTCCCTTGCCGAGATGCTGACCTTCCTCGGTGATAAAAATAACATTGTCCTTGAAGATATACATCAGGTCCGTCTGGTCCATGATGAGGTTGAGCGCGTTCTGCAGGAGCGCGTCCTTCAGCTGAATCCTTACCGGCTTGTCGGCTTCGACATCCGGGTCGATGGCGATGTTCAGGCCGGTGATGTCCTGCAGGAACGAGACGACCTCGGAAAGCGGCGTATCCTGGAACGCCAGGCTCACTCGCCTGTTGGCCAGGACGCGGCGAATCCTCTGGATCTCCTCGGGCTCGATGTCGATTTCCGGGGCAACGCCGACGTGGCGCCGGCTGATCCGCTCCCACTCGCGCTTGCCGGGGAATACGGCGGCGTCGTTGTACGGCACAACCGCCTGGGCCATTGTTTCCCAGTTGCCCTGGAACGATTCATAACTTTCCTCGATCGAGCGGATGAGCGTATAATGGTGGCGTCCCTTGATGGCATAATTGAGGAGGCGCTTGCCGATCTTGTTGCCGGGATCCTGCTCGAGGATTTCCCGGCAGATCTTCTCCGCCGCCGTGTAACGGTTCAGGAGCAGCGCATCCGTGGCGCGCTTTCTGAGCCGGTCGAGCTTGGCCTTGCGGTACTCTTTCAGCCTGGCCCATTCCTTTTCAGCCTGGTGCAGCGCCGTCTCTTCTTTTTTGAGCCGCTCACGATATTTCTGGAACTTCTGCTTCTTCTTCGCGTCGTAAATGAGCTTTGTGGCACGGCGCGCGTAATCGTTCTTGTCGATCTGATACGGGAACCAGCGGATCATCTCAAGCGCCAACTCGAACTGCTTGATGGCCTCATCGTATTTGCCCATGTCGTAGAGGTCGTAGCCGGCGTTGAAGGTCCGCTCGAGCTCGATCTCCTTCTGGCGGATGAGAACAAGCTTCATCTGGTAGAGGTTGTTGGCGTTGATTTCAAGCGACGGTTCGCGCTTGTCGTTGATCCACTGTGTCAGAAGCAGGTATTTCTGCGCTTCCGTGTGCAGCGGATCAAGGCGCAACGCGTGCTTGAAGCTCACTTCCGCTTCGTCGTACCGGAACTCTTTGTAGAGCCTCAGCCCGGTCTGGAAATACGACTGGGCCAGCGACCTGCTCATACGAAGATGCTGCTCGTACTCGCTGAGCGTTTCAAAGTCTTCTTTCGGCACGTCAGCGACGACGACAGGTTTCGGTTTGGGACGCGGTTTCTTCTTCAAGCTGCGCTTTTTAGTCCGACGCGTATCAGACTTGGCAACCCTTTTCTCTTTTTTCTCTTTAGGCCCAGCTTCCTTTGCCACGGGTTTCGGCGTTTCGCCTTTTTCGGAAGGCTTGGCCACGGGTTTCTTTACCGTCCTCTTTTGAGAGGCCGTTTTCGAAGCCTTCGTGGTCTTCTTCCTTGGTTTGGACTGCGTCGAAGAGCAGCCGGCGAAAGCCACCGCGAGGATGATGAGCCACACCCAAGCAAGGCGGTGCTTCATGGAGGACTCCTTTCCGCGATTCGGCTGATAAGTCTCGGTCTTTGTCAGCGTGCTTTGACCATCCGCCACGATTAAACCATCGGACGATGCTTCAGAAGCGCGCTGAGAAAGATCGAAAAATCGTTTGCCGGGAGAGGCGGGGTCAGCCGCCTCCCCGGCGAAACGTTCTAAAACGGTATTTCAGGCGCCGCGAACGCTATATCTGTAATGCCCGCAGCGGTTGCCGTGTCCAACGTCCGCACGATCCAGTAAAACGGAACGTATTTGCGGGCGTCGATAATAACGGGCTGCGTCTTCGTGGGGTCGTCCGCCGGAGGCCGGTAAACGGCCTTCCTCTTCTCAATGTAATCCTTGAGGGCGGCCCAGTCCGGCTGGGAATTACCTTCCTCATCCGGCGCCCAGTCGAAGACTCTTCCCCTGACCTTCAAGAGGAGGTCTCCGTCCGGTCCTGTATAGCGCGGACGACCACCCGGGCTGTACCACAAAAGTTTCACCCGGATCCTCTGAAGATCAATCGTAGGTGTGTCAATTCCGGGAATTCCGCGATCTTTCGGCAGGTGAGCTTGAAGCTTACCTTCCTCGGACCGAAACCGACACGCCAGCATGAAAAAGATCAGGAGCAGGAACGTGCAATCGATCATCGGCGTAAGCGGCAACGCCGGCACCTCCTGCCCATTCTTCCGCTTTTTTCTTTCGCTAACTGATTTCCTTTTACCCATGAGAGGTACTCCTTGAATAAACAAAGTAAAGAGTCCCTCCCTTCCACGAGAAACATAAGAATCAAACTGACAAAGATCAAACAACATCATCCGCCCGGGAGAGGCGGGGTGAGCCGCCTCTCCCTTGCGGATTCTAATAAGGTATTTCCGGCGCCGCGAACGTTATGTCGGTAATGTCCGAGGCGACCAGCGTATCCAGCGCCCGCACGATCCAGTAGAACGGAACGTACTTGCGGGCGTCGATGATTACAGGCAGCGTCTTCGTCGGGTCAGAGGCAGGTGGTCGATATTCCTGCCTCTTCTGGTCGATGTAATCCTTGAGGGCGGCCCAGTCGGGCTGGGCGTTTCCCTCCTCGTCCGGAGCCCAATCGAAGACTCTTCCCTTGACCTTCAAGAGCAGGTCACCGTCCGGTCCGGTGTAGCGCGGGCGTCCGCCCGGGCTGTACCAGAGGAGCTTCACCCGCACCATCTGAAGATCAATCGTTGGCGTGCCGGTTCCCTGTCCGCGGTCCTTGGGCAGATGCGCCTGCAACTTGCCCTCCTCGGATCTGAACCGCATGGCCAGCATGAAGAAGATGAGGAGCAGGAACACGCAGTCAATCATCGGCATAAGCGGAAGCGCCGGTACGTCTTGCTCCCCTTTCTTTTTCTTTCTTTTCGCCATTTATAGGCGCTCCTTTCAACACATCCTTTCAAGCTGCACAACCATCGCTCAGGACGATTCCGCCGGTCTCGGCGGACTTACATACTTGCCGGAGCCGGCGATCTCGGTCTTGTAGATGCCGTTGACCTGGCAGGCGTCAAAGACGATCTGCACGGCTTCATAACGGCACTCCATGTCGGCGCGAATCAGGACTCTCAGCGTGCTGATCCGCTTTTTCGTATTTTCCCACGGCACCGAGTTGGCGGCGGCGCGAAGATGCTCGCGCAGTTTTTCCTTGTCCAGCTTCTTTCCGCGGATGCGGATGATGCCCGCCTCGTTCGGGTCCGTGGGCTTCAGAACATTAATGACGACAAGGCCGTGTTTCTGCGCAGCCAAGGCCGCGGGATCAGGCGGTTTCGCCATGTGAGCCCAGGGCAGGGTCATCTGCTCCGCATCGAGTGCCGAAAGCTCCGACACGATCATAAAGAAAATGAGCAGCAGGAACACGACGTCGATCATCGGCGTCAGGTTCATATCAATCTTATGTTCAAAATCTTCGGCTTTTTTTTTGGCCATTTAAACCTCCTTGAATATCATGAAACTAAAAATACGCCCCCGTTACTCCGCAGGGCGGAACCGCTCCATGAGTTCCTCGGAGATGGTCGCCACTTCCATCACAACGCGCATCACGCGGTTGCGGAAGAAGAAGTAAAAACACATCGTCGGAATCGCGACGAAGAGCCCGAGCGCCGTCGTCACCAGCGCGACTGAAATACCGCCCGCCAGCTTGGCCGGGCTCGGCGCCGCCTCCGACCTGGCGATGACGTTAAAGGCCATGATCATTCCGATAACGGTCCCGAACAGGCCCATCATCGGGGCGATGTTGGCGATAAGCGAGAGGTAGCTGATCTTCTGGTTCAGCTTGACCGCCTCGTTCTCGCCGGCCTCCTGCATCGCCGCCTCGATGGCCTCGTAACCCTGTCCGATCTTCGGCAGACCGGCCGCGATTACGTTGGTCAGAAAGTTCGGCGTGGACTCGCAGAGCGTCATCGCTTCCTCGTACTCCTCATCCTCGAAAAGACTCTCCAGGTGCCCCAGAAGCTCCGGGGGCACGAGCGCGTCGCGCCGGATCGTGATTGCGTGCTCTATGGTGAGAGCAAGCGACGCGACCGAGAGCAGGATGATGAAGAAACCGATGATCCCTCCGTTCTTGATTGTGTCGAAGAGAGATATCGCAGTCTTGCCACTTTTATCCGCAGCGTACGCTACACCGCAGCACATCAGCAAAGCGAAAATCCCCAAAACTAGTATGGTCTTCGTACGAAACATTCGGCTTTTCTCCTTTCGTTGATTGTTGCACACGGATTGTGCCACATTTACCGCGGACACGGTCCGCGGCCCGCCTTCGGGTTATTCTTCTCCCTTGGCGGCGTCATATTCCCGTTTTAATTCTTTTGCAGTCTTTACCAGCCTAAGCTTGCCCGCAGCCTTGGCAGCCAGATCCAACGCTTCCAGGCGCTTATCGCGGAACCCGGAATAAACGAGCGCGACCCTGAGGTGCGCCATCAGGGCTTTGTGGACCAGGTTCTTGTCCGAACCGTTCCGCGAAAGCCCGTAATACGCCTTTCCGAGTCCGTTCCAGGCCGAAGCCATCACCTCCTTGTTACTAATCCTTTTGGCGTCTGTGATTTTCTTGAAAAAATCTTTCGCTTCCTTGTATTTTCTGCTTTGAAGCAGGCATTTGCCCTGCCACATTTTCGCTTCCTGCTCTATGCTTGACTCTCCGTCATTCCTTGCGTTCTTCTCGACGGTCTTGAATACTCCGAGCGCGGCCGGATAACTCTTCTTTTCGAATTGAACAATACCGCTGCCGAGCTGGCCGCGCAGCTTCCACAGCGTGCCGAACTTGCCGCCTGAAAGTTTGCGGAACTCGGCGTCGGCCGCCATGTACTTCTTCTGCGCCAGGTAAATCAGCGCAAGGCCGTAATGGACCGCGGGCAGGTAGCGGTGCCTGCTCCAGGATCTGTTCTTGGAAAACTTGTCGTAATTCTTTTTCGCCTCTGGGTACTTGCGCCACAGGCGATAACACTCGGCGATCCAGAACGTAATAACGGGCTCGGCCTTGGCCTTCGAGCTTGGCGCAATCTGCATCCTCGAGTACTTATAACTCTTGATCGCCTCCTCGTACTTTCCGGCCCGGCGGCTCGTATCGGCCGCAAGGAAAGAACTCCCGTACGAGTTGCGCTGGATTTCGCGGATTTCGTCGGACTTCACGTCCTGGCCCCTGGGGTAGCCGATATTTTTATAACGGACCTTATCGTACTCCTCCTTGATAATAATAATGTTCTTGATGAGGGTCTTATCCATCAGTTCAATTACATCTCCGGTCTCCTGCGCCGCGGCCGGCACGGCCGTGAAACATACCAGCAGCATTGCGATGCCGGCGGCGCAGAGCGCGATAATCGATACTCGGCTTTTTTCCAGACACATATCAACCTCCGTTTTCCGGTTCTTTCTTTTGTTTTTACGTACAGACATAATTCCTTTCACCGCTTTATTTATTCCCTTTCTTCTTCTTTGAGGTCCTGTCGAAAGCCCGCTTGTGAATTTTTATTAACTTCTCTTTGAGGGCTTCCGACACGAGTTTCCTCTCCATCAGTTCATCCAGATCTCCAACCCCGGGCTTGATAAATTCACCCAGAACGTCGACAATATATTTATAATCCTGCTTCTCGTAGAATATTTTGAACAATTGATAGTAAAACTCCCAGTGCCGTATGGCAAGCTTCTTTAAAGTTTCGTCCGGTTCGCCATTTTCTTTTTCGCCCGTCGCGGGTGTTTTTCTGTAAAGGTCCTGATAAGCCTTCTGCGCCTTGCCCAGCGCTTCCTGATTCTTCTTTTTCTCCTTTTTCGACACCAGGTAAGCGTTCCAGTAAGACTTGGCTATGCCCTCGACGACTTCCAGTTTGTCCTGCCAGGGCGTCTTCTTTTCCCTGAACCACTCGTATTCCTCGGCAGCTTCAAGGTATCTCTTCATGTTGTAAAGGCAGCAGGCCCTTACAAGCTTGGCCTGGCGATACAAACTCTTCTTCTGTTCAGGCGTTTTTGGGTCTTCGTATTCAATAGCCTTAAGGACAGAATCGACGGTTTTAAGGACCAGCTCGGGGCGGCCCGCCTTGCTCTGCATGTCGGCGACGAAAAGTTTCTGGCTGTCCGTGAGCGGCTTCTCCGCTTCCGAGATTTTTCGCCAGTCGTCGAGAAAATCCGCTGCCTTTACCAGGAATTTCTTTCCTTCCGCCTCCTTATTCGCCTTGACAAGTTCCTCGCCGTAGGCGATATAATTTTCGCCAAGCCACCACGCTGAAATACGGGCGAACTGGGAGTAAATCTTCCTGTTCGTCTCGTAGCTTCTCTTGATCTTGGCGAAAACGGCCTCGACGTCGTCGAACCGCTCGAGCGGGAAGTAGGCATAAAGCTGCTGAAGCCTGGCCTGCGCGATATAACCGACAACCTTCTCAAGGTCAGGCGGCTCATCGGAATCGAAGTACACCAGGGCGTTGACGGCGGCCTCGATGTGTGCCTTGCGCGCCGTCGCGGGCCATGAGGCGTCGAGGTGCGTCATGCCGAGGTAGAGGTGGGCGCGGACGATGGTAAGCTGACGGCGCTCCTCGTCGCTGGCCTTCCCGAGCTTCTTCTGGGCTTTCGCCTTATCAATCGCCGTCCCGAACAGCTTCACCGACTCGGCAAGAAGCTTTGCCCGCTCCTTCGCCTCCGTACGCTCGTCATGCGTCTGTGCCGCCTGCATGCGGCAGTAACCGGCGTCCTGGCGGGAGTTCGGGTAGAACGGCACCGGCGTCTTGTTTTCGACCTCGCCTCTCTTTTCCTCGGCAACCTCCACGACCTTCAGATAGGCCTTTGCGGCCTCAAGGAATTTATCCCGCGTATTCCTGGCAAGAACGGCGTACGCCTTGTCAGCGTCGGCCCTTTCCTTCTCATCCTTTATGGCTTTCCTCTTGGCGTCCTGTTCACGCATCTTTTTTTGAAGTTTCGCTGCCGCTATCTGGATAAGCTGGGCTTCGGAATAAACTTTGCGCTGCGCGGCAACGCCCTGGCCGAGCTTTCCAAACAGATCGGAGGCTGTCCGCTCGAGGTCTTTCATGTGAGCGGTGGTGAGCTTTTCCGGTTCATCACCGCGCTTTCTCTGTATTGGATTTCCCTCTGGGTCGGTCTTCGAGCCCTCGCCTTTGCTGAGCTTGCTGATGCATGTCTCGGCGAGCTGGGCCGCGGTCGCGGCGTTTTCATCCTGCGAATGGTTCGTCGCCAGCTCGATAAACGCGGTATAGGCCAGGAGGAATAGCTCCTGGTGGTAGTACGTCTTTCCGAGCTCGAAAAGGGCGGGCGCGGCATACTTGCGCTCTTCATCCTCGGTGACCGCGGCGGAGACGACGTCCTTGAACGCCATGGCCGAGCGTCTTTCGTCGTCGAGGTAGAAGAAACCCTTCGCAATGGCGAACGAGATTTTTGCCGGGAAAACGGCCTGCGTTTTCAGCGACATCTTCGCCATGCGCTTGGCGGCCTCGATTTCAATCGCGCCCTCCCTGGTGTCGGCGTCGCGCTTATCGTACTCGGCCTCGTAAATCTCGAAGGCAATGCGCACGCCTTCCACGTACTCGCCGGTCGCGACGTAGGCGGCAGCCTGCTCGAAAAGCGCCTGCTTCCCGTACAGGCTTTCCCTTACGAGTTCCATCGGGAACATCGGTTTCATCAAGGTGCTCCGCAGGTCAGCCTTGCACCAGCGCGGGTTCCCGCCCGAATCGACCACGTAACCACCGCACTCCACTTGATCCTTGTCGTCAATCCACAGGTTGCACTTCGGGCATACCTTATGCTTGCGGACGTTCAACATCTCGTCAATCACGCGCTTGGCGTTATCCGGATCATCCTGCAGGTTATAGGCCTGGGCCTTGCGGAAATAAGCCTGCATGTTGAGGTTCTGGACGAGCTTTTCCATCTTGTCGCTCATCGGCTCGTTGGTCGTAAACCACGAGACCTCGTCGAAGTAGGCGATAGCTTCTTCAAATTTCTCGGTAGCGTCCTCTTCGTCCAGAAGCGCCAATTCGAGATAGGTTTCGCCCAGCAGAATCTTAACATGTCCGTCAAGAACGGGAAACTGGCCTTCGCGGGCGTCGCCTCCACTCATGCCCTCCTTCTTGAACTCTTCCATGGGTTTGTGGCGTTCCATCTCTTCGCTGCCTTCGATATAGAGAAGGAACAGTTTCTCAGCATCCGCAAGCGCCTTGCGCTTGTCAGCCATGTTGTCGATGGCGTCGATGGAGCGCGCAAGAAGGAGAAAGCTCCGCGCATAGTGCAACTCGGCGAGGTTCCGCTTGAACATCGCCTCGCCCTGTTCCCTGTTCGGCCTCCAGCCCCGTGGCGGGTCCTTGGGCAACAGTCTGTCAACGGCCGCACGGAACGATTTGACAACGGGTTCGAATTCTTTCTGCGTCTTAAGAATCAATTCCTTGGCTTCCGCGCGCAGCTTCTTTGCCGCTTTCTTGTCGCCCGTCGTTTCCTTGTCGAGGGCATCGGCTATTTTCTGGTTGGCGTCTTCAAGCTTGCCGAAAAGCTTGTCAAGCTTGACGAGCTCGGCTGGGAAACCGCCGAGGTCTATGACCTTCTTTCGCCACTCTTCCATTTTCTTCTCGAACTTCTCTTCACCTGTCATCTGGTGCCAGATATCGTAGATTCTCACCAGCAACTGGGCCGCACCCCCGCGCAGGTTCTTGGATGCGCTTCTATCCCCATACAGGGTTTCGGCGACTTCCCTGGCAAGCGGCAGATATTCATCGTTCGTAGCCCGCACCGCGCGGTTTAACAACGCTTCTGCAAATGCGTAATCGTTTTCCGGCGTATCGGCATACACCGGCGGACCCGGTATCAGCCATACCGCGAAAAGCAGCACGGCGAGGCCCACTATTTCGGCTTTTCGTACACTCACGCTACAAACCTCCTCACTCTCTATTTGGAGGACGCGCGGCGCGTCGGACTTACTACTTCAATTAGCATCGGGCGCTTCCGGGCGTGCAGGCAATGCCGCCCGCCCGAAGCGTCCGCGATTCATAACTTATTCAGTCTTTCCGAGCTCCTCCGCTATGCCCGTTTTGGCTGCGCCGAAAATGCGCTCCTCTTCCTCACGCGCGATAGTAATGTGCGCGGTAAGGAGAATGACCACGGAACGGCGGAGCTTCGCGTAACCCTTGCGCTGGAAGAAGAACCGGACCCCCGGGATGCGTGAAATCACCGGGATGCCGGCCTTGTACCTCTGCTCGCGCATGTCTTTCAGGCCTCCGATGAGGACCGTGCCGCCGTCGGGGCAGACGACCGTCGAGCGAACCTTCTGCAGCGTCAGGAAGGGCAGCTCGATCGGAATCGTCGTCAATCCGCCGGCGAGAATAACGAGCTGGGTGCGGCCCAGCGTGTCGGTCCAGTCGATGGCAAGCGTGGGTTTCACCTCGAGCAGGATGTACTTGCGGTCGTGGCTCACAACGGGTCGCGCTTCCAGGATGGCGCCGTGGTTCAATATCCCGATAACCGGGTTGAGAACCGGTATGACGCCGGAAGTCGAAATCTCGACGTCCTCGATGTACGCCTCCTGGAACAGCGCCAGGACGTGCGAGCGCTGCGTGTTAAATATGGTTATCCGGGGCGCGTGCACGACGACCGCTTTCTGAGTCTTCTTCACGGCCTCGAAAATCGCCTGGATTTCATAGCTCTCAATTCGGTTGTACTGCACCGCGACGCCGCCGGACGGCGTAATGTTGAACGGGAAGCCGGCGCCAAGCGCGTTGGAAAACCCGTTGACGACCGACGACCTGAGGTCGTTGTCGCCCTGGGCGTTCTGGTAGATGTAGCCGACGCCCCCCGTGCCGCCTGTGATGGTCGGGGGAAGGTCGCGCCACTCGACGCCGATCATGTCGAGAAGGTTGTCCTGAATATCGACGAAGCGCGCCTCGACCGTAACCATTATGCCGACGGTCTTCTGCAGGGTGTCGAGAAGCTTCTGTATCTTGCGGTGAACCGAAAGCGGTTTGCGGACGATCAGCAGCCCGCCGGTATAGCGGATGGAACCTTCGTCGCTTTCGCTCGCGAGGCGGCCTTCGATAAGCTCGATAAGCTCTTCCGACTCGACGCCGGGCGCAAGCTCTTCGTCGTCGTCGTCGCCGAGGTCGATGATGGCGCCGCCGCCACCGCCGCCGCCGGCCTGAGTACCGCCGCTGTCCCGCAGGGCTATCGACGGAGCACGAAAGTCGGGAACCTTGTTGACGATCTCGGTTACCGAGTAGAATTCGAGGTACAGCTCTTCCGGCTCGCCCTCCTCGGTGGCGATGTAAACGACACCGTTCTTGATGCGGTACTGAAGGTCGGTTCCCTCGAGCAGAAGGTTGAGCGCGCTCGAGAGTTTGATCTTGCTCAGGCGAAGCGTAATTGTCCTGCCCGAGACGGAATCGGCCGCATCGTTCGACATTACGAAGTTGAGGCTTGTGATGTCGCGCAGGAAGTTGATCGCCTCTGAAAACTCCGTGTCGAGGAAGTTTACCGTAACGAGCTGGTTTTCCAGCGTGGCGAGAATCTGCCGCTCCTCGGGAGAGCGGTCCTGCTTGACTTCCTTCAGGAGCGGAATGGTTCGGCGGTGGACAGCCGCCCACTCTTCCTCGGGCGGAAACATGAATATCTCCTGGTGGGGAACCGCAGCCGCGGCGATGCTCTCAAGACACCTTTCCCAGTACTCGATGCGGTCGTTATAAAACCTCAGCCGCC
Source organism: Planctomycetota bacterium (assembly GCA_004376375.1). GTDB lineage: Bacteria > Planctomycetota > E44-bin39 > E44-bin39 > E44-bin39 > E44-bin39. The sequence continues at coordinate 24,080 of SOJX01000012.1, forward strand.
TCGAGAGATGGTAGTTGCGCTGCGCCTGGGCCTTCAGCAGCATGGCCTCCTCGTGGCCGGGGTCTTCCTTGAGAATCCATTTGCAGAGCTGCTGGACGTCCAGCCACTCTTTGCGCTCGAAGCGGTACTTCGCCTTGTTGAAGAGCTGGTTCACGCGGTACTGGCGGAACCGCTCTTCCTGGTACAGGCGTGACCTGGCGTCCTCTTGAACGATGCGCCTGAGCTCGTGCTGCTTGAATTCCTTCTGCTCCTTGGACGCGAGTTTTGAGAGGTTGATCCAGTGCTTCGTGCGGTCCTCGAAGCCCTTGGTGTCGATGAAAAACGGGAACCACTTGATGGTTTCGAGCACGCGCTCGAACTTCGCGACCGCCTCGTCGTACTTCTGCTGCTTGTACAGCTTGTAGCCCTCGATGAAGAGGCGTTCGACCTCGATCGTGGCCTGGGTGATCCGGACGCGGCGCTCGTCGGTCAGCTGGCGCACGACGTCGTAAATCTCACCCTTCCGGTCGCCGACCAGCCAGAGCACCTTGTAGTACATTTTCCTGTACTCCTGGTTGGTGGGCTCGATGCGGTGCGCCATTTCGAAATACCACTTGGCGTCACGGTACTGGAAACGCATGTATAGCCGCTTCCCCGTATCGTAGTATTTCTGCGCATTCATTTTGAGCGATCTTCCGCGGATCGCCAGCATCTTCAGGAGTTCCTCGTCGCCGCCCTCGCCAAAAATGGAAAGGTCCAAATCTCCTTCTTTGCCGGAGGGCTTGCCTTTAGAGGCACCCGAAGTTTTCGCAACCGTGCGCCCTTTGGGCTTGGCGGCTCCCCTCTTTCGGGCGACCTTCTTGGATGCCTTGCCGGCATCTTTCTTGGCCGGTTTCGAGGTGGAGCAGCCAATCGCAAGACCCGCGACCAGCACCATTGCGAGGATCAGAAAGACCAGCTTTCTCATCACAGTATCCTTTCCGCTATACTCGGCTCGTTATGAACTCGGCATCGTAAACCCGCGGGGATTTTCCCCGCGGGGTGTTACCATTTCCTTGGTTTCTTCTCTTCTTCCTTTTTCTCTTCCGGCTTTTTTTCCTCGGAAGAAGATTCTTCCTTCTTTTCCGCTTCTTCCTTTTTTTCTTCCTCAGGTGTCGACTTTTCAGGCGGCTCGGGCCCGCTTGAACCCGATGAGCCTTCCTCCAGGCCTTTCAGATCAGTTTCCCAGAAGACGGCTTCCCTGATTACATCGTCTTTGACGTCCTTCTTGACCTTGACGCACCTGATGGCCCTATCCGGTTTTCCCCTGCCTCTTTCCACGCGGGAGGGAAGAATTTCTACAAGCTCGTAGCCCGTGTCCATGCCGGTGATTTTTACAAGCTTTCCATCGATACGTATACTGATCTCGGCCAATTGTTTGATTCTATCGCCGATTTTGTACTGCCCGGAACGCCATTCGATAAACCGCTTGTGTTCCGGGTGCCATACGCGAAACGACACGTAAACGCTGTCCTTCTGCCACACGATGAAACGTTTTACGTGGAAACATATCGCGATTCTTATCGGACTCCACTCGGTCTCGGCGGTATCATTCCCGATTCTTTCAGGAATGTCGGGATTCTCGTTCTTGGCCGCCTTCACACGGACCTGGTACTCGTATCTGGTGTTTTCCTCGAGTCCCTTGCCTTTGTTGTCATCCTGCACTTCAATCAAATCGTCCGGGGCAGGCTTCGATTTTTCGAAAACCTTTTCCTCCGGGCCCTTTTCGCCCTTCTTGCCCAATTTGCGGCGGTAGACCGTCAGTTTTTCTATATGTCCCGGCCGTCCGCCTTCCGGCGTTTCCGCGGTTCCGACGTTGCGCACCTTGATTCGCACCGTCCCGAGCATGTCGGGGTCGTTTTCAAGGGTCTCGATTATCGGCTTCTCCGCGTTAACAATAACCGGTTGAATCTCGAAGTAGTTGAACTTGACGTAGGGTATTCGATAGAAGGCCCACTTCGGGTCACCGGTCCAGTTCGGCTGCGGGACGTTCTCGAACGGGTCGCTGAGTTCTGCAACGTAGTTTTTCCGGGGAATCGGTTTCGGGTTTATAACGGCCGAATCAATCTTCTCCACCATCAGGCCGAGCTTTTCATCGTACGCGCCCGCCGGCGACGCCGACACAAGCCACAGGAAAAGATAGATAACGATAATCCCGATCATCCCGAAAAGGAGAATCTGGTCATAATACCTTTTCAAAAATACCTTGTAAGCGTCCATCGTATTTCCCGTTATCGGCCGGCGGAACTATCCGCCTTTTTTCTCCGTTTTCTTTCCCGTTTTTTTTCCCTTTTTCTCTTTCTCGGCAATTACCTTCTGCATGCGCTTGTAATCGAGGTCGCGGACCCAGAGGAAAACCTCCATGAGCACGGGCGGCTCTTCAAAAGGATAATCTTTTCCTTCGCCAAGCGTCGCGGTAAGAATGCCTTTTCGCATTTCCGCCTGCGTCGGAATGTTCTCCGTTTTACCCAGAGGGAATTTGCCGAAGTCCAGCACCGCGCGAGGGGCAAGCGGCAACGTCTCGGGAAAAATCTTCAGAGACTTTATCTTGAGCGCCATAAAGTCCGGATCGTTGAGCGGCACTTCCTTCTTTTCCCCGTTGCGCTCGACCGTGAAAGTGTCGGGAATGACCAGCGTGTCTCTCTCGTCTCCGATGTCGACTTTCCTGATCTGGAACGCATGCGGATAGAAGTGCAGGCTGGAAGACATCAGCCGCTGCAGCAGCACGGGAGTATCCGGGAAAAGGAGCTCGACCGCAAATGAAACCTTTATCAGGTCAAAATACTTTGCCTCGTCCGGGTCCTGGATTATCCTTTCTTCTGTAGAAGCGCGGCGGGTGCTGACCTTCGCGCCCCACTGCCTGCACTTGATGTAATGCAGTTTCCATATCCGCGGCGGATCGCCTGCGTTCGGGGCAATCAGGGCGCGGACTATTTCCGCCTGAATCCAGAAGTTCTTCTGCATTACCGACGGGTCATCGCTTGTATAATCCAGACCGGTTGCTTCGCTTCTCCTCCCTTCGGCCTTTTCTGCAACGATAATCTTCGCAGCATCCAGGTCTTTTACGAGATCATCCATTTCCTTTTTGAATTCGGCGTCAAACTCTTCGGCCGGGATACTTGCCCTGCCTTTGAACCATTTTTCAAGCGGTTCATCCATATCGACGAAGAAGTCGAGACATTTCTTGAACTGACCGCTAAGATACTTGCGGTGTTCATCAAGGATCTCGTTGCCCTTTTCAGTCGGCAGAGTTTTCTTTTCAGTAGCTTTCTCAAAATCTTTAAGGCTCCACCTCGAATATGACTTTGGAATTTTGCCTTTCCGATACTTGGACCCGTCACCCTCGATATTCTTAATATCCTGTATAAGCTCTTCCTGCGTGCTCCCGCCTTCAATCACGATAAAATATGCCCACAGGCCGAGCCAGACGACGACCATTGCGCCGATAAGTGTCCAGAGGATGTTTTCAAGTTTTTTCATTCCTGCTCGGGCCTCCGCCCGCATGCCCGGCCGGAAACCTGTCCGGCCGGTCCGGTTCTATTTCAACTCTTCCCTGTACACCAGCTTGTACATATTGTAGTTATACCTTTCTGCCTCTGGCTCCATAGGCTTGGGCATCCTGAATTTTCCTTCAAAAGCGTCAGGATGCAGCCAGGGCGCCTGCAACAACCCGCCTTCGTGGCGCACCAGGAGTCTTTTCACATCCAGCGCCTTCTTAAGCGGTTCCTCAATCTCTTTTATCACTCTTTTCAGCGTCTCGCGCTCATTCTCATCAACCAGTGCCGCGACTTTTATGGTAATCCTGCGGAAGCGCTTCAACGGTGCTTCTTCATTCTCTTCCTCGCCTTTCTCTTTTTCCATTACAATCTTCGATTCGTATTCAAGGAGCCATATCTTCTGATTCATGTTCTCTTTCAGCATCTCGTCGCTGACGTCGATCCGGTCCTGGCGCAGTTCGTAGATCGATTTCTCTTTCGGCTTCACGAGCGAGTTCGGAAGGCTGTCGTTCTTCTGGACAAAAAGCCTTACGACGGTGTCAAGGATTTTTATATCACTGTTTCGATACCCGACAAGGTTGGCCAGCTTGTTGCAGTCTTCCTCGAGCGTATTGAAATCGCTTTTCTCCAGTTTCTTATCGCCCCTTCGCTTGTATTCGTCAAGGTTCTTACTATAGGAAGCGCGTAAATTCTCAAGGTCGGAGTTGACGCCGCTCTGGCGTATCCACATGAAGATCAGAAGCACGTAAAACACCGCGCAGGCCACCAAGATGAAATACTGCTTGCGAATCCGCTCCGCAGCCCCCTGCTCCTCCACGGGAAGGAAATTCAGGTTGTTCTTCGCGGCGTCGAGCCCCTGCAGGGCAAGGCCCATCGCAACTGAAAAAGAGGGCAGGTGCTGCTGCAGAACGTCGATGTCGACCTCGCGGTCAAGCTCCATCCGCATTATGTCGCGGAAGCGTTGCATCTTGAAATCAAGCTGCTGAGCGAGGAACTTTCCTATGCCGGCGAGGCGTGAAGCGTCGCCCAGGAGCACGAGGCGCTCGAACGCGGACTGCGTGCGCATGAGAGACCTGTGGACCTCTGAAACGAAATCGCGAAGCGTTGGCTGGATAACGGCGAAAAGGTTCTGGGCCTGCTGGCCGGTCAGGTTGGAACGCTTTACCTTTTCCGCCTCCTCAAAACTCGTCTTGTATTTTCTTGCGATCTCGCGTGTGAAGTCGTTGCCGGAAAACGGCAGTTCGCGGACGAAGAAGCGGTTCCCCTCCATAACGACCAGGTCGGAATGGTCGGCGCCGATGTCGAGAACCACGCAGTTGTCAGGCACGTCCATTTCGAACTTCACCAGGTTGAAAAGCGCCATCGGTGCGATCGTTATTCCGTCGCACTTGATGCCTGCGCGGCGAAGGTCGTACTTGACGGCCGTGACGTCTTCCTTCTTCACGGCAAAGAGCATAACCTCGACTTCTTCGCCGGGCGCATACTGGCGATCGACCTTCAGGTAACGCCACTCGACCTGCTCAAGGTCGAACGGAATGTGGTTCCCGGCCTCGACTTTTATCATCTGGTCCAGGTCGGAAACGGGCGGGAAACGCACGGGCCTGATAAGGCAGCTCTGGCCCGGAAGTGAGACAAGAACCTGGTCAATTGCCTTGATTTTATGACGCCGGCCCAACTCGGTCAGTGCGCGGTTTATCTCGTCAGGTGAGGCAACGCCTTCAGTCATGTTCTGGTAGGGAACGTGGATGACGGCCTGTATCTCGATAGTCTCCTTGTGCCGTTGCATTTTTACGGCCTTCAAGGACGACTTGCCAATGTCAATTCCCCATGAAACTTTCGGGATCATCTGGGCGTGCCTCGCGCCTTTTGGAATTACTATTTGTTCGGGATATCAGCATCCCGTGTGAACGACAGTACAGATCATTTTAGGCCCGTTTTCTCATTGCCGCTTTGCCAGGATTCGCGGCTGAGGAGCCTGTAACTTGTCCGGACTACGTCCCTCACAGGGATACCGAACAAGGGATGTTGCATGACTTCGGAGATATTATAGCATGGGTTCTATGGCTGTCAAGCGAATTCCACCCCTTTTGATTTCGCTGAACTCAGGTTGTCAGTATATCTTCTGTCAAACTCAAAGCAGCAGGAAATCCCTGATTTTCTGGACGTCTTCCCAGGTTTTCTTCTTGTCGGAAGGATTGCGTAAAAGGTAGGCTGGGTGATATGTCGCCATTAACGGGATGCCGCGAAACTCATGAAAACGCCCGCGCAAAGCCCCTATGGATTTCTGTGTTGAGAGCAGGCTTTTGGAGGCAATCCCACCGACCGCGCATATCACTTTGGGCGAGATAATCTCGATCTGTTTCTCCAGAAACGCCATACAGCGGACAATCTCCTGCGGCGAAGGATTGCGGTTCCCTTCGGGCCGGCATTTCAGGATATTGCCGATATAAACGTCTTTCACGTCGAAGCCCATTGCCACGATAATCTTGTCCAGAAGCTGGCCCGCGCGGCCCACAAACGGCAATCCCTGCCGGTCTTCATGGTAACCGGGCGCCTCGCCGATAAACACGAGGTCGGCGTCCGGGTTTCCGCGGCCGAAGACGAGGTTCGTTCGCTGGCGTCCGATTTCGCATTTCCGGCACTCGCTTGCCTGGTTCTGGAGCTCAGCCAGAGCTTCACCTTTTTTGCGGGCTTGAGCAGGGCTTTTTCCGCCGGTAAAATGCCGCAGACCGCTTTTATCCGCAAGGTCCAGACGGTTACGCAAAATCCGCGATACCGAAAGTGCCTCGTTCGCGATTTTCTCAAAGTCCATTCAAAACTCCAGTTGTTCGGTTCTTCGGTTACTCGGTTCTTCGGTTACTCGGTTCTTCGGTTCTTCGGTTCTTTGGTTCTTTGGTTCTTCGGTTTTTTATTTGTTTCTTACCTCAAGCCTCAAGTCTCAAGCCTCAAGCCTCTCTTTCAGACCGTTTATAACAACTTCCCTCACCTCGGGCCAGCCTTTATGGATCGTGCATCCGGCCGCCTTCGGGTGGCCGCCGCCGCCGAACTGTGCTGCAAAAGCATTGAGGTCGAAACCGGTATTTGCCCGAAACGAAACTTTGTAATTATCGTTCCCTTCCTCGCGGAAATAGACCGAGACTTCCACGCCTTCAATCGATCGGGGAATGTCCGCAAACTGCTGCGTGTCCAGCGCTGACGTCCCGGTTTCTTCAAAGTCCTTTTTAGCAATGTGAATATAGGCGATTCTTCTGTCAAGCGCGAAGTCAATACTGTTGTAAACGCGCGCCAGGAGCGCCGCAACACCTGCAGGCATTTTCTGGTAGCATTCCTGAAAAATCTGCTCTACGTTTACGCCGCCGGCAACCAGTTTCGCCGCAACTTCCAGTGCATGCGGAGTCGTATTGGCGAAAGAAAAGCGGCCCGTGTCGGTATATATTGCCACAAACAGCTGGGTCGCGCATTCGAGGTCCATTTCCCAGCCGAGTTCCCCGAAAAGGCCGGCAAGAATTTCGCCGACCGCGCTCGCTTCATAGTCAAGAAAGTCGATTGCGCCGAAACCCCTGTTCGAGGCGTGATGGTCGATGTTTATCTCGGGCGTCGAGCCGTCCAGGAACTTCGCAACATCGCCGACGCGATGGCGGTTGCCTGTATCGAGAAAGAAAATCGCATCATACTTTTCGTCAAGATACATGGGCGGGTGGGCGATCCACTCGATGTCGGGCAGGAACATGTAAATATGCGGAACCGCGCTGTCGCATACGATTCTTGCCTTCTTGCCCCGCTTTTTCAGCATGCGGGCAAGCGCGAGCGCGCTCCCGATCGCGTCGCCGTCGAGGTTGACGTGCGCGGTGATAAGAAACTTCTTGCCGCTATCAATCAGTTTTGATAATTGTGCTGCCTTTTTTTCAAGCTTGTCTACCATCGATGGAATCCCTTCCGGCAGCTTTGAAAAACCGTGGGCCGGTCTGAAAAGATTTATTGAAGAAGAACATACAATGTATTCATCCGGTTTTCAACTACGTTTTCACTCTTATCGAGCATAATTGTTTTCATCTGCCGTCGATACGGATATTACATATTAATCAACGCCGCGCAAGCGCGGCCGCTAACAGATAATCTTCCCGCTTAAAAACCACTCGCCCGCGCTTTCGATTTCAACTGTTTTTACCTGCCCAAGAATGGATTCATCGGCTTCGACAAGCACTTCCATGTAACGGTCCATTCGGCCGCGAATCGTGCCGGGCTCGTCGCCGGGGCGCTCGAAAAGAACGCGTTCTTTGCGGCCGACAAGGGCATTTCGATACGCCGCGCCTGTATTTGACGTGATTCTGTCAAGCTCCGCCATGCGCACTTTCACGACCTCCGGCGGCAGAGTTTTCATCGACGCGGCAGGCGTTCCGGGACGCGGCGAGAACGGGAAAAGGTGCGTCCGCGCAAACGCCGTTTCATCCGCAAATTCGCACGTCTCTTCGAATTCTTCATCGGTTTCATCCGGAAAACCGACGATAATATCACTCGTTATCGCAGGCAAATCGAAACGCTCTCGAAGCGTTTCGATTTTCTCTCGAAATTCAGAAGTCGTGTAGCGCCTGTTCATTCTTTCAAGAACGGAATCGCTGCCGCTCTGAAGCGGGACGTGGAAATGCGGGCAGAAAACCGGGTCCAAAACAACGTCGAGAAGTTCGTTGTCAATTTCGTTGGCCTCGAGGCTCGAGAGGCGGATTCGGCCCAGTCCTTCGACTTCTTTCAGCTTTATCAGAAGCTGCGGCAGGCTCGGCAAATCCGGGCTGTCTTTTCCGTAATGGCCGAGATGAATTCCCGTCAGAACGATTTCAGCGTAACCGTTCTTTACAAGCCTTTCCGCCTCCAGAATCACTTCCTGCGGCTCGCGGCTTACTATCGGGCCGCGGACGTGCGGGACGATGCAGTAGCTGCAGAAGCTTTCGCATCCGTCCTGGATTTTCAGAAGCGCGCGCGCCCTTCGCGTATGGGCCGAGACGTTCAGACTGAAAATCGTGTGCCTGCTGGTGAGCTTTTTTTTCTTCGGAGTTTTTCCAATTATGTGCGTGATCAGGAGCCCTTTTTCCGCGTTGCCCGCGGTTTCGATCCGCCTGTCGATCGCGCGGACCGTTTCGGCGTCGCGGTCGACGTAACAGCCCGCGACAATCACGCGCGCGTCCGGGTTTTCCCTCAGGAAACGGCGTATGAATTTTCTGGATTTCTGGTCGCCGGTCGCGGTCACGGTGCAGGAGTTTACAATGCAGACTTCGGCCGGTTCGCCGCCGCCGGCTTCGCGCCATCCGGCGCTGAGCAGTTGCTCACGAATCGCCTGCGATTCGTACTGGTTTACCTTGCAGCCGAGGGTCTCGATCTTGAACGTACGGGTTTTCTCCATGGCGGCATTCTAACTTGAAGTCGCCCGCAAAATCAAGCTGTTGTTTTGGAGGCATTTCAAATGTCTTAAACGGGTATAAAGTTGAATCCGGCATAAATGCGGAAAAACTGTTTTACGGGAAAACTACAAGGCCAACCATGTAAAATAAAACAAACGGAATAATGCCGCAACAACTCGTTGGGAAAAGGATAACGCTGAATCCATATTTCACCCTGTCCGGCGGAAATATTATTCATGACAATAAAGTGACAACCGGTCCGGCCCTGCAAATAACCATTTTTATCACATGTATTTCACCGGCACGCATACGCGACGGGCATGCACTGCCGGGCTGAAAAAATAAATAATTTGCATTTGGAGCCATCATGATGGTATAATCTTACATCATGGGACTTCGGAAATCCGGACATCCAAAGACGTCGCGACTCAAAGCGGTGGAAGTGCTGCGAACGGTCCGTCAGCACCTGATGCAGGAGATGATCGAATACGTTTGCGAGCACGAGGAAGAGATTCGCGAGTCCTCGAGCGATCCTTCCGTTTCCAACTTTCGCCTTCAGGACCTCGACGGCCGCGTGCTTGCGACTCTTAACGCGGTCTGCCGCGCGGAATCGATTATTGCGCCGGTGCCCGGCGCGGATCAAAGGCCGCCCAGGACCCGCGTTTTCGTTATACGCGTCGAGACCGAAGACCTGCTCGAGACTAAAATTAACAAGCTGCTTGAGAAGATGTATCCCGCGGAAGTTATTGACGTTAAAATAGAGAAACAGCCGGGCGAAGACGACGGTTTTCTGGTATGCGTGCTTTACAACAAAGCTGATTAACCTGCCTCTTTCTTCCTCAGATAATACCAGTTGTTAAAGCGAAAAACCCCGCTTATTGCGAGGTTTTGCGCTCTCAGGTCGAGAGGGGGATGATTTCGATTTCGGATTGCGGATTTCGGATTGCGGATTTTATTATGCCCACAACCGTATAATCCAACCTGTATCGAGGCTCCTTTTACTCAAAGTTATTCGTTGGTCTCCTGGCTGTCGAGCCAGAGATAAAACTCGTCCCAGGCGACTTTTGTGGCAGAGCCTTCGGGAATTGGCGAGCTGTTTTTCCCGCGGTTTGCAAGCGATTTTCCCAGCACTTTCGGAAACGGAAGCTGCTGTGTTTCGTCTTTTTCCTGCTGCTTTTCAACCAGGTTTTTCAGGTTGATAGCTTTCTTAAGTCTTTCTATTTCATTGGCTAAGGTAATCATGTTCCAGAAGAGATAAGGTATGGGATCCTGGCCTTCCTTCGGAGGCGGTGGAGGCAGGTGGTGTTTGCGTTTGCGGGAACTCTCGGAATGGTCGTTGAACTCGAATGGCGACTGCGTCATAACTCCCCCTCTCATAAGCCGTTCGGGCCTTCTTTTTGCCTTTCCCCGGCACTGTTTTCATCGGCATGTTTGCTCAAGGCCTTAACAGGATTATCGGAAATTGCAGAAAATATTTTTTGTCACCAATAAAAAAGGCTCTGTTTTTTAGGTAAAAGTTTGGTAATATTTTAGAAAAATCTGCAAAAAATAAGGTCAACAAAGGGGCGTTCAAGAGCAAGTAACGGCCCTCATAAGCTTTGAAACAAGCGCTATCGGGCAAGTAACAGAAAAAATTAAGGCCTTTTCGTTACATATTTTGTCATTTTGTAACATCGAATTTCGGCCGGCACAATATATGCAGTTATTCAGTTATTCGGTGATTCAGTTGGTTGGTCGGTTGGAAAAAAGTCCCGGGTCATTTCAATTGCGGATTTCAGATTTCGGATTGCGGATTCCTTGTTGCGAATGCGAGATTTACGGCACGAGTTCAGACACGGAGACAGGGAGAATAAAAATGAAAGCGGATTGCGGAAAAGAGGTTTTTGGTTATTGGTTTTTGGTCTTCGGTTTTAACCAAGAACTAAGAACCAAAAACCAAGAACCCATTATTCGATTTTCGATTGAAGAAATTAGTGCTGAAGTGTTGAAGTGCTGAAGTGTTGAAGTCAAGAATCCCGGAAGCGTTTGAAATTTTGTGAAGTTGGGATAGAATAAATGTGAAGTGTCGTGGGTCATTTAATTGCGGATTGCGAATTGAGAATTGAAGATTGAGAATTGGGAATTGAATAATTTTCAATTTACAATTTTCAATTACCAATTGAATGACTCAGGACCCAAGCCTCAGGTCTCAAGACTGATGTAAAATGAAATTATCTCTGCCACTCAAACTCGGCGTCGGGGTCGTGCTGCTTTTCGCGGTTGTTATCTCGGCGTGTTTTCTGTGGACGCCGCTGCGGTTGAGCTGGTACGTATCGAAGATGCGTTCAAGAAATCCCGGGGAAAGAGCCAGGGGCGTTACCGGTCTTATAAAAATGGGACCGCGCGGAAAGGAGGAGCTTGCCAGAGAGCTTTCGGGCGGCGAAGAAGAAGCGAAGTTTCTGGTTACAGCCTGGGAAGGAAATATTGAGAAGTCGGCCATTGTGGACTCGCCAACGTTTCTGCACGGAGCGGCCGTGAAGGGATATGCAGACGCGGCCGGCCTTCTCATTGATAAGGGAATAAACGTAAACGCTGCATTTCAGGGGATGATAACGCCGCTGCATCTTGCCGCGGCTTACGGCCGTATCAAAGTCGCAAGGCTCCAGATATCCCGGGGCGCCGACGTAAACGCGGGTATTGCACACGGCGATACTCCGCTTCTGGCAGCCGTCATCGAAAACAAGTACGAAATCGCGAGGCTGCTTATAAACAAAGGCGCGAAAGTAAACTATAAGAACAACGATGGCAAAACTCCGCTGCACCGTGCGTGCAAAAACAGTAATTCAAAAATAGTTGAGCTGCTTATTAAAAACGGCGCGAATCTTGATGTCAAAGACGGCAACGATGAAACTCCTTTGTTTGCGTCAATGAATGAAGCAGACCACCGCTCCGCCGAGTTTCTTATAAAGGCGGGTGCGGACGTGAACCTTGGCCCGCAGGAAGTTAGTCCATTATTTTGGGCGATCACCAACAACCTCGAGAATACTGCGCTGCTTCTTATCGAGCATGGCGCGGATATTGAAACGAAGAACTGCGGCCTGGATGCGACGCCGCTGCACTGGGCAATCGACGAGCCAATGATGTCGGTCGCCGCCCTTCTCATCGCAAAAGGGGCGAACGTAAACTCGGCCGACGAGGACGGGGATACGCCTTTTTACTGGGCGATTCATAACGAGGACGAATCATGTATAGAACTGCTCATCAGGAACGGCGCCGACATCGATATTGAAAACGAATACGGGGAAACGGCGCTGCACCTGGTGATATTCGCGGGCCTGTATAATGCTTCGAAAATGATTACCGAGAAGGGAGCGGACGTCAACGCCAGGGACAATTACCAGTGGACGCCGCTTCACGTGGCGGTGGTGAACAGGAAACTGAAAATAGTCGAATTCCTGGTCCGCAATAACGCGGACGTAAACTCACGGAACAATTACAAGGATACTCCCCTTCACACCGCGATTACAGATGGTTACGTGACGATTGCGGATTTTCTGATTGAAAACGGCGCGGACGTGAACGCAAAGGAATACAGGGGCTGCACGCCTCTGCACCTCGCGGCCCTGTGGCGTCACAAGGAAATCGTGGTTAAACTGCTGGAAAAGAATGCGGACGTGAACGCGCTCGACAGTTCGGATGAAACTCCGCTGGACGATGCGATATACGATGCGATATACGATAGGAACGAAGAAATCGCCGCCCTCCTCCGCGCGCACGGGGGGAAGACGGGGAAAGAAATAAAAAGAAGTACCAAGTACAAAGTACCGGGTACCGGGGAAGAAAAAAATGGGATAAGGAAATAAGGGAACAAGAGAAAAGGGGACAAGGAGACAAGGCGAAAGAAATTATGAATTCAAAATTATGAATTATGAAAGGGGAAGAAGTTTCGAGTAGCGAGGTACGAGTTTCGAGTAGAAAATATAAAAAGCTTTTTCCTCGGTACTTGGTGCTTGGTACTCGGTACTTCTTTCCCCCGTATCTTGAACAATTCCGCGGCCGCCGGAGTACAATGATAAAAGGGGGAAGGAGTACGCCATGAAATCATCGGTAATCGCGGTCATCGTTATAGCGGTCGCGGCCCTGGTTCTCCTGCTTTTCCTTATGTCGGCCGACCGGCCGGCCGTCGAGATGCGCGAGCGCGACGCTCTGGCCATGAAGCGCATCGACGCGCTGGAGCGCGACATCAGCAATATCCAGCAGCACCTCGAGCAACTTTCCGAAGAACGCGAAATCTCCTGGGAAAAAATAGCTGTCGCTAAAAAACCTTCCGAAGAGCCGCGTGGAACTTCCGGCGATAATCCGGAAGAAACCGACGAACCCGAAAAACCTTTTGAAGACAAACCGGTAACCGAAATCAAGGAACCCGAGACCGCGTCCGAACGTTTCCGGCGGCTTGTGCGCGAGGAGATTGTCGCTGTCGAGGAAGAAAAAAAGCGGAAGCTGGCAGAAGAGCGAAAAGCGATGCAGCCGGAGGAATGGGAGAAAGAGGAGTTCGGCAACCTCGCCTGGTCGGTGCACCGAACCGGAAACAAACTCGATCTTACAAGAGATCAGAAGCGGCAGTACCACGCGATAATAAAAGAGGACATGGACAGGATCCGTACGCTCTGGAAAGACCTGAAAGAGCAGTACCCCGACGCCGAGACGGCCGAGCTGAGCAAGATGTACCAGGAGCGCACCAAGGAGATGACGAAAACCACGAGAGAACTGGTATCGGCCATCCTCAGCAAGGAGCAGCAGGAAAAATACGAGAAAGAGTCCAAAGCGAACCAGTGGTTCAAATAGAATTTCGGATTTCGGATTGCGGATTGCGGATTGCGGAATTAAGAAGGAGAAGACCGTGAAGAAAGTTGCGATGATTCTTGCCTTCATCCTCATCACTTCGACCGCGTACGCGGAAACGACCAGGAAAACAATCAGCAGACACCCCGGTCCGGCCAAGAAGCCCAAAAAGGTCGAATACTACGTCGACGGCAAGAAAATCGCCACGGAGCTTCTCGGCAACGCGGGGACGGTGACGGTAATCAAGCTCGAGGGCAAGATCCCCGACGGCCCCGTGAAGGAATACTACGAAAGCGGAAAGCTGGCCGCGCAGTACGTGTACAAGGACAACATGCGGCACGGAGAAATCAAGAAGTACCACGAGAACGGCAAAATCCTGACCGAGGCGAAGTTCGTAAACAACAAGGTCGAAGGCCTTATCAAAACCTACGACAAGGACGGCAAGCGAAAGCAGATTACCACGATGAAGAACGGGCTGGCCAACGGTGTTCTCGTCGTCTACTACCCGAACGGGAAGAGGCAGAAGCAGGCGATTTTCAAGGACGGCGTGCAGCACGGACCCGCCCAGACTTATTTCGCGAACGGCCAGGTCTCAAAATCCATGACCTATGTCGACGGGAAGCTGGAAGGCAATCACGCGTGGTTCTACAGCAGCGGCGAAAAATTTGCGGACTACCCCTTCAAGAACGGCAAAATGCACGGCGAGTTGAAGGAGTATTATCGGGTCAGCGGGAAACTCAAAACGCTGATAACCTATAAGGAAGGCAAGAAGCACGGAAAAGCGGAAAGCTATTACGAAAACGGCAAGCTGCAAAAACAGGTAACGCACGAAAACGACATGGAGGTCGGCGCCCACAAGGAATTCTTCGACAACGGTCAGCTGAGAGTGAAAGCAGCGTTCAGGAGAGGCAAACGTCACGGGCCTTCGAAAGCCTACTATAAAAGCGGCAAGCTGAAAGCCAGGATGACCTATAAAAACGGAAAGGCCGACGGCCCCTGCACCATATATTACGAAAGCGGAGAAGTGCACTTCAAGGAGACCTACAAGGACGGCGTTCTCGCCGAGAAGAAGGAATACGGCAGGGACGGCAAGCTGATAGAAAAATAGGTGTTAGGTTTTAGGTTTTAGGTTTTAGGTTTATTTCTTATTACCTGAAACCTGACACCTGATACCTGATACCTGACACCTGAAACCTGACACCTGAAACCTTTACTCTTTGTCATCCTCTTCCCTGTTCAGCCTCTTGAGTTCGGATTTCGCGCTTATGTATTCGGTGAATTTCCGCTCGCCGGTTGCGATACACTGCTCCAGGAGTTTCTTCGCGCCCTTCTTATCACCGGAGGCAAGCCGCATCTCGGCGATGTAATAGCAGGCCTCGCACTCCTGCCCCTTCAGCTCCGACTCTTTCCCGGTTTCCGAAGCTTTCATAAAGGCCGCCTCATCGAGTTTCCCCGCGAAGAACTTCATGACCTGCGCGGCCCACTCGTCCTGCTTCAGCAGTTTCAGATACTCCCCGGCCTCTTTGCGCATCTCGCCGGGCTTTCCCGTCCGCGCCCTGATAATGCAGACCATGAAAAACGTGTACACGGTCTGCGTATTCTTCCTGTCGGACGCTTCCATTATTTTCGACAGATAGGGAAGCGCATCGTCATGCAGGCCGCGCCGAAACAGCAATTGGCCCGCGGTCCGCAGGTCCCCGGTTCTGTTGTCGCCGACCCGGATGCCTCTGTCAAAATCTTTCTTCGCTTCCCCGGTTTTTTTCATATCGAGCTTGATTGCTCCGCGCAGCATATAGCTCGCCTGGTTTTTGGGGAACAGCTCGATTTCCTTGCTTGCATCCGCCAGCGCGCCCTCGAGGTCGCCCGTTTTCCTCTTCATATTTCCCCGGTAAAAGTAATAAGTCACCTTGGCGGGACCTATCTCGATCGCCATGGCGAAATCCTTGAGTGCGTCCCCGTAATCTCCTTTAGCGCGTTTCGCCAGGCCGCGGTTGAAGTACGCCCTGGCGTAAAACGGGTCGAGCTCCATCGCCTTGGTGTAGTCCTTTATCGCCTCGTCGTAGTCGCCGCTGTAATATTTCGCCAGGCCGCGGTTGTTCCAGGAGTCGATGAAAAACTTGTTCAGCTTAATGGACTCGTCGTAGTTCTTTATCGCTTCTTTATAATTGCGTGCCGCTTTGTAGAGGTCTCCCCGGGAATAGTGGTACACAGCGTTTTTGGGATTCAACTCGACCGCCCTGTCGTAATCCTTGCGCGCTTCCTTGTATTTTCTCATCGCCTTGCAGGTATGGCCGCGGATTAAATACGCGCCGGCGTGTTCGGGGTCAGCTTTAATCGCTTTCGCAAGGTCTGCGAGCGCACCGGCGTAATCGCCTTTGTCGTATTTCGCTTTTCCCCGCATGTACAGCGCTTCCGCATCGTATCTACCACCGTCCAGCAGCTCATCACACGCCTTAATCGCGTCTTCGTGCTTGCCCGCCAGTGATTTCAGCTCGGCCAGCCGTTTGCGGGCTTTCTGGTTGTACCCCTGGACATTAAGCCCTCTTTCAAAATCCTTTATCGCATCGGTCCAGTTGCCCAGACGGTCCAGGTTGTGGGCGCGGGTAAAAATATACTTCACGTTCGCCGGCTCGCGCTCGATAAGCGGGCCGAGGATCTCATTCGCTTCGTTGTACCTTCCGTACATGCGATGGACTTCCGCCTTCTTGAACATGGCCTCGTTATACCCGGGATAAAGCTCGAGCGCCTTATCGAAAAGGGCGTCAGCTTCCACCAGGTCCCTGGCGTCGGTGCTGAAACGGGCCTTGCCGAGGTCGTAATATACTCTGGCCAGTATCTTCTTGAATTCTGTCAGGTCCTTCTTGCCGAGGTTTTCCTCCGCATGCTGTATAAAGTGCTTGAGACGCGTTTCGGTAAACTTCTCCACGACCTCCCTTGCGACATAAGAGCGCTTTTCATCATCAGGGTCGTTCAGAAGAGTATTCTCGAGCTTTGCGGAAAGACCGAAGCTGGGGTAGGCGTAAAGCGCCTCCTTCAGGTCGGCGAGGGAGCCGGTCTTCTCGAACCTCGCGTAACTGCACCTCGTATTGACCTCGCGGGACAATTCCGAAAGCTTCGGAATCTTCTCGTCTTTCTCCCTGGCTTTGTCGAAAACATCGACAATTTTCATCAGCCTGTCGTCGTCTACGTCTCTGGTCTGTCTCTCGAGCATTCTCCCGAACCTTTCCGGCCGGCGGGCGAGCGCTTTCACCGATTCGGGCTTTCCATTAATAAAATCCTTTTCCGCCCGGTAGTACTTGTACGCCGGGAACATCAGAAAACCCAGAATCAGGGCCGCGAATACGATGAGGACTATAAAGACGGTAATCCACGGAAAGTCGGCCTTTTCTTTTACTTCATCCATTTTCCACCCCTGTAGAAAGAAAATGAGTCATCCGTTAATATTAGACCCGAATGAAAGTTTACGGATTTTACCACAAAATTAACCACTAACGACTATTCCGTGCCCGGACTCGCTCCGCACATCATTGTAACGCAAAAAAACCGTTTATATCGCCTTGCGGGTCATCACCGCTCGGGGGATTATCCGCCGGCACGTTGTTTGACGTGCCTTGTTCCTTGGCGACAACCGAGACGAGCGGGATTTCAAGACAGTATAAAAGACCCTCAATACTGTAATCTGAAAAGTCGGGGTATTTTACCGCGTAGGCTGCCAGGTAGGTTTTCTTCTCATCCTTCAAAAGCACTTCCGGGTAAATGAAAGTCAGTGTAACCTCACGGGTTCCGGAATTTATCAGGACGACATCTGAAAGAAGTGTATCGCCTCCATCAAGCATGCCGGACGTGTCACCGTTATCAAGGTATATCATGGCGCTGATACCGGCGCCAAGTGAAAAGCTGCCGTCGCCGATATCCCTGAACGTCATCGAAAGAACCTCGACATCCACGTTTCTGGGTTGAAGTTCGAATTGGAGTACACTCGCTATATAAGGACCACCGGTGATTGGAACTCCATAATTGATACTGGGCGTATCGAACCCGATTGTGACGTTCAAGACCGGCAGTGTACCTGTTCCTGTGCCCGTACCTGTTCCGGTTCCTGTTCCCGTTCCTGTACCTGTGCCCGTGACTGTGCCTGTGTCTGTGCCGGTTCCTGTGCCGGTACCTGTATCTGTGCCTGTGCCGGTT
>SOJX01000100.1 GCA_004376375.1 Planctomycetota bacterium
GAACGGATACGCGCTGGTGGCGGTCAAGCTGTCCGGAAGCCGCGATAATATCCGCGAGAGTTTCATATGCCTTATCATGGTCGTCGGCGGCGGCGAGCGCGCGGGCGACGCAGGAATGAATCAGGAGGTCGTACATCTTGTTCTTGCGTCTCGGGTCGGGCTTCGGAATTCGCTTGAGCAGGTAGTCCGCACCGGCCTCGGGCGCCAGGGTGAGCAATCCTTCGATATAGTAGATAATGTGCTCGGCCATTTCCTCGCGGCGCTCGACGCCGTCGCCGAGAAGTTTCAAAGCGGTTTCGTCGTCAAGTTGCCTGTCCGCCATAAAGATGACAAGCGCTTCAATGGCATGTCTGCGGGCATAGAGGGCGTGGTATCTGTCACGACTCGTCAGGAGGGAAAGCGCGGCGTCGGCGCCGCGGCCGCCCTCGCCGAGCCGCAAGAGCACGGGCGCACAATCGCACAGGCATATCTGCTGCCGGTCAGGCGGTATATTTTCGAAGATTTCCCAGAACCCGTCCAGGACGTCGCGGTGCCGGTCGGGCGAGTTCGTAAATTCCACGTTCTCGAGCAGGCGCCGGAGAGCTTCCTCGTTTTCCGCGGCGGCGGACCCGCGAAGCTCACCGATGGTCCGGGCGGCCTGCGAGAAAACTTTTTCCGCGTCGCCGTCATGCAGCCTTCCCAGTGAGCCGGCGAGGTTGCTCAGCACGACGGCCCGTGCCTTGTATGCCTTGTCTATGCTGTGCGAAGACCTTTTCGGCCTGGCGGAGCCGTAATTCTTTACGGCTTTCCTGGCCTCGTCGACGGCGGTTTTCAGCTCGGCGCGGCACCGGTCGGGGTCGCCGAACTCGAGATGACACTTGGCGAGAATCGAGCGGACTATCGACCTGTAATCGGGCTCCTCGATGGTTTCCATTGCCACGCGCACGTGGCGCAGAAGCATCTCGAGGTCGGTCCTGCGCTCGGTCGCCTTGGAGCCGAACCGGGCAAGCATGTGGCGCGATATGAAGCTGAACGAATCCCGCTCCAGCAGGCCGGACCGGTTCAGCTCCGTACGGATGTTCTCTCTCGCCGTTTCGGCGCCGATTTTATCGCCGGTCAGGCGGCAGATCTCCCGCCAGAGAATCCAGCGCGCCTTCTTGGGCAGGCTCGACCCGCGGAGGCGGTTGGATGTATCTTTTATCCAGGCGGCCCTGGATTTACCGTCGGACGGCGCGTTACTGAGAAATCGAAGTATCTCTCTGCGGATTTCGATTTCATCCCTGATCTCGCGGGGAACCGACTGCCAGGCCGGGCCCTGTTTCGGAATGGACTCGATAAAACCGAGAAAACGGTCGAGCAGGTTTTTCACCGCCCCGGGATCGTCCTCGTGCCAGATGCCTTCTTCGAAGCACCTGAGGGCTTCGTCAATGGCATTATCATACCGCCGTTTATGGTCTGCCAGTTCAATCCAAATATCGACTGCTGAAGGTTCGAAAGTGACCGTTTCCTCCAGCAACATCTTTTTTTCAGCCAACAGGTCAAGGGGGGAAGATTGTGCTGGTTCCAAAAGCTCGCCGCGTTCGCGCGTTTCACGTTCAGCCGGCGCACGTCTTTCGGCCTTTTCCCCCCGTCTTGATGTGACGGCGTCATCAGGCTCGGCGGCTTCGGCAGACGTTTCCCGGGGAGGGGGGACGGCGCGCTCTTTCAGCAGGATGGGCGGGCCAGTGTAATTGTATGGTGAAAAATCGAAGACGGTCGCGTCGATCACGCGCTCCAGCGCTTCGGAGTTGCGCGTGC
Organism: Planctomycetota bacterium; assembly: GCA_004376375.1. Taxonomy (GTDB): domain Bacteria; phylum Planctomycetota; class E44-bin39; order E44-bin39; family E44-bin39; genus E44-bin39. The sequence goes on from SOJX01000100.1 coordinate 1,777, forward strand.
AGATGTAATCGACAAGGCGCAGAAGCGGGCGGAAAGACGCGGCTTCGAATTCGATGATTGAAAACGATTCGATTGCGCCGGGTTCGGATGCCTCGGGAATAATTACCGTGACATTGTCGTCTTTCAGCCTGAATATCTCGCGGTAGCGGTCCGCCCGCACGCGGGGTTCGAACGCCGTGCCGAGCGGAAGGTAAAGGTTTGAATAGCCTTCGAACGTGGCAAAGGCGACGCCCGGGAATCTCAGATGCCTCCTGGTTTTCCCCGCGATAAGCTCGCGAACGAAGAAGTAATTTTCATCTCTCGAGTCGCGCTGCAGGGAAATCTGGACGTTGTTCAATTCACTTTCCGGTATTATTCCGAGTAGTTTTTCAAGCCTCCAGAGTTCGTTTTCCGGGATCCGCCACAGCTCGGGCTCGGGTTTTGTGCCGGATTCCGCGAGCCGGAGCGTAATGGTGAACTGCGGAGTATCCGCAGAGGTCCGCCAGGTCTCGCTCTTTGCGCCCGCGAGGTCGAGGCGCGCCGCCTCGTAGATATCGCGCCACTCCGGCAGCGGCCATTCAATCCAGCCTTTGCCGCAAAGGAAGTACAAAGCGCCGTCGGGCAACTCTACGGCGCGGCGCTCGACCGGGAGCGCAAAACCGCGCTCAATATACAGCATGCCACTTCCGTCCGCGGGATAGAATTCCGAAACGGCGCCGGGCGCGAGGTCTTCGCCCCATTTACGCAGCAGGTAATAAGACGGGTCGTTTATTCGGAGCAGGACGGCGTCGTCGTCAAGCTTCGCAAAACTCATCTCGCCCCTGTCGAGCGCAAGGCTCTCCTCGACGACGCGGGGAAAAATCGAGAGGTCGCCCAGCTTCAGCACGACGTGATCGACATTCGAAGGCGGGGGCGCGGGGACCGCGCGCAGCAATTCATGCGGGCCATTTATTTTTTCTTCACTTACGAGCGTGAAACGCTCGGACTTTTCGTCATCCCCGTGGATCGTCAGGCTTCTCTTTTTTCGGTTAAGCGTTACCTTGCAGACGGGATGCAGGCCGGTCTTACGCGCGTGTCTGATTACGGCGGAACCGCCTGCAAGGAAAATCGTTTCCGATTCAGGCCCGCCGGCTGACCGGGCTTCAATGAGGACGGCTTTAAAGTCCGCGTGGCCGGTCGCGGCAAGCGAGACTGCGAACCCGGCAAGGGCGGCGGGAGAGTTGAAACGGGCAAGACTTTCGTTCGGCATGCGGAATCAGGCTCCCTCGCCTTCGGCCTGCGCTTCGGGCTCAGTGGGTTCTTCGCGGCGCTTGGCTTCCGGTTTTTCTTTTTCGGGCGGGATGCGGCGGACTTCGACGTTGCCTATATCTTCACGCCGGATGACGCCGCCTTCGATGAGTCTGTCGACGATTTCCTCGTGCCTTTCCTCGTGCTCGTGGGGCATCATCGACTTGTCGGACACGTAGTCGATGGTCAGGTCGGTCCGGCCGGTGTTCCGGTTGTATTTGAAATGAATCTGTATCTCGCCCATGTTTCCTCCGGTGCGATCCGGTTACCCGCTCTTGTTATCCATCTCTTCGATCCGCTTCTTGATTTCCTCGGGCGGAAGCCACACCGTCTTCCCGTCCTTCCACTCGACGACCGGCTCTCCGGCCTTGATGTGGCGAATCAACGCCTCGCGCACCCCTGCCGCGAGCGCTGCGTCCACGAGCTTCCCGTCCTTCATAATGGCGTCGATGTCTTTTTCCGGTTTATTTCTCATACCCGAATTCCTCCAGGATACGTTTCCAGATGCGCTTATCCGCAACCCCCGCGGTTATGGTTCCCCTGCCCCAAGCGATGAGCTGCGGGCCGCTTGGCCGGGAATTGTCATATACCCGCCACGTCTCGGCAAGCGGGCGATACATTTCAAAGAAGTTCCGAAGTCCCGCGCCATACCGCCGCCGGACCACATTCTCAGGCACACTGTGTCCGCCCATGCGCACACGGTCGACCACGCGGCCAACGGCGAAGTCCGCGCTCGGCAGCCAAAGGAAGATAATGTGTACGCGGTAGCCTTCTTCTTTCAGCTCGGCGAGCCACGGCGCGAAAGTGCGGCTGGCCATCGTCGTCTCGAAGGCGAAGTTTGCACGCTGCCGCGCAAGCTCGCGGATACGGCGAAGCATGACCTTTCCGGCCTGGAGCGCGACGCCCTCCGGCTCGAATGCCGAAAGTCCCCGCGCGATGGTGTCGGCGTCCACGAACTCTGTTATCCTGAGCGTGTCGCGCAGGAGGGCGGGTCCCGTCGTGGATTTGCCGGCTCCGTTCGGCCCGGCCAGAACGACGATATGGGGCGCGCGGCCATGACTCATCTTTCTTTCTCTCCAATACTGCGCTTGCATTCGGTACGACAGACATTCTTTTCTGTCGATTAATGAACAGACAGAAATGTCTGTTCTACCGTAGGGGCAAGAAACACGCGCTTGCCTTGCCCCTACACCAACGCGCAGCAAGCTGCGCCGCCAAATAAGTGAATAAGAAAATAAGTTGATAAGGAAATAAGTAAAAACAATTTCATAAATACTTGTTTCCTTTTATTGCCCGCCGGTCAAGCCCGGCGGCTAAATGACAGGCATCAATCTTCTTCTCTCTAATATTCCCTTATTTCCTTATTTCCTTGTTCCCTTATTCCCTTATCCCTTATCCCTTGTTCCGTATCCCTTATTCCTCGTCGCGGCTGCGGAAAGTTTTCTCCGGCGGTTTTACGCCGTTTTTGTCCAGGAATTCGTGGATGTCTTTCTTTGCGAGCTTGCCGACGTCGAGCAGGTGCTCGACCAGTTTTGAGAGAACCTCTTTATGCGTGCCGAGTATCTCACGAACGCCTTTCTCCTGCTCTTTCAGGATTTTCGATACTTCCATCTCGATGGCGCGTCGTGTTTCCGGGCTCGGCTGCGTGCGGCTCCTTCCGGCGTCTTCGAGATAATCGGGAAACGTCTGGAGCCCGAGCGATGCGCCCATGCCGAGGTATTCTATCATCGCCCGCGCGGAATAGGTGGCCTTGTTCAGGTCGTCCCACGCTCCGCTCGAGATATCGCCGAGCAGGATTTCCTCCGCGACCCTGCCGCCGAGCGATACGCATATGTCGGCAAGCATCTGCCGTTTCGTCAAAAGGCGGCTGCGCTCGTAAAACTGCTGGCGCGAATACCCCAGGACCTCCGGATCGCCGGTCTCGACGTTTATCTCCGCGACGTCGGGCGCGTCCACGTGCAGGGCCGAGACGAGGGCGTGTCCGCACTCGTGGACGGCGATTGTCTTTCGCTCTTCCGGCGTCGGGTCGAGTACGCGCTTGAGCTTCGTCTCGAGCACGCGGTTAATCGCGTCACGGTCGACCTTGAGTTCGCCTTTCCTCAACTCTTCGCGTTTCAGCGCGCGGCAGATCGCTTCGATGTGGTCGCCCGAGAACTTAACGGCGCGCACGAGGTCGACGTAGCCGCCGGTCTTTTCGACAAGGTACTCCAGGACGTCGTCCGGCATGTCGAGCTGCCATTTCCTGCGGTAGATGCCGGCAATTTCGCGGCGGTCGGAGGAGATGGGGTATCCGATCTCGATATTGAACTCGAACCTTCCCGGCCGAAGCAGGGCGGGATCGATACTTTCCACAAAGTTCGTCGTACCCACGATGAAGACGAGCTCTTCCTTTCTGAAGCCGTCCATCTCGGTCAGAAGCTGGTTGACCATGGAGTGTGTTACGCCGGCGTCTCCGGCGTAGGTGCCGCGTCGGGAGGCGAACGAGTCCAGCTCGTCGAACACGATGACGGCGGGGGCGGATGCGCGCGCCTCGTGGAAAATCCTGCGAAGGTTTTCCTCTGATTCGCCGACCCACTTGGATTTGAGCTCGGGCCCGGAAACAATCGTGACCGTCGCGTCGAGCGTGTGCGCGAGCGCTTTTGCGAAAAACGTTTTCCCCGTGCCGGGCGGGCCGGTGAAAATGATTCCACGCGGTATGATCGACTCGACGACCTCGATCTCCTTCGGGTCGGTGAGGGAATCCCGCTTGCGGACGAGCTGAATGATGTCCTTTTCCAGCCTGTCCTTTACTTCCCCGTATCCGCCGATGTCTTCGTGTAAATCCACCTGTGGGAGCTCGGTTGTTCCCTCAACCGTCATTTTCCTGATTTCGGAATACAGGTTGTCCGCCATCTCCGGCGTCTGCGGATTGAAATCCTCGTACCCCGAGATATGCTTCATTATCCTTCGGAACTTGACGGGGTTCAGGCCCGATACGTACTTGAACAGGACATAAGGGTTGAATTCGTCGACGCCGAATTTCCGCGCTTCGTTCCTGAGAATTATCTGCGGCAGTTTTTCCCTCGAAATGCCGATGAGGGACGTCCGCGCGGGAAAGAGGTCGCTCATGACCCTGGGGAGTTCGAACGAGGGGTCTTTGAACCCGATTACGCGGACGTCGGGCGCCCTGTAGCACCATCCGATAACCTCCTTGGTGGCGTCCGTTAGGCTGGAGCGGGTCGTCGTTGTCAGGAGGTCGAGATACGGCAGAACCAGGACCGCGTGCCCCGCCATGTTGGCTCTGAAAAAGGCTTCGATCTGCGCCATCATCGATACAAGCAACCCCCGAGGCGGGCCGGCGTCTTCTTCAGTTCTTGTCTCGCCCATGATTACCTGGAGGGGGATTTCGCTGCCGTCGGGCGACGATTCCTTGAGCCGCTGCCGGATGATGGCGAAGACGTGGGTCGTTATCATCTTCTCGCACTCGATGAGGACCGACAGTCCGCTCCAGATCTTGTCCGTAATCCAGTTCAGCTCGTCCCGGTAGACTTTAAAGACGGCGTCGCGGTCGCTGAATCGTCCGTCCGGGAGTTTCGACAGCGGTATGAGTCCGGGCTGGGGCATGGTGGTAACCTACTCCTCGATTTTGATTTGCATTTCAAAGACGGTTCCGTCGTCGCTGCGGTTTTCCTCTATGGAGACGACCTGTCCGAGCGTTTTTGCCTTTTCACGCAGGCTCTCGGCATATACATCCATCAGGATATCGTTCAACTCCTCTTTGCGGGAATTTTCCGTTTCGCTCAGCACCTGAGACGCTTTTTCCTGTATCTCGTCTTTTTTCTCCGTCCGCTCCTCTTCGGTGAACTTGAGCTGCTTTTCGAGTTTCTGCTTCACCCTTTCCCGCAGTTCGGCTTTTCGCGCATGGCTGCGGCCCGCTCCGCGGGCCGTAACCGTTTTTTCCTTTTCCATGGTCTCGGTGATGTTCACCGAGGTTATGACGGCCCCCTCTTCGAGATCGAAGACCATGGTTTCTCCACGGTCGCCTTCCCTGGCGTAGTGGTCGTCGTCGACCTTCGTCCAGCCGCGCCGCTCGAGGGCGTCGCGCAGTATGTCTTTCATGCGCTCTTTAGGCAGGTATTCGGTCAGGATAACGTCGTTGCGCGACTCGTCCTCGATTGTAACCGACTCCGATATCGAGTGGCTGATAACGACGCGATAGGGGTAGCTCATCCGGTTCTCCTTATATCGGGCGGGTCAAAGACCCGCCCCTACATTATGCGCTGCCGCCGATTTCGTCGCGCAGGGCGGAGATAATCAGCGAGACTGATTCACGGTATCTTTCAGCGTAAGCGTGATAGCATTTTGCGAAGAAGTTTTCCGAGGGGCTCGCCTGGATGTTTGCCGCTTTATCGGAAATCACCTGGTTCATTTTCTCGAGCCACCGTCCGGGCATGAGAACGTCGGCCCACAGCCGGCGGAGGTTTTCAACCGCTTTCCTCGAATCGAGTTTTTCGGTCATTTTGTTTATAAGCGAAAGTGTTCCCTCGATTCCACCGTTCTCCAAGAGGAAGCGTCCGTAAAACCGCATGAATAGTTCAAGCAGGTGAGGCTGCGCGGCGGAAGACTCGCAGTCGGCCGACGAAGGGGCAAACAGCTCGAATATATTTTCAAATAATTTCACCTGCGACTCGAGTATGGCAGTTAATTTATTTATTGGAAGCCGTGGTTTTTCACGCTCGATGCGCATCCAGGCGGCGACGATATGGTCAATCAGGTACCAGAAATACAGGTGCGAGTCGCCTTTTTTCATGAATTCATGGTTCAAACGGCCGGGCCTGGGGAAGGCGTAATGAGTAATCGCGGTTATCGGGCTTCTCGCCAGCATGGCAGGGGCCCACCGCTTGCGGAAGTTGGCGTAGTCATGCCTCAGGAATTCGAGCATGGCCATATGCAGGAGCAACGCGTCGCCCCATTCGCTTATACGCCACGACCTGATCCGCGCGGGCTGCCTGGAGGGTTGTTCGTCCCGGCACCAGGTGTAGAGATCGGCGAGTATTTCGAGAGAGATTTTCGTAACCGTCGGCGGATTGTCCGGCGCGATGTACGGGTCCCATATTCTTGCACTCAGCGCTTCTTCGCCGACCAGCACTTCGACCCTGCGGAAACCGCCGGCGGATGTGATGAATTTCCAGAGGCTTTTGCGCATCGTGTCTTTCAGGGCGGCGCTCAGGAGAAACTGTTCGTGTTCCTGCCCGGGGCGTTTTATAAGCTTTACTTCGTTTACGCCCCGATAGATTCCGGCGCCGGCGTAGAGTATGCGCGCAAAGCGGATAAGCTCCTCGTAATCCGGCCTGGTTATCGTTGTTGTCGCGTTATCCGCACTGCTCACTATTAATCTCCGCTGTGCCGCCGTTTTCTACAAGTCTGTCGCACCAGTCCGTATGCCGCGAATATACTGTAAGACGGACCTTGCCGCCGCAGCGCTCGAGGCGGATACGAATTGTACCGGGCGAGTCGGTCAGCATGGTCTCGATTTCCGGCTCACCCATCCGGCTTTGCGGTACAACAAGGTTTTTTTCAGCTGGTTTTTTCATTGATTTTTACATTTATAGACGGTTTTGCCCGCATGTTTGTTAAGAATTTTTATTTTAGCACCAGGTTAGGGTTTTGGCAATGTAAAAAAATATCAGGTGCATATCAAAACGCGGTTTATACGCATAACCGTTCATCTTGCCGGTTGCACCATGCAGTGTTATGCAAAGGTGAATTTTCTGAAAATTTTTCGTACGAAAAAAAAAGCTCCAGCGAGGCGGGAGCTTTTATAGTTCCGGCGGAATGGATTTTCGATTCTACTTTTTGCTTTTTACCGCGCTGCGGATTATGACGTAACCGCCGTTGGGGCCGGGCACTGCGCCGCGAACGATGAGCAGGTTCTGCTTTTCGTCAATGTCAAGAACCTTGAGATTCTGAATAGTGTGACGCACATTACCATAATGGCCGGGCATTTTCATGCCTTTGAAAACCCTGGCCGGGTAGGCGGACTGCCCGATTGATCCCGGCGCGCGCGCGCGGTCGGACTGGCCGTGAGTGGCAGGCCCGCCTTTGTGGCCGTAGCGCTTCATTACGCCCGCGAACCCGCGCCCCTTGGTCGTGCCGGTCACGTCAACTTTCTCAATGCCTTCAAGTATGGATACGTTGACTTCCTGGCCCGGTTCGTAGTCGCCTTCACCGTCCCAGGATACTTCTTTTATAAACCGCTTGGGCGTGACACCGGTTTTACGAAACAAGCCAAGCTGAGGTTTTTTCGTGGTTTTTTCGCGCCGCTCGTCAAATCCGAGCTGGATGGCCGTATACCTGTTTTTCTCGTCCCCGGCTTTTTTTACCGCGAGGACCGCGCAGGGGCCGGCCTGGAGCACGGTTGCGGGATTGACGCGCCCGTCCTCATCGAAGAACTGCGTCATCCCGATTTTCTTGCCCAGGATCGCATGCAACATCTTCATCTCCTTTCCTCCGCATTGGTCCGGGCCCGACGCAGGCCGGGACATACGGAAACCGCGAACTCAAGATTCTATCCATATATTTTCGTCTTGTCAAGGCCCTTCTTCGCATAGTCGTTAGTCGTTAGTGGTTAGTCGTTAGTCGTTAGTGAAGAAAAACTACTAACCACCAACCACTAACTACTAACCACCAACCACTAAAGAATTACTTGCATAGGTCTGCAAACCCGTTTATAATCACGACTCAGTAACCAGAAAAGCGGGAGGGTGATATGCGCTACTTTCTGTTCGCGATTGTCGGGATAACGTTGTTTTTGTCGGCCGGTTGCAGATCGAGCGAACTGATAATAGAAGTCGTCGGTCCGAATGAAGCGCCGCTGAGCGGCGTGAGAATCGAAGGCTCCTACCAGACGCGGAAGTCGCCGGCAGATAGAATGCCGGTTACCGATCGTTTCGACAGGGTTACTGACGACCTGGGGCGTATTGTTATTACCACTCCCAACTATATCGACGGCGTGCACGTCTCGATAAAGCACGAGTTATATACCCGCCTTGGGGCCAAGATAAAGGGCTTTCCAGGAATGCCGGATAGAGGTTTTGAGCCGGACAGTATCGAGCACCCGTATACTATTGAAGATGTGAAAAGTATCGGCCGCAATATTATTCGATTCTACCTCAACGTAAAGTGACGTGTTAGTGGTTAGTGGTTAGTGGTTTTTCTTCACCAACGACCAACGACTAACGACCAACGACCAACTGTCATCCATTAGTTTCCAGCGGCAGGATATTGATCGAGCTCAGAAATCCGATTCTGTTTCCCCCTTCATAATCCCGGTGAGGTGGTAGGTATCGTTCATTCGGACGAGTGAGAACTCTCCGTTTTCGGCCTCGATGATGCTGATACACGCCGTGTTCAGTCTGATATTCCGGAACCTGTCGAGGTCGACATCAAGAATTCCCAGCATCATGGTTTTCAACGTTACGCGGTGCGACACGAGTGCAATCGAGCCTTCCATGTGAGAGCCCGCGATATCGCGAAGCTCATCCATGGCCCTCGACTGAACAAGGCTGAGGCTTTCACCACCGGATATTTTCGCAGAGGCGGGGCTGTTCACCCATCTGCCGTATGCGGCAAAATATTTTTCTTTCACTTCAACGAGTCGCTTTCCCTGCCAGTCTCCAAAATCGATATCGATGAGTTTTTCCGAGGCCGTGATTTCGGCGCCGGTGGCTTCTGCAATTGCGGCAGCGGTCTCCCGGGCGCGCCTGAGCGGGCTCGAATAGATGCGGGAAAGCCGGACATCGCGAAGGACTTCACCCGCGGCCTCCGCCTGCAACCTACCGCGGTCATTCAGCGGCGGGTCCAGCCGCCCCCGGAATATTTTCTGCACGTTTGCGTCGGTCTCACCGTGCCGGACCATGTATATTGTAAGCATTTTCACCTCCGCGGTTTGATGCTATCGCCAATCGACAGCCCCGTCAAGATGAAAACGTATATTCCTGCAATGCGCCGTTTTGGGGGGAGTAGGCCGGCCGCGGGGCCTGCGGCGGCTGAGGCTTGTCATAAGCCAAATATTGTGCTAGGATATAGTCAGCAATATTTCACGGGTTTTAATGCAGAAAACGACCTGGTATTGCCGAAAATATAAATGGATAGAGTTCTACCGGATAGTCTGAGCGTGGAGTGTTACGAAAATGTCAGTTTACGATAACCTTGACCTCACCGACCGGGAATACCTCCGGCAGACGCTTGAGCGCATCCGCGAGGCAATTGTCGAGACACTTGCCCTGATGACCGGCAGGGAATTCGAGCTGGGGGAGCCGGACTTTGATTCGGACACCGTCGATGCCCTGGCGGACTTTCTCCCCGGCCAGACGGTTGTGGCCGCCGGTGAGCTTGTGACCGGCCTGGAAGGTAAGCTGATTCTGGCAATAACTGGAAGGAAGGCTATCGAGATTGCCGGCATACTCACCGAACTGAGCCGCGAGGAAATTGAAAGCCGCATAGAGGAGGGCGTGACAAGCCAGATGCTCGGCCACTTTCAGGAGGTCGGCAGCCAGATTTTCGCCAATATGGGGATGTTTCTTACGCGCCTTTTCGACTCGGAGATTTCCATTGAACTCAAGGAACTGACAACCAACGACATCAGGGAAAAACAGCTTGAATTTGTCGCGCGCACCGGGCTTGATGAAAGCGTTGTCGTAAAATTTGATTTCTCCGACGGCAGCGTAGTCGTTCTATTCGTTCCGCTGGGAATCGCCAAGGAGCTTTCGACCATAGGGTTGCCGGGCCTGCCGAAACGTTCACCGGAGGTAAGAGAGACCGGACCACCCTCGAAGGAATCACTCTCAAACATAAGCCGCCTGCTGAGGCTCCAGCTTCCCCTTATCGTAAAGCTGGCGGAAAAAGTTGAATCCCTGGATAAGGTGCTGAATTATTCCGAGGGGCATATTATCGAGTTCGATAAGAGCAGTGACGGCCTCCTGGATCTGATAGTTGTCGACAAGCTTATCGGTCACGGGGAAGCGGTGAAAATCGGCGAAAATTTCGGGATTCGGATCCGCGACGTCGGCTCCCCGCATGATATCCTGAGAAAGCTCCGCTAAACTCAAAGATGGAGCGCCATGGCCCGCATCAGGGCGCCATTTCCGGTTAAACTCTTTATCGGCGTGCTAACCGCTCACCAGGAGCTGCTTGAAAGCGTACTGGAAACTCTGACGGGACGGTACGGCCCGACGGATCATCAGTCCGGCATAATCCCCTTTAACTTCACCGATTACTATGAATCAGAAATGGGCTCCCCGCTTGTCAAAAAGTTATGGTCGTTCGGGCGGCTCATTGAGCCGGACCGGCTCGCCGAAATCAAAAAAGAGACAAACAGTATTGAAGATATGTTCGCGGCAGACAGCGATACGGCTCGTCCGGTGAACCTCGACCCCGGTTATGTTACGCCGGCGAAGGTCGTGCTGGCAACCGCAAAGGATTTTCCGCATCGCATCTACCTCGGCGAAGGAGTCTACGCCGAGGTTACGCTAACTTATGAAAGCAAAGAATGGCATTCCCACCGCTGGACCTATGCCGACTACAAGCAGGATTCGTACCGGGAGTTCTTCTCGAAGATTCGCACGATATTACTGGGGCAGCTTAAAGACAACAGTCCTGAGTCCTGAGTCCTGAGTCCTGAGTCTTGGGTCCTGGGTCCTGAGTCATGAGTCATGAGGCTTAAAGAATATAACTGAATAACTGAATAACTGAATAACTGAATAACTGAATAACTGAATAACTG
>SOJX01000087.1 GCA_004376375.1 Planctomycetota bacterium
GCCGTCGTGCCCGAAGAAGCCAAAATTGTCAAGCGCATCTTCCGCTGGTCAGCCGAGGGGCGCAGGCTTTGCTGGATCGTGGGGCGTCTGAATAATATGGCTGTGCCTACCCGCAACGGCGGCGTCTGGCGTGTCTCCACGGTCCAAGGAATTTTACGGAACAGGTTCTATACGGGTTACATCGTGATTGAGGGAGAACTTGTCCGCAGCCAGAACGCCGCTATTATTCCTGGTTCACTTTTTGAATCCGCAACACGCAAGGAGGGTTGATGGGACTTACAATACACTACGGCTTCGAATTCACGGGCGGCAAGCGCGCGCTTCTGAAAAAACTGGAATGGCTGAAAAGCCGGTACGCTGATTTTCCCGTGAATTCCGTCGGCGACATCCTCGAAATCAAACAGGCGAGGCTGGAGAAAGGATTCGGCAAGCACGGCAAGGAATTGTTTTCAGAGAACCACTTGGGTTTCATGATGTCGTTTTGCTATTTCCCTGAAACGAAAGTGGACAAAGCGCTGATGGATATTATCAAGCGCACCGGCGTTACGGCCAAGATTGGCGAACTGCCTCCGCGTGACCAGAAGCGTTTTCACCGCTTGCGGCGATTGTCGAGAGAGAATTGGGAACGGCGCGCCGAGCGCATCAGGAAATCAGCCAACGGCCTTCTGCTTGCCGTGGATGTCGGCGAAGGCTGTGAGAGTTTCGACATCATGCTCGGCCGCCTGGGCAATGGTAGAACTTGGCGAGGCCAGGATTTTACAAAAACGCAATACGCGACGCACTTTCATACGTGCCACCTTGCCGTCTGTGAAATGCTGGATTTCTGCGAGGATGCAGGTATTCTGAAACGCGTCCTTGATGACGGCCATTTCTACGAGAGCCGCGACATCCAGAAGCTTGCTAAGAACATTAACGCCTCGACCGAGATGATTCAGGCAGTAACCGGTGTGCTCAAAGGCACGGCCAAGAAGCGAGGCTTCAAGGTCAGCGCCAATATCGACCGCGCAGTCAACATCATGAAGGTCACCAGAAAGAAACCCCGTCCAAGCGACGGATAGATTTTCGACGAGACCCATACGAGACTTCCACGTTCGCAACCCGCGCTTCCAGAAGAAGCGGGAGCCCACACGAGAATTCTACGAGACCTCCACGATAAAAAAACATTTTTACTCTTGTTTCAGAAGGAGGTCATATGGCTTACAGAAATGCAACTTTTGTTTTACCACCGAAATTATTGAAGCGCGTCCAAAAATACTATTCAGGCTTATTATGGGTTCCGCCTGTCAGCACAAAAAGGCGCGACAAGGAGATTCTAATGCTCAGCCGGAAAGGATTGAGAACTTCACAGATCGCGGAAGTTGTTCACCTTTCCATTCGCAGAGTTCAACAGGTTCTCCGCGAAGCCACGGAGAGGCGAAAAAAGAACTAATATAATTTCGTTGTCAAAACATTAGCAACCGTGTTTAATGAGATAGAAGACGAACGAAGTTTTTAATACGCGAGAGTTCTACGAGACTAAAACGATAGACTTCCGCCCTGCGATAACAAGGGGCTGGGGTTCACGAGAGTACTTACGAGAAAGTACACGGTGAGCCTCAGCCCCTTTTTTTATTTGGTTGCGCAGTGGCGGAAATTATTAAAGCAACAATTCTCGGAGATGATGACAGCGGCGTTGACGCGGTCGGGCGGTCGACGCAGTTGCCGGAAGATTCCTGGGATTACGACAAGACCGGCGCGAAAGAGCCGCCGTACAACCTCGACGCGCTGGCGCTCTTCCTCGAAATCAATACATGGCATTACCGCTGCGTGAAGGCCAAGGCAATTAGCACTGCCGGGCTGGGGTTCGACTTCGTGGTCCCGGAAGGGATAAAGGACCCCGATACCGAACATAAGCGCGCCATCCAGAAGTTCTTCAACCACCCGAACGATGAGCAGACTTGGGGTGAGGTGCTGGAGAACGTCCTCACCGACTTCGAAGCGCTTGGCAACGGCTACTTCGAGGTCGTGCGTAACAGGTTCGGCCAGGGGCCGCCGAAGGCGATCTACCATGTCCCCGCCGTCACGATGCGCGTCCGCAAGGACAAGAAAGGCTTCATCCAGAAGCGCACCAACAAGATGGTCTATTTCCGCAATTTCGGAAGCGATCCGAAGTCAAGCGACTCGTTCGACCCGCGCGACAAGGATAAGCCGGAAGCCAAACGCCGTCTCCTCAACGAAATCATCCACCTCAAGAACTACCACCCGCGTTCAAGCTACTACGGACTGCCGGATTTCTTGCCGGCGCTTCGCGCGCTCGTGGGGAACAAGAAGGCGGGCGATTTCAACATCCAGTTCTTCGAGAACAACGCGGTCCCGCAGTACGTCATAATCGTAAAAGGCGGCGAGCTCGCCAAGGGAACCAGGAAACGCATTGAGGAATATTTCCGTACGCACATCAAGGGCAACGCGCACAAGACCCTTATCCTGGAAGTCCTCCAGGATGAGGGCGAGAAGGTCGATCTCGAAATCAAGCCGCTCTCCGTGGACATCAAGGACGCATCGTTCAGGATGTTCCGCTCCGACAACGCAGAGGAAATCCGCGTCGCGCACGGTGTTCCCGGGCGGCTCATCGGCCTGACCGAGAAAGGCGGCCTCGGGGGTGCGGGCGAAGGCGCGACGCAGCAGGAGATATTCAAATACCACGTTATCGAGCCGAAGCAGACCCGCCTCGAGTACCGCATCAACAACTTCCTCGTCAAGCGCGGCTTCGGCTTCCAGGACTGGGAGCTGCGGTTCAAGGAGATCGATGTCACCGATGAGGCGAAGGTCGCGGAGATAATCCAGAAGCTGGTCAAGCTCGGCGTGCTCACGATAAACGAGGGCCGCCGCCAGATGGGCCAGAAGCCGCTGGAGCATCCCGGCGCTGACATCCCATTCATGATGACATCGATGGGGCCGTTGTCGCTCGACACGCTGGCCGAGGGTGGAGTCCGCCCGCAAATGATGCCGGCGGAAACCGGCAAGGCGTTGATGGATTCGCTTCTCTCTCTCAGGAAAGCGCTCCGCACCGAAATCGTGAGGAGGGAGGCGGTATGACGGAAGCGCTTCTCACTCCCTTCTCGACGGTGGCTACTGCGGACCTCCGCCGCGCGGACGACCTGGTCGGCGAAATCCTCGGCGATATTCTCCTTGTCAAGGCTAATCCGGAAGGTGCCGCGATAGCCGGTTTCCAGACACGATACACCGGGGCGCTGGAAAAAATCCTCCACGGCCAGTTCGACAAGTTCGAGAGCGAAGGCCTGCGCGGCGAGATCGACGACATCATGGCCTACGCCGAGACGACCTTCGGTAAAGAGGTTGCCGATAAACTCCGGCCCGACACTGAAAATTACCTGCGCCGCGCATTCCGCGCCGGGCAGGCATTGAAGTTTGTACCCGACAACATCGCCACGCTCTGGGACAAGCCGCGCCAGGAAGCACTGGACTGGCTGGTAAAGCACGACCGTTTCTGGATCGGCAAGGTCTTCCCGGAACACCTGTCGAAGGACTTCAGAGACACCATCGTCGACGGGCTAAACCGAGGCCTTGGCCGAAAAGACATCGGCCGCAGGCTTCGTGAATCAGTGCTGGGCAAACCCGGGCTGCCTGCGAAACAGGAGTATTACACCCGTATCGCGTCGACGAGCGTCAACCGTGCTCGGAACTGGGGAGCGGTGTTTTCGCTGCAGACCGCGGGCTTCACCGAGTACGAAATCCGCGCGGTGATGGACGAGCGGACAAGCCCTATCTGTCGCTTCATGAACGGCAAGGTCTTCCGCGTTCAGGAAGCGGTAAGCCAGGTGGAGCGAGCGCTCTCGTCTCCGCCATCTGCAATCGAGTCCATAGCGCCCTGGCCGCGTTACGATACTAAGCGGGGCGACCACTACCTGACCGTTGGCGGCTCACGCCGCTACCTGTCCGGGAAATCCTCGCGGTGGATGGCTAACCGCGGGCTTTCGCTTCCACCATACCACGCGAACTGCCGCGCGACCTATATTGTAACACGCAAGCAGTCCCGGGAACTGGAGGAGCGCCCCCGGGAAGAGAAACAGATCGTCTCGGCGAAGGTGCCACCTTTCAAACCGTTTACGGAAAAAGAACTCGCCGGGAAAAAGGCCGCCGAGCTCCGCATGTTCGCTCGGGAGAAAAAGATCAAGTACTTCCGAGTGATGAACAAGAGCGAACTCCGGATCGTGCTGACGAATCCGGGGCGCTGCGAGGAGATCGCGCGGATCGCCAAGGCGCGCTGGCAGCGCAAAACTATCCCGGACCCGCGTGCGGGCATCGCGCGTCTGGCCGGGGCGTACCGGAAGAAAGCCGTCCGCGAGCTGATGGAGACCGCCAGGGCGAAAGGCATTAAGAACTTCCGGGTGATGACGAAGGAGCAGTTGGTCACCGTCCTTTCCGATCCTTCGAAGCACGATGAAATTCAGCGAGCTGTCCGTGCAAAGCTCCGGGCTGCGCGCGGCATACGTGGTAAAAAACCGAAAACGACGCGAGCGGAAGAGTTCGGGCTCGAAGATGTCGTTGCGCGTAAGAAGAACGCGATACAGGAGGTCCTGTCCCAGGCTGACAGCCACGGCAGGACAAGCCAGAAAGCTTACAAACGCCGCCTGAAAAAATGGCTTGAGGATTTCAATCTCGATCACCTGGAAGCGGCTGCCGAAAAGGGCCTGGAAGTCGGGGCCTGGGACTCGTGGAAAAAGGTTCCGTGGCGCGGCCGGGCAAAGGAGTTCGCCGGGCTGTACTGGCGAGAGCGGTTCCGGATGGCGCTGATCTCGAAGTCGCGGGGCGTTTTCAATCACGAGTTCGGGCACTTTCTCGACGACATCCTGGTGGTAACCGGCCCCGGGAAAGGGAAGCTTCCCGTCACGGCCAAAAGGGCTGTCGGAAAAGCGCTCACTAATGCGAGGAAACGTGCTCTCGCCCAGATGATCAAGCGCGATTCCTCGTGGCGGAACATGTCTGTGTTCTGGGATACGGACTGGAGGAGTTTCTGGAAGGTGCCCAACCTGGACACGGTCAGTGCCTACGGACTGAGCGACCCGGCGGAGTTCTGGGCTGAATGCGTGGAATCATATATGGCGAAAGGCAACCGGCTCCTGGTTAAAGAGCCGGAGATGTACAAGATCATCAAGAAGCATGTCTTCAATGGAAAGGAATTCCTGAAATGATCAGCGCGATGATCGCCAAACGGATAAATGACAAGATGGAGCCGGTGGGAACCATCGACGTGGACGCGAAGGAATTCACGTTCGAGACGGAGGACAAGCGGCTCGCGCGGCTCCTGGAGAGCGCCCATGAGAAAGGCGTCGAGGCGATGGGCGGCGACGGCTTCGTGGACGAGATCTCGGTCGACCGTGTGGTGCGGGTAAAGATCACGGAGGCAAGCGTAGCGCCGCTGACCGACATGCTGCTCGATAACGGCTATCACTGGTGGGAAGAGGGATAATGGACGAGTTCGTGAAAATTGACAAGGACTGCAGCGTGCGCGAGATGTCGCCCGAGGCGCTTGAGAAAGCGAACTACCTCGGCAACAAACAGCGGCTTGCCAAGTACATTGTCGGCAAGTTCCCGGAAGGCGTGAAGACAATCTACGACCCGATGGCCGGAGTCTCCAGCGTCCTTATCGAGGCTGCGAAACGCGGCATAAGGGTGCGGGGCAACGACCTGTCGATTATTCCTTTCTGGTATTCGAAAGGCGTTTTCGAGGGCGCTCCACTTTCCGAGTCCGATGTCGATAAACTTGTCCAGGCCCCGCTCCATAACGGATGGTTGACGGAAGAGTGGAAAGGCATGTATCCGCGGCAACGCGATATCCGCCGCTACCTCGACGGTCTGGCTAAAAAAGCGCGTGCAATCCAGGGCGCGAAAGGCTGGACTGCGAAAGCAATCGCATCGCTTACTCTCCAGCGGCTTTATTCTGAATCAGGTTCCGGCTACTCCACCATCAAGTACGAATCGGTGGATGCAGTTCGGAGAGTCGTCGAACGCGCCGCCAAGGATATCAACGTTATCGTAGCCGAGGTATCGGGCAAGGGCACGATAACAAACGAGGACTCGCGCACGATGAAGTTCCCGAGCGCGGATGTCGTTTACTTCGACCCTCCATACTTCAAAAAGGATAAAGGCGCGGTCCAGTATTTTCAGACGTACCGGATCACGAACTCGGTCCTGCTCGGCAAGGAATGGAAGGCAAAAAACCTCAAGCCGGAAGACATTCCCGCGATCCTGGAAAATCTCTGTAAATCCTGCAGGCATATTTTTATTTCGACCAGCTCGAACGAGGTGATGCCATATGCGAAGGAATTATCCCGCCATAAAAGAACGATGAAACGGTTCCGGCTCTCTTATCGGGTTACGAGCGGTTTCGGCTCAAGAGATGAAGAGCAGCACCAGCATCTTTACGCGGCGAAGGCTGAGAAACAGTCCGACCCGTTCCTGCGCATGCCTGAAGAAGATGATGTTTACCGTTACGTAGTGCACGAGCACTGGCGCGGCAAATCGCTTCATGCAGATTTCAGGATCGAGAGCGTTGGCAAAAAAAACCTTATCGGTTGGACGCTGAACACGCTTATCGCGGATGCTGTCAAGGAGCCTGTTGAAACGGTCGAGGCCGCAAAATCGCTCAAGTTCAGTGATTATTCAAAGATCGACTGGGACACGGGCGAGTTCGCCGGTAAAAACGCTCAAATCCTCTCCGAGCAGAAACCGAAACCTGCATCCACGGACTGGCTTGAGTTCGAGGGCATTATAGAACCGGGTGAAACCGGTGCGCTCGAAGATGCACCCGGCGTCATCCGAATCGTCGACAAAGGCGAATGCGAATACGGCGCGCAGAAGCGGGGTTTCCACGAGTACTTCCCGCGCTCCGCCAGAAAATCCGGCGGCCTCAGTTACCGCGTGGTTTTCGTCGAGTTCAAGGATGGTGCATGGCTGCTCTCGAAGCCGGAAGACCAGACGCCATACGTGCTTTCCGGGCGCGCAGTAAAAGACGGTTGGGTGCCGCCGGAAGGATTCTCAGCACTTCCGAAAGCCGTCCGCGAGCAGGTGCCGGAGGAATACCGCTACTGGCTGAAGGAGAGTGAATCAGAACGGCGCAAACTGCGCGACGTGCTCGTCGATGCGCTCGACAAAAACGGTGGCTTCCAGCCTGATGATATTCAGCCGCTCGATTTCGAGAAACGTAAACTCATCCCCTTCAATCAATGGGGCGGCTCGGCGAAGTATGCAAAACTCCTGGCGGAGCGGTTCCCCGAGCACAAACGATATATCGAGCCCTTCTGCGGCAGCGCTGCCGTGTTTTACGCAAAGGACAAAGCGGCCGAGGCGATCCTCGCCGATCTCGACCCGGAAGTGGTTTTCGCACACAAGTTTATCCAGGGCCTGACGCGGCAGGCATTCGAATCTCTCAAGCGATTCAACTGGACTGTCTCGCGTTCCGGTTTCCAGAAGGTTCGGGAATGCAAGCCGAAGTCCGATACCGAGCGTTTCTGGAAGATGGTCTACACCCGCCTCTGCGCCTGGGGTGGGAAGCCTGATGCAAGCGGTTATTCCACAATAAACGATGGCAAAACATACGGCCTTGAAGACCTCTGGCGCTTCCATGAAAAACTCGCAGGCGCGAAAATCATTGTCCAGGACTGGCAAAAAACACTTTCCGAATACGACAGCCCCGGAGCACTATTTTTTATCGACCCGCCTTATGTGGACGAGTGGGGATCGAAAGAGGAGATCAGCCCGGAGGATATTGCAAAAGCAGCATCAGGCCTGAAAGGTAATTTCGTTATCGCTTATACCGATTCGGCAAGGGCCAGGAAAGCATTCGCCAAGACTGGAAACCAATTCAAAATGAAATTCATGGAAGCCAGGCATGCAGGCCTGTGGCAAAAGCGAAGCCGCCTGTTCGTGGCATCCTTTGACGTTAGAAAGGGGAAATAATCCATGCTCCTTGTCGAATTCGAATATCCGGTCGAGATCGCGAAAGCATACGAAGAGAGTGGTCGCTTCATCGTCGAGGGCTATGCCGCGACGAGCGATTTCGACATGCAGGAAGACATTATCACCGAGGAAGCTATCCGCTCTTCCGCGAAAGACCTGATCGAGAATTCGACAGTCCTGCACAATCACAATCCGGATGAGGCTATTGGACGAGTGCTCGAATCGAAGGCACGCCCGGGCGGCCTTTACCTGAAAATCCTTATCTCCAAGACAGCGCCTGACATCTGGCAGCAGGTGAAAGAAGGAGTGCTTAACAAGTTCTCGGTACGCGGCAAGATTCTCGAAGCACGCAAGGAATGGGTTCCGAGCCTTAATAAACACGCGCGCCTGATTCTCAAGATGCGGCTTGTCGAGGTATCGCTTGTCGCGGTCCCGGCCAATCCCAAGGCGCGGGCTATCCGGTGGTATGTGGAAAAAGCGCTGGCCGAGTTCGAAAAATCAGGCGGCGATATAGGCAAAAAATCATCAACCGAAGGAGGGTTTGAAATGGATGAAGACATCGTTATCGAGGAAGAGCTTATCGAAGCATCAGGCGATCCCGATGCTGGGGATCAGCCGGGAGAATCGGACAAGCCGGACGACAACACTCCGCCTGAAAACGTGAGCAAACAGGAAGGGGAAGCGCAGCCCGACAACCGGATGGTTCAGATCATCGCTCTCGTGGCGAAGCTTCTCGCCGTGGTCGAGGACGAGAACCAGAAGAAACTGCTTACCCAAATCCGCACGATAGCAAGCGGCGCGGCCAATGCCGGGCCGTCACCCCAGAAAGGTGAGCCATCCGACAGCGGACCCGGGGACAGCGATGCTGAACCAGATGTTCCGTCATCCACACCGGCTGCTGCGGAGGGTGAGGCCAAAGTCGAGAAGGCGGGCCGGAAGATTTCATCCGCGCGGATCGCGCGCCTGAAAAAACTTCTCGACGAGCTCAAGGGCTTTATCGAGGAGGTGGACGCATCGGCGGCGGCACAGGGCGATAAAAAATCAGGCGGTGATACCGGCGCTTCAGACGAGCTCATGAAGACAGTTCGTAAACTTACCGAGCGGCTCGATGCGCTCGAAGGCGCGCCGGGCGCGCGCACATCCCTCGACGGCCAGGAAAACCTCGCCGGCGAGCAGGACACGAAATCAATCTGGAAGGGAATGGTCTAACGACTGAAAAACCATAAAGGAGGATACAACCGATGAAGCAGAACGAGCTTTTGCAAAAGGCGCTTGAGACCGCGGACCTTATCGCGGGCGGAGGCGATCTCAACCCCGAGCAGTCTGAGAAGTTCATCACCTACCTGCACGACCTTTCGGTGATGGCGAAAGACGCCCGCCTTATCCCGATGAAGTCGAAGAAGCGGGAGATCAACAAGATCGGGATCGGCCAGCGCGCAACCGTGCCCGCGTCCGAAGGCATCGACCCGGGCGTGCGCAAGAAACCCACCTTCTCGAAGACGGTGCTCGACACGGTCGAGCTGATGACACCGTTCGAGATCACCTACGACGTGTTCGAGGACAATATCGAGGGCGACAACCTCGAGAACTCGATCATCAAGCTCTTCGCCACGCAGATCGCGATGGATCACGAGGAGCTCTACATCATGGGCGACACAGCGTCCGCCGACCCGTTCCTCGCCCTGACCGATGGCTGGCGCAAGACCGCGAACGCCGGCGGGCACGTCTACGACCACGAGGGCGGCGGGATCGTCGTCGACATCCTCGGCCAGCTGCTCGACCTGGTGCCGGAGAAGTATCTCAGGGACTACGGCGACCTGCGTTACTACGTCAGCCCGAAGTTCGAGCACGCCTACAAGAAGATTCTCGGCCAGCGGCCGACACCGGCGGGCGACAAGTTCCTGCTCACGGATACGCCGGCGACTTACGCGGGCATTCCGCTCACACGCGTGCCGATGGTCCCGTCGAACCTCGCGGCGGACATCGGAGGGACGCCGTTCACCGATCTTACGTTCGCCATCCTCACGCTCAAGAAGAACCTTATCGTCGGCGTCCACCGGCAGATGAGCCTCGAGCGCGATAAGAACATCTTCGCTCGCATGAGGCAGTACGCGTTCACGAGCCGCGTGGACTGCACCTACGAGGAAGCGGACGCGGTCTGCATCGCCGAGAATATTTCGGTCGGAGCATAATCATGGCGGATGAAACAAAAGAGCCGAAGGCTGCCGGGGAAAAACGGCAGCCGGTGACAGGCAGACAGATTCGCTGCCCTGTCTGTGACAGCCCGGGAGATGAAATCCCCGCTGAGAAGCGCACCTGCCAATGCGAGGAATGTGGCGCTCTGTTTCTGAACCCGCGGCCTTCGGTCGGCGAGATTCGAAAGCAGCGGGAGAAACGTTTCGAGGGCAAGGACGCGCTCGTCCTGTCCGCGGCGATCCGTCATGACTCCAACGCGGCAGTCGAGGTGATGCGCGGCTATAACCAGCTTGCATCGGGGAAAAATGCTCCCCTGAATGCTTTTGGCAAGCGAATCCTGGACATTGGCTGCGGCTTCGGTTACCGCATGCGCGAGTTCGAGAAGTACGGCTGGACGGTTATCGGAACCGAGCCGAGCGCAAACGCGAGGAATTATGCCGCCTCGATGATGCTCAATCTTATCAAAGCCGACTTCGAGGAAATCCCGTCGGGGTTGTACAACCTGGTTCTTATCGAAGACATCATCGAGGAAGTGCCGGAGCCGAACAAGCTGGCGGCGGCAGCCCAGGCTGCCCTTTCACCGAACGGGGTAGTTTGCGTTTCCGTTCCTGCACCTGCCGAGGATGAAGTCGTCGCCGAAGGTAAGCTCTACCGCTTCGGCGAGGATTCGCTTCGCAGGCTGTTCATGCAGAACGGGTTCGACATGCCTCGTGTAAAGACAGACTCGAAACTCAGAATGTGGTTTCGCTTGAAAAGGAAACTTTAACCAATGCCTGCTAAATCACCGGAAGACATTATCCAGGCCCTTTACGACGCTGCGCAGAACGGACTACGCGTTTCTGTAGTCAGCGGCGGCGGAGGTGGCGATGCTAGCGAAGCGACGCTTTTAGCCCTGCTTGCACTCATGATGCCGGGAGTTCCGGAGCATAGGGTCGGAACGGTCGGGACAACTCCGCAGCAGATCACTTTCTCCGGGCCCACCAAGTTCATCATCGTGCAGAACATCGCCAAGGAGGAGTATCTGGAAGTTTCCTTTGATGGTGGAAGCACGTACATGGTTGTCATCAGTGGAGGCCAGATTGCTTTACCTTGCCGGATTACTGGATTGTATGTCCGGTCGAGCGTGGGATCTTCAGGTTACGAGATACTGGCGACGGTGTAGGAGGCAGCGTGGCGACTTATGCGAGCTTACAGGATATACGCGACCGCGGCGTCGACCAGGCGGCTGCGGACGATGCTGCTGTTGAGCGCGCGCTCGCACGGGCGACGCTCGTTATCGACGCTTATTGCGGGCGGGATTTCTGGAAACGTGATGAAACGTACCTGGTCGATGGCACGGGAAAGGACGCGATTTTTCTCGATGACCGGCCCGTGGTTCAGGTGACCGAGTTGAAAGTAGATGAACAGGCGGTCTCGCCTGATAGTTATCTGGTTTACAGCCAGGCGGGATACATCCGTTTGAACGGAGGCATTTCGCTTTTCGGAACTCACCCGGGCGTTTTCCCGAAGGGCGCGCAAAATATCGAAGTGCACGGGTTTTTCGGCTACGAGGACGTGCCGCCGGAGATCGGAGAAGCGTGCATCCTGCTTGCGCTAATGTTCCTGCGCACCGCGCAAGCTGAAGCGAACGTATCCGAGTCGCAGGCGAACACGACGGACAAGGCAGTCGGGATCAAGCGCGTGAAGATCGACGAGTTGTCGGTCGAGTTCGAGTATCCGAAAGACGTGGCAATCAGCACTTCGAAGCGGCGAACAACGGGTCTTGTAGAAGCTGATCGGCTGCTTGCGCGTTTTCGGCGTGACCTGGAGGCAATGGCAATCTGATGGGTTTGAAAGACGGAGTCAACGCAGCATGGGATAAGGCGCTGTCCCCTCTCTTCGAGGAATTCAGTACCGAGGTCCAGGTTCAGTCTGTGGATAAGGCAGCTACCACCGTCGACCCGCTCTACGACGAGCCGGTTGCTGAAAAAGTTTTTACCGATCCGGTGATGGTGCATGCCCGCGTAAAACTCAAGAAGGAACGACTCGTACTTCCCGGCGGCGAAGACATCGAGATCGACGGGAAGGTAACTGTCCGTTCCGATGAGCTCGATGCAAAAGGGATCGCGCTCGACATCGGATCGAGAGTAATTTTTCAGAGCGAGCGATACACGGTTGTCCACCGCGAGACACGTGCGCAAGTTGGCGAAAAATTCCTGCTTGTCCGTGTTGCCGTGGTTAGGGAGACGGCGTGATGGCTGGCGAAGGCAAGACAGGCGATTGGAAAAAACTTCGGAATATCATGGGCGAGTTTGGCGAGCGCCTGCATCGCAACGCTGAAAAAACACTTCGCCGGGCAGGCGAGGAGCTCGCGTCCGACATGAAGACCCGAATACTCGACGGCAAAGATATGAAACCGCTTCACGGATTCACAATCGAGCAAAAAGGCTCCAGCAAACCGCTTGTCGACGATGGCGACATGCTTGGCTCTATCGGTGTGCGCTTTATCGAGGAGCTTGCCGTGTTCGTGGGCGCGCACCGGAAAACCGAGGACGGCCGCGACCTGGTCGAGCTTCACAACCGGGAAAACGGAACCCGCGTGAAAGTGACGCCGAAGATGAGGGCTTATTTACGTGCCAGAGGTTTCAACCTCAAAAAAGAGACGACTGAGCTTTTTATTCCTGGACGACCGTTTATAAAGCCTGCTTACGAGGATTTCAAGGATCGGAAAGTGGCCGAGAAGCTCGCGCTACAGATGGTTGAAGACACGCTGGAAGGCAAGGGCTAGCAATGCCTGATGAAAACATCATCACTGGAATTGAAGCATTATTGAAGGCAGGCCTAGAGGACCCGGTAAACGTATCGCTGGGCGGAGAACCTGTTCCCGTGCGCGTGGTAACACCTGACCCTGATCTGGTGGAGCTTATGCTTCCGGTTACGACGCTCCAGCTTGTCGATGTGCGCCGCGGCCTGGACAGGTCGAACAACGAGTTCCTTGTCGAGAAGAATATGCAGGACTTTACGGCGCGGGTCGAGTGGCCGGAAGCGCCCTACAACCTGCACTACACGGTCCGCGGCCATACTGAATCGAGCAGGCAGGACAGGTTATTGCTCGGGCAATACATGAGGTTCGTGGATGCGCATCCGGTGCTCGTCAGTGCAAGCGGGCGGAAATTCTATCTTTCGCGGAGCCTGTCGTTCCGCGACAGAAGCAGCGAGCGCTCTTTCGAGAAAGCGCTTACATTCGTAGTGAAGGCGCGGCTGCCGGTGGGAGTGGAAGAGACCGTGCCGCTAGTGCTTGAACACAAGCTGAACGTTAAAGACGTCAACGACGATTAGGGAGGTAAATCCAATGTCGAAGGAATACTTGCGGCCCGGGGTTTTCATGGAAGAGGTCCCGTCCGGCGCATTCCCCCTGGAGGGCGTCGGCACAACGACGGGCGCTTTTATCGGGATAGCAGAGCGGGGCGCCTTGAACGGCCCGCAGCTTATCACCAACTGGACGCAGTTTACGAAACACTTCGCCTCGTACCGCCGGGATTCGTTTCTCGCCTACGCGGTGAACGGGTTTTTTCTCAACAAGGGCAAGCGCTGCTATATCGTGCGTGTAGCGTCCGACACCGCAGCCATTGCCAGTGCCACCCTCAAAGATCGAAGCCCACTGAAGGTACCTACATTGCTCGTTCAGGCCCTGAACGAAGGCGAATGGGGAAACTCGCTGTACGTCGAAGTGACTGACAACATTTCCGATCCGGTAAACAAATTCGATCTTATAGTGAAAGATAACGAGAAGATATTCGAAACGTGGGAAGGCCTTTCAATGGACCCGGATGCGAAAGACTATGTATGTACACGGGTTAATGGCCGGTCGAATTATATCCAGATTACCGATCTCGAAAGTGATACCCCTCCGCCTGATAATCGTCCTGTAGTTAAGACAGAGCATATTAAAGACGGGGCCGATGGCGTAAGCGACATCAGCGATTCCGATTACATCGGCGATTCAGCCCTTCGCACCGGTCTTTACGCCTTTGACACTGTGGACGATGTGAACTCGCTTTCGATTCCCGGCAAGTCGAGCGCGGCGATTGTCCAGGCAGGGATCGATTACTGCGCAGGGCGCGCCGACCTCGGTTATATCGTCGATTCAGTGCCCGGCTCGACGCCTCAGGACATCAAGACCTTTCGTGAGGGTTTCGACAGCTCCTATGGCTATCTCTATTACCCGTGGATCAGGATAAACGATCCGCTGACGGAAGCGCCGAAGCTGGTGCCGCCGTCTGGCCATATCGCCGGTATTTTCTCGCGCAGCGATACCGAGCGCGGCGTCCACAAAGCGCCGGCGAACGAGATCGTCCGCGGCGCGGTCGGGCTTGAGTATCCCGTCACAAACGGCGAGCAGGAAGTATTGAACCCCGCCGGCGTGAACTGCATCCGCGCGTTTCCCGGTCGAGGGATTCGCGTATGGGGCGCGCGGACGATGTCGTCCAACCCCAATCTTCGCTACATCCACAAGCGCCGGTTCCTGATGTTTGTCGAAGAGTCTATCGCCGACGGTACGCACTGGGCCGTATTCGAGCCGAACATGCCGCGGCTCTGGGCGAAGGTTATCCGCACGATTACCGGCTTTCTGCGCCGCCAGTGGCTCGAGGGCGCGCTCTTCGGCAAGAGCGAGGAAGAAGCGTACTACGTCAAGTGCGACGAGGAGACGAATCCGCCCGAGGTGCGCGCCGCCGGCCAGGTGGTTACCGAGATAGGTGTCAACATCGTCGAGACGGCCGAGTTCGTGATCTTCCGCATCAACCAGTGGGACGGTGGGAAGTCAGTTACGGAAGCGGCGTAACAGGAGGATATAAGCAATGCCGAACGCAAGAACCGATCCTTTTCCGAGATACCATTTCCTTGTCGAGATCGACGGGATCAGCCGGGCCGGGTTTATGACCTGCTCCGGCCTCGAAGAGGAAACCGAAGTCCGGACCTATCGTGAAGGCGGCGATCAGAGCACTGAGCGCAAGCTCGCGGGGCTCAATTCGTATGCTGCGATTGTTCTCGAAATGGGCTCGACGGCAGACAGCGAGCTCTGGGAATGGCGGCAGCGTATCAAACGCGAGGGCGCGCAGGGCAACCGCAAGGCGATCACGATTATCCAGCAGAACGAGGCGCGCGAGGAAGTCAAGCGCTGGCTCATACTCGATGCATGGCCGTCGAAGTTTACGGCACCGGAGTTCGATGCGACCTCGTCGGACAATGCTGTCGAGTCAGTCGAAATCCAACACGAAGGCCTGCAGCTTACTGTAAGGCCTGCGGCATTCAGCTAAAGGAGTGAAAAACCATGACAGCGGAAACAGTCAGAACCGATTACACCTTCGAGCTTCCGAAGGGCTACGTCGACGAGAAAGGCGAGGTCCACAAGGAAGTCTCGATCCGCGAAATCACAGGCGCTGACCAGGAAGCGATGCTCAGCCCGCAGCTTCGAAACAACCCGGCGAAAATGCTGACTGCGCTCCTCGCCCGGGTGATCGTTAAGCTCGGTTCGCTCGAGGGCCGCCAGGTCGATACCCGCGTGGCGGCCGGCATGTACAAGAGCGACCGCGACTTCCTCATCATGAAGTTGAAAGAAATCGACTCCGGGCCTGACATGGAGATCGATGTCGAGTGCCCGGACTGCGGTAAAAAATTCAAGGCGATGCTGGACATCTCGGATTTTTTTACACAGTAACCGCTGATCTCGGGAAGGTAGCAATTGAGTTCGCCGGGTTGCTGCCGGCCCTGCAGTCATTCGATTGGCGGCCCGAGCATGTCCGCCGCGAGATCGCGGTAATCGCCTACCACTTCCACTGGAGCCGCGCTGAGTGCATGGGACTGTCGCGGCGGGAGCGAGCCGCGTGGATCGAAGAGATCAAGCGGATCAATAAGGAGATCGAGAAAGCGATGAAAGGGAAATCGAAGTAATGCCGGATTCTATCGGCCTGGGCATAATCATCCGATTGAAAGACGAGGCGACGCGCGGTGTGCGTGCCGCGCTCGGTGGGATCGAACGTCTCGGCGACGAGGCCGACAAGACGCATAAGCGCGTGGCCAAGCTGGAGTCCGGGTTCCGCCAGTTGCGAGATGCCGGCCTTGGGCTGACCGTCATGGGTGCGGCCGCGGCCGGCGCGCTTTATTCCGTGGTGAAGCCTGCGGCCGCCCTCCAGGAGCAGGTCAAGAACGCACTCACGCTCACGGGCGAGACCGGCGACGCGTTCGCGCGCATGGAGCGCGACATGACAAAGCGCGCGCTGGAGCTTTCCACCGTGCTCGGGATATCCGCGGCGGACGTCGCCGAGTCTTTCTACCAGGTGCTCTCGTCCGGCGCTGAAGCGCTTTCACCCCAGTTCGATGCACTGACGGTCACCGCGCTCAAGATGGCGAAGACGGTCGGCCTGGCTCCCGCTGATGCTGTCGAAATCCTTTCTGACACGCTTCATGCATTCGAGATGGATGTCTCCAAGGCTGAGCGGGCCGCGGACGTGTTTTTCGCTACTTCAAAATTGACAGCTACCACGGTCCCTCAGCTTACCGAAGCCATGCGCGAGGCAGGTCCGGCTGCCGCCTCGGTTGGGTACTCGCTGGAAGCGACTTCCGCCGTGCTCGCGGGATTTGCGGCGAAAGGCGTCAAGGGCGCGAAGGCTGGGACAGCGTTCAGGATGATACTGACCAGGCTTGCCAAGCCGCCTGGGGACGCGGCAAAGGCGCTGCGCTTCCTCGGCGTATCGGTCTACGACGCCTCCGGCACGATGCGGCCGATGATCGACATCCTGAAGGACATGCAGAAAGGAATGAGCCGGCTCACGGGTGCGCAGAAGGCGGCTGCCCTGAAAGCAATCGCAGGCGAGGAAGCATTTTCCAAACTCGGCGGCCTGCTCGAAGGCAACCTCGACACGCTGGAATCATGGAGGCAGGAGCTTACCAAGAGCGGCGCTATGGAGCTCGCGTTTTCGCAGAAGATGGGGGCGGCAAGCGAGCAGGTCAAGGTGCTTTGGATTTCGATCAAGAACCTGGCAATCAGTATAGGCCATCCGCTTCTCGAATCCCTTTCCGGCGCTGCCTCATGGCTTGGCAAAGTGATGCAGAAATTCGCCGGTTTCGCAAAGGCACATCCGATCCTCGGGAAAGTAGTCGGCGTGACGCTCGCGGTCGTCGGAGTGTTCGGGCTCCTGGCCGGCAGCGTGCTCATGGTAACGGGCATGATGGGCCTGTTCGCGCTCAAGTGGATACCGCTGGTTAAGGTTGGCATGTCCACGCTTTCGGGCGTGGTGACGCGCGCGATCCCGACATTTATTGGCTGGGGCAAAGCATTAATCGCCAGTGCGCGCACAGGCAAACTTCATGCGCTTATGACGATGAATGTTGGCAGGGCGCTGAAAGTCGCGGCAGGGGCGACGTGGGGCGCTGTAAAGGCCGCTGTCGCGTGGACTGCCTCCACCGTTAAGAACATCGCAGTAAAAGCGGCGCATGTTGTCTCGATTGTAGCCGGTACAGTCGCAACCTGGGCGGGTATCGTAGCGTCCAAGGCGGCAGCCGTCGCGCAGTGGTTGTGGAACGCTGCGATGACCGCGAACCCAATCGGCCTGATTATCGCCGGTGTCGCAGCGCTCGTCGGCGGCATTGTGCTCCTCGTCAAGAACTGGGACGCGGTGACCGGCGCGGTAAAGGGCGCTTTCAAGTGGTTCAAAAACCTGCTCGGGAAAGCACCGGACTGGCTGCTGGCGATTATCTTCCCGTTCGGTCTCATTATTAAACATTTCGACAAGGTCAAGGCGGTCGCGCTCAGTGTTTTCGGCGCAATCAAAAAAGCAGTGTCTTCGGTCGTCGGTTGGATCGTCTCGAAATGGGGAACCATCAAGAAAGTTCTCCTTATCGCGCTCGGCCCAATCGGTCTCATAATCGCTTATTTCGGAAAAATCAAGGCAGCCATCGGGTCGGTCGTGACCTGGGTGGCTTCCAAGTGGGGCGCGATAAAGGATATCTTGCTTGCACCGGTTGAGCTTGTCATGAAAGGCTGGACCGCCGTGAAGGATGCGCTCCTGGGCGTGTTCACTGCCGTCGCCGATACTGTCTCCGGCGTGTTCGGTGCTGTCAGGAAATCCATCTCCGGTGTGATCGACTACATTTGGGGCAAGATCACGTGGGTGATCTCGAAAATACCGGATGTTTTCCTGCCGGAGAGTTTGGAAAAAATCAAGTACGCACGCAAGGCGCAGGAAAAAGGTGCTCCGGTTGGAGGCCAGATTATGGTTGCGGCTACCGCTTCTGCAACTGAGCGTGCGGTTGCGAGGCCAAGAGTGCCGCGCGACGCCGGCGAGCTTCCCGCATACGCGATGGCTGCTGCGCCAAGCGCTTCGAGCAGCCAGTCGGTCGTGATCCAGTCCGGCGCGATCCAGATACACGCGGTCCGCGTGGATGAAAACGTTGTCCGCCGGATCGATTACGAGCTTGCAAAACTTATCCGCAGAAGGCAGGAGCGGCGATGAGCCTGGTCAAAGGATCAATCACTCCTATCGACCCCGAGGGCGACCCGGTCTTTTTCGAATACAACCCGTCCGAGCTCGAGGTCTCGAAGGAAGTCAACTGGGCGGAGATCGGCGTGCCAGGACTCGATTACCCACTGCAGCAGTTTATTCGGGGGCAGCTCAAGACGCTATCGCTCGAAATCTATCTCAACCAGGATCACTACGAGCGCTCCTATGATGTGCGGGACGCGGTCGAGCGGTTCGAGTCCCTGGTCGAGAGTACTGAAAAAACCGGCGCTCCGCCGATATGTTTTTTCCACTGGGGTAGGTTCGACTTCATATGCGTCATCGGCTCGATCTCGACCCGGTACACGATGTTCAACATGGCCGGCGAGGCAATCGAAGCGACTGTGCGGCTGACGCTTCGCCGTTACGTGGAGAAGAATGTATCGTTCCGTCCGCCACGGCACGAGGTCGCGTTACCGCTCCCGCGAAAGGCGCAGAAACCTGCTTTCGAAGGCTGGCAAAAGGGAAGCGGGTCTGTGTTCTCACCACCCGAGGAAAAAACCATTACGAGCGCTGATGAACTTATCGAGATAGGAGAAGTACGTATCCATATCGCTAAAGAAGGCGAGACTTTCCAGAGCATTGCTGCACTACATTATGGCGACCCCGCGCTCTGGCGCGCAATCGAATATGCTAATCGTAATCGGATAACAGATAATGTTCGGGTAATACGGGCAGGTGAAAGGATTGTCGTACCTGATATCGAAAATGCTACCACAGTTACCGAGGCGTTGACCAACTTCCCACCGGAGACAAAGGAGGCGCTTCGCTCAGGTAATGCCGGGAACTCACAGGCTGAAACTTTGTTCAGGGCAGTGAAGTAATGACAAGAACAATAAACCCAACTCGCAGGATCATTATCGAGGGGCAGGACATCGGGAAACTCCTGAGCGACGATGCGATTTCGCTTTCGGTCGAGGATCATATCGAGGAAGCGGACGCTGCATCCTTCGAGATCACGAACCGCAGAAACGAATGGATCGACCATCCGCTTTTCGAGCAGGGCAATTCGGTCGAAGTCTATCTCGGCTACGGAAAGCAGCCGCCAAAGATTTTCGAAGGCGTGATTGCGGTCGTGGAGCCACACTTCCCGCAGGATGGTGTGCCGGCGCTTTCGATTACCGCTTACGACCGCTCATACCTCCTACGCAAGAAAGGCGACAAGGATAACGCGTTCCCGGACCGGACGGCGAACGAACTCGTGCGTGAGATCGCGCGTCAATACAGGTTCCGCGAGAACGAAATTATCACGCCGGATACGATCCTGAAGAAGCGGTACTTCCAGCAGAATTCAAAGAGCGACTGGGCGTTCCTGAAGGAAGTGGCGAAAGACATCGGGTTCGAGCTCTACCTGGAACTCGGAACGCTCTACTTCCGAAAGCCTCAGACGAAGCCCGAGATAATCCCCGGCACTTTCGCTTACCGGAAAAACCTTCTCAGCTTCGAGCCTTCGCTTTCGGTCGAGAAGCCTGTCTCGAAAGTCATCGTCCGGGGTTGGGACTCGATACTGAAACGGCCTTTCCAGGTCGAGGTGGATGATCCATACGCGGGCGAGCGCGATGTGCTCGGCGAGCAGGCGGGAAGCGGTTTCGGCGGGTTTGGTGAAAGCGTTCGCATATTGCACGATGTCGTTGCAGATAACCAATTCCATGCCTGGACTATTGCCGAGGCATATTTCCAGCAGAAGGAGTTCGAGCTGATTACCGCGACCGGCTCGTGCGTTGGCGAGTCGGAACTGAAAGCGAAGCGCCTGATACGGGTCGGCGGCGTCGGCCGGAAGTTTTCGGGGCTTTACTACCTGACACGCGTGACCCACCGGCTTGACGACGGTGGCTACATCTGCGAGTTTGAGGCGAAACGAAACGCGATCTCGCGCATCGCGGTCGAGGACAAGAAGGATATCGAGCGGCTCGAAAACGAAGGCTATGCGGTACGGAGATAGGAATGCCTGGTGTGCTTGATGAAATGACAGACGAGTACCTGGAACGGTTGAAACGGAAGCGGTTCGGCCTGTACCGGGGGATTGTGCGCGACGTTGACGACCCGGAAGAGAAAGGCCGCGTGCGAGTCGAAATCCACGAGCTACTCGGTGAAGGCAAGCTAACGGATTGGGTTTCATATTGCGCACCGTTCGGCGGCGGTGGCGCAGGATTCTTTATGCTCCCGAAGCTGGGCGACGGCGTCTGGGTCATGTTCGAGCGCGGCGAGCCTTCGAAACCTGTGTGGATCGGTTTCTGGTTCAGCGAGGAAGATGCTCCACCGGAGGATGCCGGCAAAAATGTCCGGGTGATCCAGACAAAGAGCGGCCATAAGATTGTTTTCAACGATGAGAAAGGCAGAGAGTCTATCGAGATTACTGACCCCGCTGGCAACCATGTCCGCATCGATACGAAGTCCGGCGAGATAATTCTCAATGTCAACCTGATGCTTCGGTTGGGTTCAGAAGGCGCTGCTGAATCTGTTGTGCTCGGCGATTCGTACATGTCGTTCTGCAATACGTTCGTGGGCCTGGTCAATGCGCTGATTGCATCGTTCAACAGTCACACTCATATCGGCAACCTGGCGCTGCCGACAACACCGCCATCTGTTCCGTTCGCACAGGTGCAGCAACCGATGATGCAGGCGCTTTTATCTACGAAAGTGAAAACAGAATGAGCGAAATCAATCTGAGAGGGATAGATGCCTGAAACGTTTCTGGGCAGAGGATGGGCTTTTCCCATCCAGGTGGACAATGCCGGCGGCATCCTGATGCGCTCCGCCGAAGACGACATTCGAGAGGCCGTCGGCATCGTCCTGACTACGCGCCTGGGTGAGCGCGCGATGCGGCCGGAATTCGGCTGCGCAATCGGCGACCTTGTTTTCGATTCCAACGATGCAGGCCTCGCGGGCCGGATCGAATTCTTTGTCCGCAAGGCGCTCGAACGCTGGGAGCCGAGGATTACTGTCAAGGAAGTTTCCGTCGGCAACTTCGGCGAGCGGATCGAGATCGATGTGCGATACGTGATCCGGACGACGAACCGGGAAGATAACGTGGTGGTGCCGTTCTTTACTGGTGGGCTGCCATAAAAGGAAATCAATGTCAGTAAAAGGAAGACTCATTCCTGTTCCCAATCTTGACGACCGCGATTGGCGGGCGGTCAAGGATGCGATGATTCTGGCGATCCCGGATCGGACGCCTGAATGGACCGACCACAACCTGACCGACCCCGGCATCACGCTCATCGAGGCATTCGCGCTCCAGGTCGAGCAGCTCATCGTCAAGCTGAACCAGGTGCTGCCGAAGCATATGCGCGAGTACCTGAACATGATCGGCGTCACACTCACGCCGCCGTCGGCTGCCAGGGTAAATTGTTTTTTCCGCACAACCACGAAACCGACCTTCGACATTACGGTTCTGAAAGGCTTCGAGGTCGGCACATCCGGCGCGAGCGGTGAAAAGCCTGTCGTCTTCACGACCGACCAGGACTTGGTGATTCACATTGCGATGCTTAAGAAATTCCTGGCAGACCAGGCCGGAATAATTACTGACTTCACAGATGACGCTCTCGATGCGGGCACCACGTTCAATCCGCTGTCATCGGTCGCCCCTGGCGACGCGCTTTATTTCGCCTACAACGAGAATAATTACTTTGAGAAGTTAACCGTGGATGTCGCTGTCGCCGCTTCAGGTATTTCCGGCGTATGGGAATATCTCGAGGCCCAGGCCGATGGTACGACTTCATGGGAGCTGCTTGCGGTTGATGACGGGACACAAGGATTCACACAATCTGGCGACCTAACTTTTGAAGTCCCGTCGCGCTGGGATTCGACTTCGGTCGGCAGCATCACCGCCACATGGTTGCGCTTCCGCATTACAGATGTCGCGCCAGGCGGTTCATTCGCCACGCTGCGCACGCTCGACATCGACAATATCCTGGGGCGGGTTTCCTGCTCGAATGCAGTCACCGTAGCCGAAGAGACTCTCGGATCGAGCGATGGCTCTATCGACCAGCGCTACTTCCTCGCCAAAGTACCTGTGCTCGACATTACCGTCGTCGTAGACGAAGGCACAGGGTTTCAGGATTGGACCGAGGTCGACGACTTCTCAGCTTCCGACCCGGAAGACCGTCACTACATGTTGAATCGCGGAACCGGTGAAATCCTCTTTGGCGATGGACGTCACGGCAAGGTCCCAGACAAGGGAACCGGCAACGTGCGCGCCAGGCCATACCGCTACGGCGGCGGCAGCAAAGGCAACGTCGGTGCGGGTACGATTATCAAGCTCCGCGAGACGCATCCATTCATCGCATCGGTGGTAAACAAGGAGCCGGCCTCCGGCGGCGGCGATGAAGAGACTATCCAGGAGGCAATTGTCCGCGGGCCTGCCGAGGTGCTGCGCACGCGGAACCGTGCCGTCACTGCAGAAGATTTCGAGACGCTGGTGCTGGAAAGCTCGACCGGAATCGCCCGGGCAAAGACGCTTCCGCTCTTCGATCCCGCGGAGCCGAATGTGCCGAAGCCGGGCCTTGTCTCGGTAATCGTGCTTCCGAAAGGCGGCGCGCCGCTCTCGCTCGCGCTGCGGGCGCAGGTGCGTGAATACCTCGATGCGCGGAGGCTTGTCACGACGACGATCTATATCGTTGAAGCTGAGTTTGTTCCCGTTGACATTGGCGTGACCGTCGTCAAGACCCCGGAAGCTAATTCCGCCGGGCTCGAGGCCAGAGTGCGGGACGTTGTCAGTGAGTTTTTCGATCCCGAGTTCGGCGGCAACCCGGCGCTGGCGGTTTCTTACGTCACAGATATTTCCAGCGAGCGCGGCCCTGGCTGGGAGTTTGGCCGCGATGTTTACCGCTCGGAGTTGTTCGAGCTGCTTGAACGCATTGATGGCGTGGATCACGTGGATGAAATCACTTTGCCGGCGGCAACGATTCATATCGAGGAATACCAATTGCCGGAACTGCAGAATATTTCGGTAACGATAATCACGTAGGTTGAATATGCCTGAAACCGTGCAAGATACCTTATTCAGATCGCTGCCCGGAATCTACCGCCGGGAAGAAGAAAGCGGATTTACTTATCGCCTGCTCGGCCTGTTCGCGGGCGTGCTGGAAGATTTGGAGGATGAGGTTTATGGTCTGCATCGCCAGATCAACCCGGCACAGGCCGAGGCGCGGTTCCTGGCGTGGCTTGCATCATGGGTTGCGCTCGTGCTCGACGAGACGTGGGAGGAGTCTAAGCGCCGGGAACTGATTGGTCGCATGGTTATTCTCTATACGACTCGCGGGACGGTGGAAGGCATCCGCGAGTTCGTGGAGATCTATACGGGTATTAAACCGGAGATCGTTGAGGAGTGCAATGCCGGCTGGCGGATCGGCGTGCGGTCCACCGTTGGGGAAGACATGAAGATCTTCGGCACGTGGGAAGAGAACGCACACCGCTTCAGCGTGCTGGTCAAGACGTTCGACGAGTTCGACCTGGAGCGCCGGGAAAAAATCCGCGACCGCGTCCTGATCGAGAAGCCGGCACATACGCAACTCGTCCACGTGGGGTGGTTCGCTTCGTACTGGCAGATCGGCATCCGTTCCACTGCCGGTGTTGATATGAAAGTTGGAGGTTGATGTGGCACTCAAGAGACTCAAGTGGCTCAAATACCTGTTCGTGAACCGCGTCGAGGCGGAAACTGAGCAGCAGTACTGGAACGATAAACGCAAGAAGCATCTCGCCGGCGAGCATTCAGAGGGCGTGGTTGCGGGGCTCGATGTAGCCGAAACTGTTCCGCCCTCGCTTTCTGTTGATATGGCTGCCGGCCGTTCACTCGATACCGAGGGCAACGATCCCGAGGTCGAGTCGCCACAAGAGCTCGACTGTGCAGGGCTGGTTCCCCCGACCGGCGAGGTTACTGTTTACGTTACACTTCGCTATAACACCACCGAGACCGAGCCATACTTTGTCGACGAGATCGGCGACTACCAAAATAAGTACACGCAGGACAGTTACATTTTGGAAGCCACGACGCAGCCGCCGGTTGCGCCGCAGGCGGAGCTCGCACGTTTCCGCCTGGGTGCGGGCGCGACTGAAATCCGCGATGCTGCCGACCCGAATAATCCCGGCCTGAACGAGATCGACCTTCGCAGCGTGAAATATTCCGGTAAAGAGGTGCTTGCCCTGCGCGACCTGTCCGATGTGGACCCCGATGAAGCCGATGCCTTCAATAACATGAACTCGCCGTCGGCGTCGAACCCGGTCGCTACCGCAGCAGACGTGGAAGATGCTGTCGCTCCGGTTCGGGACGAGGTCGAAGCTGCGCGCGGCTCGGAAGCTTCCCTGGACGGGCGGCTCGACGTGATGCTGAACGAGGACGGCTCATTCAAGGGGATTACGCAGATTACACCTGCAGCCCCACTCACCGGTGGCGGCACGGCTGGCGATGTGCCAATTGGAATCGCGGACGCTACGCCGGCGGAACGAGGCGCTATGTCGTCGGCCGACAAGACCAAGCTCGATGGAATAGAGCCGGGCGCGACCGCAGACCAGACGGCGCAGGAAATCCTCGACGCGCTTAAAACTGTCGACGGTGCCGGCTCCGGCCTCGACGCCGACCTGCTCGACGGCTCGCAGCACAAAGGGCTCGGCGGAAGTGAGCACGCTATTGCAACCCCGTTTTCAGCCGGATTCATGGGATCTAGCGACAGATTCAAACTCGATAACATTGAGTTCGGCGCTACCGCTGACCAGACGCCGTCTGAAATTCTTACTGCGATAAAAACCGTCGACGGCCCGGGCTCCGGTCTCGATGCGGACACGGTGGACGGGAAACACTACAACGAGCTTACTGTCGATCCTGCCACAATAGACCACAATTCTTTGGCGGGATTATTTGGCGGCTGGCAGTATAACCACCTCAGCAGCAAACAGAACAACATTCTTAATAGCGGCTACTGGAAATGGTATCAGGCCGGAGAAGATAGCCCGATCCAGTTCGCGGGCTCTTTCCGCCTGGCCTTTATCAAGAATAACTTTTTATTTTTCGGCACACGCACGTTCCGCATTCACCTCGAGCGCGACGGTGGCGAAATGGGGAACCTGAGCGAGCTCGGCACTATCCTCGCCGACTGGGATTTGGATTACATCCCGAACCCCGCGTGGATCAGGGATTTTTACGTTTCCTTTGCAGGTATCTGGGATGCTGGAAACCCGAGTTGGTGGGCTTTCAAAATCAACTGGCTCCAGCTTGTGCCTTCAGATGAAGTGTCAACTCTGAACCTCACCGGTCTTCCCGGTGATGATATCAGGCAGCTTTCCACGCGCCATTGGGATCTGCTTGTTAATTTTACTTTCCGCGGTCCTTCCGGTGGTGGTTGGTGGGGTGCTGGCCCGGACTGGGCCACGGCAAATGTCTATTTCACTTATTACAAGTTGCCGCTGATCTAGGAGAACCAGAATGACATATTACTTCCTGGACATCCTTCAGAAATGCGTGATTGCCAGGCTCACGGACGACGAACAAGCACAGGAAATCATCGCCGCCCTCGGCTCGCGCTACGGCGTGATCGAGACCGAGCAGGCATTCACGGAAAAGGAGATCACGGTTCCCACCGGGCCGGCGGCCGGCGGCATGGACACCACACCGGACTACGGCCCGCTCGTCACGCGGGAAATTGCCTACGAGCCATTCGTGGTCGCGGATGTTTTCACCGACTACGACATCCCCGCTGCCGAAGTCAATTACAACGCTTCCCGTTACGATCCTGAAACCGACGCCCAGGGGTTCGTAAGGGATTTTACGCGTATCTTGAATACGCCGCCGCCGAAGGATTTCCTGCGCGTTACAACGGACGCTACCGACGACAACCCGCCGGACGGCTACCCCGATATTCCGGCGGACGGCGCTTCCACCTGCCGCATCATGATCCAGAAAGCCAACGGCTGGACAGGCGAAGACATGACCGGCCCGGAAGATAACGAGCTTATTCAGATTTCCACGGAGGCCGGAAGGCTGTCCGCTGTCCAGGCGAACCTGGTGGACGGATACGCCGAGGTGATTCTGACGAGTTCCAGCGACACCGTAATCACACAGGTCCGCGTTCACGATCCAACGGAGACGCTCGCGGAAGGCTCGATTCAGATTCAATTCGCATGAGGTGAATAATGACGCCGGGGAAAAAAGAAAAACTGGAAGCTGAAGTCGCAGGTCTCGAGGCACGGATGGATGGTGTCCAGCAGGGCCTCGAGAAGAACACCGAGGCCACTTCCGCCATGCGTGAGGATGTCGCCCGGCTTCGCGGAGAAATCAATGGAACTCTGCCGCGTATAGAGCGGAACGTAGAGCGCATCTTCGACCGCCTTGAGCACAACCAGGAGGCGGTCAAATCGTACCACTAGAAAGTGCATACGCACAGCCATGAGATTGGCCTTATCTTCACCGCTCTCCAGCAGAAGGCGGACGACAAGGGCAACTCTGAAGCGCATAACCGTATCTGGCTCGTGATCAGGATTTCCCTGATTGCGATATTTGGCTTGCTGGCTGCGCTCCTGATAGCGAAGGCAGTCGGCTCACTTTGATGGAGGTATCACATGAAACCCTGGTACAAAAAAAAGAAAGTATGGGCAAGCATTATCGGGGCGCTTGCCGCCGTGCTTACGGTTTTCCTGGCCCCGAAGGATATTGAGACAGCAAAGGTCGTTACCGCGGCAGTTCTCGAGGCGGCGATTGCCATCGGCTTGGTGACCGCGGAAGCCTCAATTGACAAGGCTGCGGTCGGAAATGCTGAAAAGGAGAAGACCCCATGAGGACAATTGACATTATTATTGCACTGCTTCTGGTATTTATACTCACCGGCTGCGCTTGGGCACCGACGATGGATGCGGACGTGGCGGAATCAATCGTCCACCTGGACAAAATGGTTGTGCGCGTGGTCAAGAATGGCGAGGATGATCCCGCTCTGAAAGAGGCGACGCTGCTTCTCTCGGAGCGTCTGCGGAAACTCGCCGAAACAGAACTCAAGATTCAAGGAGCCGAAAAATGAAAGACATCCTCGATGCCGCGAAGCGTGCAAAAGAATTCATCGACAAGCACAAGGACGACCCGGAGGTCAAGGCAATCTGCGCAGACCTGCGCGACCTCTACGCCGCTTTCGCGGAAGGCGATGAAGAAAAGCTCTCTCATATTGCCAGTGTTGATCCCGACGTGATCAAGGCAATCGAACTTTCAGAGAAGCTCGACACGTTGCGACAGAAGCGCGAGAAGGCCAACGCCTTCTTTCGTTTCTGTGCCGACGTAGTGAAAATCGTGCTTGCTGCCAAGGGTTTCAAGCTGTAGCAAGACACGGTGACGGGGTGACGCGGAGGCACGGCGAATATCCATCAACTCATCCCAGCTTTTAGCAATCCAAGCTGTCGGCATAATAATCTCCTCGAAGTAAGGCAAAAATAATAACACTATTCTACAACGCAGGTCTCCAAACTCAAGCAGTTCTTAGAAGGGAGTAAGTGCTGCCTGCAATGGGTAGGCCCGGCCCGAAAGGGCCGTTTATGTTATGTTTTTTCTTTTTCCAATAATTTTTCTAGTTCTGCTCTATATATATCATAGACTTTCTTCACAGCATAGTATGCATCATAGAGTTCTTTTTGCGTTCTGTTTTTCGAACGGTATTCGCCTCGTGCATTACGTATGGCATGCATAATTTCAT
Source organism: Planctomycetota bacterium (assembly GCA_004376375.1). Taxonomy (GTDB): domain Bacteria; phylum Planctomycetota; class E44-bin39; order E44-bin39; family E44-bin39; genus E44-bin39. The sequence continues at coordinate 28,361 of SOJX01000087.1, forward strand.
TTCGATAAGTCAATGCCAATCCAGTTTTCTTTAATAATTCAAGGGAAGGCCGTTTGCTTTCTTCCATAAAGATATACGGATTTATCATATTGCATAGGCTCATTCCCAATTCACGAATATAGTCGTCAGCCAGATTCTTGTCGGCATCTGCTGGCATCTTGGCGCGGATCATTTCGTAGATAAAGGCACCATGTGCTCCTTCAAGGGCTGCCACAGCCAACAACAGGCCTCCTGTTATATCGTCGTTGAATATTTTTTCCCCTGCCTCAAAAGCAAACTCGTAAAAAACGTAGTTCGATTGTCGCTCAATTGTTTCTGACACATTATCAAGCTTATGCTGCGGTATATTTTTCAAATTTCCAACAAACCCACCGCCTCCACAAAAATGCTCTTTTGATGAACCATACATAACCTCAAGTGCATTTTCCCAAGAAACTCGCATTGTGGAATTGCCTGCGATTACTACCTTGCGCCTTAAGTACTCAAATATGTCTGGGAATCTAATCTTGGTCTGTTCTTCTTTCCCGATAATCGTTTTCTCTAGCAGGAATTCATGCGCCATAATAAAGGCATTTATACCGCTCAATATATATCTTTGGTGTTTAAAATCATCTTTCACTTGTACTAGTTCATCAGAAGGAGTAGCTGTTCTGAGAAGGTTAATGTCATCACCCGGTAGTTTGACGGTGTTTAATATTATCAGAACATCTGAATGTAAATCTGGGATTCGCCCTCCGTGCTTCCCAATTATAGTGGAAATATCATCATTTTCACTAACGCTCACTTTATTATTTATCCATAGTTCGAAATCGTGTCGGCCAATGGAATAACGTATTTGAAACCGGTCTCCGACTCCAAAACGGAATCGAGGCTTGATTACATATCCCAGACGAATGTCTTTTTGAGTGATTTCAGCTTGGTTAATGTCGTCACTTAGAAAGAAATTATTCCGAATTTGTTGCAGAGCCATCCCCGATATTCTCCATCCTGCAACAGCCAGGAAGGCTGTTATTTAGAATGCTCCGAGTCATAGTACTTAACGGACCATTTCATTTCTAATACAACTTTTCCGTCTTCCTTAATGTAGCATATGAAATCATGCCCGAATACTACTCCGGGTTCATTGATATCCTTTCGGAGTTTGCGTTCCCCCAATACTTCGTATTTTGGCCTTCGTATTATTACACCATGATTCATGAGTTCTTGTTCAATAATATTTAAATCTCGCTCAAAATCATCCCAAGTCGCTTTCGCGTTGATTTTATGGGCAATATCATTTCTCTTTTCCCGGATGCGATGCAATTCTCCGCCGTCTTTTAATTTATTCATATCTGATAAGAATTCTATTCTGCCATGAAGTGAGTTTCGGTATTTTTTCTTTGGAATCCTTAAGCCATTCGTTTCGATGAATGTCTGTAAATATTCATCCAGTATCGAACCAAGCCGCAAATAAAAATTCGACGCCATGAACGGAGCCAAATCTTCTTGAGGAACCATCCCGTTATTAATCATGCCAGGCAAAGGATCAATATGGCATGATTTTATAAAATTATACTCAATAAGAAGTTTTCGCCAAGCCTGAATAAATTCACCATACGTATTGCTAAGATTATTTGTCATTTATGTTATAGACCTCCAGCACGAAGAGCAGTGTCACCTGCAATGGGTAGCACGGCCCGAAAGGGCCGCTTATTCTCCAAAATACTCTATCTTCCGCTCATCCCCTTGGTAATAAATTATTCCCGCGTATTGCCGCTCTTTCTGTGTAATATCACAATCATTGATGGCAAATAAGCCTACTGGATCTACAGTGTTGCTGAGGACGGCAAATGGATTCCCGGAAATCTTACCGCAGTCTATGAAAAATAGCCTCCTGCCGAAGAATGTTAGCCACATCAGAAGCGAATCCCCGAATCTCTCCATCGTGATTTTATGGAAGGGCTTCGGTTCAACGTCTGATACCAGCGGAAGGATAATATTACTCTCCACGTCAGTGTTGCCAATGGCGATCTGACGTAATATATCCGACCTCACAGTATCAATAATATTACTGCCGCTCGGAAAGCAGAAGAACAGGAATTCCAGTACTATCTTTGCCACAGGCCTATAGGGTGGATTCACTGCCGTCTTATAAACTATATCGACTTGTTCACCGTGGCGTTTTATAATTGTATGCTCGGCAATATCCACAGACTGCCCAGGTTGAAGCTTGTCTATTTTCTCGCGAGCTTCGCCGATTATCCGCTCCAACTCATCCTTGCCAATCTTTTCCTTTCGCAACTGGTTCCGCAGGTGGGTTACCCCGTCTTCTTCAGAATATTCCAGTCTTCCATCAAGTTTGCGGGGTATTACTCGAACGCGGCCTTTCCGGTACTGCAACATACGTTTCTTGTCAGAAACATCCGTTATTTTCGCCTGCCGGAGCATAGTCTCCAGTGGTTTACTCAGGTTCAGTTTGTCTACCGCCTCGACCACTGGAGGGTATTGTAATAATTGGGTGTCGACTTTAGACCCGAACTGGCTATTACATTTTCCGCATACGTCGTGGGTAATCCAAATCCCATAGATATTCTGGGGGAATATGTGTTCGTTGGGAGGGTCGTCACCGACAGGTTCAGGGCAGAAAATGCAAATTATTTCGTTATGGTTTTTCATTGCGCTGCCATAACTATCCCATATCCTCGAAACTCTCCGGGATATTCCCGAATTTCCATGCCGCCTCGATGACGGCTCTAATCGCTTCGGGATGCGCCGCATCAATCGGAGGATTTTTACCGAACAGGCCAACCGCGTATCCAGATGGAGCAGGTTCATCTCCGTCGAGGTAATGGTCTGGATAATTTGAAAACACCAGAAGGCTCCAGGGGTCGGACTCTCCTTTTTCCTCTCGGTCCCTGATAATTGGCTGCACGATTTTATCAAACCATGCTTGCGACATACGAATAGGGGATGACGGCGGCAGATTCAGGTCGAGGAAAATGACATATGGATGCTGCACAGGCTTTGCAATTGCATCATTTATAAGCCGCCGGACTCTTACTCGAACCCGTTCATCTGACACCCGCGGCCCTGGCTTACTCAGTACACCTTTACGACGTTTGCTCTTGGCTTCGACGTTTATTTTTTGCCCGGTTTCCCTATGCGTGGCGACAAACTCGGTGTGCTTGGTTGTTCTGTCAGTATCATCCTCAAACTCAATATCGAACCCGGCGCGGATACATGTTGCGACTGCAAACACCTCGTGACGCGCACCCTGGAATCCGTCCCTGTTTTTCAACCGTTCTACCAGACGATCAGGAAGCGAGCTGTGGTGCTGGAGAATATAAAGGTCGTAAGACAATAAGATGTAAGCATCCATGGGGCCGCTCGGTGTTATACGGTACATGCCTTCGGAGTCGGGCTCTTGTTTGGCCTGTAACTTACATGTCAGGTCATACCATTGTATTACCGGATGCCGTTCCTCGAAAGGTTTCGCCAACTCGGCTTCGAACCACTCCCGCGTGAAAACGTATTTGGGAAAATCATGCAAAAAGTCGAGCGGGACCGGCCATTTTGAGGAATGATAGAAGTTACTGCCGACGGCAACAAACTTCTGCCCCTGGAAGTCTGCATGAATCATAGGGCGCACCTTGCCAAACCGATTCCTTCGGGCCTTCATGGCCTCAGGTTCTTCATATGGACTACTCACTGATTACACCTCAACTTGACAGGTTTTATAATTAGCACTTCCTGGACCTGCCCCAGGCATGCATCCGACCCCCCTCCCAGCATAGCAAGTGTATCAGAAATTCATCGGTTTGTCAAGATATCCGCTGTTCGCTCCACTCAGAAGGGTGGCTGCTAGCATAGCTGCAAGCCACAACCCCTTGCAGAGTAAGGGGATATAGAGCAATAATTCCAGGAATACTCTTGCTTTCCCCTGCGTAAAGAGCCCTCATGTGTCACATGCTCGCGATGGAGCCGCGCATGGGGCACGGCTCGAAATCGGGCAAGGAGGAGCAGACATGGCGAAAGCGAAAAAGAAGAAAGCTAGTAAAGCCAGCGCTAGGAAGCAGGCCAAGACAGCGAAGGCCAAAACTGGCAAGCCCAAGGGTGCTACGGCCCCGGCGCAGAAGAAAAAGAAAGCGCCGCCGGCGGAATTGGCAACGCTCAAGAAGAAGGCAGAGGAAGCCAGGACGGAACTTGTGAAGGCAGAGAACGAGGCCAACGCGCTACGCATGCAGGCAAAGAGCGTGGAATCGGTGGCAAAGAAGGCCTACGCCGAAGCTGTCGCGCCGTACCGCGAGGCCTGCCGCAGGGCTGGGGTCGAGTGCGAGTTTGCCGGCGGCAAGGCGGGCTGTGTCACCGAGCGCGTCAGCTACTTGGTTGAAAAAGTTAAGGGCGGCATTAGAATCATGATTAAAGGCCGCCCCGAGACCGACGAGGTCATTTCCTTCAAGACACTCGATAAATCCATTGGAAAGGCTGCGGTAGCTTATATGGAAAAGTTCATTGGAGCAAAGGAAGCTGTGGGCAACAAGGCCGCTGGTTTGGGAAACCGCATCCGTGCTGCCTTGGCCAAAAAGTAACTCTGCGCGCATTTCCACCGAGAGGACCCGGGCCAGATGCTCGGGTTTCTCTCCGGCATAAACCATGTTGCAGCCACAGGTTTATTTTTCCCAGTTGCTCGTGTATTTCGTTTCAAATACCCTGACGGCATACCGGTACAGCGCTTCGTCGCCGGTAGAACTGAGGTAATGCTTGCCGTTGAGCCACCATGACAATTTCTGCGACGCCTCTATCATCAGGCTCTTCATTCTCGCGTCATTAATCGGCACGTCTTCGGCGTGGTAATTCTCAAGGACGGTGTTCCTGAAACAAAAGGCAACCATCACGTTCGCTTCTTCCCGAAAGGTTATGTTTTCTATTGGCTTTGTTGGGAGATTCTCCTGGTTGGCCGCCTGCGCGCGATAAACTGTATAAATTCGGGAGCCAACGTGTCACCATACTTTTTGGATAAATACTCCGCAACTTCCTCTGTGCCGTTCCATCTTATATCATGCATTGCCCGCCTCCATGATGGCGATCCGAACTTTGAAATCGAAAGTAGGATATATGAGAGCAGAGCGAAAGCAACCTTATTTTTCGCGTTCCGAACAGTTGTATCCGCATGAGCGTCAAAAATATTCCAGAACTGAGAATATACCTTATCATTCGCCGTGTTGTAATAGCACAGGAGTTTCCCATATCGGTCGGAAATGTTCTGGTGAAGCGCAGGGCTTCTTTTTAAAGTATATATTGACAGCGGAGGACGACTTTGATATGTATAAGACGATTCTACATAGCTCAAACCGGCATGATTCGGAACGAGAAGGATTCAAACGATGGAAGATCGCTGGCTATCGGTTGACGAAATTGCGGCACACCTTGGCGTCAGCCGAGATACTGTGTATCGATGGATCGAACACAAGGGGCTCCCAGCACATAAAATTAGCCGCCTCTGGAAATTCAGCAAAAAGGAAATCGACGAGTGGGGGCGTGGTGGTGGTGTCGACGACAAAAAGCACCAAAAGGATACGGGCCAGCAGGAATGGTAAATAGCAATATGGCTGAAAAGGGGAAAACAGGACACAGGCAAAGACTCAGAGATTGCTTCTTAACGGGCAACGCGGAGTCGTGCTCTGATGAAATGTTGTTGGAACTGCTTCTTACCTTTACTATCGGACGCAAGGATGTTTTGCCGCTCGCTCAAGAGCTTATTCGGGTCTTTGGCAGTCTTTCCCAGACTCTTTCTGCCTCTCATGATGAACTTCGCAAGGTGAAAGGAATCGGGCAGTCATCAACTGTCTTGTTCAAAGTGGTTGATTTCATTCGATCAGGAACCACGTCCACTATAACAAGACCTTCACTTCCGAAAAAGGTAGCAGGAACTACTCAGCAGAAGTTGTTTGAGAACCTGCCGGATGAACAAACTCCAGATCAATCTTCTTCCAATACCATGAACAAGAAACCGGTGAAATCGAAAAAACCTTCCGTCTCAGACAAGCAACCAGTAACAAAGGATGGTGCTCCAACGGCTTCTATCGTGGCAGATATACCTCCAGCGCCTCCGCGTTCATCTCGATCTTCAAAGAAACAACTCGCAGCCCAAAAGAGAACTCGCCGGAAATTTCAAGTCAGCAGTGGCTACCTTCTGGAATTTGACCAACTTGCTCGCATTCTTCATTTTCTCCTGGAACATCGGGACGCAAAGAAGATTAGTCGTAAGGCGTTGCAGGAGGATACCGGCCTCGCAGACCGTCAGGTTGCAGCCCTTGTCAGCATGGGAACTGCGATAGGTTTAATCCGACCTGCCGTCCAGATATTGACTCCTGTGGGATTGCTCCTTGTAGAACACGATATGTTCATGGAGAAAAAGGGTTCTCTTGAGTGGTGTCACTATGCTGGAGCGGGTGACTCCAGAAATCTAATCTGGTTTGAAATATTCAATCACCTCCTGGTGGAAACCGCCTCTATGACACAGAATGAGTGGAATGGATACCTGCGGAACCGCTTTTCGGGGCAGTATACGGACGGGACCATTCGTAAACATGTTCCCAAGGAGGTTCGCTTTGTTGTCGATGCATATTTAAATCGGAATCTCCGTAAACTGGAACTTCTGCATCGGTCGCCCGATGAACGTCTTTACCGTCGCCGCTACACCAATTTCGTCCCCCTTGTTCTCAGTGCCATGATCTATAATTTCTGCGCCACAAAGGATACTCATCTTTCCCAGGTTGGCGAGATGGCTGTCATGCCCGGTTCTCCGGCTATGATCTTCGGGCTTGATGCCGCTTCGTTCCGACAGCAGATCGAGGCGCTTCACGACCGCGGCTGGCTGCGATACGAAACCACGCACAATCTCGATCAGATCCGTCTCAAGCCTGACTTCTCGGCACTAGAGTTCCTCACGGCATATTTTGAGGACCGGGAACCGCGCGAGAATTCCAAACCATCACCCGGAGGCACCTTCGTATGAGTGACCCCGTAAACATGGTTCAACTCGTGAGAGATTTGCCTTCCCGTCCCCGCGGAAGAGCTTGCATTGTACTCACCCATGAGTATGAGAGCCAAAAGGAATGGGCTGCAGAGTTGGCCCGCCAGACGGATTCCGAACACCTCGACCTACTGGAACTTTTCGCTCAAGACAAAAACCTCAGCAGCAAGATTGGACAGTTCCTGGTCCCCAGCCTTTTCAATTTTTTGAAAAACCGTAGCCAATCGCCTGTTCTGGTTATTTCAGGCATAGAGTTTCTCAAGGCGACGTGGGCAGGCCAGTCGGATGTCGTCGAACAGTTCGCCAGCCATGTGGAAACCTGGAATCAGAAGCCCTGCCTGCTTTTTGTTCTTCAATACGACAAGATGATTGCGACCCGCGAGTATCGACGCTTCCGTCAGCACACATTTGTGGTTGACCAGAAGGAGACATTGGCGTTATGAAGAATAACGGCCTGTTCAGTTCGCTTTTCATCGAGGAATTGAAAGACAGCGTCAAGCTTGACGACGCGGCCCAAGGGCGTATGGCCACACTGGCGCAGACATGGCGCACCCGCAACACCCAGGATACCGAGTCCCTGTGGGAGTCTTTCTTGAAACAGGCATTGGGTTATCTTGAGTTCGTTCCGCCCGGCAAACCAACCGCTCAAGGCGTTTACCCGCTTTATGAAGACTGGAACTTCACCAAGTGCATCAGCGTCCTCTACCTCGCTCCGCCCGTATCGGACATTGACAATACCTCGGTCGGAAGTTTCTATCCCGCTAAGCTTCTTGGGCAGCTTAAGGAACGAAAGCTTAACTGGGGCATTCTGACTGACGGTGCCAGCTGGCGGCTTTATTCCACCAAGAGTTCCAGACCATATGAAGATTATGTGGAACTTCCGTTGGAGCAGGCCTTGGAAGGATCGGATGAGGCCGAATACGGTCTTTTTGAGCGATTCTTTCACAAGGATTCCTTTATTGCCGAAGAAACTGAGGGCACAGAGAGCGGGCAACAGGATGAGTCCGCCGGTATCTACAAGTGCCGCCTTGACCACGATGGGGATCAATCGGAAGAGATTCTTGAAGAGTGGGTCAAACAGCCCTTTCTTGCCCAAGTGGACGAGGTGTTGCAGTACCTCTGCAACGGATTCATTTTTGACACCAAGAAGAGCGGAGAGGAATACACCGAAGAGGAACGGGGCGAGATATTCGAAAGCGCCGTAAAACTGATCTACCGCTGCTTGTTCCTGTTCTATGCCGAGGCCCGCAGGATGCTACCGTCAGACCCAGACAAAGCCGATCTCTACCTGCGGCACTCCATCCAGGCGCTCTGCGAGGAGGCTCGCAAGTTCCGCTGGGGTGAACGCCGCGACACGGACCAGTACGATCTTTGGAAGCATCTAAAAGGCTTGATAAACGCCGTAAACGACGGTGACCCGGAATACGGCATTATGGGTTATAACGGCGGCCTGTTCGATGACGAAGAAGAGCGGTTTCTGGGCCAACATCAACTGCGTAATGATTTCCTCTCCCGGGCACTTTACCTGCTCGCGTTTGTCGAGCCTTACGATAACGAACGGGACGACGAATACCCCATACCCTACGAGGACCTGGAGGTCCGTCATCTTGGGGAGCTTTACGAAAACATCCTGGAATACACGGTCCAGCTTGCCGACGCCGACCGTATCCGCCGCCGCACTAAAAAGGGTGTGGAAATGCTGCTTGCCTCCCAGGCGACGAAAAAGGCAGGCGACACCCTGATCAAAAAGGGAGATGTTTACTTCGGAGAGTCTGCCTTGGAGCGCAAGCAGACCGGCTCCTATTACACGCCAGAATCATTAGTACGCTTTCTCAACGAAAAAACAATCGTCCAGCCCCTTCGTGAAATCTTTGAGCGGGAATACCGGCAACGCTTCAACGATTTGCTGGAGCAGGCAACCAATGGGCACGATACAGGAACCCGGCGCGGGGCGGCCCAATCAGCCGCGATGTTGGTCGAGCGTTTTGTCGAAGATGAAGTTTTAAACTTCAAGGTCTGCGATCCGGCCATGGGCAGCGGTCACTTTTTGGTGGCCGCAGCTAACCAGATGGCCGGGCTGGTCGTCGCCTTGCTCGAAGAAGTGCCCCATGTCAAAGAAATGACGGTTTCTGTCACCAGCCGTCCCAACGACTGGCGGCGGCGTATCACCCGCCATTGCCTGTACGGCGTCGATCTCAACCCGCTGGCCGTAAACCTGGCCAAGCTCTCACTCTGGCTCAACTGCTTTGCCATCGAACACCGGTTGACGTTTCTCGATCACCACCTGCGTTGCGGAAACAGCCTGATCGGCATTCGCTCTCTCGATCAACTCGCTTTCATCCCGGAACGCAAGAAAGAAAGCAAGAAAAAGAAGAATCCGCAGAGATTGCTTTTTGATAACAGCGACCTTTCGAGTGTTCTGGCGAATGCCGCGAAGAACGTAGCCTCAATAACACGGATTGATGAGGACGACACCGACACCCAGAAAGCCGTGCTGGATGACGCCCTAGCGACAACATCAGGCTTACGCCCTTTGGCGAACCTTTATACGGCATATTTGATGGATCCTGGTATTCCGGCGGATGATTACAAGGAGATATTCGAACGGCTCGCCAAAGGCAAATCGGTTGCCGGAACTTTGAATCCAGCACTGCCTGAGATATTAGAATCGGTCGAGGCTTATCGGGAATGGCACCTTTTTTATCACTGGCCGCTGGAGTTTCCCGATGTTTTTGGTCCAGATGTGGTGGGCGGGTTCTCAGCAACCGTCGGTAATCCGCCATGGGATATTGTCAAACCCAACTCCCAGGAGTTCTTCTTGGATTACGATCCCAAGTTCCGTTCCTACAAAAAGCAGGAGGCCAATCGGGTCTCCAAGAAACTGATGGCTGACAATACGGCGATTGCTGAAAAGTGGGAAAAATACCGTGACGGATTCGCAGAGCAGAGTGCCTATTTCAAGGAACCTCAGAGTTACAGTGCCCTAGGAAAAGGCGACATTAATACTTTCAAGCTCTTCCTGGAACAGTTTTTCACCGTGCTTAATGACGGCGGTCGCATGGGCATTGTGGTGCCTAGCGGGATTTATACCGACCAAGGCTGTCAGCCCTTGCGGGAACGGTTCTTCAACCAGAGCCGTACTGAGTTTCTCTACTGTTTTGAGAACCGTAAACCAGTATTCAACATACACCGCAGTTTCAAGTTCGTCTTGTTCGGCACGCAAAAAGGCGGAGAGTCTGACCGGTTCAAGTGTGCTTTTATGGAGCATGACCCGGAACGGTTACAGGTTATTGATGACAAAGCACTCCGAATGAGCGTGAAGCAGGTCAAGATGTTTTCGCCTGATACGTTGAGTGTCATGGAGTTCAAGAGCCAGCGGGATATTGATATTTTTTCGCAACTCAGACGATGTCAATTTTCTTTCGGTTATCAAAGTATCACTGACTATTCTTTCGACATCATAAGAGAGTTTGACATGTCAGGCGATAGCCATCTATTTCATTCCAACTTAACAAATAGCCGAATGCCCCTCTATGAGGGGGGCTTATTTTGGCACTATGACTCATATTTTTCTTCTCCCAGATATTTTCTTGAAGAAACGGATATAAGGGAACATTTACCCAAGCGTTACCCCGGAAGTAACTGGCAAACATGTGATGACTATAAACTTGTGTTCAGAGCAATTGCATCTCCCACAAATATACGGACATTAACTACAAGTATTCTTCCAAAACGAGTTGTTTGTAACCATAATGTGAGCGTTGTTCTAATAAAAAGCCTTTCCGATTCTCCCCTATTCATATTGTTGAAACTAATGAGTGTGGCGAACTCACTCATTTTAGATTGGTTTGTACGTATACAAGGGACAACGTATTTGAAATTTCAAAATATTTGTTCACTGCCATTACCCGAAAACATGCAAACTATTTCTGACATTGAATTGATAGCCAGAGCATCAAGATTGCTTTGCACAAATGCTGATTTTGGGCCATTATGGACTGATGTTTTTTCCACCAAATGGCAATCTTCCTCTTTCTGGTACCCATCCTCCGCACCCATCGACACCTACGGCCCGGCCCACGAGCAGGAGATACGACGCCGCTTGCGGGACGAAGCCAAAAACCTGACACCAGCATGGGGTTCGCACTGCGGGGTCCACGACCAGCTGCCCGACCGGCGGGACACCGGCGATAGAGCCCAACTCCGATCCGAGATCGACGCCTATGTAGCGCATCTCTATGGATTGAACAGGGATGACTTCGCCTACATCCTTGACACCTTTCCGGTGCTCAAAAAGAAAGAGAAAAAGGCATTCGGCGAGTTCATGTCCAAGCGCAAATGCCTAGAAGAGTATGACAGAATCGGGAAGATTTTAGTCAACGAGCAGGAGAATCAGAATGACACACACTATTGATTCTAAAAAAATCGAAAAAAGATTCAAGAAAGCACAAGATAGCTTGGTGCTTCAGTCTGCTGATTTGTCGCTGGAAACAGTGGCCGAAATGGTAGCGAAGAAAGCCATTGAAATAGATCCAAAATACCAAAGGCGTGAACGCTGGAGCCGCGAGAAACAGTCGGCGCTGATTGAGTCATTCATCCTCAACGTGCCTATTCCGCCAATCTATCTGGCAGAAGATGACTATGGTAACTATTCAGTTATTGACGGCAAACAAAGACTGACAGCTATCTTTTTCTTTATGAAAAAGAAAATGCGTCTTCAGTCTCTTGAGGATTTTAAGGAAATGGAGGGAGCCGCATTTGAGGAACTTCCCAATTCTATTCAAAATGCTTTGAATATTCGACCCTATGTTCGTGTCGTGACTCTATTGAAACAATCCGATCCCGATATTAAATACGAGGTATTCACACGTTTGAATACCGGTGGGGAACCACTCATACCGCAGGAAATTCGCAACGTGGCATATAGAGGCAAAGTTAATGACCTTATTTTTAGCCTTGCTGATAACGATTTTCTGAAAAGGCAACTTAAGATCAAAGATCACCGCTCAAAACCATATCGGATGATGATTGACGCGGAGTATGTACTACGCTTCTTTACTCTACTGGAGCAATGGAGGGATTTTTCAGGAAAAATGCGTGTTTCGATGGATGTTTTCATGAAAGAACATCAGCACAAAGACAGAGATTTTGTAGATAATTTGCGCAAACAATTCAATACTTCAATTCAATGTTGCAAAGAGATATGGGGGGACAATGCCTTTAAGCGATACATGAACGATCAGTGGCGCAACCTAGTTCTCGCAGGAATGTATGATGCCCAGATGCTTGGAGTATCACTGCTCAGCAACGCTGAACGTAAGCGGGCCGTGCAGAACAAAGAACAGATTATTGCCAAGACAATCGCTCTGTTAAAAAACGATGAACAATTTGAGACCTCTGTACGCCAATTCACATCGAATCCGATGAGAGTTCGATACAGAATCGAAACCATGCTTGAAGCATTAAAAACGGCATAAAACATATGAGCGCACAAGCTAATTTTCTCAGAGGGATGCATGGATTTCGTTTGGCGCAACAACATGAAGCTTTAGTTGAAAAGGCGCCAGACGAAAGAGAGCATAACCTTCGCTCAAAGGCTTTAAGAAATGGCATTGCCATTATTGGATTCTCTATTCTTGAACATTTTATCAGAGCACGGACTGGAGAGTTGCTGCTTTCATTCGATCGGGTTAGCATTTCCTTTGAAGACTTGCCTAATAAAATTAAAGAGATTGCTACGAAGGGTGCAGTAAAAGGAATTGCGGCCAGAATGAAATATAACGATAACGCTATTGCTTTCACGCAAACCGAATCAGCGATTATAGCATCATCCCTAAAGACGACTTATCAAATATCCCAATACTCAATTGGGTGGGATGGTTCTAATCTTAATGTAGATGACATCGGTAACATTTTCAAATGCTTTAACATTGAGGCTGGGTGGCTTGCCATTGACACTTTATCCGGTAGACTTGACCTGGCAATTTTATCTTCAAAAGAGGCTTTTAAAAATGCGGCTCAGCGACGGCATGATGCTGCTCACAATATTGACGCTGAAATACAACCCGGGCACCTAGAATCCTTTGTCAGAGAAGCATATGTAATAGCACTTGGATTCGATTTGCTATCGAGTACAGCATATCATAAGATCTATATTGGTGATAATAATTACTTGAATAGTGTTAATAAGATTACAGCCGGGGATATTGCTCTGCGAACGATAAGTCTTGATGGGAACAGATGGAAGGAGTTTCGTGAAGGCGGAAGGAGAGCGGTAAGAACAGCAGAGACAAAAGAGGAATTGTGGCCTAACGCTCTAGTGCGCGCAGGAAATAATAATGAGTTTTTGTTGTGTATGGATTCAGATGGCTTCCCATCTGAGTGGGAATTCCCCTCACTTTTATGATAAATACGAATCATGAATATTAAGATATAGAAAACTCATCAGTTGTTGTTAGACGGAGCGGGTGGACGAAATAGGCAAAGCGATTTTGAGGAAATCGGAGAATAAGAGATGAGCAAAATTAAAGAGGTCGTGAAACTGAAATCCGGCTACGCGAATTTTGTGGAGCTGAAAAGCGCTTTTGAGGCGACACAGGAGAATGCGGACCGGATGGCCATGTACCGACCGACCAAGGCTCACCGCGTGGCGTTCGAACGTATTTGTCGAGGGCTCTATCAGCCAAATGACAAGAAGTTCTATCTACTCAGCGGCTCCTACGGAACTGGTAAATCGCACCTGTGCCTGATGACGGCAAACGTTTTGAGCCGGTCCAGCGGTGACCCGGGAATTGCCGGATTCCACGAGAACTACGCCAAGCTCGATCCCGAGAAGGCCAAGCTGATTAAGAATATCCGCAAGGACGGCCAGTACCTGGTGGCGATCTGTGACTACCACTCGGGGCGGCATTTTGAAGATGTTGTGATGAAGGCGGTCTTTGGGGCTTGTGAGACCAAAGGCTTGAACACCGGGGTGGAAACGGAGTTTGACGAGGCGGAACACCAACTGGCCGAGTGGGAGAAAAAGGGCGATAAGGGCGGTATCCGCAATTTCTACCAGGACTTTAGCAAAGCGCTTGAATCGGTCGCACCTGGGCTTACCATGGATCAGCTTCGTACCGGGCTCAAGAACTACGACTCAAATGTGCTTGAGAAATTCCGTACCACCTTCAAGGAAATGATGGGAGGCGTTGAGTTTCAGGCCCAGGCCGGCAACCTGATTCCGATTCTCAAAAAATTGGTTAAAAGCCAGGCTTTCAAGAAACGGTTCAAGGGGCTGGCCATCTTCTTCGATGAATTTCAATATACATTGGAGAATCGAGCGTACGCTAAAGATGTACTGCATGGATTTATGGAGACTATTTGCAAAAGCGAACCGAACGTGCTTTTTGTGGGATGTATTCACAAAGACTTCAAATCTTACGCAGACCGTTTCAGCAAAGACGATGCGGCGGTCATGAGTGCCCGTATCACGCAAGTTGATCTGCTCAACGAAGGGATCGAGGAGATCATCGGGGCTATCGTCGAAACAGATAAGCAGTGCAATGCCTGGAAAAAAGAGATCGCACCCAAGACGGGCGTCTTTGATCAATTGGTACCGCCATGTAAGTCACTTGACCTGTTCCCCTGGATTGAAGATGTAAACCGTATTCGAGAACGGGTGCTGGAGGATATCTACGGCGTGCATCCCATGGCCCTGTCCTGCTTGCTGAACCTTTCATCTGAAATCGGTTCGGATGCGCGCAGCACCTTTACCTTCTTCTCAGGCGATGTGGGCGGAGAAAAGGGTTCATACGCGGACTTTATCGAGAATGCTGAGGTGACGGTGGCTGGCGGGAAGCTGAACCTGTACACGGTAGATCAGCTGTTTACGTTTTTCAAAAAGGAACTCTCGCAAAAGAATCCGGAACTGCGGGAACGACAACGGCAGTTTGTCAATGGCTTCTACGCCAGCATAGACGCCCTGCGAAAGGCCGCCAAAGGAGAACTGCTGAGATTCCATGAGGATGAACGCATCCAAGTGCTCAGGACAATCCTGATCTACCAACTCTGTCAGATTCCGACGAGCCTGGAAAACATCCAGTTTGGACTATATTGCCTGAGCAAGTCCGAAAAAACCCAGGTAAAGAAATACTTAAAGGATTTGGATAAAATGGGTGCTGTGTTCCTCCGACAACAGTCGAAAACTTATGAGCTAGCTGCAAGCACTGGCGAGGACCCCTATGATCTGATAGAGCGCTACGTAACCGATACCAAATTGCATCCATCGGACACGGTAACAGCTTTCATGGAAGAGGCCAGCGGAAAGCGTCTTTCGGATTATTCCGAAGCCAAGGGATACAACCTGCCCTTTGGGGAGGACAAACGCTTCCGTACCCGTTTTGTCCGCGCAAAGGATCTCGGGGATGCGCTTTGGCAGGAAATCCGTATGGACTATGCAGAGAGTCGTAGCAAACCAGCGAAGAGCTTCGAAGGAACTCTCGTCCACGCACTATGCGAGGACGAAGGCGAAATCAATTTAGCAAGGGAGGCGGCCAAGACCATTTCGGATGACAATGTGGCCCTGGCTGTGCCGCACGCACCGCAACCCTTTTCGGAAACCCTGCTGCAAGTGAAAGCATGCCGCCATTACCTGCCACCAAACGAGGCGGGGAAAATAAGCGCCCAGACCGAATCACGGCTGCGCGACATCCTTGAGAATCCTAAAGACGGATACCTGCCAACTCTCCAGCGCGTGTTTAGAGACATCGTGGAAGGCAGCGGAGCCTGCTGGTATTGGCAGGGAGAGAAAATCCTAGTGGACAAACCTAAGCAATCCCACAAACCTGCGGACATGCTATGCGATGAGTTGTTCAAGAAACGCTGCCGCATTAAACATCCAGACTTGAATTTCTGCCACGACGTAAAATGGTGCACTGGGAAGAACGTCGCATTGAAGCAGGCTGTAGGCGTTCTGCTGGAAGCAGAAAGGGTTCTGATTGATAACGGTAACCCCGACAATCACGGCGAGAAAAGGTATTTGGAGAAAGTCCTGCTGAAAGGCGCAGGAGCCCTTAAGAAAATCGATTCTGAAGGCGTGGTTTCTTATTTTGCGTGCGAGACCGATCCCGCCAAGCTCCACAATGATTTTCCGGTATTCAAAGAACTGTGTGACCGGCTGGCAAATCTCAATCCTGGGAAAATATTCTCGGTTGGCGCTTTTCTTGAAGATGCAAAGGATACGCCCTATGGCGTTGGTGGTACACCTTTGATGCTATCGCTGGCTCATGTCATTCGGGCCTATGGCGAACGATTGATTGTGTACAAAGACTCCACCATGATGGTGGAGCAGCCTCTTCGGTCCTATGACGACTTGGTCAAGATCGTGTCAGACCCTGCCGCCAAGACAGTCTTTGTGGTCCGTGATATTTCACAGGCCCAAATCACCCTCATCGATCTGGTCGCCAAAGCAGTTGACGCACCGCCCCTGAAGCATGGCGAAACCCGATCTCTTAACTCCGCCTTTGAGACGCTCAAACAATGGTGGAGCAGTTTGCCGGCTGTTGCCAAAGTGATCAGTCTGTATGAAAAAGGGCGAAAGGTGCGTTTGACCAGTCTCAAAAATCTGATGGACGGATTGACCGGCAGCGTGGACCGATTTGATTTCATGCTCAAGCGATTGCCTGCGGTTTACAGCGGCGGTTCAGTTGGCGACACACTCACGGAAAAGGACGCCAAGACCATCTGTGATGCCTTTGCCGAGGATGTAACACTTCTCAACTCGGGCGAACAGAGTGCACAAGGCCAGGTGGCGCAGGCTGTTTGTGATATCTACGGTGCCAAAGGCGACATGATCGAATGTGAAAATGTGGTCAGCAAATGGTACTCAAACTTGAATCCAAGCCAACGCGATCCACAAAAGTGCGACCACGAGGATGCGAAACAGTTTCTTGTGCGCCTGGCCGATCAGTCCGTCAGTTTCAGCACGAAGATAGTTAAGCTTCTGTCGAAAGATTTCGGATTTGGAGCGGTAGCGGAGTGGACATCGCTTCACGTCAAAGACTACGTAGCCAAGCTAAAACAGGCCAAGGCAGAGATTGATAAAGCCAAGCCGGTCGTCCATAAGCCGGCTGTGGATGAGGGCGTACATGAAATTCGGGAATCACAGGAGATGTATATCGAAATCCCCAAAGGGGCCGCTCGATTGATCTACACCCTGGATGGAAGAGACCCCCGTCACTCGGACAATGTCCAAAAAACCGACAACAAGCTTGATCTCGTCAGTCTTCTTAAAGACCGGCCCAATGTGAAGATAAAAATGCGGGCCGTGGACCAGGACGGCAATGCCAGCGATGTTGTCAGTGTCGAGTTGGTCAGCAAGGAACGAAAATACGAGATACAGGTGGAGTCGGACATCTTCGGCGAAAAGGAAGCGACGTTTAAGTGTCCGGATGACACGGAAGGATTGGTGGCCGTCCTAAAATCCGTTATCAGCTATGGAGTGAAAAAGAACCTGTTGAGCACTGATATGGCCAAGAAACTTGAAACGCTACTAAGCAACGTCACCAAGGACAAATGAGGAGCTGGAGTGTAACCGTGGGAAACGAAAACCAGGTATCAATCAGCTATATCGGCAATCTGGCGCACACTCCCCCCGATGATGTCCTTCTGGTGGAGAACGACGGGGATTATGTGCGAGCGTGCCATACGCTGTCGCACCGCGAGAAATCCGATATCGGCCTGAAGGTGTGGGTGCGTTCAAAGAACCACTTTGCCTGGCTGAGGGATTTCACCGAACAGATTGACTGCTCATCCAAGTTTGAGGAAAAAACGCCCCGCCTGGTGTTGGCCGAGCAGTGGAATGTACAGATACCCGAGTGGCTGACCGATACTGATGTTCTCGACTTTAACCTTTTAGATATACCTGTAGATTCTCAGAAACAGACCGATTTTGAAAACCGTTTACTCATACATCTCCTGGGAGCCGCCTTTCAGCCGGACATGCTTATTAGTGCCCATCTTGTCGATGTGATCAAGGCGCTCGTCAGTGATGAAGCAAAAGCAGCATTTAAGAAATACCCGGTACTGCGCCGCTGTTTCGAGACCAAATGCGAGCAATGGGCGAAGAGGAGCAGCGAGACATGGGTAAAGGACATCTGCAGACAGCTCCCTGAAAATTCGAATGAAGTCTGGCAGTGGCTCAGCTTGTGGGTCGGCTTGCACGGCTATCCAGAGAAACTGCTAGAATACGTGCTGGCTCCAGAGCAGGTTCTGCTTATACGGAAGGTTCCTCCGGACGTGATCAACGATTTGCCCTTGGAGTCTACGGCCAAGGAACAGATGCTAACCCAGATTGAACTGCTCTTTAAAGAAACATGGGAGCAGGTAACGTCAAGTGACATGTTCCGAAAGGTTGTAAGATGGACTTCAGGAAGACTCCTGAAAGAGTATCATTTCATTTCGAGCATTCTCAGGAATAATCGATTTCCACCAACTGAAGAAGATGTTCAGGAGGTGCAGACAAAATTCAGATATTGCCCAGGCGTGAGCGAAAACCAATTGAATGCCCTTAGATACTGCGTTAAGCCCGACCGCCCAACCCTGCTCGGGCTGGAAGAAGAATGGAGTAGCGTTGAATGGATTCGATGGACAGCTGAGGAATACGTGCCTTACCGTACTTGGCAAGTGCATAACGGCTATTACGATGAAGACCTGGAGCAGACGGTAGCACGCTTCACGGATTGGTATATTGCCGAATATACATCGATCCATAAAGATCCCGACCTCAGCCTGACTCACTGCTTGAGGGTCCTTTCATCGAACCGTTCAGAAAATGAGTTTTCGATAATACTTCTTATTGATTGCCTTCTCTTGGCTTTTATGGATATCCTGGACGATGCGCTTCGCAACGTGGGTTTCAGCCGCCATAATTTACACTACCGCTTCGCTGCGCTGCCAACCATTACGGAATACAATAAGGCTGCGCTCCTGAGCGGAGAGTGGCAGGAGAAAACCGGGAGCTATGAGGCCATTCTCAAAACTCGCGCCAACACCGATTGGGGTGGTAAACAGGTCGTATACCTGAGCAATCTGAAATCGATGTTGGAAATGGCGGCCCCTCAAGAGGCGACCATTGTCGTTCTCAACTTCGTTGACGGAGATGAGTTGCTCCACTCGGACGTGGAATCCAAGAATATCACGTATGAGGATGAGTTGCATCGCCTTTTTACGCGCATGGCTGAATCGGTAAGCAAGTTGTCGCAAGAGTGGTCCGGGCCAAGAGAACAGTTAAGCGTTTATGTAGTCACCGATCATGGTGCCTGTCGCATTCTCGAAGAAGAGAAACGATCCTTTGATTCTACAGTCGTTAACAGGCTGTTTGCCAACGAGAAACACCGGTTTTCGGCCGTAGCCGAAGATCAGATAGATGAGATACCTGAAAACTTGTGGGTGCTGGGGCATCGATTTAAACGGCCGTTTATCTCGGAGAACACGGTCTATTTCTTGCCCAAAGGGCACAATACCGTTCGCCAGGCAGGCAGGGTGAAAGGCTATATACACGGCGGTGTCACTCCTGAAGAGGTCATCGTTCCGGCAGCACAGTACAAATTGGTAAAGGCGGCTTGGAAAACACTTGCCACGCGTTTCCTCAACCTGGACCAAGTGAGAGAAACCGGCAGAGCCAAATTCTATATCCAACGAGTCGTAACGTTGGAGGTCGAGATACAGAACCCGAACCCCTCTGACGTCCGTGTTTTCCGAGCAAGTATAATGTCGCCTGAAACCGACCTCAAGAGCTGTGAAACCGTAGTAATACCGGCAGGGAGCGTGAACACACTTCAAATGAACTGCTATTTCAAAAAGGCTGCCTTGGGAGAAAGAAGCCTGGAGATAGAGATTGCATATGAAATTGCCGGCAATCAGCACACGCTCCCCTTAACGCTTGAAAGTGAGTTCAGATCAGCCATTGCAAGCGGATTCAGCCTGAGGGACCTTTAAGTGGAGGCAGGAAAAACATGATGTCGTTTGAACGCAAAGCAAAAGACTACTATGGTGAGGTTGTCATCAACAAAGGTCTCATGGGAAGGGCCGGATTCGGTGCTCGTGCGATACCGGTCTATGTCGGTGAATGGATCATTAGCCAGTTCATGGACGGAGATGAACTTACAGATGACGGCAGAACCGAGATTGTCAATACGATCTCAAAATACTTACCGCAAAAAGCGGACAAGAATATGATCCTGAATCGCCTTATGGAGCAGGAAGAGGTTCGCATTCTGGATGACTTTCGGGTCAACGTGAACCTGGAGCGCCACACGCACGATCTAAGCATTCCGCTACTGGATGTTCGAAATGGGATGGTGCAAAAGGATATCATTGACAACAACCCCATGCTCCTAAAAACGGGCATGTGGGGTCTGGGAACATTGCGGTATGTGCCCCCTGACGGCGAGGACGTGAAGAAAGGCCAAATATGGATGGTCGAATTCAAAGCGTTCCAAACCCCAGGGGTCGATTTAGACTATTTCCGGGATTCGCGTAAACACTTCGATATAGCTGAGTGGATAGACCTTTTGGTATCGAGTTGTCAATTCAATCCCGACGTTCACAGGTTGTCGCAGAAACTTTTGCTCCTCAGCAGAATAATCCCCTTGGTCGAGCCAAGGGTCAATATTACAGAACTGGCACCGAAAGGTACTGGGAAGTCGTTCGTGTTCGATAATATCAGCCGATATGCAGCCGTGATACCAGGCGGGAAACTCTCGGCACCTGCTTTGTTTTTCAACAGCAACACAAAGCAAATCGGTCTCATTCCACGATATGATGTTGTTGTAATCGATGAAATCCAAAAAATTCATACCGATGCGTCCGGCGAGGCCATGGCTGCCCTTAAGATGTATCTTGAAAGTGGCAGATATCGTAGAGCAACGGGAGACATGGGAACGTCAGAGTCCGGCTTTGTGATGCTCGGCAATATCAGGTTGGGTGTCAACCGGTTGCCACTGTATGAAAGCGACGGGATATTCAAGGAACTGCCAGCCGCCCTTCAGGAATCGGCATTCATAGATCGAATTCACGGGCTGATCGAAGGGTGGTTCATGCCGCGTGTGTCTCGGAACACCCCATCAAAATCATTTGGATTCAAGGGAGATTTCTTTAGCGAAGTACTGCATGAACTGCGTGTCGACCTGCGGTATGCGGATTATGTCTCCCAGAGTTTGCACCTCCCGCAATGTGAGGATATGCGGGATAACAAGGCTATCTCCCGGCTAGCGGAAGGCTTTCTGAAACTGCTGTTCCCCGATCTCGAATTAAGCGAGGAAGAATTCATTTCCTACTGTGTGAATCCCGCGGTTCGCATGCGTCAGCAGATTCGAGATGAACTGTCGAAAATCGACCAAGAATACAAGTGGATCACCATAAAAAGTCAGATTCCGGATGAGTTCCAATTATCCCATCCGGATGAACGGCCAAACCCGGAGGAAGAAGCGAAAAAAGTCGATCCTCTGGCACCAGATCGTATTCCTGAAGAAAATACTCTGGATCTTATCGAGGGGCAGAAGGGAATCTCATTTGAAAAGCTTTTCCTTCCTTATATCAAGGATGCCAAAGCGATCAAGATTTATGACCCATACATTCGACTGCAGTATCAAATATACAACCTGATGAGTTTCTGCGAGATCCTGGACCCGCCGGTAGAAATGCTGAAGGTCGATCTCGTCACGGCATGTGACGCCTACCAAGAAACTGATCTGAGAAGGAAGCTTGACGAACTGAAAAAGGGACTGAGGCCTGATTGTATAGAGTTAAACTATGTTTTCGACAACAATCTTCATGACCGGTGGATAGAAACGGACACGGGCTGGAGAATTATCTTAGGCCGTGGCCTCGACATATTCCAAAAACCGGAGGATAAGTTCACCTTGGGATTCTTGGATCAGACGAAACGGAAATGTAAAGCAACAACGATTACTTATACACGATCACATACAGGGAATATCTCAAATGGACCCAACGAAGGCGAGGGAACACAATAAGCCAGACAGACTTTATCGAGAGTATGGACCCTAAGAAAGGATTATTAATGGCATCATCCCATTTCCACCGCCTGAAGTCGCTCTCTATCATCGGGGGCTTTCTTGACGATCAGTCGTTCGAGCTCGCCGATGCGCTGAACTGTATTATCGGTGCGCGCGGCACAGGCAAGACGACGGTCTTGGAATTCGTGCGCTATGCGCTGGACGAAATGCCAAGCGATACATCCGCGTGCAGACGTATCGAATCACTCGTGGATAAGAACCTGGAAGGCGGTCGCGTACAATTGGGCATCGAGACCAGGGACGGCCTTTCCTATATCATCAGCCGATCCGCCGGTGATGATCCGATTGTACTGACGGAGGATGGGAAACCGACCGAAATCACGCTCAAGACCGGTGGCTTCTTCAGAGCGGATATCTACAGCCAGAATGAAGTAGAGAACATAGCCGATCAGGCGCTCTCCCAGTTGGACCTGATTGATAATTTCGAGGCTGAGGAAATCGCCGAGATTGAGCGGCGAATCAAAAGCGCCAAGGCCGATCTTGCCTCGAACGCCAGCAATATCATGCCTTTGGAGGATAAAAAGGCAGCGCTCGAAGAAGAGATCGGTGCTCTGCCAAGTATTGAAGAGAAGCTGAAAGCGTTCAAGGGCGAAGGCGACGAGGATTCAAAGGAAATCGACAAGGCTCATGAAATGAAAGCCCTGCGGGACCGTGAAAAGCGCCTTATCCAGTCTACAGCGGAGCTATTGGAAGAGATGTCCCGCGATTTAGCGGAGCTTATTGGCCGGATAAGCCTCCGCACAGAATCCTTGGGTGATCGGGATATGATGGAGGGACCCAACGCAGAAACGCTGCGCGAGATTCTTGACGGACTTCGCGCGTGCGGCGGTGATGTGGACAAGCTACTCCAGGAAGCGCGTTCGCGCATAGAGAAAGAGCAGGAAGATATCTCGGCACGGGAATCGAAGCTCGGCACGGCCCATAATGAACAAGAGATCAAGTTCCGTGAACTGATCGAGAAGCATAAGGAAGCCAGGGGCAAGGCAACGGAGCGTTCCCGCCTAGAGAAATTGAGGAACGAGCTCAAGGCCAAGGAACGGTCGCAGACCGAGACCGTCAAACAATTGAAGGAACTCCGGGAAAACCGAACCGCGCTCACTGAAAGGCTGTCCGAGCTTCGTGACGAGCGTTTCACCATTCGCAAGCAGATCGTGGACCACATCAATGCTAACCTCTCGCCACACATTCGTGTCAGCATCGTGCAGTACGGCAATCCCGAGAAATACCGTGCTCTCCTTGAGAACGGACTTCGGCCCGCTCGGGTACGTCGCGGTCAGGTCGCCCAAAAAATCGTCAACGCATTCTGGCCTGCGGACTTTACTGAGGTCATCAAGGAAAAGAACTCGCAGACGCTCGTGGATAAAGCGGAGTTGAACCACGACCAGGCAAACAAGGTAATGGCGGTTCTTTCGGGGTCGAGCTTGCTTTTTGAACTTGAAACGGTCGAGTTGATCGACCTACCAAAGGTTGAACTAAATGATGGCGGAACCTACAAGGACACGGGCTCGCTTTCCACGGGGCAAAAGTGCACGACCATCTTGCCGATTCTTCTACTGGAAACCGAGCATCCGCTCCTTATCGACCAGCCGGAGGACAACCTTGACAATCGCTTCGTTTTTGAAACCATCGTTGATAGCATTCGCAAGGTCAAGAAAAAGCGGCAGTTGGTCTTCATTACGCACAATCCCAACATCCCCGTGCTTGGAGATGCCGAGAAGGTATTTGTGCTGGATTCGGACGGAACAAACGCGCGCAAGACAAACGAAGGCACGGTAGACGAATGCCGGGATGATATCGTGACATTGCTTGAAGGCGGCAAAGAGGCGTTTGATATGCGTAAGGAGAGGTACTCGCAATAATGAATGAAGGTCAGGATAAGATAAGGATCGAAGAAACATTCGCCCGGTTACAAACTAACCGTGAAGCTTTGCCGTGGCCGGAACGCCGCGCGCTTGCACAATCTTTGGCTGAAACACTGATATCGGAAGGCGTCTCTGAACCGGTCCTGGCCTTGGTTTTCCTGCTGGCCGATGACCCGAAGTGGGAGGTGCGCCGTGATATCGCGGATTGCCTCCTGCTCATCCCCGAAGACGACTTCCCGCGCCTTGCAGCCAAACTTTCTGCCGACAGCAACTCGTTCGTGCGAAAGGCTGCCGAGCGAGCACTGGACCGTCGTCGACGCGGGCAACGTGCCGAGGCGAAACGGCAACGGGGTCTGGATGGAGTTCAATCTCAGTACGTTGCGTTGGAGAAAATACACGGCAAGGTGGCAGCAGAGAAGGCCCGCCACATGGCCGAGCGACTCTACGACATTCTGGTCGGGGCGACGGTCCATGACATGCGCGGAATCATGACGCCCCTAAAGTCCAGCGTGACGACCCTCTTGAGCCATCTGGAGGAGAGCAATCTGGACCCGAAGCTATTCCACAAAAACCTGATCAAGATGAAGGACCGCATCGCCATCCTTGAGTGGTTGCTAGAGGATATGCGTCAATATTCCCAACCCACGCCACTCGAGCGCAGGCGCGAGCGATTCGCGGAGGTCGTTCACAAGGCGCACGATATTGTAAAGGACAGATTCAAAGCCACTGATCGCGCCCCCGAAGGCATCCTAGTAAACATCGATGTGCCGGAAAATATTACTCTTGAAATCTCGCGTCAGCAAATCATAGTGGCAATCGCCAACATCCTGCAGAATGCCTACGAGGCCTTTGAAACCAGACCGAATACATTCCAGAAGGGCACCATAGAACTACGTGCACGGACGCTAGACAATGCACGCAGCGAGCATGCAGTGCAAGATAACGGTATGGGGCGCAGCAAAGAGGACCTGGCCAAGGTACGGTTATTTGTTCCCGGTGGATCGTCAAAAAAGCAGCATGGCTCTGGACTCGGCCTGCCCAACGCAAGAAAGAGGGTCATTGACCACGGAGGTGATCTTGCCATCGACAGCGAAGAAAACCAAGGAACAACCGTAACGATCACACTGCCCGTCGAGACAGAAGGGCAGGATCAGCGATGACTTATCACGCTCTTGTCATCGATGACGACCCGGAAATCCTGGAGGACGTGAAAGATCGTCTCGAATCCCTTGGCCACACCTGCGATTGCGTGGACTGCCAACATGCTGCCCACGAGCATATCGAGCAGCACTCGTATGCCTATATGCTACTTGATCTGGAGATTCCGGTTCGGTACGGCAAACCCAGCCGCATTCAGAATGGACAGAATCTGCTGCGGGAAATTCGAGCCACTAAGGGCTGTGAGGCCATTCCTATCATTGTGATAACCGCACACGGCCACGATAGCCCTGATCTTGCCGCGGAAGTATTGCGGGGCGACGGTGCGGATGATTTCGTCAGGAAACCGTTTCCTGACAGTGGACGCACGCTTGAGAAGGCTGTTACAGAAGCACTAAGCCGGTGCTCACAAGCCACGAAGGTTGAACCGCCGGCTAAAAAGGCTACCACTCAGCGGGCCTCGTCCGGCGGGCCACAGCCCTTTCAGCGAGGCGAGTTAGTGTTCTTTTCAAACAGGGTGGAGCTTTGCGGTGTCAAAATTCTTGGGGATTCAGGACTTGGACATTCCCGTAGGATGCTTAACCTTTTACGAAAGAAGAGATCAGACGGTAGATTCGTCAGGATCAGCGGCGAGGAGCTGGCAGATAAGATTGGAAAGGACGTGGGCGGGTCCATCGTCATAGGGACAATAACGGGCTGCGCCAAATCTATCAGGAGCAGCATAAAGGAGCGTCTCTTTCGGGATCTTAACATCGTATGCCAAAAGCAAAATGTCCTGGTGCGTGATGACCAAGGCTACCATTTTAACGACGACAAGATCACGGTCCGGGACGGCACCCACGACGAGAATGGCAATGCCCCCGGGGACATTCAGGATTTGAACGAAAGGCAACAATGGATACTCGAACAGACCGGGAAAAGCAACGAAGTTAACCGGAAAAGGATCGAAGACAAATACAATGTTAGTTCGAAGACCGCGAAGCGGGACTTCATGAAATTGGTGAAGCTAGGCCTAATCGAGTACGTCCGGAAGCCGCATCCGGGCTATTACAGGGGTAAACAGTAACGCAATCAGGTCGATTCATAACTTTCCATTGACGCGGCGAGTGCGGCGGGGTAAACAAGCTGCATGACTTTCAAGCCCGGTAACACCATCGGTAGCGTACTTCCTGAAGCAGTTAGGAACACTGCGATGTACTTCCGCATAAACGAAAAATATAAAATTATACGCCAGCCTTATGGAGCAGCTATTTGGGATATGAGCAGGCATGACTATCTGGTTACCAATCACACGGGGCGCTGTATTTTGGAGGCCTGCGATGGGACTGTACAATTGGGGGATATTATCTCTAGGGTAAAAGCCTCTTTCCGAAGCAAGGAAAGCGTCCTAGCGCAAGCAACAGAAGATGTTCGAGTATTCGCTGAGCAAGCGCTACGCAACGGACTTATTTCACAATTTGCGAAATCGTACGAAGGTCAAGTCTCGGTTAAGGGTTCAGTTGACCAGCTTTCTATTATTAGGGCCGAGATAAGCGTAACCGACAAGTGTAATCTGAGATGCTCGTATTGCTGCGCGGAATCAGAACCCGCATCGCACTCTCACGATCTTACGACATTGCAGTGGATACATGTTTTCAACCTGCTGAAGACGGCCGGGCTAAGAAAGGTAACAATCACTGGTGGAGAGCCCTTGGTTCGGTCAGATATTAGAGTGTTGCTTAAATGGTTATGTGAAAACCACATTGCCGTGTCGCTACTTAGCAATGGAATGCTGATTAATGAATCAACAGCAGATTTTTTAGCTCACTTGGGGAACTTGATAGAGGTTAAGATCAGCGTTGATGCAATAAAAAACCCAAGGCTACATGACGCGGAGCGAGGCGACGGGTCATGTCAGCGTGCTGTAAGGGCGCTATCCGTCTTGCGGGATTATGGAATTCCAACGGTTGTGAATATGACCGTGCACCGATTAAACATTAGCGAGCTTCATTTTCTTGCCGAGTGGTGTAGCAAACATGGGCATCAGATCGAAGCGTCCCCGATAACCCTCGAAGGTAGAGCTCTGCAAGATTACTGCCTTTCTCCAGAAGAGGAGGCATCTTTTTGGCAGAACCACGAAAAAGCTATACTCAAACATCCTGGAGCTGTTGTTGCCGCCACTACTGAATACTTCCCAGTCTGGAGTCCGGAGTACAAGTGCGCTCTTATTTATGGTGCTGTTGGTGTGTCAGCGCAGGGTAAACTGCTGCCTTGCCTTAGAGCCGAATCGTTTTTCAGTTCTCTCCAGTTGGGATTAGAAAGTACGGATGACCTAACCTCGCTGAGAGAATTTGTTATCGAGGATACGGACTTATATAGTATAATTAGGCCAATTTACTCTTGCTTTGTTCCCAGCACGGAGATATGCTTAAGTTGTGAGTACCTGATGAGATATTGTAACGGTTGTGTTGTGGCGCAACACGCCATGCAACACAGAGGACTTTGCGTAAGGGAGGACTTATAAGATGAAGACGCCCAAGGTGAAGGTGAAGGCGAAGAAGAAGGCTTTCGTAAAAGAAAAAACAACAAAAGTCTCATATGAAGCTCCAGGCTTTCTGAACAACCAAGGTCTCATACGGCCTCGGTGCACTGGCAAGCGGAATTGTTGATATTTCCTGAGCAGTTTGCCCAAGAGGTTTGCAGAGAAGATTTGTGTATTAGTGATTTACGCCATATTCAATTAACCTAATAATCATCCAGAACGATGGTGATAAAAATGTCCCCGGGGACATTTCCGATGTCCCTTCGAATGTCCCATTAAGTGTCCCCGGGGACATTACCACGAATAAGCGATAGGACCGGATTCTGAAGCAGATCGAGAAACGGTTCGGAGTAAGCGCAGAGACGGCCAAACGCGACCTCTCTGAGCTGACGAAACGCGGTATAATCGAATACGTTCGGAAGCCGCACCCGGGCTACTACAGGCAAAAGTAGTTGCGAAATTAGGCCGACTCCCGTATAATGCGGGTAGCCATAAAGAGATACGGCGAGGGCGGCTTCAGAAAGAGGGATACGACCGGAGCGACGACGGCAGGCTTCGGTTCGAAGTTCGGCCAGTTGCCCCGACAATCATAAAGGAAACTTGCGGCGTCAGACGGCGTCGCAAGTTGCTTTAATTCCAAGTAGTTAGAACTGAGCATAATGTGCGCAGTTTTCTTTTTTGGTTGTATTGAGATGGAATCAACCATTAAGGAAACAAATTCCTTCTTTTCAGGCAGGGTCGCCACCGCCCATAATTCCTTCAACTCGCTTGCGAGTTTAACCAGCCGCTCGACGACCTTCGTGGATGCAACAATCTTCTTCTCGATTGTGGATGTGTTTGCAAGTTCCAGGTTTATCCGGTCGCGCTCTTTTCGTAAGGAGACCATTTTTCCCGAAATGATATCCTTGTTTTCCGGCGTGATACAGTCAACAAGTGTTTCAAGCCGCTCTTCAATCGTGCATAGCTCGCGCTTCAAATCTCCACGTCTTTGCTGTGCGAGTGCAGGCGCATTTGAAAGATCGCGGTTTGCACGTCCGATTACACCCGAAAGATTCATGGACTTTACTTCTTGATCAAGTGCATCAAACACTGCCGGTTCAATTATATTAGACGGCAAAAAGTTGCTGTCGCAAGTATGCTTTCCCCTGAGCTTGTAACCGCCGCAGATATAACCCTCTTTTTCCTTGCCGTTTTTCTTCTTTGTAGCTCCCTGGAAATGGAATCCGCAGTTGCCGCATTTTATCTTGCCAGAGAAGAGATACTTTGATCCGAGCGAGCGCCTTGATTGGGACTTATCCGTGCACCGTATTTTTCGTTTCGCTTTCGCTGCCTCGAAAATATCTTTCGAGACAAGCGGTTCGTGTGTGCCTTCGAGAATTATCCAGTCTTTCTTATTGTTATGCCTGATTGTTGTCGGCATATGCTTCGGAAGTCGCTCCGTCTTAACTCCATCACCTTCTACGGTCAGCCTGAAAAATTTACCCATCGAGCGTTTATTGAAAACGGTATTGCCAATGTAGTGCTCGTTCTGAAGTATCTGCTGAACAGTGCCGATGCTCCAGGGCTTTCCTGTCGGTGAAGCACACCCGATATTATTCTTGAGTGCTTTGTTAAGCCTGTTCACTATGGCGTACTGCCCGAGGTTTTCATCAACATACAACCGAAACATTTTGCGGATGGTTTCGACTCTTTCAGGCAAAGATGGGATAAGCCCGATGAGGTCGGTATCGGCTTTCTGGAATCGAGTTCCGGCAGGTAGAACGCGCAGTAATTTTCCGTCAATATCGTAAACTTCTTTTGAGCGGTCATGCAGCCATCTTACAATCGTATGAGGATTGCCATCCTTGTCGATGTATACTGTATCATACCCGAACGGCGCTGCTCGGCCGATGTTGAAAGCGCGTGCCTTGTCTTTCGCATCACCGGCACGAGAAACGATATTGCGGCAGACGTATTCGCCTATTTTCCTGCTGTACTCGCGGGCGAGCCACTGCTTGGTGGAAACGATAAGATCATCCGTATCATCGCCCTGAAGGTTTTCAGTAACGTAAATGATCTCAACGCCATGTTTTCTGAACTCGTGACGGTAGTAACCTGCTTCATCGTTATCAAGTCGACCGAACCGGGAAATATCGTAGCAAAGGATATAGCTGAAGTTGACGTTTTTCGTGCGGGCGTCATTCAGCATTTCGAGGAATACTTTGCGGCGCTTGACTTCGGTGCCGGTGAATGCCTCTCGATATGATTTAACGATGATGTAGCCGTTGGCCTCTGCGAACTTTGTTATCTCACGTTCCTGGCCAGCGAAAGATTCGATCTGGCGAGTATCTTCTTCAGTCGACTTGCGCACGTATACAGCGGAAAGCCTGACATCGTTTTGATTACTCATTACGCCACCTCGGGCGCATCGTCTCCGCCTTCGGCCCGCCCGTGTTTCTGCAGGTATGCCCGTACCAGCCAGCGAGCAAGGAGTCGCTCCAGCATTTGTTCGACCGACCGGTCGCGTTGAATGCTCTTCTCAGAATCAATGCACTCGACAGCGGGTTTCTTATTGGAAGGTTTTTCCGAAGTCGTTTCCAAAATGCCTCACGCTTAATCAAAAGGGCTTCAATTAAAGAAAGGCCTCTGGAATAGCTGTCTAGGGGACAATGGAAATTCGACTTGGGTTTCATTGTTTTCATCATCTACATGAGGGCATACGGCTGCCAGATAATCAAGTCCATTCCCGTCATTTGGTCATAATTCCATACTGGCTAATAGATTGCAGAAAAGGTAATTTTCTGAAAAAGTACTTGAACCCAACGGCTTAATACGATATCCTAACAGCATCCTAACTTCGGAAGTGATTCGAGGTTGTTTCTCTTTATTTGGAGGTAAGATAGGACAATGAAACCCATTCACCGCCCATTGCGGGAATATTCGTTTTTCCGCAAAACCAGCAATACGTTGCTGAAACGATTTTTCGACCATCATAAAGCATTGAAGTCAATCGAATGGAATGGACGTACCGAAAATGAGGTGCAAGATATCTACCAGGCGTATATCGAATTGCCTGCCAAGGTCAAAAGTAAGATTGAGGATGACCTTGAAAACCTAAACGATGTTTCTTCTCAGAAAGGCATGCCGTGTCTTGTGGATGCCGCCGCGAGCCAAGGCGTAAAATGCAAAGATATATCGGCGTACAATCTCGCCATGACTCTTTTTCTTGACTGCAGGGAAGCCTTCGACATTGCTCACGAATGGTGGACTATCAATCACTTCCAAAGCTATACGGACTTTCGCGGGCGGAAACCTCATGACGTCAAGGACCCCGAAGCTGGCAAGCCGCATTTCGAGGCCGCCTTCTCCGAGTTCCTTGACAGTATGTCGAAAGGGATAGATATTCATGTTGACGTCTACAATAACGCCAATAAAATCGCATATGTCGTCTGCCATGAAGATTACGTGAAACCAATCGAGCGCTTCCGCAATCACAAACTGCAAGTTCTTAAAGACAAGCCGGTCTTCTATGCGACGATTGTCTATTATCCCAAACTTGGCAAACTCAAAGTCAAAGCGGCGAAGAATGACGTGGTTGAATTCACCCGTGATGCTTTCGCCGAACACATCATCAAGAAGAAAGATTTCTTTCAACACGCGGACGTCAAGCTAATTTATGACCTGAATTGGTTCAAGCGCCCTTGGCGGTTCGAGACCGACCCCGCCGATCATATCTCGCGGGTCAAAGTAGTAAGCATCCGATTCCATCCTGAGCCTGGCAGCAAGGACCAGATCGAAGTAAAATCCTATGATAACCTGGCGCAGCGCCTGAAAGACATGAATGTGGATTTGAAACGCGCCGAGATTAACCGTGTTTCGCTGTGTTTCAAGTTCCCGGGCATTGGCCGCGCAGGATCGAAAACAGTCAACCTAAGTATGCCGAATCACAATAATCTTAGCGACAGTGAAAACGACCAGTTAATTGAAAGGTATCTTGTTGATTGGGAAATCGCAAATATGTGATGGTGACGTTCTCGACGCCTTAAGCACCTCTCTTGAGCCGCGTTTCCGCGCTTCGGCGATACTGTCGGCTGAAAGCACTGTCGTAAAATTCTTGCTCGAACGCGGAATGTTGTTGAAGGGCTACGAATCCACGGTGCTCTGCGACCGGTGTGAGGAGAGATGCGAGGTCGAGGTTCAGGCAGAAAACGACAGACGTTTTTTCATTTGCCCGACTGGTTTCATCGAAAGACCGGTTTCTGTGACGGAAGATGATGTTTCATGTTATCGGTTCGATTTCGCGTCATTATGCGCTTGCATTGTCCGTGAAAACAACCTGAAATCGTGGGATGACAGATCCAATATTGGACAGCCATTTTCTTCCGTGGCGAATGGACGCAAGTTGAACCTAACCGTAGCTGTAATTTATGGTCCGTATTTAGCCTCCAACGTCGTGCTGTCCGTGCTGGCAACGCAGAAAGCGCGCATCGGGTGCGATGTTCTGATTGTGCTCACGGCAAAGGTTGATCAGAATAAGGCGCTCGATGGCGTGCTTGCAGCCGAAGGGATCATACTGGCGACGCTTGCAGAACTTCTTAACAGGCGATCATTCAATTTTAACCTCGAAAAGAATGAGATGTTATTTGAAATCGCGGTCAAGGAACTCGATGATGAAGCGTGGTATCCCCATGTTCGGCTCGCAGAAGTAGCTGGCGTGGGCAAAGAAGCCCTGCGAAAAAGACTGGATAGATTTAGAAAAACCTCCCTTGACGGCTGGAAGGAAAACGAGGACCGCCGGTCACGAGAAGTGAAATACCATTTCCAATTCAAGGTTGTAAAAGACATTTTGAAAGAACTGTGGGCGTCCAGCGAACGTCCAGCAAAATAATTTATCTCCCTTCCTCTCTTACCCTAACTCCATAAGCATTCATTTTCAGCCGTCCAGCCAACAACCGTTGACAACACGGAATTAATATCCCGACTAAACTGAGTCTCGTTCCTTCAATTTATTCATAAGGAGAAGGCCCATGGAACGAGATTGGCGATGCTCAAACTGTAACACACTACTCGGCAAGTGGCACGATGGAGGACTTGATATCCGCTATAAGGAATTGAAAGTTCTCGTTGACGGAAAAGTCTGCATCGAATGTAGGAAGTGTTTGACAATCAATAAAACTGAATCTGGAGAAGACCCGGCAACGGTAGCCGGGAAGTAATTTCATAAAAGCCCAGAGGCCCACGAGGTCCGAATAGGCCATTTCGAGGTGCATGACGCCCGGCTAGAAAGCAGGGAGTCATGCAATATGAATCGAGACGTCGTGACAAGGAAGATCTGTACTGGAAATTGGGAACCGAAGAATTCAGAAAAATGCTGGCGGGCCTGCAAAAATGCGAGCCGTTCATGCAGCAATTCAGAACTTGGAAGGATGTAATCAAGTTCATGCGAAAAGGCACATCTCAGGACCCGCGGAAAAGCGAAGTGCTGCGCGCAATACTCCAGGCGTTTGCCAGCAACAACGACCCGCGCTGGCACAACATCCTGTTGGCAATTTTCTGGCCCGGGCTTTGCTCCATCGACAAAAGGAAGGCCAAATGGGACGAGAATGACGAAGAGCGCTGGCAGAACATCACGACCACGTTCATCGAAGTCATCTGCCGTATCGACCTGTCGAAACGATCCGAGCGGCTCGTACAGAAAATCTACAATGATACTGTCCACCGCTTCTATGACCGGTGCAGCCGAGCATGGAAAAATATCGGAGTCGAAACGACGGCGGATGAAGCGGAACTTATCGAACTCGCTGGTGGCGCAGAGGATTTGAACTTTGACCTGATTGAATTGCACGAGGCGCAGGAAACGGCAATCGAGCGTCTGCGCGAGTATCTCGTTGCGGGCCGAATCAAGGAGCCCGACTTTCACCTTCTCGTTGGCACTAGAATTTACGGCAAAACCATCCGCGAGTATGCTCGCGAGGCTGGCATCAACTACCAGACGGCCAAGAAGCGCCGCCAGCGTGCTGAAGCCGCGCTCCGCCTCGTTGAGTGGTGGAAACCGTGATCAAAGCGTAAAAATAACTTGCCTTGACGAGTGTTTGGATCAGGACGTGTGCTCTCAATCATTTCTTGAAGAGCCGCTGCTTCGGTCATCAATTTCTGTCGGATTTGATCCTTTACTCGCGCTCACTGGTATTGAATCACTCGTGGACATTCCGTTGAGAAATGGAACCTCCTTCTCCGGCTTGGAGCCTTCATCGGTTGTCGCCAACGGAAGCGAAACTTCAATCAGTTTCTTTCGACAAGTCATAGACTAAACTTCTCCATCGCCTCAATACTTTTCGCGAAACCGTCTCGGTTGATCGTGCCCATGAGTGTTCCATCCGGCATGATACTTCCGGGGAATTCAGTGGTGGTTTTAGTCTTGGCTTTGACATCATCTTCGCCCATATCGAGATTCAAAAGGACTGGCTCTTTCGGATTATGAATAGCCCTACCGATTTGCTTAAGGATTTCCTTGTCAATGCCCATGACCAGTACACCGCCCCCGCGTCGACCAGACCAACGGAAGGGCGGAAAATCCAAGAGCCAAGGCTCAAAGAAGGGCAGTATTTGCAAATCAGGAACCTTCCACCCCGCAGTAACGACTGCGAATTGCCGACTGCCAATGTTTAAGATGGGCAGTTCGACTTTCTCCATGTGCTTCTCTCGAAGCTCGCGCAAAGCCAATCCAGATGAAACGAATCCCATTCCGATAAGCCATGCACCATAGTTGCATCGTCGAACCAAATCAGATGAGAGCTCCGCTTGAGGTAGATTTGAGTCTTTCCGTCCAGGGGGATCTACATAGGCAATCAACGATGGGTCGTCATGCGCGTCGTTCTCCTCACGAAGTAGGGTAGCAATCCCGTAGCTCTTGGCAGGCGTTGGCGTGATAGTGGAAGACCACGCCCCCAACTGTGTGAGAGCCTGGTTCAATACATCCTTCGTATAGGGATAGTCGTTGCCCGGCTCTACGAAGCCGCCTTTCGCTTCCATCAGAGCAACGTCGCCATTCATCTTTTCGAAGATGAAGTCGGGTTCATTTTGCGGTTTGCCAGATGATACCAAGCTGGAGATGTACTGCGCTACTTTTAGCTGGTCGGTATGCGTGATGTTGGCGTTTCTTGCCGCGCGCGCCCATACGGTTGCACACCGGTCCCAGTAGACATATCCCCATTCAACCATCGCGAGATAAGCGATTGCCTCACCGACACGGCCCGCCAGCCCCGTTTCCGCAAAATCCTCAAGGGCAAATACAGCACTATCTCTCTTCCTGAAGTTCGTTGAATTCCACAGGAATGTGTCCTCGTGCTCCAAGGTGAAGGCAAAGGCCCGCCGATTTGCCATATTCGCAGTAAACGTGCAGGCTAATTCAGTCTTCTTCGCGGCGTGGAAGAACTCCCAGGCACTGAATGGAAGTTGCGCCGTATCAAAAGGGCCGTAGGAGCAATCGGCTTCGGCCCGCTTCTTCGACCCTGTCCGAATCCGCACTGGTCTGTACTTGGTTGTCACCTTTGCCTTGTCGATCTCGACGAGTGGCAACTGGCTTGTGCCCGTTGGCGGCGAAATCACGATGGGCTGATTGGGGATGATCAGGTGCATCAGGACCACCACTTGTTTAGGTTCGTGCGATATTTTATTCAACACACCAAACTTGCAGTATAGGCAAATACTATTGAAAAACAAGAAAGAACTAATTCTCCAGATATTTCCCCCCTTTGTCCCCCGTTTTTGCCGCTCTGCCCCCTTTTTGTAGATAGAGGCACATGATTGCAGCCGTGCATGGAAGGAGGCAGAGACCATGTTCACGACGACAGAAGTGAAAGATTTCATGGATGAGATATTCGAGGAAGAGGCGCTCGTCATCGGCGGGCTTGTAGCCGTCGGCAAAATCGACGGTGACCTCGTCCGCCGTCTCATGGAATGTTTCGATTCAATCCGCTCCCGCGCAATTCGCCGCCTCGACGACGGCGATGAAGATGTGAACCCGCTGAACGGAACCAGCCTCAAGCCACACCCGGCAATCGAGGAGTTTCTGCTGAAGATAAGAAGGAAATAAAACGTGCCCGAATCCAAATCGCCCATTCCCAAATAAAAGGAACTGAATAATGACCGGTCTTGATTTTATCATCCGCGAGTCGGCAGAAGTCTACCATGCCAAGGCAAAAAAGTACCTGAGCAGTCATCAGTTGGCTGATTTCCGCAAGTGCCCACTCCTTTATCACCGAAAAAAACTTGATCTCATCCCCGATAAAGATCGCCCGGCATATGTTATTGGCCGCGCGGCGCATACGCTAATCCTGGAGGGGCAGGATACATTTGAAAAAAGCTACGCAGTTGGCGGGCCGGTCAATTCGCGCACCGGTAAGGTCTACGGAGCGAACACCAAGGCTTACCAGGAATGGGCGGATCAGCAAGGCAAACCGGTATTAACTGATACACAATATGCGCTCATCACCAACCTTACCGCAGGCGTCCAGGCTCATGAATTAGCGAAGATGCTGCTTTCCGAAGGCATTGCGGAAGGTGTGATCCGCATCAAGTATTGCGGCGTATCGTGCCAAGTGCGGTTGGACTGGTTTAATCCTGAGCGCGGGCTTGTTGATTTGAAAACTGCTGATGACCTTACCTGGTTCGAAGCGGATGCGCGCCGCTACGGATACTTGCACCAACTCGCATTTTATCGCGCAGTGCTCGCCAAAGCTTCCGGGCAAAATTTTCCTGTTCACCTCATCGCCGTGGAGAAAAAAGAGCCGTACCGCTGTGGCGTGTGGCGTTTAGGTGATGATGTGCTTGGCATGGCGCAGAAAGAAAACGAGTCGGCGATACATCGCCTTATGAAGTGCCGTGAGACTGACACATGGCCGACAGGATACGAAACTATCAGAACGTTTGATTGGATATAAGCCATGCGGGACA
Source organism: Planctomycetota bacterium (assembly GCA_004376375.1). GTDB lineage: Bacteria > Planctomycetota > E44-bin39 > E44-bin39 > E44-bin39 > E44-bin39. The sequence continues at coordinate 64,931 of SOJX01000087.1, forward strand.
TGGCATACCCATCGTCAGAGCAGGCGGGATGGCGTGGCCGGGTCTGGGCCGCCCGGTCGGGACTCCCTGCACCCGCCCGCTCTTATTATTAACTTGAAAGGAAACTACTTATGAAACTGCTTGGTCAGATTCAGAAAGGGCGGGAACCCAGGCCGCGCCGGGTAATGTTGTACGGCACGCACGGCATTGGCAAATCAACCTTCGGCTCGATGAGCCAGAAACCGATCTTCCTTCAAACCGAGGACGGTCTCGGAGAAATCGACTGCGAAAAATTCCCTATCGCAGAAACTTTCGACCAGGTCATGGCGACCCTCTCGGAACTCTATTCCGAAAAACATTCCTATCGAACGGTCGTGATCGACTCGCTCGACTGGCTTGAGCGTTTGATCTGGGCGGATGTTTGCCAGAAACGCATGATCGAAAGCATCGAAGACATCGGCTATGCGAAAGGGTACACCTTCGCGCTCACGCAGTGGCGCGAGTTTCTGGAAGGACTGACCGCGCTTCGTAACGAGCGTGGCATGATGGTCATCCTTATCGCGCATGCGAAAATCGAGCGATTCGAAAACCCGGAAACTGAAAGCTACGACCGGTACGTCCCGCGCCTGCACAAGCTGGCTTCTGCAGTGGTGCAGGAATGGTGCGACGAGGTTCTTTTTGCGACCTACGCGGAACCGCGCCGTAACTGCTGAAGATTTCGAGACGCTGGTTCTCGAAAGTTCGACCGGAATCGCCCGGGCAAAGACGCTACCTCTATTCGATCCCGCAGAGCCAGGTGTTCCGAAACCCGGCTTGGTATCTGTAATCGTGCTTCCGAAAGGTGGCGCGCCGCTCTCGCTCGCATTGCGAACGCAGGTGCGTGAATATCTCGATGCCAGGCGTCTCGTCACAACAATTATCTACATTGTCGAGGCAGAATTCATTTCGGTTGATGTATCGGTAACTGTTGTCAAAACCCCGGAAGCCAACTCTGTGGAGCTTGAACCTAGGATACGAAAGATAATTGAAGAGTTTTTCGATCCCGAGTTTGGCGGCAATCCCGCACTTGCAGTTTCGTATGTCGCAGGTATTTCAGAAGATCGCGGCACTGGCTGGGAGTTCGGCAGGAATGTTTACCGCTCGGAGTTGTTTGAACTACTGGAACGCATTGATGGCGTTGACCATGTCGATGAAATTACATTGCCGGTGGCAACAGTTCACATCGAGGAATACCAATTGCCGGAACTACAGAATGTTTCGGTAACGATAATCACGTAGGTTGAATATGCCTGAAACCGTGCAAAAAACTTTATTCAGATCGTTACCCGGGATTTACCGCCGGGAAGAAGAAGACGGTTTCACATACCGCCTGCTCGGCTTGTTCGCGGGTGTACTGGAAGATTTGGAAGATAAGGTTTACGGGCTGCATCGCCAGGTCAATCCGGCAGAGGCCGAGGCGCGGCTCCTTCCGTGGCTTGCATCATGGGTCGCGCTCCTACTCGATGAGACTTGGGAAGAGTCGAAGCGACGGGAGCTTATCAGACGGATGGTTGTTCTTTATACAGTACGAGGAACCGTAGAAGGTATACGCGAGTTTGTGGAGATATATACCGGAATCAAGCCGGAAATCGTCGAGGAATCTGGCGCTGGCTGGCGTATCGGCGTGAAATCCACTATCGGCAAGGATGCAAAGGTGTTCGGCACCTGGGAAGAGAATGCACACCGGTTCAGCGTGCTGGTCAAGACGTTCGACGAGTTCGACTTGGAGCGCCGGGAAAAAATCCGCGGCCGTGTCCTTATCGAAAAACCGGCTCATACTGAGCTCGTACATGTGGGATGGTTCGCTTCGTACTGGCAGATCGGAGTTCGTTCGACTGCCGGTGTTGACATGAAGGTTGGAGGTTAATGTGTCGCTCAAAAAACTCCTTTGGCGGAAATACCTGTTCGTGAACCGCGTTGAAGCGGAAACCGAGCAGCAGTACTGGGATGATAAACGGAAAAAGCATCTCACCGGTGAACATTCTGAAGGTGTGGTAACGGGACTTGGTGTAACGGAAACTGCACCGCCGTCGCTCTCGGTAAATATTGCTGCAGGTCGCGCGCTCGATACTGATGGTAACGATCCCGAGGTTGAATCGCCGCAAGCACTCGACTGCGCAGGGCTTGTTCCAGTGGGCGATGAAGTTACCGTCTACATTACTTTACGACATAATACCGTCGAGACAGAACCATACTTTGTGGATGAAATCGGTGATTACCAGAATAAATACGCCCAGGACAGCTATATTCTGGAAGCATCTATAGAACTCCCTACCGCACCGAAGATCGAGCTTGCACGCCTGCTTTTGGGTGCTGCTACAACTGAAATCACGAACGCTGATGACCCGAACGGGCCTGACATAAATGAGATAGACCTTCGCAACGTGAAGCACTCCGGTAAAGAGGTGCTCGCCCTGCGTGATCTGTCAGATGTGGACCCGGATGAGGCCAATGCTTTCAACAACATGAACTCACCATCAGCATCTAATCCCGTCGCCACGGCAGCCGATGTGGAAGATGTTGTCGCTCCGGTTCGGGATGAGGTCGAAACTGCTCGTGGCTCAAAGCCTTCCCTGGACGGGCGGCTCGATGTAATGCTGAATGAAGATGGCTCGTTCAAGGGTATTACAAAAATAACACCGTCGTCCCCACTTACCGGTGGCGGTGTAGCGGGCGATGTGCCGGTCGGTATTTCGGATGCTACACCGGCGGAACGAGGCGCTATGTCATCGGGCGACAAGGCCAAGCTCGATGGAATAGAACCGAGTGCGACTGCTGACCAAACACCTCAGGAAATACTCGATGCGATAAAAACTGTCGATGGGGGCGGCTCCGGCCTCGATGCTGACCTGCTCGATGGCTCGCAGCACAAAGGCCTCGGCGGCAGTGAGCATTCTCTGGTAACACCTGTTTCGCATGGTTTTATGTCAGGATTTGACAAGGGAAAGCTTGACAATATTGAACATGGGGCTACTGCTGACCAGGCACCGGGTGAAATCCTTACTGCGATAAAAACTGTAGATGGCGCAGGCTCTGGTCTCGATGCGGACACTGTCGATGGAAAGCATTTTAACGAGCTTACGGTAGACCCGGCAACAATTGACCATAACGCGCTCGGGGGTCTGCAAGGCGCATGGCAGTTCATGCACCTTAGCAGCAAGCAGAATAACATTATTAATAACGGGTACTGGAAATGGTATCAGGCAGGTGCTGGCAGCCCTACCCAGTTTGCAGGAACGTTCCGATTGGCTTTCCTTAAGAATAATCTTCTCTTCTACGGAACCAGAACATTCCGCATCCACCTCGAGCATGATGGTGGCGAGATGGGGAACTTGAGCGAGTTCGGTTATATACTCGCTGATTGGGATTTGGATTATATTCCGAACCCGGCATGGATAAGAGATTTTTATGTAAATTTTAGCGGCATTTGGGATGCCGGGAACCCAAGCTGGTACGCGTTTAAGATCAACTGGCTTAAGCTTGTTCCTACTGATGAGAGATCAATATTAGACCTTACCGGACTTCCCGGCAACTACATTAGTCAGCGTACATCCAGACACTGGGACCTTGAAGTGAATTTTACGTTCCGTAGCCCGTCCGGCGGCGGAGTCTGGGGCTCTGGTCCTGATTGGGCAACTGCGAACCTTTACTTCACTTATTACAAGCTGGCACAGATATAGGAGTGGGAAATGGCATATTATTTTATGGACATACTCGAAAAAGCCGTGATTGCCCGGCTGACCGATGAAGAGCAGGCGCAGTGGCTGATGGAGAACCTTGGCCTGCGATACGGTGTAATCGAAACTGCGGTTGCTTTGTCTGAGAAATTGCCTGCCCCGCATGTTGGCGATGAACCGGTCGGCGAGGTTAATGCCACACCCGATTATGGCGTCCTTGAATCCGGAGAAATCGTATATGAACCGTTCGTGGTTGCAGATGTTTTTACCGATTACGATATTCCGGCATCGGAAATCCATTTCGACTCCACTCGTTACGAACTAGTGATCGATGAATCCGGTTTTATAAGAGACATTATCCGCGTTTCTGAAGCGCAATAATTACGGAGTAATGCATGGCACCGAGGAAAAGTGAAAAACTCGAAGTGGAAATGGGCGTACTCAAGGACCAGCTTGATAGTGTCCAGGAGAGTATTGAAAAAAACAGCGAGGCGACATCTGCCACACGTGAGGATGTGGCCCGCCTCCGTGGTGAGATAAACGGGACACTACCGCGAATCGACAGGAACCTTGAAGCGCTTTCCAGGCAGGTTATCGAGCATCAGGAAACTGTCCGCGGCTACTACGAGAAAACTGCGGTTCACGGAGAAGAGATAAGGATTATTTTTAAGGCCATGAATGGAAAGGCTGATAAGTCTGCAAACGATGAAGCGCATTCGCGCTTATGGTTCGTGATCAGGATTTCCCTGATTGCGATATTTAGCTCTCTGGCTGTACTGCTTATAGCAAAGTCAGTCGGCTCACTTTAATGGAGGTATCACATGAAACCCTGGTACAGGAAAAAGAAAGTCTGGGCAAGCATTATCGGAGCACTCGTTATTATGCTGACGGTGTTCCTTGCCCCAAAGGAAGTCGAGACCGTGAAGGTTGTAACCGTGGCAGTTCTCGAGGCGGCGATTGCAATCGGCCTGGTGACTGCGGAAGCCTCAATTGACAAGGCTGCGGTCGGAAATGCTAAGAAGGAGAAAACCCAATGAGGACAATTGACATTGTTGTTGCGCTGCTGCTGGTTGTGATACTCACCGGCTGCGGCTTCATGCCGACAATGGACGGGGATGTCGCAGAGTCTATAGTCCATCTGGACAAGATGGTCGTGCGCGTAGTTAAGAACGGCGAGGATGATCCTGCGCTAAAGGAGGCGACACTGCTCCTCTCGGAGCGTTTGCGCAAGCTCGCCGAAACGGAACTCAAGATTCAGGGAGGCGGGAAATGAGTGACATAATAGAAACCGCGAAGCGCGCAAAAGAATTCATCGCCAAGCACAAGGACGATCCCGAGGTCAAGGCAATCTGTGCAGACCTGCGGGACCTCTACGCTGCCTTCGCAGAAGGTGATGAAGAGCGGCTCTCGCATATTGCCAGCGTCGATCCCGATGTAATCAAGGCAATCGAGCTCTCAGAGAAGCTCGACACATTGCGGCAGAAGCGCGAGAAGGCCAACGCCTTCTTTCGTTTCTGCACCAACGCAGTGAAAATCGTGCTTGCCGCCAAGGGCTTCAAGCTATAGATTCGAGCGTGGCCACAAGCCACTATCCCTTGCAGGGTAAGGGGATATAGAGCAATAATTCCAGGAATACCCTTGCTTTCCCCTGCGCAAAGAGCCCTCATGTGTCACATGCTCGTGATGGAGCCGCGCATGGGGCGCGGCCCGGAATCGGGCAAGGAGGAGCAGACATGGCGAAAGCGAAAAAGAAGAAGGCTGGCAAAGCCAGCACCAAGAAGCAGGCCAAGGCTACGAAAGCCAAAACTGGCAAGCCCAAGGGTGCCACGGCCCCGGCGCAGAAGAAAAAGAAAGCGCCGGCGGCGGAATTGACAACGCTCAAGAAGAAGGCAGAGAAAGTCAGGGCGGAACTTGTGAAGGCGGAGAACGAGGCCAACGCGCTACGCATGCAGGCGAAGAGCGTGGAATCGGTGGCAAAGAAAGCCTACGCCGAAGTTGTCGCGCCGTACCGCGAGGCCTGCCGCAGGGCTGGGGTCGAGTGCGAGTTTGCCGGCGGCAAGGCGGGCAGCGTCACCGAACGTGTGGGCTTCCTTGTCGAGAAAACCAACGGTGGCATCCGCGTGATGATCAAGGGCCGCCCCAAGACCGAGAAGGTTATTCCGCTCAAGGTTCTCAAGGAATCAATCAGCAAAGCCGCCTATGCTTACACCGACAAGCACCTCGGCCCCAAGGAAAAAATCGGCAACAAAGGCGGCGGCCTCTCGAACCGCCTGCGGACAGTCTTGACAAAAAAATAATAGCTCGGCTTAGACGCATGTGGGCTATGGGATGCTTGGTTATTGACAATCTAACCACTAAATGCTAATCTTAGAGCAGGATAGTAAAAAAGGGGAGAGCATGAAGAATTCCAGAGATAAGACGATCTATGATCTGGAATTCGAACAATGGTCAACCGGGGGCGGCGTTGAAGTTCTTCGCAGGGATTTATCTGAAAACCGTTATATACTGATTACTAATCCAGACGACATTAACATTCCTAATCCAAGCGGCCCTTTTTTGGTCGGATTATATGACGAAGAAGAAAGCCAAATCGAGTCCCTCAGGTTTTATACCGTAGACGAAATTGAACAATACATTTTACGGATAAATAATAGGTAACCGAATTGGAAGAAAAGCATCTTCGTTCCCATTAGGTACTACGGGCTGGCAGAACGGCGGAGAATATTGCAGGAACAATGACTCATCGCACAAGGACAATTAAACCACAACGTGCTCAAGCTGCAAACTTTACTTTCATTGACCTGTTTGCTGGATGTGGAGGTCTCTCTCTTGGCCTGCTGGTTTCTGGCTGGGAGGGTTTGTTCGCCATTGAGAAAAGCCCTGACGCATTCAAGACATTACGGCACAATCTAGTCGACGAAGGCAGCCACAACCGAGGCAAACCTCGAATCGATTGGCCAGACTGGTTGGGGAAGGAACACCAGGAAATCCGTAATTTCATCAACACCCACCGCCGCCGACTTCGTGGGCTTCGAGGAATGATAAATCTGGTTGCGGGTGGGCCACCGTGCCAGGGTTTCTCTTTTGCCGGAAGGCGAAGCGGAAGTGACCCCCGAAACAATCTCTTCAAGTTCCATCTGGAAATAGTTGATTTGACAAGGCCCGAACTGGTACTCTTGGAGAACGTTCAAGGCATTGACACTGCCTTCGGGATCAAGGAGGCCAGAAAGACAAAGCGCCGTGGCAGGCCGCGCAAGAGCTACGCGAGTCGGATTAGGGATGCACTCCGTGAACACGGTTACCGTGTACAGCAGGAGTTGGTAAAGGCCGCTGACTTCGGCGTGCCACAGCTACGCCCGAGATACTTTACGGTGGGCATTCGGCAAGACTTGTTTTCATCGAGTGCGGTTCCCGATTTCTTCGAGATTCTCCGTGGCATCAGGATAGATTTCCTGAAAACACGTAGACTGCCAGTGCGTCGCCCGGTCAATGTTGCAGAAGCTATTTCGGATCTTGAGACTGTCGGCAAGGAAATCGTGATGTGCTGTGATCCTGAATCGCCCCCCGGCTTCAAGGAGATAGTGTACGAAAGACCGAAATCACTATACCAGAAGCTAATGCACGGGAACGTGAACGGGCGCATACCCAACAGCTTGAGACTCGTTAATCACCGTCCAGAAACGATAAGTCGTTTCAAGAAAATTTTCCGCACATGCCGTAAGGGAGTCCAACTATCTGACAATGACAGGGAACGGCTGGGCATTAAGAAAACTGCCATTGTCCCACTGTCCCCTGACTTACCGTCACATACTCTCACAACGCTTCCAGACGACTTGCTGCACTATGCTGAGCCGCGGATACACACGGTACGGGAGTATGCTCGACTCCAGTCTTTCCCAGACTGGTTCGAATTCCGCGGGAAATATACAACCGGTGGAGACAGGCGAGTGAAGGAGTGCCCAAGGTACACACAGGTTGGGAATGCCGTTCCTCCGCTCCTTGCAGAGGTGATAGGTGAAGCACTTAGGGAACTGCTCTATATGGCTCATTATGTTTCTAACACAGGACGGGTATGCCTGGATACCAGAAGGCGGGGTAAGAAGTAATGGCATCCGACGGGAGCCGAAATGACTTCCTCTTGGAGTTGCTGGCCCTCCAGCAAGATGGCAGGCATGCTATAAGCGCACCCACCAACTGGACCTATGAGCCGCTCCTCGAGGTAGAAACCGAAGTGGATGCGGTTGTGGATGAGCTGCAAGAAGCAATCCTCGTGGGGAGCGATGGCAATGACACCGCGCGCTGGCACTTTTTCATAGGCTCCCCTGGCAACGGAAAATCTGCCGCGATGGGCAAGCTGTGCAGGCGACTCATGTCTGCCAAGGGATGCCAAGTGTGCGACGAAAGTGGCGTGGCGATACCCGATCTTGAGCCCACCGCGATTCCTTATGCACTTAATGTGTACGAAGGCAACAACAAGTTCGCGTCGGCGCAGATCGTGCAAGACGCATCTGTGGTACGCAAGCCATTCTCTCCAGATGTTGACCCAGCGACGGAGCTTCTACAGACGCTTGAACACACTTGGAAGAAAGGGATATCGCTGGTCGTTTGTACTAACCGCGGTGCCCTGGAGAAAGCACACAGGGACAACCATACCAACAGGGAAGTGAATTCGAAACCGTGGTTTAAGGTCCTCGCGGCAGTTGTGTCAGCAAGCACGACACTATCGGCTACGGTCGGCGACGCCCGTGAGTTCGGTGGAAAAAAAACTGTTTTCAGCAAGGTCAAGATCGGGTACAGCTACCTTGATAATCGTAGTCTTCTCCTGAACAGGGACACTTTCGATTGCCTGCTTCAAAGCGCAACAAGCGCGGCCCATTGGAAATCCTGCGCGTCATGTTCCGCACGTGATATGTGCCCCTTCAGGGCAAACCGGGATTGGCTTGTCGACGATGAAGCGAAGAAACGTGTTCTTCAACTACTGACAAGGGCCGAGGTGCTCTCGGGCCAAGTCATTGTTTTCAGGGAAGCCTTGGCCACCATCTCGCTCATTCTTGCAGGATGCCCTAGGGACTACGACAGCAGGCATCCCTGTGAATGGGTGCAAGGCTCGGTTGCAAACAACGATATCTTCTCGTTGATTGCTCGCCGGGTCTACATGTGTTTGTTTGCATCGTATTCCCCGCATGGCTTGGAGGTAGTGGGGGCCTTGCGGAAACGACAGTTGGGGGCCTTGCGCTGGCTGTTCGACGTGATGAACACAGAGAACGCCGAAAGCCGCGCGGCCGTGGCACACGTCGTCAGGCGTTCAGCCCCCTCAACAGACGTCGGGATCACCCGGCTTCTGGGAGCAACCGGTATCATCGCTAGCCTCGATCCTTGCCGAGAGGCGCTTCCAGCTGACTTCTACGAGCGATGGGATGCTGATTTCGATGCAGTGCCCGAGGCCGGGGGGACGCTGTTTACCGCGATTGAGCGGGCCTGCGTTTCGATTTGGAGGGATCTCGAGGAATGTCTGGAATTGGCCGCCGAACACTCGGTGTCCGAGGCCCACTGGGCGCTACGGCGGTGGAGTAGCAACTTCCTCCTGCACTTCGGGGCCCTGCTGGAAGGACGCTCGGCATGGTCGAAAGAGCTGGACGCATTTGCGAAGTTGCTCGGCCTCGTGGCCACATCACCCGAGGATCGGTCTATCGAAGAGAAGCTAAGCATTAAGCAGTTGGATGCCCGGATCGAGAAGCTCCTCAACACGGTCGCGGGAAGCCAGGGCGAAAGCACCGTGCAGCTTTCCGAGGCCGTTACGCTTTGCGGGCAATGGGTTCATGACAAGCTAAAGCCAAGGACTGTCGCCAGCGAGGAATCAGGGAGCGTTTCACTGGCAGTTGAATTCAAGGGAGGGGAACGAGCGGTATTCGCTGCCCCCATGTACCTGTGGCTGACTCGCCGCGCTGCAGGGAGACTCGACGCGCGTTGCTTCCCGCAGGAGCTGTTGTCGGGAGCAGCAGATGCGCGGGTTCGCGCGGCCTCGAAGGGCAAGTATGCTTTTGAAAGCAACGACGTCGAGTTGGTAGTTGACACTGGTAAGGGCGAGGTATTCAGGCTTACGAGACTCGATGGCGAAATGGATGTGAGGCATGAGTGACCCCCTTTACATGCAGAAGGAGTACCGGACCGCGAATGAACCGAAGGTTCATTCGCTGGTAAGGAAGAGCTTCGTCTTCGTCCCTTCCGCGGGCATGAGGCTTGCCCCGGAAGTATTGGTTCTGGAACTGATGCGGGAGGTCTTCTTTCCAAGGCATTATGAGGAAACTGGTGCCGGCACGCGAGATCTTGATGCCGATAAGAAAGATGAAGAAAAGCGGTACTGCCGATCTGTGCGGGAGCGGGCTGTCTTGCATGCGCTTCGGGGGCGTCGCAAGAAGACGAAGCAATCCCGCCCACAAGTGTTTTTTGCACCCGCCTATCCCGGACTCGCCAAGTACGGTTGGCTTCGCAAGAGTAGCGATCGTGTTATCAATAACCTCCTCCTTTCTGGCCCGATAGCCCAGCATCTCTGGGGACGGGGACCGGACACGGAAGACGGGAAGCGCCAGCAACAAGAGCTGGCCGATAGTATCCGGGAAGCGCTTCTCGGGAAACGATCTTGCCTTGACGAGCACCTCGAAGGGAAGGACTTGCTGGCTGCAACGCTCGGACCCGAGAGTTTCGAAGGTTTCGATGCCGATCCCGAACTGCCAACCCGTAACATAGTAGAGAAAACAAGACACTCTGACGCGATAATTAGGACGAACCATGACGAGCTGGCGGCGCGCGTTACTCAGGATCTTCTGGCGATCTGCAGCGTCGAGGGCGAGATTCCTCGAATGCAATGGCTTCAACTCTTAATGACCTTTCTCCGCTTCGCCCTCCCCATGTGGTTGCTTGCGCAGATGCAGATAACCAGGTTGCTTCATTCCTGGCTTTTAGAAGCAGTGGACAACGGACGTATTTTTGACATGCGTGGGATACTGCAAGGTCTCGCCAAGCGAAACCGGGGGCTGCTCCACCCCACTCTGACCGCAACGCGCGAGCTTTTTGAGCACATCGAACGCTACATGAAGTGCCGCGTGGAAGTGAATATTCTCCTTTACTGCCTTGAGCAGGTTAGGCCGGAGCAGGTCAAAGGCAAGAGGCTAACTCACGGCGGAGCTAGCAAGGAAGTGCTGGCACTTGAGAATCTACTGGTGCTGGCAAGGGACGCGTCAAGTGACATCCGGGGCTCGGAGCGATTCAAGGATGTTGCCGAGGGCTTGAACGTCCAGACGTTCTTGACCCGGGAGGGGGAGCAGTTCTCCGCCTGGCGGAATCCCTTGATGAAGGGACAAGGCAAAAACATCGATGAGTTCTTCCGCGTGCTGTACCGGGCGGAGCTCGGAGACGAGGAGGGTGGATACCTTCTGGCCCCGGAAGGTCGAGGCGCGAAGCGAGGTTTCCGGGTTTTCCCGGGCCAACTACTTCTCAAGACCGCCACGTACTTGGCAGCACAGGACAAGTGGTCGTGCCAGCCGCGCGGGGGGGCAGGCAAGCTTGTACTTCAGGATGTCGAGGAGCTTTTCGGGCAATACGGCGTCGATTTCTCAATCGCTGCAGATGCGCGCCCCCTTCTCATGAAGGAATTGCAGGCGATGGGATTACTGACTGGAAGCCCAGACGCGGGGAGCAGCGTGGCCGTTGCTTGCCCATACTGATGGCATGGTGATGAAAAACATGGACAGGCTTACAACATCGTGTGTCCTCGGGGAGTTGATCGAGCAATACGTTCGTTCGGCCATGGACGGAGACAGGGATTGTCGCTTGCTGGTCCCTGGCCTCACGCGGGAGATCGCCCGACAAGTACATCATTACCTGCTGGAACAGGGGGTCAACTCGTACCTTGTCATCGGGGTAGACGAAGAACCCAGCGAGACCGACCATCTCATAAGGGCGGTTGGCTTGACAAGCAAGCGCATAGGGTCTTTTGTGTCCATCGCGAGCCCCGGCCAACTGGTGCATATCCAGGACTCTATTCGAGGGTCAGGTGGCACAATCCGCTCCCTGGCATTCTCCGAGGAATGGCCGTGGATAGACAATGGTAGTGAGCCCTTCCGCTTCGACGGGCCGGTGCTGGAGGCGCTGGTTCAACGTTGGTCCAATGACGTCGAGGAACAGGACTGGCTGCGCGAATTCGTTCTGGACGCGTTGCTTGAACATACTCGGTCGAGTTCGAAGCGCGCACACATTCTACTCGAAGACATCCTGGGATCATTCGACCCAGGTCTGTACCCAGAGGTCACGGGCATAAGAGAGAAGCTCCTCTACCACGCTGGCGTACCTCGTCCCTCGGGAGCATTGCCCGCAGTCCAGCGGCTGGTTCGAGATACCGCTCGCCTGTGCCAGAGGATCGTGGGTCGTTGCCGGAAGGAAGAGGACGTTCGCGAGCAGGCAAGGGACATGGTCATCGAAGTCGTCGAGGAAAGCGAACGGGACAATACCAGGTTCTCTCTGGACCGCTTTCTCGACGGAATTGGGGGAAGTACCACCCTTGACCTCGACATGTTGGCGTTCTACGGCTGCTGGGGCCCCGACAGGAACGACTCGAGTCATTGGCGCAGGCTCCACGCGGAACGGCTCGCCGATCTCTTCGGTGCCAGGGACCGTGAGAAGGCGGAATTGTCTTACAACATTGAATGCCAGCGCGGCATCATTGCCGACGGGGGCAAGAAACTAGCCACCTTTATCGGTGAGCAAGTAGAACTCGATGTCGCGTACAGGATACCGGCAGACCAATTTGCCGCGGGACATTGGTTGGTGCGCGTTCTTAACCGGCAGCGGGTTGTCTTGGAGCAGGTGCTCGCCGAACCCGAGGGCGATGTTCATCTGGAATTCGACACTGCCAACAGCACCAACAATTACTCACGCAAGATCCCCTTACGTGTTGCTCTAGTTACTGGCAACGATGTAGAGACTTACGAGAGGCTTGACTTGCACCTCTGCGGAGAAGACAGGCCTGCCTTCACGGTGGTTGATCCCGCTTTCGAGGTGGTGGATGCGGCACCGGCCAACGAGGAAGAAACTCCTGACAAGAAACTGACCGTGGATGAACCTGTCCACTTGTTTCTCTTCAGCCGCACCGAGCAAGATGTCGCCCTGTACGACGAGAACGACGAGGAAATTGGCTTAACCGAAATAGCAGGGGTATGGCGCTCGGCCCAACGCGTGGATGTCAGCGCCGAGCCGAGCGGCTTGGCAATCAGGGTATGCAAGTTCGGGGCGTTGACCGCAGTTCTCTGTTTCGAGACCAGTGACCTGGAAAGGGGCGAATTCACCGTAGAAGACGAGTTGCGAGTAGCTATTTCCGGGGGGAGGGAGAAGCGGCTCAGGGACTTGATCGACTTGTTCCATGGAAAAAGCGATGAACCTTATCCCGCGTTGGGACGGATAGACGAGGCAGCTCGTCGAAGAATGGTTCTTGCCAAGCTGGTGACGGCCCGGATGGGGTGGCGACCGCTCTTGACGAACCTCCTTGTAACAGACCACCAGTCATCAGGTTCGTTGGGGGATTTCGTCAACTACTTCGGTCCTGTCGAGGGGGAGGCGTTCCAGACCCTTACCTTTCCCGAGGATGCCCTATCGCTTCTCAAGATATACTCTGACGCGAGGGACGCGGTGAGGCAGGAAGTGGAGTCATTGCTCGGCGCAAGGTCAACAAGCATCGAGCACCCAACGTATGCCAGCCACCCCGTTTTTGTGCACGAGCGCTCCCCGCAAATGGAGCCGCTTTTGAAGAACTACCTCGATGCCTATCGAAACATCCTCGTCTACCTGCAGAACAAGCAGAAGGACCTTGAATGGAGCCAGCTGTTCGTTCTGGCACATCTCGACTGCGTGGTTCATTGGGACAGCAGTCGCTTAAGGAATGCCTTTTTCCTTGTCGGGCCGTGGCATCCACTGGTACTAGCAAAACGATTCATGGTACAAGCGGCGCTCTTTTCGCGCGCGTACCGGCTGCTTCACGAGGAAGACGGGAAGGTTTTCAGGCACCTTTCCTTCTTGCTTGGCAGCGTGCAGGGCTTCAGGTGGGTCCTCGGGATGTCGGCTGATGACAGGTTGATTGAGCCAGCATATGCGTCGATTACATCTGATCCCGGTTGGCATCTTGCTCTAAAGACGAATTGCCCGGCTCAGGCGTCCCAGGAAGAGATTGCCGGTCTACCCGGGATAATGAGGGTACTCCGGCAGAATCTGGGCTTGGCGATAACAGTAGGCGCAGGCGGGAGCAATAGCTTGGCAGTTACCTGTCTTGCCAATTACTTACGGGCGTTTCCGTCTCGGCGTTCGATTGGCATACGAATCCGACGTGGCTACACGGGTAGCGACATCGTCAGAACCGTGGATTCTCACATCCATGATGACGAGGGGGCGACAAAGTACGGGCAGCAACTGCCTGGTGGTGTTCGGCTCTACTTCGAGGAACCGCTTGATAATACCGGGGATGCCCGGTGGACGGACCCGCCACTCTATGTCTACCGGTATGAGGATGACGCAGAGTGCTTGCGCGAGGCCCATCCAGATATCTACATGTTGCCCCCGGTAAACGATCTTTCGTTCAGGACCGGCACAACAATCCACGAGCTTCCTCGTGGTCGTGGTCGAGAGGCCGTGTTTAGTAAGCGGCTAGGCTGGCTTACGGAAGGACATACCCAGGTTCCGAAGAGCGTCACCTACGAGTATGACGCTCCACGCGAGGGACCGGATAACATCGGGGGAGCCTTCACCAACGTGACGGGCCAGATAGGTACTATTCTTGGCGACCCCGTTGCAACGGTGTGTGACGTTGCCCTTCCCCAACGACTCCGCGCACCCTGGGTAGTGATACCAGGCCACTCAATCGACCCGGCAATTTTCGTGAAATACGTGCGGGACGGTGCCGACCGCGCAATCCAAGAACGAGCATTGTGGGACTACAAGCTGGACGTAACGGGCAGGGAGAACTCCTATTTCGTGCTATCTACCATTCCCAAGGGCTTCCAGATCGCCGTCAATGGTTTCTTTGGCCTGGATGACATCGCGGGCGACTTCATCGTCGAACTTGGAAGGATTGGCATAGCCATCGGGAGCGAAGCTCTCAGGTCCGGGCGTCATGCGCTGGGTATTATTGGCCTCATTGGCACAGTCCGGCTCTTGGTTGGCAAGACAAACGACGGCCAAGCCCCCCTTCCATGTTCTGTCGGCACGGTTGGTTTCCTTGTTCCGGTGGACTCGTTCTCCTCCTTCTTCGGGAAGAGCGGCTTGGAAGACGGCAAGAGGACGGACTTGCTCGCCGTGCAACTGGTCTTGCCCGGCCATGGATCGAGCAAGCTGCGTATATCGGCTTGTGGCGTTGAGTCAAAGCTCGTTTCCGGGGCATTTGGGATTACGCGGGCACATGCTGCCTTGGCCCAGGCAAGAACAACGGGTGACGAATTCAAGAGATTGGTTTTGGCCAGCCTTCGCCAGGGAGCAATGCCGGAGCGTTTGGCCCTCGTGGATATTCTGAAATTCGGCTTGCGCATAACGAGTCCAAGCAAGCCCGGCGAAATCGAGGGCTGGGTCGACAGGGAAAGGATGATCTACGACGCGGTCCTCGCCGGGAACTACGAGTACTCGGAGGCGAATCATGGTGCGGTGCTTGTTTCGACCGAGGGTCGACTTCCCGGGGTTGCCGAGCACATCGTCCTGGAAGAGGGGCTGTGGGTGCGATTGACAAAGGGGCACTGGCCAGGGATATCCGACACGCCTCAGCTCGAGAGTATAAGACAGGCGCTTTGCAAGTTGTTTGATATCCCGGGCGATTCTTCGCCAACGACCTCCTCACCGCCGGAGACTCCGCCAGCAACGCCTTCTATCCCGCCCGGGGAAGAGGAGAGCGAGGTTCCCGGGGCTTCTCCGTCCACCGAGGAATCAGGTTCCGAGCCTGAGCCCGACGCTGCCCCTCCCGAAGAAACGCAGGCAGGGACGGAACCAGCCGAGGGAGAGCCGGGTGTTCCACTTGACCGGATATTCATTGGGGTTGACGATGCCCGAAGCGTGGTGTACTTCGACCCACAGTATCCGGTTGACCCTCTGGACAACATGAATGTGATGGTGACAGGATCGTCTGGCAAGGGCAAGACACAGCTACTCAAGTATCTGGTGTGCCAATTCCGCGAGCAGGGGAAAAATGTCCTTATTCTTGATTTCAAGAACGATTTCATTAGTGATAATGCGTTCTCCAACGAGGCGCAGTTAGACAGGATTTCCGTTAACTTCGATGGACTACCTTACAATCCTTTAATACCATACCCCATCCGACATCACGCGACAGGCGAGATGTTCATCCAGCCCGGCCAACACATCGCAGGTGTAGCTTCTGTTCTGAAGAGAACTTTCAGGCTCGGAGATCAGCAAGCGGCGATGTTGAAGAGCGCTATGGCAGATTCTTTTGTGGCCGCAGGTGCTCAGGCAACTGGAACCGTTAAATGCCTTGAAAACAACCGGTTTCCTGATTTCGGCGCAGTTGGCATCTCGTTGCAACACGATAATATCAAGGCGTTCAACAGGCTTGAGCCACTCTTCTCGTTAGGGCTATTCCGGCCAGAATGCCGTGCGGTTTCGTTTCACGAGCTAACCGGAAGATCCATGATTATTGATCTAAGCCAGATTCCTAGCGACGAGATAAAGAATGCACTGGCGCAATTGATCGTAATGTCAGCACATGCCTATTTTAATGCTCTTCCCCAGTCCGGCAGGATTCGCCAACTGTTTGTCATTGATGAGGCACACCGTGTGTTGGATTACGAATTCATGGCGGACTTCGTACTGCAATGCCGTGCCTATGGTGTTGGTATGATTCTGTCCTCTCAGTATCCAAGCCAATTCCCGCAAGATGTATCGTCATCCATGGCAACCAAGATTCTCCACGGGAACGAGAGGGATAGCAACAGGGTGAAAGACATTGTCAAGCTGATACGTTGCGAGGGGCGTGAAGGAGACGTGGCCAACCTTGATCGATTCCAGGCTTTTGTGGACAACCGTCATTATCCACACACGCTTCTACGCACCATGAACTACCCGCTGTACCTGGTATGGACCAGGCTCCGAGAGCTTGGGACTGCAACACGGGAAGAACTTTCGGAGGCAGAGGGATTCGATCCTTCCAAGCTGCAGATAGGGAACCTCGTTCGACAATTGGAGCGCTTAGGACTTGCCGAGGAGCGGGAAGGCCGGGTGTTCTTGTTGGAATGCAAGTAAGCCGAGGTTAACACATGCATCCCTTCGTCCAAGGAGAAAGTTACGACCGTGAGGAAGTACTCCGCTTCCTTGGAAGCAAGCAGAGACAAAGCGGGATCGTCTATGGACGCGACATCCATTCTTACATCGCGATTTTCGCGGGGGGAAGGTCAGGCAAGACTGCCGGGTACGAGGATGGTTGGGGGTCCGATGGTACTTTCCGATACTGCGGGCAGGGTTCGCGTGGTAACCAGCGGTTAACAGGCCCCAATAAGGTGCTTGCAGAGCATCAAGGTATGATACTACTTTTTGAAACATAGAAGCCTAAACACTCCTGGAAGGGTAGGCAACGCTTCCTTGGCGAGTACCACAGAATAGGTTATGAATGGGTAACGGGCAGAGGCTCTCGTCGGGGAGATCGTCTTCTGATGTTCTTGTTTATACCGGTTGAAAATATGGCAAGCAATAACCGGTTGCTTGTCAGCGCTGGGGAAGAAGTTGATATTGAAACACTCAAGGCCGAAGCAATAGCCGCAGGGCGACCTAGTTCCTCGACTTATAACACTAGAGCGGAATACCGATCAAGATCTGCATCTGTCGCACATTACGTATTGACGCGGGCAAAAGGAATATGCGAAGCATGTTTTCAACCTGCCCCTTTCAATCGACCTGACCGGACCCCTTACCTTGAAGTCCATCATACTCAGCGGCTAGCAGACGAAGGGCCCGATGACATCATGCATGTAACGGGGATTTGTCCAAATTGCCACAGGGAAGCACACTTCGGTCCAGATACGGATGCGTTTCGGAAACGGTTGGAGAAATTCATTGCCGAGAAGGAAGGTGCTCTTGATCAAGAAACTCGAGCGGATGATCATCCGGCTTCCTAAACCTCGGTTAATTCGGCAGTTCAGGGAGAAATTACTTTGTTGGTACGGCAAATACGGCCGGAAGTTCCCCTGGCGTAGGGCCTCGACCAGTAAGTATCAATACATCATTGCGGAAATACTGCTGCAGAGAACGCGGGCAGAAACTATCGCGGTCTTCTTCCCGAACTTTGTACGTGAATTTCCGTCGTGGAAGAATCTCGGCTCCGCAAGCGTCGCACGACTTCAACGCTATCTTCAACCAATAGGGCTTTGGCGTCGCAGGGCTGCATCGGTCAAGGCATTGGCGCGGGAGATGACCAAGAGAAACGGCATATTCCCCAAAAGGCGAGAAGATATCGAAGCGTTGCCTGGTATCGGGCAGTACATTGCGAACGCCGTGTTGCTCTTTTGCCACGGAACGCCGCAGCCCTTACTTGATGTTAACATGGCCCGTGTATTAGAAAGAGTCTTTGGGCCGAGAAAACTGGCCGATATACGATATGATCCTTATCTGCAGGAGCTTGCTAAAAAAGTGGTTCAACGCAAGACACCCGCAAAACTCAACTGGGCAATTCTCGATCTTGCTAGCACAATTTGCCTGATAAGAAAGCCTCGCTGTAGTGATTGCCCGCTTGCATCAATATGCCTAGAAGCAGTTATCGCCTAATTTAGAAAGGTCTGAAATGGAAACAATCTTTGGAGATGAATGTGGGTATACTGGCCAAGACCTTCTTCAGCCTGAACAACCTGTATTTGTTGAAGCAACCATAAAAATCTCTGAAGAGCAGAGCAAGGGATATCACGAAGAATTCTTTAGCAAGATTCAAGCAAAGGAATTAAAACACAAGAAGCTCTCAAAGAGGCCAAAACAGCAAGAGATGGTTTTACGGTTTCTTGATTCCATCATTAAGGATTCCGTCCAGATCGATGTATTGATTATGCATAAACCATATGCTCTCCTTGGGAAGTTCGTTGATCTTGTTGTCGAACCAATAATGAAAATAACTGGCCATGACTTACTTTCAGAGGGAGAAAACCTCGCACTGACTAATTTGTTATGGATGGTTCTGCCCGTATTTACCAGTGAGAATTTCTTCAATGAATTCCTGGTTAATTTTCAGAAATTGGTTCGAGAGCGTACTCCTGAGGCCTATGAAGATTTCTTCCGTCCTCTGTTATCAAGAAAATATCCACGACAACTGGATATTTTGATAACACCAGTTATGCTCTCAAATAGCCTGCTCAATACATCCATACTCTCTGATCTGGAGGATGGCCTAAAGGTAATGATAACCTGTTATTTCACACTTCTTGCGCGCTGGAACAATAAAGTTGATAAAGATATTACACTTGTGCTTGACCGCTCTTCTGAAGTTGCACAGGATTATAAAACTTGGGAAGCATTAATGAATCCCTACAATAAACCCGTCTCTATAGGAACTGGGAATAGAAATACAACTTTCCCGATGAAAGTAAAAGAAACTTCTTTGGAGGACTCATGTGACTGGTGCGGATTACAGTTGGCTGACATCATTGCTGGTGCCACGACGAGATATGCTCACTGGATATTAAATGGACAAAATGCCGAAGATGAATATGCGGTTAAACTCGGCGAATTAATCATTAATAACATTATTGAACCAGCATGGAAGCTGTGGCCATCTGACAAAATGACCCCAGAAGAAATGGGTACTGAAAGGTATAATGGCAATGAGGCGATTGAGCAAATCGGGAAGATAATTGATGACAATGATTAGTGCAAACATAACATAGCCATGTTTTCAGTAGATTCCAGAGCGTTTTTCTGAACTAGCTGCGTGAAATACTTTGGGGGAGACATAAGTAAACATTATCGGTGCAATGGACGTCCTACCTAATGCATTACTCTTCAATCAATTTTTCTCCCATCTGTTTCTAGAACGATTTTTTCAAAGCACGCCAGAACGTCAGGGAACTTATCTTTGAGGTATTTCTTGACCTTCTTGCTGGTAATCAATTTCCCAACGTAGCTGCATGTCTTTAATAGGTCAGTGGAATATCGGTGATACGTAGTAGTGTAGAAATCGTGGCTTTTTTGGGCTTCTTCCAACTTTGCAACCAGCTCTTTCCCTTTCGTGGGGTCCTGCGTCCAGGGTTTCCTTTTCTTTTTTTCGCCATTGCGCAGACTTTCAGGGGTTTTGATTACCAGGGCCCGGGCAAACGACCGGCTGTAATCATTATTTTTCTGCATCTCTCTCAGTATTTGAAGTTGCCGCTTCGGCTTCACATAGGTGAACTCCGCTGCGCACTTCCGGCTCATAAAATTATCATCCAGTACTTTAATAACTTTCAGATGCAGTTGCTTAATCACAGTGGCCGCGAGCCGATATTTTATAGACCGCAA
Source organism: Planctomycetota bacterium (assembly GCA_004376375.1). GTDB lineage: Bacteria > Planctomycetota > E44-bin39 > E44-bin39 > E44-bin39 > E44-bin39. The sequence continues at coordinate 85,141 of SOJX01000087.1, forward strand.
GCCAAAGGTCCCAGAAATGGCCGGTTCGGCAACGGTTTTGAGGGCTTTTTGCAGCATTCTATTCTCTTGTACAGCCGAAATCCTACTGACCTTTTTGTTCCAAGTGTATGTTTCCTTATTTTTCTTATTGCTGAAGACCCGACACGGAACTTTCCTGACGCCGAGTTTTTCAAAAGCCTTAAATCTGAGATAGCCGTCCAGGATGCTGTACTTCCCGTTTTTTTTATAAACGCAGACAGGTTCGACCAGGCCGACAGCCTTAATGGTGGCCACTATCCTGGCAAATCCCGCGTGAGATTTCAGGTTAATGTCTCTTACGCGCAGGGGGACGAGATTCTCTATCGCAATATCTTTTCCCTGTACATTTACAACGTTTGCCATGGGATTCCCTCCTTAGAAGCAGTCTACTTCGGCGACATCCTTCCCCGATTCCGAGTTTTGGGGCCCGCCGCTGGCTTTCGTTTCGCGTCGGCAGACTTGGATGACTTCTTTTTATTCCTCGGAAGAGTAATAAGTGATTGAAGAAACGAAAGGAACTCCATCTCTTCCCACATGACAAAGCTGGGCGCTTTTACTACTCCCAGATTCCGACATGCGTTTTCCCATGAAGGGCCGTCGATGATGAGATACCTTCCGTTACCACCGCTGATCATCATTTTCTCGATAAGCCCGATCCTTTTGATTGTCGACATCAGCTTGTTCAGACGTTCAAGGCCGGGAGAGCTTCCGTTCTTGGGCTTCTGAGACATCAGGAGATTATGCAACGCCAGAACTCTTTCCATGACGGGGTTCTTTTTAGACATGATACTCTCCTTTCAGTCGGGGGCGCTGGTCGAGCCCTTCGACTTTTAACAAGGCAACCAGTTTTTTGTCCTTCCAAATAGTATTGATTCCATCCAGGAGAGTGAGCAGGCGATTCACCTTTATGTTTGCCTCATGGTTGAATGACCTTTTCTCCTTGGTAATCTTGGAAATATCTGCCTTCAAGTTTTTGACCGAATAATTTTTCAGACGCGAGCGCCCTCTTCTATTTCCTGTCTGCTTTCCGCGTTTGATTCTGGTTTCTATAATCTTCCGGACCGAACTGGTATTATTGCTGCTGATAATGCCTGTATCGAAAGCGTCCATAAGAACATTCTGGATGGTGGAATTATCCGACCTTGCCACCAACATGGCAAAGGTTATGGGGAACAACCCCTGTTCCACTCCTTTTATCAACCTCGCTTCGCCCTGTTCCACCAGACGGATATAGTCCCGGATGTACGATTCGCATTTGCCGACGATTTTGCTAATCTCAGCGTATGACCAGCCTTCATCGTGTACCCGTTTGATTTCGTATGCAAACCACATCGTCCCGGGCGGTACGCGAGCGATGTTTTCAACCAGGGAATAAAGCAGCGCCTCCTTTTTACTACAGCTTCTGATCTCCGCAGGAATATGTGAGTACCCGAGCTCTTTGAAAGCGAGATAACGCCCCTGGCCACAGATCAATTCGTAATGACCTGTTCTCTTGAAATTTCGCGTACTTACAAGGATGGGCTTTAGCAAGCCTACTTCCTTGATGCTCCGGATGATTTCCTGAAATTTAGTCTTGCCTCTGTTCCGAGGGTTCAACACCTTGATCTTGTCAACCGGTATATCCTCGTATTTGCGTTCTGTCATTGGCATTATCTTAATCGTTTTCATAGTATGACCTCCTAGTCCAAAAGGGCCGCAATCATATCCAAGTTGCGGCACCCGTAGAGTTCGAGTCTGCTGTCACTCGAACTGAAGAGCTTGATGTTGCGGCTGTCTACGAGCATCCTGGGAAAAGTCAGATAACCTAGAATATCGTGTTTCCCGCTATTGGACAGGGGAACCCCAAGGGTGATATCCACTTCTTTTCTGGAATCCGGCAGGAACGACCAATAGGTGGTATATCCGTGAAAGACAGGCACCGACGGTTGAATGAGAAGGCTGAAACTGTCATTCAGGACAACGTAATCGTCAATCTCTTCAACTTGCCTGGCCAACGTTCTGAGCTGATCGACAACTGATTGCCTGGCCCGATCCCGAACATCTTTGTAGATATTCTGAAATGCCATGTCCAGTGACAGAAAATGCTTTGTGTAAGTTGCTGGAGACACCATCTTCTTGTCTGCAGCAACCTGACGTGGGCCGGCTTTGCCATATCGTTTATATAGTTTCGCAAGCCTCGCGAGCATGTCCTCGGCTGAATACCTGCGTTCGTGCTCTGCATTCATGGCTTCGATTCTTTCTTGAGCCTGAGTGAACAAAGCCTTATTGATGATCCCCTTGAATGCATTTTCTTGGCGAACCCACTCTTCTCTGGGGTTCTGCTTGGTGCCAGATTGCAGCTTTTGCCGTGTCTTATTGTAAACCATTGTTCCGATGTAGAATTCATTGGTCAAAATCGCCTGAATCGCACTGCTCGTCCACTTTTTACCACCGGGAGAAAGAATACTTCCGTCATTAAGAGAAGCCGCAATTTCTTTCGGGGCACAGCGTTTTTTAACAAAGGAGTTAAATATTTTCCTGACGACAGATGTTTCTTTTCTATCACCCGGAGCCAAAGTAACCCTTTGGTTTTGGATGCTTTTTCTTTGTCCCGGTTTCAGAATCTGAACGGGGTTGCGTTTTTCATCCAGGAGAAGCCTATGAAGACCATACGGTGGCGGAGCACCCGCCCGGAACCCCTGCTCGGCAATCTTCACACATCCCTTGAATACTTTGACGCTGAGTTCGCGGCTGTAATTGCCGGCCATAAATCGTTCAATATTCAGGTGCAGGAAACCTAAGAGGTCATCTTCTTCACGGAAGCCCATTGTCGTATAGACAACTTGTTTTCCGTAATTCAGACACATCGCCGCATAATACGCCGCAATGTCCGGATTCTGGAATCGCCCCCATCGGGTAGCATCAAGCACCAGGACATAATCGAAGTCCTCCTTGCCCTCAATCACATACTCGATCATTTCAAGGAAGGCATCTCTGCCCTTGGTTGACAGACCAGATTTTCCCGGCTCTTCAAATTCTTTGATAATCTCAATACGATTATCATCAGCGAACTTTCCTATCCGCTCCCGTTGAATAGGAATGGAGTTTTCCTGCCGGTCTTGTGCAGAGTGGCGATAATAAGTTATCGCTTTTTTCCCACCCGGGGCTTTCTTTTGTTTTTTCCACCACATATTATTACTTTCTGCGGAACTCGCGGATCGCGTTACTGAGAAGCACGGACGCATTGCCGAGCTCTTCCTTTGCAGCACGGCCAAGGAAAAAAGCCGATCCCCCCATTAAGAAAGGGGAATTATAGGCACTTTTAATGAATTTTTTTCAAAATATTTTTCAGCCTATATCTAGTGGCTTACGCTATCCAAGGCTACAACATGTAGAATTTTGCCGCTGGTGTGGGTTATGAATATTAATTAATGAGTCACGATTTTCAACTGGCCGAGCTAATCTTATGAGAAATCCTACTGGCAAACTCCTGTAAGAGATTAGTTGCCTTTCTACGTGTAATTGCCTGATCGAGCAACGTGCCAACAACCCGAATCAGTTCTGCTTCATCGGAAGGCTCCTGCGATTGCTGGGATAGAATGAGCAATTTTTTCCTGATTTTCTTTAACGCGCCGCCTACTTTTTTTCCTCGCCTTTTTTTGCCGATTAAATGTTGATTGACCGCTGGTTGGGAAATGTTCAATTTCTCAGCGATTTCGGACTGGGTGTGGCCGCGGAAACGAAGGATGAGGGCCTGTTGCTGCTTGTATGTCAAATCATTGAGAATGATCCTGTTTAATAACGGTATAAACAGCGATAAGATTTCATTTTTTTTCAGCCGGTCTTTTCTTTCGTGATTATAACTGTACCACCGACCGGAGGTCTCGGGTATATTTTGCCAATGTCTTACATCAAGGTGAGCATTTCCAAAAAAATTCTCCCCGTTTTTCATTTTTGTCCCCCGGATCGAATGAAATTTGAAGTGATATTCCGGGGGGCGAGTTCTGAAAAGAGAAGAGCGAGATTGCGCTGTTCTGTTAAAGACGTAGCGTGGGCAAGGAGGCCTTGTTATCTACTTCCTGGGCAACGAGATTACCACATTTTACGGGGTCGTTTCCCATACTTGTTTTAGGCCGAGTAGGAGGCCCGCAGCGTTCTTCAAGCGTTCGGTGCATGGGTCCAATGATGACATATGCTCATATAGACAAAAAATATCTTTGAGATCTTTCGTGCGTATCCTCGATAAGGTTTCGCGGATGTCATTAATGCGCGCGCAGCAGCTTTCGGATTCACACTGATGTGTGGCTCCTTGCTCTTTCTCCACCATTAAGTTCATTGGTTTCCGCTGTGTCGTTATTGCATTCATTATTTCCCTCCTTCCTGGAGTTAAAAAAATAAGGGAGCGCCAACACCAAGGTCACTCCCGGCCGACGGGCCTACCAGGGCCCATGCACCGACAGCAAACTCTTGGGCGGCGCTCCCGCAAAATGCGGAAGCACCATCGCCAAGCTTTGCCATCCTGGTGCAAATATGGAATCTGGTAGTTTGTCGGCCAGGACACAATGCCTTTGATGAACTTAACGCTTAATTATGCTTATATCATTATCCTCCATTATCTGGACTCTAAAAGCGTTTATTACCATAAACAATAGCTCTTATTGGAGTACTGTCAAGCCTCTTTCCTTTATAAAGGGCATAACCATTAATGCCGGTTGATCACAAAAAAAGATTTTTCAACTTCAGATTATCTTCGACAAGTTCTTTGGGAGTGCCTTCGAATGAGACCTTACCCAATTTGAGAGAATACACTCTATGGCAGATTTCAAGCACTTTACGCACTTTTTGTTCCACAATCAAAATGGTTACCCCTGTTTTGATGTTTATATCAACTATTTTATTGAATATTGAATTGACGAGTTTCGGTGATAACCCCAGAGAAGGTTCATCAAGCATAAGAATCTTAGGATTAGGGACAAGGGCTCTGGCCAATGACAGCATTTGCTGTTCCCCCCCAGACAGTTTTCCGGCATATTGCCGAATACGTTCCTTTAACAATGGGAACATCTCAAATATTTGAGTTAAACGGTTGGCAAATTCCCTTCGAGAAAGCTGGAATCCAGCAATTTCTAAATTCTCCATAACGGTCATATCACCAAAAACTCTACTAGCTTGAGGGGCAAGCGTAATTCCTTTTGCGACTTTTTGTGCTGTTGTATAATTATTAATAATATTATCATTAAAAATTATCTCGCCTCTCCAAACGGGTAGAAGGCTGCAGGCTGCTTTTAGTGCTGTCGACTTGCCTGCTCCGTTAGGTCCGATTAAAGCAACAATTTCACCTTCACGGATTTCTAAGGTCAACCCGAATAGTATCTGCTTTTCGCCGTAACCTGTCTCAAGTTTTTTGATTTTCAGCATTACGATTTCTCAGCCTGTGTATGCTTCGATAACTTTAGCATCATTCCTGACTTCACCAGGCGTGCCTTCACAAATCTTGGTTCCCGCATCCATGAAAATAATTCGATCACATATTTGCATAACGACATCTAGGTTATGCTCAATCAGGATAACTGATTTCTTCTTTTGAGGTAGATCACGAATAATTCCAAGGATATTATCAATCATTTCAGGTGCTATCCCAGCTACCGGTTCATCAAGTAGCACAAGATCTCCCTTAGCTGCGAGGCAACAGACAAGGCTTAACAATTTCTGTTGACCATAAGATAGGTTTTCTGCTTGGTCATTTGCTTTCTCTGCAAGGCCAGCCTCGGCCAGAAGTATAAGTGCTTCATTTCGAATGGCGGCTTCTTGCTTTTTGCTTTGCTTCCATCTAAAGAAAAGGTTTGCTAAGTGCTCTCCCGGTTGGTTCTCGAATGATAATAGGACATTTTCAAGTACACTTAATTGCCGAATAAGCCGGAGATCTTGAAATGTCCTGGCGATTCCAGCACGGGCAATTTTATGCGGAGACATCCTGACAATACTCATTCCTTTAAAAGTAATATTTCCGCGCTCAGGAGTCGTAAATCCGCTAATGATGTTAAGGAGGGTTGTCTTACCTGCCCCGTTGGGACCGATGAGCCCAAGTATTTGGCCCTGTGAAAGCGAGCATGAAAAATCCGCAAGAGCTCTAATGCCATCAAAGTTTTTTTCGAGTCCTTGGATTATTAGTAATTCTTCACTCATTTCCTCGCCTCCCTATTCTGGAAAGCGTATTTGCCTAAAAATCCACGTGGTCGCCATATCATAAACGTTACTAGAAGTCCGCCATAAAGAATTTGCCGGAGATTTGCCGCAATTGAATTGGGCAATCCAACAAAACGAAGTATCTCTGGCAATGTAACAAGGACAAGCGCACCGATAACCGGCCCCCAGGTACTTCCCGCTCCTCCAATTATTACAATACATATGATAAATATAGATTCCATCACAGTAAAACTGGTCGGATTGATGTAGCTTACATAATAGGCATACAAAGAACCTGCAAGCGCTGCTATGCCAGCTCCTAATGTAAATATCAGGATTTTAAAAGTTTCTACACTTTTACCTTTGGATTGCGTAAAAATTTCATCCTCTCGAATTGCCTTTAACACTCGTCCAAATGGCGAATTGCCAATACGGTGTCCTCCCCAAATAATAATGGCACAAATTCCGCCAACAATAAGGAGAAATCCAATACTTGATGTGACTCTCCATCCCAAAATAACCGGTTGGGGAATTCCCGGAATACCGTCTGGACCTCCTGTGAATCCTACCCAATTGTTTAATATGCTGAAAGTTATGACTTGGAACGCAAATGTGGCAATGACAAAATAATCACCCTTGATTCGAAGTGTTGAAACTCCAATTAAGATTCCGAAAAACATTGAAAAGATTATTGAGCATAGTACGGTAACCCCAAAGGCACAGTTTAATTTAATGGCCATGATTGCGGCAACATATGCTCCAATACCGTAAAATGCAGCATGAGCCATTGAAAGCAGGCCTGTATATCCTACAACCATGTTTAGGGATACGGACAGAATAATATAGATGCCGATAAGTATTAATAAATGAAATACGTATTCCATCCAATCCCCAGGTTAAATCGTCGCCTTTTTTGTGTTTTTTCCTAGAATTCCTTGTGGCTTCACAATCAGGAATCCCAGCAGAATACCAAAAGCGATTGCATCCTGCCATTCAGCTCCGAACTTCCATATACCAAGTTGCTGTGCTAATCCCAGTAGTAAACCACCAAGAACAATTCCGGAGACATTAGCCAAGCCGCCTATAATGGCTACTACGAGTCCCATCATGAGCGCTGTCAGCCCCATTGTAGGTGTCATTCCTACATCAAAAGATAATAAAATACCGGCCAAGCCACAAATTGCCGAACCTATCGCGAAAGCCCATATAATTATTCTACTGCTTTCGATACCTGAAATTGCAGCAAGTTCTGGATCACTTGATACTGCTCGAATCGCTTTTCCAGTTCTTGTTATTTTTAGAAACAACACCAACAAGAGCAATAAAATGATAGTAGTGCAAATGGTAAGTCCCTGGATAAAGGTTATTCTTGCCCCAAATAGATTAAATCCTTCCGTGATTAAATTACTTCTGATAATCTTTGTGTCGTCTCCAAATGCTATAGATATAATATTTTGCAATACGATATAAATTCCAAGAGAAACAAGTAGCATTACAAGGGGTGGGGTAGATTTGGCCCTGAGCGAACGATAAATCGTTAATTCTATTAAGCATCCTAATAGTGCTGATGCAAATATTGCGGTTGGCACGGCAATAAGAAATGGAAAGCTTAATTCCATTCGAAGGAAGAATACAAAATATGCTCCTGCTGTGAAAATAACTGCATGTGTAAAATGGAAAAACCGGACAACACGAAATATTATTGTGAAGCTAACAGCGATTAGGATATATATGCTTGCCGATATGAAAGCATTCAGGATAAGTTGGGTAAGCATATTCGCCCCGGTCGTGAGGTTTCGTCTTTATTTGGCTTAATTGTATGGTTATTCCAATGACCAATTACTCGGTAAAGCGGATGTAAAAAGCGAGGAACTGTTTCCCACAGCGCTTCCTGGCATTCAGCCTCAAGCTCTCCAACTTCTTCCGATGAAAGCACATTCTCCCTCCCAGGCAAATAGGGTACTGACATTGACCAGCCTGAAGCCTTATTGGGAACTGGTGTAACGCCGGGGACTTTAGTTCCTCGATCTAATCGAAAAGCAACTAAATCAGCAGTGTCAACTAGTGGTTCGTGTTCGATAAGAAATTCTACAGTGTTCTCAGCATCTTTACGTGAAGTCCCTGGATAACCAACCATACAGAAAAGGTGTACCATAATTCCGGCATCATAGCAGGCTTTAAGAATACGTAGGGGATTTCCATTATCGCATTTACCTAATAAGTTACGATTTGCGCTCGGTGCCTGCTCCAGCCCGAAATAGAGCTTCCGTAACCCACAAGAATGTAATTCTTCAAGAAACGATAACTTTTCCCAGTTTGGTTCCAGGCGTGCATATGCCTCCCATTCAATGTCCAGATGTGACTTGCTCAGCGATTTGCATAAACTGTCTGCTTTACTAGGCATAAGTGCTTCATCAACGAATTTGATCCTTTGTATGGAAGTATCTCTGACAATTTGTGTAAGTTGAGATACTACAAATTCAGCAGGAGCAGAACCTCCATAGCCATTTGGGGACCATCCGGCAGGTATTGCGCAAAAATGACACTTGCCCCAATAACAACCTCGCGTGGAGGCATATGGAATAACAGGTATGCCAATATATTTATTGAAATCTATTCCATCAAATGATGGGATGGGCCAGTTTTCATAAGGGATTAATTCATCACCACTTTCGTTAGATAAAACTGAGCGAGCTTTTTTCACACCAAACTTATTCACAGCATTTACAGCTTTGGCAAAAGCCATTTCACCTTGAAAAGATACTATTTGGTCAACTAACCCGGATATGGTGGAAAAAGCTAATGAGTTTCTTATACGAGTAACAACGTTACCTCCAAGCAATAAAATGCAGCCTGGTAAGCATTCCCGCACTTTTGTTAGAAGCTCAATTGCTGGAATAATCTGTTGCTCAGATGCGATTGTAACCCCAATTATTGATGGTGCCACATCAACCAGTTGCGGGAGAACAATTTCATCAAACATATCTGAAAATACTGTTCCATTTTCCAAGGCACGCACAATCTCGTTGGGAGGCAATGAATAGTAATCAGAGAAGCAATATCCTGATAATAAGCGGAATTCGGAATTATTACCCAAAGAACTTCCAACATTTTTTAACTCATCTTCCCATTTGAAGTATAACTCGTCTAGAGCTTCATAATTATTTTGCGATGAAGCTTCGATGATTCTATCGTTCTTTGGAGGCGATGAATACGTCTGGTAGAACAATTGATTTAAATCCCAAGCCTCAACCGGGCAGCTTATGCTGCTTACAGATCCTGCTAGCAAAGGTAAAGCAAGATGAGGCCCAGGAGTGCAAAAACTCCAATTAGGAGGAAATAGTAGTATCGCCTTATTACGCATATTATTCTTCTCTACATATACAAAAATCCGGTTTCCCAGTCGTCCAAGCTTCTTTCACAAGAGGAAGTAGGCCAGGAGGATCCCCTTCTTCTTTAAGTTCATATTCCGGCAGAAAACGCATGCCGTTAACATCACGGCTTTCGTCATCAATAAAAACCATGCCAAATCCAGATGTTTCTGAAAGCCTTACAATGAAAATATCATCGTAGTGGCGCAATCTTTCTGGTAGAGAATCAAGGTAGCGGATAAAAACACCGCCGTCTCCAGGGCTTGGGTCTTCAGAATGATCATGAAATGATTCATGAAAATGATCAATAAGTCGAGTGCCCTGTGTTTTATCCATGTCCTCGTCTGCATATTTACCAATTAAATAGATATGCGGTTGAAGTTCTTTGGGCAAAGATTGATAATTAAATGTAGAATTAATTATATGGTGTATATCAGGGTGCCATTCAATATAATCGTATTGCTCCGCTAGCTCTTTAGCCTTTGGTATTGTTAAGGCATTAGTATCAAATAAAAAATAATCTTTGGCATCCTCAATAGTGGTTTGAGATAAAATATGAGCAACCAAGCGATAAAGCTTTATTGGTTCTTCCGCCCCCTTCATTTCTCTAATGGTGCTCTTGTAATTTTCCCACCATGGAAAAGTAATGTTACCTGAATAGGTATTTCCATTATCAATCCAATCCACAGGGAATGGTATGTACCAGTTCCAGATGGGCCTTTTTAGAATAGTCCAGACTTGGGGGTAAGGCTTCTCGCAATTAAGCTCTCTTATCAAATCTAAAACCGATGAGACCGAATGCGCATATCCCTGAAAATTACAAAATATCACCGGGAATTCTTTTCTTCCTTGTTCACAATGTAATTCAATTACGTTTTTATCCATTAAGCCCTGGATTGCAGCGGCTGTTAATTTGTTCCATTGCCATCGATTAGGGCTAAAAAATTTTCCTGGGCGTGCCACTTTTATGGCGCGGTTTAGATGATTAGAAAACTCATGTTGTCCCTCATGACGCGCCGTACGTACTTTTGGATGCAAAGGCAGTCGCTGAAGTAGCTGAGCTAATATCCATAGAACGAGATATACAGCCAATGCCGATATAAATAAAAAAAAGACCGCTCCCACAAGGGTTTTTAAATCCAACAACTTTCCCCAAAAACCAACACCCAAGTCGCGGTACTCTTTAAACTCATCATAAAAAAATACGATAGCGCCCATTACAGTAATAAAACCGCTCACAATTTGTATGCGGTATGCCTTGATAAAATCTTTGAAATTTTTGCCCATTAATTATACCTGAAGGCTATTCAACTCAGTAATGCAAACTTAGAGTTCACGAGCCGCCTCAGGACGGCGCTTTGTCTTTTGGAATGGGCCAGTTGGTTTTATTCTGGCGAGGATATTTCCATTATGGTTAGAAGCTATATCATTGCTCTCGGGCGCCTTAATTTCCAAATGGTGCTTTTTTGATATGTTAGAACGTGCTCGCAAGAGTGCCGACCGCTTGGTCATTCAAGTTCTCCTGATTATGTTATGGTCCTACTTCTTTTCCTGAAGAGGAGTAAATTCCCCGTTTTTGACGCGGTATATTGTAAAAGGTTTTTGCACATCGCCAAAGCTATCGAATTCCGTTATACCTGTTGGGCCTTCGTATTTCAGTTTCAAAAGAGCTTTTTGGATGCTTGGCCCATCTTTTTTTGATGCAGCAGACAGGGCCTTAGCGAGGACATGTGTGGCATCATAAAAGAGTCCGGAGTAAACTCCAGGTTCTTCGCCATATTTCTTCTTGTATGCTTCTTTAAATTTCGCAACTGCTGGATTTGAGGATTCATCACCCCATCCAATTGTTACCCAATATGATCCTTCCGCAGCATTTCCTGCAATCTTAAATAATTGAGGATCAAATCCGCCATCAGTTCCCATAATTACGCTGGAAATACCTAATTCTTTTGATTGACGAAGCAATGTACCCCCTTCGGCGTAATGAACAGCTGCAAATATGAAGTCAGGAGCCGAGGCTTTTACCTTTGCTAATTGCGCTCTAATGTCCTTTGCGTCGGGAGCTACACCTTCCATACCGACAATCGATCCGCCAAGTTCCTTAAAGGCCTTTTCAAATTTATCACGCAGTGTAACTCCGTAATCAACATTTCTGTATAAAATATAAGATGTCTTGAGGCCTAATTTTTTATACGCAAAATTAGCTATCGTCCTTGCCTGTTCGTCATTACTTGGACAAACTCGGAATACATATTCACCAGCGTTTCTAATATTATCACTGGTTGCAGTTCCTGTTAATAATACGACTTTTAACTTTTCAGCTGTGGGCGCGCATGCAAGAACATTCGAGGAATAAAATGGGCCGAGAATTGCGGGAACTTTGTCTATTGAAGCAAGTTTCTTAAACGCCGATAGTGCATCTTTGGGATTGCCTTTATCATCTTCATATGTAACCGTGAGTTTTTTGCCATCAATCCCGCCTTCAGCATTAATTTCTTCCAAGGCAAGATCAATTGCAGTTCGAGCCGCTTTTCCATAATTGGCTCCATCACCTGAAAAAGGAGATATTGCGCCGATTGTAATAGTTGTTTTTGATGTAGATAGAGTATTTATAATAAGAACGATAACAATAATGATAACTGCAACACCGCCGATAATTAGCCAGGTTAAGCGTCCTTTACTATTCATATCACATCTCCTTCCGCAAAGGAACTTTTCGTCTGTGCTGGTAGATATTTTCTTTGGATGAAGTGAAATATGGTGAGAAATCACCCATATTTCTCTCCATACTATTCTGGATAAAAGCCTCTACCACAAGCAAAGTTGGGCTAACCCCAAGCCATACAAAATTATATAAAATATGATATAAAGATGGTATGACCTTGTCAACTTATTTTCGGATAAGAAATTATACCCATTCAAGGTATTAACCATGGATTCTGGTTGGATTCCTTTTTGCACTAAACGCACAGAGGTCAAAGGCGAAAATTGCACGATATTGTTAATGAGAAAAGTTGAAAACCCGTGCATGAAACGCGAATCGTTCAATAAAGAACGTTGGCATCAAACGAGTTAGCATGCGTTATTCAATAGGGAAAGGTTTTGACGGGGTATATTCAAAAAGAAAAGTGCTTCTGAGTGGAGGCATTGACAGGCAATAAAACCGGGAATTTACGCTAACTCTATGCGCACCTTGGCTTCCAGCGTTCTAGCTTGACAACGATTTCGACGGGTGCTATATTTCCTTTTGATTGTGGCGAGTCGCCCCGACCCGATTGGACGGACAGCCCTTCGGCAAGAATGTCGAAGGGCTTTCTGTATTCAGGAACTACACTTACGCCATCGAAGGTTAAGTTCAAACAGGTTGTTTGGAGTAACTGGCGTTTTTTGTGCGGATTAAACGTAACGAACCTTTCTGGAAGCGTTTGCGAAAGTTCAAACGCTTTCAGGCCTGTGTTGATGTGCTTGGCAAAATTCTTCTCGTGGGATTGCATACTGGCGGCACCTCTGCGAATGCTGAAACACCTGTCTTGGCGGGCTCAATGAGAGCAGAACGCCACGCTGGAAGCGTGTCTACTACTTAAAGGGTAGTTTATGTCCAACAATTTTAGGGAACTCTGCTACGAGGGGGTTTTTTGCTTTGGACCGCGACCACGGAGAGTTTTATTCTCTTCTGAGGGGTCGACATAGCCGCCTTTATTCTGGGACTTCCCTGAAGGTTGCTGAAATGTATAATGAAAAGTTATTGCTCTACCGCTTCGATTGTCAGGGTTTCCCTGTTTCCGGCTTCATCGACGGCTTCAAGGGTAAATTCTTTCCTCTCTCTCATGTCGACGGTTTCGTCAAAGCTGTTACCGGATAACGAAACGGCAGTACTGTCCAGCGTTAGGGATACGGTTTCAGAAAGCTGATCAGTTACACTCCCTTCCACCCGGATAGAGTCTACGCTGATCTCAAATGCTTTTGGCATCGGGATAATCGGATACCTGGTCTTTTTCTTCCGGCTGCATCCGGAATACACAGGCAGCATTGCGGCCAAGAGAAGCAGCGTTATTATTTTCCACGTTGTTTTCATTACTTTGTGACTCTCACCTTCCGGGTTGCAGTATAACCGCTTGAGGATTTTGCCGTGATTTCAATTTCCGAACCTACGGGCGCCTCGATGGTCACCGAGTATTTACCGTCCGTTACCGGATGCTCCGTTCCGTTCACCATCACTGTCTTGACGGAGGAATCAGTAATAGATCCGCTGATTGTTACTCTTATTAATTCGATTACCGGCGCCTCCTGGTCGTCTGTAATTTCGCAGGAGGCAAAAGCTGCTCCGTCAACCGATTCGATTATTACATAAAGGGTCGACTTTCCGTTATCAGGTAGATCACCTTCGCTTATTTGCGTTTGAATCTCAACGTCAGCATCGCATTTACCTTCGGCCAACTGCAGGCCCGTTCCTCTCGCGCCGTTTCCTCCAAGCTCGACGTAGAAGTCGGCATTCTTGTTTGCCGTCCATGAAATCGTCGCATCCGCTCCAATCGAAATCGAAGCCGGAATAACGGAATTAATAGTAATCAACGGGGTCAGGACGCAGGTCGTCGTCGTCTGATGCGACTGGCTGTCTCGCCCGTTTGTCGAAGGCCAGTCGTCTTCAGCGCCTGCTCCGTTCTGGTTTTTCACGATTACCGTATTGTCAGAGAATGCGTGGTCCGATTCGCCCGCAGGCACGCTCACTTCAAGGAAGAAATGCACGCTTTCACCCGGATCGAGCGTCACGACCGGAGGCAACAGGTCGGTTTCCCCGGGCTGGTGTATCCCGTCGGCGGCAGTTCCGTTTCCCATGCCATTGTCATTGATAAGGGCCAGTGGCCAGGGTCCGCCGCCGCTGTTGAGTGCCTCGATTGAAACCTGGTCCGCACAGTTTGCGTTGTTGGTAATTGCATACGGGTAATAAACTTTTTCATCCGGCGGTGTCGTTATATCCACCGGCTCAGGCAGAACAGAGAGATCGAAACCTGAAGCGACTGTCGTCGTTATGGTATTTGAGAAAGCAGCACGAGAGGCAGTTCCGCTTCTATAGGTGACGATGAAATCCCCCGGCATGTCGGCAATGCCGGGAATACCCCTGTCACCGCCGAATTCTATCTGCGTGCCGGAGCCGGTACCCGCAGCAAATGCCACGGATAGCACCACGAGTGGCGCAAGTAGTATAAAGACTCTTCGCATGTTTTTAGTAACGTCCTCGCAGACCTCGGAACCGTTTCTACTTAATCGTTACCATAAATGTGAACGAACCTGAAACACTGGCCATCAGGTTATCGTTCAATACGAACTTGATCCGCATGACCAGCGCAAGCGGATCCGGGACAACAGTAGTCCAGTCGCTGTCTCCGGTCGTCAGTTCAGAATAATATACCGTATAGGCAACGCCTGATACGAAACTAATAGTACCTTCAAACACGGTGTTTGCGGGTATCGCAAAGGTCAATTCCACGCTGCTGGCGTTCGCGCCACCCGTGTTCGAATAACTCGCCGTATATGTGAGGTCTTCATACGGTTTGGCGGTGGCTTTGTCGACGGCTACTGCGAGTCCGACATCCGGAGCCAGAGCAGTCGTAACTATCGGCGGACGCGCAAGAGTATCGTTGCCGGCGGCCGGCCAGTTATCTTCGGTCCCGGCGCCTCCCTGGTTTCTAATAGTCAGGGTGAAGCTGTCAGTTTCTCCATCGGCAGCCCCCAGAGGAACAGTCACGGTTACATCAAGCGTGAATTCGGCATCGGCAGCCAAATCGCCTGTGTAATCCGCGCTCAACGCGGTGGTCCACGCATTACCGGTGATTGTAAAGGTCAGGTTATCCAGGCAATTCGAGACGTTCTTCACCTTGAATGTATAGATCACATTCGTACCATGAATTCCTGAATCCGAAGCAGGATTCAGCGTCATTTGCATCGCGTATGCAGCTTCCACCGTCGTTGTGGCAGCTCCGCTGTCTTTCGTCCCGCCGCTCCACGTGCCGGAACCGTTTCCGGTTATTTCCGTTCCGGAAGGAGTGCCGGCTGCAAAAGCTCCCTGGGCCCCCAGAATGATAACCGCGACGCACAGAACCGACTGTACTGCCTTGAGAATGTGCTGCTTTCCCATTTTTCTTTCCTTTCTAAAAAGAAGCCTAATCGACTTTCACTTTAAAAACAACCTCTCCCGAATCCGTATCCGGGAAAGGACCATCGCATATGCCTTCAAACTCGGCTCCCGAATCCATCCCAACCGGGTCGGAAAACGTCCATCTGATTTTTTGTACCGATTCAGCATTGACGTTATCCCAGCTATCGTCCTGCCACGCCGCCCCATCCCAATATGAGACGGTAACGCCGCCCGCATGCAGGCTGTTCGCGCTTTCCGCACTGTCGGCGAGGTAGGTGGTATGCTCAGGTACAGGCGCTTCGATAACGAAGGTGCCGATATCTTCGGGGCTGTCGTTGTCATACCTGAACATGTAGGTCAGGTCTTCATAGGGTTTTGCCAAAATCTTGTCCACCGAAAAATCGACGAAGATTCCGTTTGGAGAAACAGTGATGGATTCGATTCCGCTCCACCCGCTCGAATCGAGATTGCGAAACGCTTTTACGCGGTAGTAGCATGTACCTCCCGACGCGCGGCCGCTTATATCATAGAATTTATCGGTAATTGAACCTGAAAGGGAAATCCAGTCGTAAATTGAAAGACCCGTTACTTCGATGTCATCAACGTAAAAACCCTCTTCCAGTATGCTTCCGTCCGTATCATATCTGAACCGCAGTTGTATGAGTTTTCCCGCATATGGAGAAAGGTCGATTGTTTCCCTGGTCCATGTCGTGCCGTCACCGGAATAGATTTTCAGTTTCTTCCAGGTGCTGCCGCCGTTCGTTGAAATTTCACAATATGCGTAATCGTAGTTGACTTCGATGTCAAACCATGTCCAGAAACTCAGTTCGGTCGTGCCTCCCACCGTGATCGGGCTGCCATAGGTCATTGAATGACTGATATTGTTGCCGGTACCGCCGAAGAAACTGTTGGCGTTGCTGTAGTACCGGGCCGATGAAACCTGAAAATTATCGACAATCCATTGCCCGATTCCCGATTCCGCATCGTCCTGGATCAGGTTGCTGAAGCTGCTTGATTCCTGAAGTTCATACCGGTCAGGGACATTACTGCTGGTCCAGTTAACCCTGTAGTTTCCGTTGTATTCGGGCAGGGGAAAAGCCTGGATGACCGGTGTGTCAAGTACTACATCAATAGTTAATTCCCGGGTGTGCGTATCGTAAAGGCTATCTTCAACCTGAACGGTAAACGTCCAGCTTCCGGTGGCGTCGGGGCTGCCCGTTATCGAGCCGTTGCCATACAGGGTAAGGCTGGCCGGAAGGCTGCCCGATATGATGCTCCACGTATAGGGGGGTGTCCCCCCGGTGGCCGCGAGCATGGCGGAATAGGGTTTGTCCACTTCTCCGCCCGGGAGAGCGACAGTGGATACGTACAGCAAAGCGTTGGCCACAACGTCAATGTCCGCCTCAAAGGGAGTGAAGTTATGTTTTGTTACCGTAAGCTTGAGTATCCCTTCGGTCGCCGGATTGATAATGGCCTCGAATACGCCTGATGCATCGGCGTCTCCGAATACATATACTTCGTCGGTATCGTCCACCGTTTTCCACAGGCAGACGTGAGCGTTCGGTTCGGCCTTGACGTATATGGTCTGGTTACCTGTCGGAATCTCGGGCGGATAGATAACGGTCATCGTCTGCGGGTTGTCCGTCCATATCGGAAGCTCCGGATCGCCCATGAGGTTTATATAAAACTGTAGCCACCTGTGCGAGTTGTATTGCCCGCACAGATCGGCGAGTTGCCATTTGTGCTCGGCAAATGCTTCCCCGAGGTGATAAAGGTCTTCTCCGAGGAGTTTTTCGTAAAATACTCTGTTGTAGTCGAATGACGATCCGCCAAGACTGGAACTCGGAACGCCCCATCCGTACCGACTGCTGCCGATGAATCCAACGGCACCGCCGTTGGGATTGCGGGTAAATCCCTCGCTGAGGCAGTTCATATTGTCGTCCCCGAAAGTCCAGCTGTCGAACCCGTTGGTGACGCATGCAATTGTATAGACCAGGCCGCATTGCCCGTCGTTCGTCTGCACGGAAGCATTATCCGTGTGGTAATTCCCACCCGTTTCCATGGACCAGATGGGGACGTTTCCGTGGGTCGCCATGTTCAGAAAGGCGTAACCGAGGTTGATCTCGCTGGAAAGCCTGGTTGCCGTCAGGTTTACCCCTGGAGTCGTATCGAAAAGCTCCGTCTTGACCGGCGTCCAGAATGGAGCAATGCAATCGTCGTACATGCGCATCGTCCAGATTTCCGCGTCGCTGTCGCCGCCGGACCTACCCCATAATTCAGCTCCGGTCAGCAGGATTTCCCTGCAGAATCCACTTGCAGGCGCATTCTTCTCGTAATCGAGAACCTTTTCGACGTACGCCTGGACGTGAGCAGTACTTTTACAACTGTATCTGCCGACGAAGACGTCCGGTTCCATATCGATGGAATCACCGGTAGTATCCGCTACGTACGAATCGTTGTCATCGTTCCAGTAAATATCGTCAAGCCCTGAGTAGTACAGGTCGGTGGGTGCGTGGTCTATCTCATAGTTGTTGTCCCCAAGATAAACCTCCCCGTAGCAGTATCTCGGGGGAATTGTGTCGATGTCACCTCCGAGGAGCACGTAAACGGTTCCGTTGTTGGTGACATAGTCGATTATGCATTTCTTGATTTTTTCCTGAGTGTCCTCACCGGTGTAATCGGCTGCAATAGACTCGGTAGTTACTATTTTCGACGGTACGCCTTTCTTTTTTTTCCAGTCCGCGAGTACCTGGAATTCGCCCTTGAAAGCATCGCAGCAGACAATTAGATAGTCTATTTGTCCGCCGGGACCAAACGGTTCGGGTGAACCTTCAGCAGGTTTTGGATCTCCCGGGCCGCCTGTATCACCGGGGTCAGGGCCACCGAGGTCTTCAGGATTGCTTACGGCTCGAGATAGGAGTTTTCTGAATAGTCCGCTTTTTTTCCGGGGCTTCAGAATAGATTTCTTTGGCTTTGCGGTTGTATACTTGATATCAAGCGTGATGCTGTCGTATAAAACCAGTTCACCTGTTTTAGGCTGGAATTGTACCGGATTAACCCGGAAGAAGAATATTTTATACCCCCGGATTATTCCTGTTCGGAGAAACTTTACGACCTGCACAGGATAGGTATTTTCTCCATTATAGATATCCTGGCTGGCGCTCGCAGGTGGAGCCGTCTGTCCGGGCCGGCAGACCGGTTTTACGAAATCCGGATTATAAGTTCCCGGCAACTTCTGCTTGTTGAAATTGCTTATTGTAACGTTATTGAACTTCGCATTGATCGGTACTGCAACGCGGACAAAACACGCAGGCAACTCAGGTGAACCCGGTTTATCGGCAGGATATCCGCATCGCGGCATTTTGAGGGTAACAACGTCCCGGCCATTCCTTTTTGTGACCTTAACAGCGTTGCGGTCGAATGTCAGATAGATCTTTTTGCTTTTTCCGGCAGGATCCCCGAAAGAATCCGGGGAACATATAATCAATGCAAAACCAACGATTGTTGCCGTAAGGATTACCAGAGTTGTGCGAATGTGTTTATTCATACTCGCGGCTATAATCCGTTGCAGCCTCTAGGATGCTTAACATGCGCGCCGTTTACTATATACATCATCACAGGAACATATCGAAAATATGGTTAATATTATACCTCGGATACTTCCTTTTTTCCATCAGGTTCTTGTTAATTTTGGAATATCGGATTATTGCATCCCCAAAGCCTCGATGAAAGCCGGCTAACAAATTTCGGTGACCCCTCGGCACACTTCTTACTATGCTGGAAAGGCCGGGACTCAAGCACCTTTCGCAAGCCGGTTTCTGAGATATTCTGCTGCTTCTGCGTATCCGGCCTGCCTCAGTTCTTCACACAACGAAGGCCAGTTCTGTGCCAGCCTCCTTGATATTGTGTGAAACTCGACCCGGCACCTCTCACAACAGAACTTGTGATCCGGTCGTATAGGTGTGAAATCAGTCCCGCAACGCTTGCATTGCTTCATTGAAAAACTCCTTTCTCGCTCCATACACGCATCCGAATAAGCGGTCTAATACTTTGCTATCAAACGCCTCCAGAAATGCGCGTACGCAGCGCAACCCCCCACCCACGTCCAAGGAAAATCGATTCTGAGGGTAGGCTGTCGTTTTACATACACCTCGAAATGGGGTGGGAGAACTCACGAAATGATCCATAATGGTGCGATAAATATTTATGCACTTGACATTACCTCTATGAATTCAGTAAGATATGATGGAATTTCGGCCGAAAAGACGGAAATGTACTCACCGGAAAAAAGTTCTAACTCT
This sequence comes from Planctomycetota bacterium, assembly GCA_004376375.1. Classification (GTDB taxonomy): domain Bacteria; phylum Planctomycetota; class E44-bin39; order E44-bin39; family E44-bin39; genus E44-bin39. The sequence continues at coordinate 105,132 of SOJX01000087.1, forward strand.
GTCCACTCGCCCCGACCAAAATAAAAGGCCGCATGCGGCCTTTTTATTTTGGTAGAGCAGGAGAACAGTAGAGAGGAGAAAGTAGAGCAAAGAAAAAGACATTAAAAGGAGAACGGTATCCGAATCGGCAATAAACCACATCCGGATTCATATTTTTTCCACGATCTTTCTGCCGCTTTCTGAAACCTTTTCAATACGGAAACTCCTTTGAATAGAAAGGCATTCATTGAATTATATCTTTGACCCGGTTCCCGAGTAGTGATATCTTGTGTCAAGTGTATACAGTATGCGAAAGGACGTCCAGGGACAAGTGTCTGCAATGAAAAACAGCAATCGAGAGCTTTTTACGCGGCATCCGGGCAACCCGATTATTACGGCAAAGGACATTCCCTATCCCGCCAACACGATCTTCAACGCGGCCGCCGCGAGACTTGAAGGCGAGACTCTGCTTCTTCTGCGTATTGAGGACAGGCGGGGCTTTTCCCACCTCACTGCCGCGAGGAGCGCAGGCGGCGTTACCGACTGGAACATCGACAAGAAGCCGACTCTTCTCGGCGACGGGAACAAATACCCCGAGGAGGCCTGGGGTATCGAGGATGCCCGCATCACCTTCATCGAAGACCTCGGCAAATGGGCCGTCGCCTACACGGCTTACTCGGACCTCGCACCGCTGGTGTCGCTCGCGTTGACAGAGGACTTCAAAAAGTTCGAGCGCATGGGCCCCGTGCTCCCGCCGGAGAACAAAGACGCCGCGCTCTTTGGAGCGAAGTTTGATGGGCGCTACACCATGCTGCACCGGCCCGTTCCGGCGGGGCCCGGTGTGGGCGCGCACATCTGGATTTCGTTCTCGCCGGACCTCAGGCACTGGGGCGACCATCGTGTCCTGCTCCGGGCGCGCCAGGGCGGCTGGTGGGACGCGAACAAGATCGGCCTCTCGACGCCACCCTTGAAGACTGACGAGGGCTGGCTCCTGCTTTATCATGGTGTGCGCGAAACCGCGAGCGGCTGCATCTACCGGCTGGGCCTTGCTCTTCTCGATCTTGATGACCCGACCAGGGTCGTCTGCCGCTCGGACGAATGGGTCTTCGGGCCCGAGACGTTGTATGAGAGGGTCGGAGACGTGGGTAACGTCGTCTTCCCATGCGGGTGGACGCTGGAAGGCGACCAACTGCGCATCTACTACGGCGGAGCTGACAGCTGCCTGGCGCTTGCGACAGGGAGCCTCGCCGAGATCCTCGATTGGCTGAAAAATAAGTGAATCAGTAAATCAGTAATAACTGAATAACTGGATAACTGAATAACTGGATAACTGAATATGCGAGTTGCTATGCTTTCACCCGTTGCATGGAGGACGCCGCCGCGCCACTACGGCCCGTGGGAGCGCTTCGTTTCGCTCTTAACGGAGGCCCTCGTGGAAAAGGGCGTGGACGTGACCTTGTTTGCAACCGCCGACTCGAAAACCCGTGCCAGGCTCCACGCCGTCTGCGAGCGGGGCTACGAGGAAGACAAGTCCATCGACCCCAAGGTGTGGGAGTGCCTTCACATCTCGGAGGTTTTCGAGCGCGCAGGCGACTTCGACCTGATTCACAACAGCTTCGACTTCCTGCCGCTCACCTACTCCGGCCTCGTAAGCATTCCGGTACTGACGACGATCCACGGTTTCTCGTCGCCGAAGATTCTGCCCGTGTACAGGAAGTACAACGGCAAGGTCTTTTATGTCTCAATCAGCGACGCTGACCGTTCGCATGAGCTGGATTACATTGCCACCATCCACCACGGCATCGACCTTGAAAACTTCACTTTTCGGCCGGAGGGCGGTGACTACCTGCTTTTCTTCGGACGTATCCACAACGACAAAGGCGCCCGTGAGGCGATAGAAATCGCAAAGCGCGCCGGCCGAAAGCTCGTCATTGCCGGTGTGATTCAGGACCAGGAGTATTTCGAGCAATGGATAAAACCACACATCGACGGCGAGCGGATTTCCTACGTCGGCAGCGCAGGCCCCGAGCTGCGCGACGAGCTGCTGGGCGATGCGTATGCGTTGCTGCATCCAATCAATTTCGATGAGCCTTTCGGGTTCTCGGTCGTGGAATCGATGGCCTGCGGCACGCCGGTAATTGCCATGAACCGCGGCAGCATGCCGGAGCTGATTGAAAACGGCGTAAATGGCCTCCTCGTTTCCAGCGTGGAAGAGGCCGTGGACGCCGTAGAGAAAGTGGAAAAGATCGACCGCGCCCACTGCCGCAAGGTGGTGGAGGAGCGCTTTACCGCCGAAAACATGGCAGACCAATATATCAAGGTCTACGAACGTGTAATCAAGGAAGCCGGGGCTTCCCATGAATGAGCCGGTCGTCAAACGCTACGAGAAAAACCCGATACTCACGAAGCGCGACGTTCCCTACCCGGTGGAGACCGTGCACAACGCCGGCGTGGTCAAGCACGAGGGGCGGTACATAATGCTCTTTCGCTCGCACTTGCGAAACGGCCGCTCGATTATCGGCATGGCGGAAAGCGACGACGGCTTTTCCTTCAAGGTCCGCCCTGAGCCGTTCCTCGTGCCCTTCGGCGAGGGCGACTTCGCCCTGTACGAGGAGTACGGGGTGGAAGACGTCCGCATCTGCCCGCTCGAGGGCGAGTATCTACTCACCTTCAGCGCGTACTCCCGGCACGGCGTGCGGGTGGCGCTTGCAAAAACAAAAGACTTCGAGTCCGTCGAGCGAATCGCGCTCATCACACAGGCGGACCTGAGAAACGTCGCTATCTTCCCCGGGAAATTTGATGGCCGCTACGCCCGGCTCGACAGACCGCATTCGGAGATATCCCCGTGGTCGATCTGGATTACCTACTCGCCGGACCTCGTCCACTGGGGCGATTCGAAAGTGGTAATGAAGCCCGTGCAATACCACTGGGACGAGATGAAAATCGGCCCCGGCGCAACCCCGATAAAAACCGACCGCGGATGGCTGCACATCTACCACGGAGTCTTTTCCACCATGAGCGGGTCGGTCTATCGCCTCGGAGTGGCGCTTCACGACCTTGAAGACCCGTCAAAGGTGCTCGGCGTCTCGGATGAATGGATACTTCAGCCCGAGGACCCGTGGGAGATCACGGGTTACGTGCCCAACGTGGTTTTCTGCTGCGGCGCGGTGCCGGAGAACGACGGGACGCTGAAAATATACTGGGGAGGAGCGGACACGGTCATGTGCGTTGGCACGGCGCAAATCGACGACCTTATCAAGATGTGTCTTGACCGGCCGCGGCAACCCATGTAATATAAAGAAGTTTCGAGTACCGAGTGCCGAGTTTCGAGTAAAGAAAATAAAAAGAAGTTTCGAGGTTCGAGTAAAGAAATGATTAGGGGATTTTTCACTCGATACTCGGTACTTCTTATTGAGATTGCTTCGCTTTGCTCGCAATGACAAAAATAGCGTTGCCGTGCTGGTACACCTGGGAGAACTGATGACATGCGCCCAATTGTGATGATTTCAAGCTGGCCGCCGCGCCTTTGCGGCATCGCAACGTTCGCCGAGGAGGCACTGGAGTTTATCTGCAAGGCTGATCCCGCGCGCCCGGCCTATGTCATTTCTCACACCGACGGCGAGGGCGAGTTCGTCAAGCCTGTCATCGACATGAGCCGCGAGGACTGGTACGTCCCGGTCGTCGAAACAGTTAAAGAACTCGACCCCGAGGTCATCCACATCGAGCACGAGTACGGCCTTTACAACTACATAAACGACAAGGGCGAAGGCGACGGGAACCGCGGGTTCCTCAAGATGCTCGACCTGCTCAGCGGCTACCCGACAGTTGTCGAGCCGCATACCATCCACGGCAGGATGAGGGACCAGGAAGAGATTTTCGTCAAGGAACTCGCCGAGAAGTGCTCCGTCCTCCTTTTCAAGTGCCACTACCAGAAGTGGCGTCTGCGCTGGAGTTTCGAGGGCCGGGACTGGAAGGTTCCGGAAAACATCATGATTATCCCTCACGGCGCGCGGCCGGACTTCCGCTGGGCAATTAGCGAAGTCGACAATCTCAAGCGCGAACTCGGGCTCGGTGAGTACGCCGGGAAGCACATCATCGGCCTCGTCGGATGGATACAGTCGAACAAGCGCTGGGATATCCTCACGAGCATGTGGGAGGACATCTACCACGAGATACGGGAGGAGACGGGGGAGGAATGGTTCCTGTTCGCCGCCGGCTCGATGCGCGACCCGAACCACAAGTCAGACTATGAGAAGTACGTAAGCGAGATCAAGCTCCTTGAGTCCGAGGGCATGGCCAGGTACTTCGAGTTCGTGCCCCGCGGAGAGCTTTACTACAAAGCAATGGCCGTCTGCGACTTCATCGTCCTGCCGAGCCTGGACGAGACCCAGTCCGGGACGCTTGCGAGGATTATCGCCCTCAATAAGCCGTACATCTCCACTGCTCCGATGGAGGGCCTTACCGCTCAAACCGTGGAGAGCGAAGGCGGGCTCCTCTTCACCCACAAAGCGGGGCTGAGGGAAAAGGTCATCAGGCTCGCAACTGACGAAGGGTTGCGCATGCGTTTGGGCGAAAACCTGAAAAAGTATCTTGATGAGACGGTCAGTTGGGAAGTGGTTGCAAGGCAATACCTCGAGGCGTACCAACTGGCGAGCCGCGAGGTCCGTGAAGGCAAGCCGGTCTACATCCGCCCGGAGTTCTAACGCGTCGAGGGTCGAGCGTCAAGCGTCGAGCGTCAAAAATAAGTGATAAGAGATAAGAAAATTATTTATATCCTTATCACCTATTAACCTATCACTTATCACGATTTTTTTGGACGATTTATGCCGGATAAAAAGAAAAAGTATGAGCTCAATTCCGTTGCTGTGATAGGCAACTACCTGCCGCGGCTGTGCGGCATCGCCACTTTTACAACCGACCTCTGCAACGCGCTGAGCGAGAAGCTCGGGGACCAGGGTGATGTCCTTGCACTCGCAATGGATGATATCCCCGGCGGATATTCCTACCCCGAGCGCGTCAAGTTCGAGCTCCGCGCGAACGTCCAATCCGACTACCTCCGCGCCGCGGACTTTATCAACGTCTACCAGTTTGATGTCGTAATCCTTCAGCACGAGTTCGGCATCTTCGGCGGTAAGCAGGGCGCCCACATTCTCCACCTCCTGAAACACCTCAGGATGCCGATTCTGACGACGCTTCACACGGTGCTTACGGAGCCGTCGGACGAACAGCGCGTGATTATTCACGAGTTGGCAAAATATTCCGAACGGTTCGTCGTCATGAGCAACAAGGCCCACGACATCCTGCTTGATACGTTTGCGGTACCCGAGTCGCAGATCCAGCTCATCCCGCACGGCATCCCGGACGTCGCCTTCGTCGACCCGAGCTTCCACAAGGACCAGTTCGGCGTGGAGGACCGCAAGGTCATCCTTTCCTTCGGCCTCCTCAGCCCCGGCAAGGGCATCGAACACATGATCGACGCGATGCCTGAGATTCTGGCAAAGCACCCAGATGCGGTCTACATTATACTCGGCGCCACCCACCCTCACGTTAAGATGGCGACCGGCGACGCTTACCGCCACGGTCTCCTGCAGAGAGTAAGCAAGCTTGGCCTCGAGGACCACGTGCTTTTCCACAACCACTTTGTCAGCCTCGAGGTGCTCGTCCAGTACATCGGTGCAGCGGATATCTACGTTACACCATATATCTCACCGGCGCAGGTAACATCCGGAACGCTGGCCTACGCTATCGGCTCGGGGAAGGCGGTTGTATCAACACCATACTGGTATGCCGAAGAACTTCTGGCTGAAGAGCGCGGTCGGTTGGTGCCCTTTGGCGATCCAGGCGCCATGGCCCGGGAGATAAGCGAACTGCTCGAAAACGACCTTGAACGCAACGCCATGCGCAAGCGGGCTTACCAGTCCACCCGGCCGATGGTGTGGAAGGAAGTGGCGCGACAGTACCTCGAACTTGCGGTCAGCGCCCTCGAGCGCTGCGTCAGTTCGCCGAAACCCGCGCACGGCGAGGCCAGGACCCCGAAGATTCTCGACGAGCTGCCGGAAGTTAACCTTGCACACCTCCGATCCCTCACCGACGACACCGGCATCCTCCAGCACGCCAACTACTCCACGCCCAACCGCTACCACGGTTACTGTGTAGACGACAACGCCCGGGCCCTTATCGCAACCAGTATGTACTACTCCATGCGCAAGGACGAGAGCGTCATTCCACTCATCCACAAGTACCTCGCGTTCCTCTTCCATGCATTTAACCTCAAGACCGAGAGGTTCCGCAACTTCATGTCATACGAGCGGACCTGGCTCGAAGAAATTGGAAGCGAGGACTCGCATGCCCGCGCCATCTGGAGCCTTGGTGTCGGGGTGAAGCACGCGCCGAATGACGCCATCCGCGATATGGCGACCCGGCTTTTCCTCGAGGGGCTCCGCAAGGTCGAGCCCTTCTCATCTCCGCGGGCATGGGCCTTCATTCTGGTCGGCTTACACGCATACCTCGACGTATACGGCGGCGATGCCACCGTCCGTCGGCTGCGCAGCGTCCTGGCCGAAAAGCTGCATAAGGCCTTCATCAGGAACGCGGATAATGACTGGCCCTGGTGCGAGGAGACCGTGACTTACGCCAATGCGAAGCTGCCCCATGCACTTATCCTCTCCGGCCAGTGGATTCCGGACGCAAAGATGCATGAGACCGGCCTCAAGCTCCTCGAATGGCTTCTTGAACAACAGACCGTGCCGGACGGCCATCTCTCGGTCATTGGAAACTCGGGCTGGTTTACCCGCGGCGGTATCCGATCCAATTTCGACCAGCAGCCCATTGATATCATGGCGCTCGTGGAGGCGTGCACTGAGGCCTTCCGCTCCACCGGCGATAGGAAGTGGCTCGGGGAGTCGCGGCGGGGCCTGGCATGGTTCCTCGGCAGAAACGATCTCCATGCCGTGATTTATGACTTCAAGACCGGAGGCTGCCGCGACGGCCTGCAACCCCACGGCCCAAATGCCAACCAGGGTGCGGAGTCTACTCTTGCCTGGCTTATCTCCCTTCTGACCATGTTTGAAATTCTGGGGCAGGAAGTGCTGGTGGTCAAGGGATAAAATCCCCGCCTGCGGTATTTTATTTGGGCAGAGCAGGAGAACAGTAGAGAGGAGAAAGTAGAGCAAAGAAAAAGACATTAAAAGGAGAACGGTATCCGAATCGGCAATAACCCGTTCTCCTGCGGTCTCCTTTCTACTCTCTACTTTCAGAACTTGCGGCGCCGGACGGCGCCCCAAGTTTTTTTAATTCCTGCCCCTCCCCGACGCGACTGATTCAGGAAACGAGTCAGGCCCCGGGGCCTGGGGATTACTTCTTTTCGTTGTTTTTCTGCTGCTTCAGGTAGTTTCCCATAAGCGCGTCGAGCAGGGAGCCCTGGCTGCCTGAGACGGAGACGTCGGGAACCACCTTGATGTTGCCGGCGGCAATTTCTTTGAGGAACTCGAGCAGCGCTATGTTTTCCTTTCCGAGTTCCTTTGCCAGTTTCCCGTAAGCCACCGCCTCGGCGTCGCCGAGGAGCTCAACTTTTTTCGCCTCCGCCTGGGCGGTGCGCTCGATTGCGCGTGCTTCGCCATCGGCCTTTTTCTCCGCGGCGTCCGCCTCCTGCTCGGCAATAATTATCTTCTGCTCGGCAATGACTACCTTTCTCTCTTCTTCCGCCTCCTGTTCCGTGCGGTTGAGGACCTTCTTTTCTTTGGCAGCTTCCTGCTGGCGTATGTATGTAGTCTTATTCTGGTCCGCAATTTCACGGTCCGTCTGGGTCTTCAGGAGAGCCGCGAGTTGCGGGTCCTTGCTGAAATCTATATCGCGGATGTAAACCTCGTGGATTTCGACCTTGTGCTGCTTGAGCCTCGCCGACAGATTTTGCAGGACGAGTTTTTCCTGCTGCTCGCGCTGGAGGATGAAATTGAGCATCGGCACTTTGCCTGCCGCGTTGCGGAATTCGGCCCGGATAGTCGGCCTCACGAGGCTCTTCTCGAGGCCTTTGTTGTCGACGAAGCGGGCAACTATCTCGGGGGCGTTCTCTTCCAGTACCTGGTAGATGATATCCACGTCAATCGGGGCCTCGAACCCGTCCTGGCTGCGGACGGTTATCTGACCGTAACCGGATTCCCCCTTGATCAGGGGGTTGAAACTCAGCGTCTCTTTCTGGACGCTTATCCGGTTGACTTCATACGCGTCGGTGTTGAGATAGTACATACCGCGGGAAAGGGGTATTAAAACTATTCCCCGGTAGGTGCGGTCCGGCACGGTGAGCGCTCCCGTTTCAGGTTCTTTGCCGACGTTTGATTTTATAACCCCGACCTTTCCGACTTCGATGTTCACGGCAGGCATAATCTTGACCCGGAAGTGCTCGGTGTTCAAGCGGTACGCGCCCGGCGGCAGGACAGACGTCTGGGGTCCCTTATAACCCTTCCCGTCCGTAAGGAAATACTGCGAGTCAAGCATCTTGCCGAATTCTTTTTCCGGCCATTCCGGCGCGAAGGTCTGACCCGGCGGCAACGGCTTGCCGTCAACAGCGGTAAGTATGCCGACAAACCCTTCCTTTATCTCGGTGACGGGCGCTTTTTTAATGTCGTACTTCCACGGCCAGTAGAAGAAATGGTAGCCGGGCCCGAGTGTCCACGCCTGCGGGCCTTTTTCGTTATCTGTCGCGATTACCGTCCCCGCGGGCAGGTTCGCGCCGAGCGTTACCGAGACCAGGCCCACATCCTTCTCCCCCACGCTCGTAACAGTGAAAAGAATAACAATGACAATAAGAACAATGAAAACAACCAGGCCTGCGGCAGTCAGAGAAATCATCTTCGTGCCGCTGCTCATTCTCTTGTAGAAGTCAACAACTTTGTGCTCTGCCATATCGCCTCCCTATATTCTCCTGTACCCAGACACACATTACCCGACTTGCAGGTTTCAATTCCGAAGCATCGTAATGACCCGCACCAGCGGCGCAATCAGCTTCACCACATCCTCGACAGGGTCCTTCCGTCATCCGGTGTTAGTATTTGCATCCAAGACCTTTTCATGATACTATTATTTCCGGCTGACTTCTACAATTTCTTTTTATAATAATACCAAGGCTGCTACAGGCGCAAGCAGTAGCTAAATAACGATAATATTCTTGGAATAACCATGCCCTACCAGAGAAGGCGTCGGCCGGTAAGCAGGCAACGAAGGCCGCGCGAATATTATCCTGCGAAGAAAGACAACAGGCTGGTGCTTGCAATCATCGGAGGCGTTATTGTCATCTTCGCGGTGGCTGCATATGTCGGATTCTCTACTCATGGCAGCCGGGATGATGAAGACGACGGCTCGCTGGCGGGAAACCTCTGCCTTCTGAAGGGAGCTGAAAAACTTGAGAAAGGCGATCTGGAAGGCGCGCTCCAGAGTTTCAACTCGGCTATTGCACTCGACCCGGACATTGCCCGGAACTACGCAATGCGGGGGCTGGTCAAGCTGCAGCTTGATGACACGTTCGGCGCCCTCAGGGACTTCAACACGGCCATCGAGCTGAATCCCGACGAGGGATTGGCATACGCCGGGCGGGGAAGCATAAGGATCGGCCTGGGCCAGCTCGATAATGCAATCGAAGATTTCAGTAAGGCGATCGAGGTCGACCCGAAAGACGAGATATCCTATTGCGGCCGGGGAGCTGCGAAGCTGCAGATGGGCGACTGCGACGGCGCGATCGCCGACCTGAGCAAAGCGATCGAAATCGATCCCGAATACGCCGATGCCTACCAGGAACGAGGGGCCGCCAGGCTGGAGAACGGGAACCAGGAGGGCGCAGACGCGGATTTCAAAAAAGCAGAAGAACTTGACCAGTAAAAAAACAGCCCGGTGGCAATCCCGAAAGATTCATATCACCCCCAAAACCGTCATCATGATATCAGCCAGTTGACTGCAATTTTTGGATGCACTCTCCGTTTCCACCCGCGCTGGAAATTGGTTGAAAACCCGACACAATAAGAGTAGTTTCGTCGATTATGGCTAAGGCAATTCTGCTACTATCAGGAGGCCTTGACAGCACGCTTGCGGGCAAACTGCTGCTGGAGCTCGGCTTCGAAGTTGAAGCCGTGAACTTCGTTTCCCAGTTCTGCCGCTGCACGCCGAAATCATTCAGTTGCTCCGCCGCGCAAACGGCCGCAAAACAACTCGACATTCCGCTGAAGGTGTTTGCCAAGGGCGAAGATTATTTTGAACTGGTCAAGAAACCCCGCTTCGGCCGGGGCCGCGGCGTGAATCCCTGCATCGACTGCCGGATTTACACCTTCAGGCGTGCCGGCGAATACATGAGGGAAATCGGCGCCGACTTTATTGCTACGGGAGAAGTCCTCGGCCAGCGGCCCATGTCCCAGAGAAAACATACGATGATGCTTATTGAAAAAGAATCCGGACTTGAAGGATTCATTGTCCGCCCGCTCTGTGCACATCTTCTGCCGCCTTCAATCCCGGAGCAGAAAGGCGTTATTGACCGGGACAAGCTTAAATCCATTCAGGGACGTAACCGCCGGCCGCAGTTCAGGCTGGCCGAGGAGCTTGGGTTAAAAGATTATCTGTGCCCCAGCGGCGGTTGCCAGCTTACTGATGTCGAGTTCGCCGCGCGCTTCAAAGACATGCTCGAGTACGAGCCGGACGCTGATTTGAATTCCGCCCGGCTCCTGAGCTATGGCAGGCACTTTCGCCTGCCGGGCGGAGCGAAAATCGTCGTCGGGCGGAACGAACCTGAAAACCTTGAAATCGAGCGCCTTGTCAACGACGACGACGTACTTCTCGAGCCGATAGATATACCGGGGCCTTCCGTTCTTTGCAGGGGCGCAAAATCCCCTGAGAGTTTAAAAACCGCAGCCGCCCTGCTGGTTTCGTACACAAAAAGCAATACGGCTGACGTCGAAGTGACAAAAGGCCCGAACTCAATCCAGAATACTGTTATAAAAAATGTTGCCCCGCCAGATAAAACCCGGATCGAAGAATGGCGAGTCATCGCCGGGCGCACAAAGTCGAAAAACAAATAAATGTAACTTTCGCAGTGCGAAACTCACCGGAGGTAAACATGAAGGTAATGCGGCTGGACAACGGTAAATTCCAGGTTGAATTCGAGACGCCGTTCATACACGGCGACCTCGTCGAATACGAATCCGAAATGAACGGGAGCGGTCGCGGCGCCATCGGCGATATCAACGTCCTCGAGGACGGCGAGCTGCTATTTACGATTATCGGTGAAGACGAAGCGTGGCAGCCGGGAATTCTCGAAGAGGAAATCAAACTCATCAAAAGGGCAAGCCAGTTCGAGTAATAACAGAATATGCAGGGGCACAAAACACGCGCGCGCTGTGCCCCTACAATAAGTTACATTTCAATTCTCACTTCCAATCCATATACGTAACCCGCGTCATGTCGGGGATCAGGCGGACGGGCTCGCCGCCGCCGGGCGGGATGCGGAGGATTTCCGTGTAATCGAGGCCCCACCCCCGCAGGAATACACAACCGTTTTCCGCGCTCCGCTCGCCGACCGGTAGCCACTCGGCGCTGATGCACGGGTGCGCGAGGTTGAGGCGCTTCACTTCCGAGCCGTCGGGCCGCACGCCCCAGATTTCCCAGTTCGTTTCGCACCACAGCGAGTTATCCGGACCCCACAGCAGCGCCACCGAGTCGGTCCAGAACCCGGGGCCGATGTAACGCTCGAAAAGAATCCACTCACCGTCAGCCGTGTATACGCCGTCGTGGTCGGAATAAATGTTATCGGTGAGCCGCACGACGTTTTTCCCGCCCGGCCAGGTCGAGGAGTCGCCGTCCGAATCCATAAGCGCCAACTGCTCAACCCCGGTCCACCGCTTACTCTTGAAAATGATTTTTGTCCCGTCGGGCGACCAGTCGGAATCGTTTTCATCCGTGAGGGTATCCGTCAACCTTCTTAGGTCCATACCGTTGCCGGGATCCATGACGAAGATATCGGCCGCGTCCGGGTTGGTGAATTTTGAGTACGAAATCTCGGAATCGTCCGGCGACCACGCCGGGTGCCCGTCCAGCACGCCGGCGCTGTTGGTCAGCTTCGTAAGCAGCGCCCCGTCCGTACGTATCTTATAAATTTCGTAGTTGCCGAAATCGTCCCATGTCGGCGCGCCGTGGAAAGCAACCCACTGCCCGTCGTTGGAGATCGAGACGCCGTCCTTGTAAATATCGTGCGCCGGTATCGTGTTCCCATCGGTGACCCGTATAAGCGAATCACAGTCGAAGTCGTAAACGTAGATGTCTCCCTTTTCAAAGTCACGCTGCGAGATAAAGGCCAGCCTGCCGGTAAACGCGGGCAGGCTCGGCGGCGTGGAGGGAGTCGCGGCAACGGTCACAAGCGTTCCGATAATATTAGGCAACTCATGGAAAAGGGCGGTCTGCCCCCGTATTGTAGCCATTCCCGGGTCAAAACCGTCATACATGGTGATTTGAACGCCGATCGCATCGCCGGGCGTAATCGCGATATCGTTCGGATCGCCCGAGTTAAGCGGAATCTTCATCTCGACATGAAACCGCTTTTCGGAAGCGTGGTAGCGCATCCGCCCGTTACCGTCAAAGCGGCTGTCCGTATCGGAACCGTTATCGCCGTACTTGTCGAAAAACCCGCCTGCCCATATTGCAACAAAACCCTTGCGGTCCTCGCCCGGGTCGATCGTGCCGGAATTGTCCTCGTCAAACGCGATGCCGAAGATATCGATCACCGCGGGGTTATTGCTGCAATCGAGCTCCGCGTCCCAGATATCGTCCTCGTAGCGAAACGCCATGTAAAGGTTGTCGCCGTCGTTCTTGACAAGGACAAGCGCTTTCGTGGTGTTTCCGGTCTCCACAAAACCCGCATCAACCCACGGGAGCGTTGCCTTGTAGGCGTTCGCGTCGAGCCATTCCGCCTCGTTGATATCACCGTCGATGGTCGGAACCGTTTTCGACAGACCGCATTTAAGTTCGCCGCTGAGCGTATAAGGCATATAAATGGAGCCGACTTTCGGGAAAAAGGTTCTTCTCTTCTTGTCCCCGCACCCGCCTGCAAGATTCAGTGCCAGGACGAAAACCGTTACGGCGATCATGAGCTTTACAGCTGTACTGCGTTTCATTTCCTTCTCCTTGAGAAATGTGAAAACAGTGGAGCTATTATGATGAATGCCGGGGTGTTTTTCAACCATATATCATCACGACACGCAGCTACAAAAAGATTGACGCCTGCCTTGTGGAATGTGTAAAGTAACAATGTATGATGATGTTACTGCCGCTTGCAGATGCATCCAACGCCGACCCGGGACTCCTGTTCCTTACTGTGCTGCTTTTTACGAGCACCGGCGGATGCATTGCCGGCTGTTGGGTAGTCGATCGGTTTATCGGAAAATTCTATTCCAAAGACGCCTACGACCGCTCATCTCCCATTATCCTGGCGATTGTCATCTGTATTACTCTGGCATTTGTCTACGGAGTTTTTACGGGTTTTTTCCTGCGCGGTACGGGTTTGGAAATACTTGCAAAATTTGTTTCCGTTTACGTAGCCAGCATAGCAGCGGTCGCGGCGGCAATCTGGTACGGAACCCACAAAAGCGAACCCACGAATTTCCTGAAACTGTTGATTGTCAGCACTCTGGCAACCGTCATTTTCCTGGTTTTTATCGTCTTCCCGCTTTTACTTGTCGTTGCATTTTGAAGTCTGCTATAGCAAGCCTGTGAACCCCAACCTTCTCTTCATTGACCGCTGCATCCCGCCCGGTTATAATGCAAGAATGGAAAAGAAGGAAAGACACCCTGATCCATTTCCGGGATTCGGCCGGGTGCAGAGGCCGACGCGGTATATCGGCGGGGAAGTCGGCTCTATCATGAAAGACCCGGCGAAGGTCAATTGCCGCATCGCGCTCGCCTTCCCGGACGTCTACGAAATAGGCATGAGCCATCTCGGATATTCCATCGTCTATCACGGGTTCAACAGCGACAGGCGTGTTTACGCCGAGCGCGTATTCGCACCATGGTTCGACGCGGAAGAGGAAATAAGAAAAGCGAATCAGAAACTTTCCACGCTCGAGACCGGTACCCCGCTTTCGGATTTCGATATAATCGGTTTTACGCTCTCGCACGAACTCGCCGCCACGAACGTCCTGAACATGCTCGACCTCGGCGGCGTGCCGGTTCTCGCGGGAGACCGCAGAGACGGCGACCCGATAGTAATCGCGGGCGGATGCTCGGCCGCGAACCCTGAGCCGCTTTCCGATTTCATCGACGCATTCTACCTCGGCGACGCTGAACCGGTCTTTTCCGAGCTCGCGGACGTGCTGACCGAGGCCAGGGAAAAGAAATGGCCGCGTAATAAAATCGTCGAAGCAATAGCATATATCGGCGGCATGTATGTCCCGTCTTTCTTCGACCCGCAATATGAGAATGGAAAATTTACCGGGATGCTTACGCGCACGCAGAGCTTTCCCACGCCGACGCGGCGCGTTGCCGCCGATCTTGATAATTATCCGCTGCCGGACAAGCCGGTAATACCGCTTGCCGAGGCCGTACATAACCGGATCGCGGTCGAAGTCGCCCGCGGCTGCACGCGGGGATGCCGCTTCTGCGAAGCCGGTATGTATTACCGCCCGGTGCGGGAACGCTCGCCCAAAAACGTAATCGGTTACGCCTGCGCCGCGCTCGATAATACCGGGCACGAAGAACTCTCGCTCATGGCGCTCACGACCGGCGACTACACCCGGCTCGGCGAAACTCTGCGCGCGCTTGTAGACGAATGCGAAGAGAGACGTGTAGAAATCTCGCTCCCCTCGATGCGCTTCGGAACGCTCGAGAAATCGCTTGCCTCCGAGCTGGCCCGCTTCCGCAAGACCGGCTTCACCCTCGCGCCCGAGGCCGCGACGGACCGGTTGCGCCGCGTGATAAACAAGGTCATCGACGAAGAACAGATGATAGCAGAAGTAACCGCGCTTGCCGGGATGGGATGGAAACAGTTCAAGCTCTATTTCATCATCGGCCTCCCGACTGAAACGGAGAAAGATATCAAAGGGATTGTTGAGCTTTCAAAAAAAATCAAAAGCGCGGCCGGCAAGGGCGCAAAGGTGACGGCCTCGGCCTCAACGTTCGTGCCGAAACCTTTCACACCCTTTCAATGGGAGGCTATGCTTCCGCTCGATGAGATCCACAGGCGGCAGTCGTTCCTGCGAACAGAGCTCGGCGGGTCGGGCATCAAATGGAAATACCACGATGCGCGCACATCCGTCGTGGAAGGCGTTCTCGCCCGCGGCGGGCGTGAGTGCGGCAGACTTCTTCTCGAGCTTCACAAACGCGGCGCAAAATTCTGCGCGTGGACGGATTACTTCAACAAAGAAGCATGGAACGAGTCATTCGC
The DNA here is from genome assembly GCA_004376375.1 of Planctomycetota bacterium. GTDB lineage: Bacteria > Planctomycetota > E44-bin39 > E44-bin39 > E44-bin39 > E44-bin39. The sequence continues at coordinate 120,520 of SOJX01000087.1, forward strand.
CGCCGCAGGGATTGACCTTGATAAAGCCCTCGGCACAAAGGAAGTCGCCGACCCCCTGCCGTGGGACCACATCGACATGCGTATTGACAGGAAATTTCTCGAATCCGAGCGGGAGAAAGCGCACCGAGCCGAGCCGACGCCGGACTGCCGCGTCGGCGGCTGTGTCGATTGCGGCGCATGCGATTCCAGTGGAACTGAAACCAGGCTTGCAGCCGATGCGCCCGCCTTGCCCGAACGGAAAAGCGGGCAGGATATTTCCCCGCAGCCCGAAACCTTTTCCCGCTATCGCATCACGTTCAGGAAATTCGGAAAGGCAATTTTTCTCGGCCACCTTGAATTGAAGTCTGTTTTCGAAAAAGCGCTCCGGCGTACAAAACTTCCGCTGCGGTTCACCCGCGGTTTCCACCCGCAGATGCGGCTCGTGTTCTCGCCGCCCCTGCCGGTCGGAATCGCAAGCGAGGCGGAACTTGCCGACGTTTTTTTGAACGAAGAAGTCGAACCGAACAAAATCCTGGACCGGCTCCGCGCCGAGGTGCCGGAAGGACTCGAGATAACGCGCGTCACGGAAATACAACCGCAGCAATCGTCGCTTCAGCAGGCGATAACCGCAACCACTTACAGCGTTGATATTTCTCAACTTGAAATTCCGCCGGCCCAACTGGAGAAATCTATTTATAATTTCGAAAAACTCGACGAAATGCCTGTCATGCGCAAACAGGACGACAGAGCCCCGATGGATTTGAAAATTTTCGTGCAGGACATCAGCGTCGCCAGCGGTCAGATTAAATTTTCGACCGACGTGGTCGACGGTTTCATGGTCCGCGCGGCATTGGTGCTTGAACACATTTTTGAATTTACAGACGAAACGTTCGAAAAAGTGCTAATTACCAAGACCGGTATTGAGATGGAAAACAGTTAGCGGCCGCGCTTGCGCGGCGTTGTAGGGGCAAGGCACGCGCCTGTTCTTTGCCCCCTACATATCAACGCGCCGCAAGCGGCGCCGCTAACTAAGATATCTCCTCGAGATGCCCGACCAGCCGTTTCACGATTTCGGGCACATAATCCAGGTGCTCGGGTTTCATCAGGACGCCGCGAAGGACGGTCATATCGGGCGTGTCCCAGAAATCTTTCCCGAACCTGTCGCCCAGAAGCGGCGGCGATATTTTCATCTTCGCGGTCCAGACAGGCTTTTCAGGATGGTTCATTGCAGCGGTAAAGAGTTTTTCTGAAAGGGCAGAAGCTGTTGAGGCTTTATCCGCACGCGGAAAATAGGCGACGATATCGAGCTCGGGCTCGACAAGCATTTCAAATTTACCACTTTCCTTCATCAGCTTCGACCATTCCATAGCGGCTTTGCGGCATTTTGCCAGTATCGGCCCGAAGCCTTCATCGGTCCTGAGCGGAAAGCATTTCAGCGTCACCCAAAGCGCGGCTGCGGCCGCGCCGGCGCGTGAACATTCGAGGCTTATTTCGCCGAGGTGCAAATCCTTCGACGTGAAATATGTGTAAGGCGAATCGTGCCTGTAGAAACGCCCGACCGCCGGGTCGGCGAAAATCACGCACCCGCAGCTGTAAGCCTGCAGCCCGTGCTTGTGCGGGTCGATTACGATGCTGTCGCAATCTTTCAGGCACCTGAACGGCCCGGGATTTATCAGCGGTTCGTCGGCATCGGCGAGCAGTTTGAAAAAACCACCGTAGGCCGCGTCGGCGTGAACGCGAATACCGTGCTTCTCCTTGAGCAGCACAAGCTCGTCAACCGGGTCGACCGCGCCCAGGCCGGTCGTGCCGACCGTCGCGACGACGGTGCCGACATTTTCCGTTTTCAGTTTCGCCTCGAGGTCGTTCAAATCCATCCGTCCGGACTCGTCGTTTTCGATTACGATTCCCCGCGCGCCTATTACCTCGCAAAGCCGCGGGTGCGTGTAATGGCACTGCCTGCTGAAAGCGATCGCCTTGTCGGGATGCAGATTCTTCGCCACCCACAGCGCTTCGAGGTTCGCGACCGTGCCGCCGCCGGTGAGGTGGCCGAGATGCTGCGGAAAATCGAACATCTGCGCAAGCTCGTCAACCGCTTCGATCTCCATCGAAGACGTCGCGGGCCCGCCGTCGAGCGCGTGATTGTTCGGGTTAATATGCATCGCGGCGAAATACGCTGCCACCGCGACCGGGTGCGGCGGCTTCATCATCTGCCCGGCGTAGAAGGGGCTGTAGAATGGATAAGACTCAACAAGGCGGTCGAAATATTCTTCAAGCACCGGTTCTATTTTTTCAAACGGCAGACTTGTCGTTGAATCAGCCTCGGACACGGGTGCTTTCGCATGCCAGCGCTCGACAGCCTCCAGACACATTTGAAGCACTTTTCTGTAATCTCCGCCGTTCATGCCCGCTCCGTTCACATCCTAATTCTTCCCGGCAGGTACAGTGCTTTTCCTGCTCTTGTCAGAGTGGAAAATTTTCACGTTCGTCGCAAGGGCATATGTAATATCATCGTCGACTGAATACGTGGCCACGGCCAGTATCGCAACGCAGCCTTTCTCAGGGCTTTTACGGTCATATGAGTATGTATATTCAGTTTTTTCCTTTTTCATTCCATAAGGTTTCCATTTTGATTCCCTGAAATCCGTCGAATCCGAAGTCGCGACCCAGGTGCGCACGTGAAGGGGCTCGATGTCGGAGCCCACCCTGACGGACAGTCGCCCGTTTATCTCTGCAAACTCCCATACCAGCTTGGGCCATTTTAATCGCCTGTCCACCATTAGAGTAAACGCGATTATCGACTTGACTGCCGTCATCATCCCGTTCTTCAGTCCGTGGCCGTCGTTGGGGCAGTATAAAACGTGCTTCTCGCCCTCCAGACCGCCCCAGTAAAGGTTCAGGGCGTCAAGCGGCCAGTAATCATCGTTGGTGCCGATAAAAATAAATTTGGGCAGCGACAGTTTTTCGCGAAAAGTGAACGGATCGACAATTTCCCCGAGCGAAGTACCCCAGTCTTCCTTCTCGACGAGTTGCTGCGGGAGGTTGCGTTTTGTATACGGCGCGATTTTCCGGCTGAACTCCCCCCACATCTCGAGCTGGTGCTTCATCTGCGAGCGCAGGTCAAGGTTGTCGTACACGATCGGCGCAATCGCCTTGACGCGCTCATCAACGACCGGCGTCAGCCAGGTCGTCCAGCCGCGTTTCGACGCACCGGTCACGACAAAGCCTGAAATGCTTATGTCGCAATCTTTTTTCAGGAATTCCTCGACCGCATCCATCGCCTTTACCGCGCCCTTCACCATCGGCAACAGAAGCGGCCATGTCTCATCCCGCGTCTCGAAGTATTTCACGAAAGTGTGCGCGATAATGTCGTCTTCGCGAAGACCCCCGAACAGGGGCTGGTTTGGAATATCCATAACGCCTGCGATGGGGAGTCCGACCTGGTTTGCCAGCTGCGCTACGATTCTCAATTCATTGCTCAGATGTCTTCTTCTCGGTTGCCCGGGCTCCCTTTCTTTCAGCTTACCGGTTTTGCGGTCCCTGTTGCTCCCCCCCAGAACCATCATAACGGCAAGCGACGGCTGCTTCTCGACCTTCTCCGGCCTGACAACGTAAACCGTATGTTTCCACGTAATACCACGCCACTTCTGCGAGGTAAGATTAAGCTCGTAGGCGACAGCGCCCCCGGGAAGCTTAATCTCACCGACTCTTTCCCATTTGTACGCGCCGTCGTCTGCATTAACATACCTGGTCAGTGCGGACGGCTTTTCCTTTTTATCCGATCCCGCTTTTTGCGTTCGGGCAGTCGTGCAGGAAGCGAACGCAACAAGGAAAAAGGCGATTATTATTCTAGTCATACGCATCATTGTGGCTTTCTCCCGCTGAGAAAAACAGGGCGGCTTGACCGCGACGGGAACTAGGGTGTGACGATACCGGTCCTGGCGAATGCGCTTACGATTCGCCATGTCGGAAGCCAGCGGTCCGGGCCGCGGCCCCACGTGCCGTCGGACCGGCGCTCGTTGAGCAGGGAGCCGGAAAGCTTACGCACGATTTCTTTCGCAAGCTCGCCCGGAAAGCGGGAAACCGTCTCGACGATATAAGCCTCAGCCACGCGGCTCAATCGCTTCTTTGGCCCGCCGGGCGTGCGCCTGACAACGAAATGCCCGCTCTGCGCCTGGTGCGCGGAAAGGAATTCGAGCGCCGACGCCGCAGCCCCCAGCTTCACAAGAGACTCCTTGCCGGACAGCGCGCGCAACACCATTACGGTCGAGGCGACTCGCCCACCCGCCCCCGGCGCAGGCCAGGAACCGTCGTCCAGTTGCATGGACATAATCCGCTCATTAACCGGCGCAATGTCGGAATCTTCCGGGCTTACTTTGTAACGGAAAAGCGCTTCCAGTTCCAGGCCCAGGAATCCAAGTCCGTTCGCAAACGCCGCCCGAACGTCAGGCCAGTTGCCGCCAAGCGTATCATATTGATAAAACTTCGTCTCTTTCTTAACGTACTTATCCCGCTCTTCAAGAGGAACAGGAATAAAACCGCCTTCGAGCCTGACGCTTTTGCGCGGCCCCGGCACAAGCCTCGCGCCCGAGGCGACAATCGAGCGAAGCCATTTAATCGCGCTTTCAACCCCCGGCTTATCGGGCGAGACGCCGAGCCCGCTGAAGCGGCGCAGGATCTGGCACGTCCCTACAACCGAACCGTCCACGGAGCCGTCGTAACGCTGTTTGCGGCGCAACCGGCTGAGCAGGGTCGAAATGAAGCGTTTATCTTCGTCGGAGTGCGTGTTCAGAATTCTGAATCGGACCAAAAGGCCGAGCAGGTTCGGGTCTTCGCGGTATGGTGCAAAAAAATCTTTTGCGGCATGCGGCATATCTCTGCTCTCGCTCAATCAGGATGCCTTCAGCACAGCAGACAAGCGACGGCATTATGCCACCGTACGCGTTGAATTTCAACACCATTTTTTTGAGTCGAAAGTCAAACGTCACAAGGGATAAACGTGTATTCATTATGACCTGAGACCCGTGACATGTGATATGAACCGGGATATAAAAAACAACGCCGCGGAATTAACCGCGGCGTTCTGCACCTCAGCCGGTGCGGGGAAGGGAGGGTATATGAAATCGGCAATGCGAAAAATCTTTGCATTGCCGATTATTGTTAATCCGACCTGTCGGTGTGGCGCTGGCGGTATGGTCAGCGTTTCGCGCGCCTGACAACTTACGGAAAAGGCCGCGCGATATTGCCGCACTGCGGGGAACGGAAGGGAGGGAAACACGCCGGGCCGCAGGTCGGTTGATTTTAGACCTGCCGTCGGACACAGGAGGAAAGTCCGAAGCGCCGCAATGTCCTCCACTTTTTAAAATACAATATTTCCTACATCGCCCATGCCCGACGGAAGGAGTTTCAAAGAACAGTTACTACTTCTGTTCTTAGTATCAGCAAAGGATGTGCCGGAAAAAAATCTGAAGTCGGAATTTTATAATAACAGATACTACAAGGGGTTAAGCGAAAGTGCCTTTTCGTGCCCGCTGCCTGGAATTGTAAGAATAAGAAATTAGTAAAAGACACATTGCGATAGCCTAAAATCCTTCAAACCTGTAAATGCCTCCTTACAACAAAGAATGGAATTGCCCATTTCAACAGGTAGAGGAAATGTAATAGTTTTGTAATATTTTGCGGAAAATTCCCACTTTTTTCGGTTCTGAGACCCCTTTGAAACCCCTGTGCAGGCCGAGTAAAGGGGTGCATCAGGCCGCAATCGGGAGGTATCGGTTGCGAAAAGACGGTATTCGTCGTTTTTTTGTTACAGAATTCCTGGGTTTGTAACCCTGAAAATTTTCGGCATGGTTTTTGTCGGGAGTTAAAAGTTTAAAGTGTAATCTGAAGTTACATCAATGCTTTGGGAGTCAAAAGTTTAAAGTTATAAGTTTAAAGTTAAATCATTTGCTCTGGACTTTTAACTTTCGACTTTTGACTTTAAACTCTATTTCCTGATTTTTCCCAGGTTGCAGAATGCGAATAGAATGGTTATTGGTTTTTGGTCATTGGTTTTTGGTTAAAGGTCTCAAGTCTCAGGACTAATTATTGGCCGAATGACTGAGTGACTTTTCCCGACCGAAAGGTTTTATGAATCGAAAGCTCCATTCTGGTATTCTGGTAAGACAATACCACAATGGTGTTCTTTGAAGCATTTGAAATGGGAAGGGGAAAGAAGGAAATGCAAGAATGCCGGAACGATGTGCTGTTAAGTTTGTAATGCGGAAATTTTTTGGCACGGGATTTGAGGGCGTAGTTAAAAGTTTAAAGTTGTAAGTTCTAAGTTAAATCCAATGCTCCGGACTTTTAACTTAGGACTTTTGACTTTAAACTTCTTACCCGATTTTCGATTGTCGATTTTACTTATTACCTTGTCAACCTGTTACCGTGTTCCTTCTCCCGATTCCCGGCCGAATGACGGAGTGATTTTTTCCAAATTTAGATTTTCGATTGGATGGTTCGGCACTTAGAAAAACATTTCGCTGGTAACTTCCGGTTCATCGTTATAAAATCTTTATCATTCCATAATGTTTCAGAAAGTTGAAAGGTAAGGAAATGGGAGCGCCAAAGAAAATCAGGGAACTTGTCAAAGGATTCGAACTAAATCTGAAGATTGATGGAAAGGATTTCATAGATGAAGCAAATCTCCGAAATGAATATATAAACGAGTTCTTTAAGTGCCTTGGCTGGGATGTGGAGAATAATAAGCGCAGAATCGCAAGCTGGAAAGAAGTTATTCTAGAGCGGTCACATGGTGCAAAGGGAAAGAAGAAGCGTGCTGATTACACGATCCGCATTGGGCAAACTCCTGTTTTTCTGGTGGAGGCAAAGAGGCCATCAGTCAATATAAGGAAAGATGTAGATTCGGTATACCAACTGCGAAAGTATGGATGGAACCAAAGGGTTGTTCTAAGTATTTTGACGAATTTTGAATTCTTTGCAGTATATGATTGCCGCAAGCAGCCTTTCAGGAGTGAAAGGGCAAAGACTTCGCTTGTTCCCAAGCTTTCATTCCATTACAGGGAATACGTTTCCCGATGGGCTGAAATCGAATCAATGTTCTCAAAGGCAGCGATTGAAAAAGGCTCATTTGATGAATTCGCGATCAAGAAAAGAAGTGGAACTCTGCCGGTCGACGAAGCTTTTCTTGAGGAAATAGAATCATGGCGAAAACAACTTGCGAAAGATATTGCAAAGAGAAACAGGCGGCTTTCGAATGATCAGATTACTTCAGTCGTTCAGCGCACGATAGACAGGATAATATTCCTTCGTATCTGCGAGGGTCGGGGAATAGAACACGAACAACTGATCAAACTTCTTGAGGAAAGCAACACGTACAATTGCCTCGGCGTTTTGTTTAAAACCGCGGACAAGAAATACAATTCAGGGCTTTTCTACTTTAAAAAAGAAAAGAACCGCCTTCCCGAAACAGACGAATGGATGCTAAACCTAAAAATCGATGACAAGGTGATCAAGAGAATAATCAGGCAACTTTATGAGCCATATTGCCACTACCAGTTCGCAATGATGCCGGCTGACGTTCTTGGGCAGGTTTACGAACAATTTCTTGGAAAAACTATAAAGCTTAAGAAATCTCGCCGTGTAGAGATTAAATATAAACCAGAGGTAAAGAAGGCAGGCGGGGTCTACTATACTCCAACCTATATCGTAGACTACATTGTTGAGAATACGGTTGGCAAACTACTTGAAAAATGCAAAACACCGAGAACGGCCTCCAATCTGAAAATCCTCGATCCTGCATGCGGCTCTGGTTCCTTCCTGATTGTCGCTTACCAGAAGCTTATGGACTGGCATCTCGAATATTATATTATGGATGGGCCAAAGAAATACTCTAGGGGCAGAAAACCAAAAATATTCGAGTTTAACGGCGAGTGGCACCTGACGACGGGAGAGAAGAAAAGGATTCTGTTAAACAACATCTTCGGCGTTGATATTGACGAGCAGGCTGTGGAAGTTACGAAACTCTCTCTGCTTCTGAAAGTACTGGAGGGAGAAAATGACCGCACACTTCAGAAGCAGTTGTTACTCTTTCCGGAGCGGGTTCTGCCGGACCTCCACAGAAATATCAGGTGTGGAAACTCGCTTATCGGGACGGATTTCGAGGATGAAATAGGAAGAAGTTATGAAAGTGAAAAAGAACGCTCACAGGTAAATGCGTTCGACTGGGATGGGGAAAAAGGATTTCCGGAAATTTTCAATAGAAAGAATCCGGGCTTTGACGCGGTGATTGCGAATCCGCCATATGACGTTTTGGAAAAGGAAAGAGGGAAGGCCTCTTGGCCACATGATTTGTTGTCAGATTATGTTAGAATTAATAAGAATTATAAATATGGACTTGGAGGGAAGCTTAATCTATTTAGGTTCTTCATTATCCGTTTCGTTCATCTTCTGCGAAGAAACGGAAAACTTGGGATGATTACCCCATTAGCTTTGCTTGCGGATATTAGTTGTGCTAGAACCCGCCGCCATCTAGTTTGTTGTACTACGAAATCCATTGCAAACTGCTTTCCGCAAAAAGACAATCCAAAGCGCCGGGTATTTACCAAAGCAAAGCTCTCAACCGTAGTGTATACAGGGACTAGAACACCGAAACAGTCCGAAGAACGAGCGCAAGTTCGCGTTCGTGCCTTTCCATGGAATAGCTTTAATGACCAATACGTTGAATGTCTTATAAGATTGCAGGATACAAGGCTATTGGACCCCGAAAACACACCTATTCCTCTTCTTAACGAAGACACATGGCGCTTATGCAAAAAGATACATAAGATGAGGATGGTTGTTCGTATTGCGGAATTATCCGATATAGAAGTTCGGCGCGGTGAAATCAACCAGACGGTTTATAGAAGCTTCATATCGAGCAATAAGAAATTGCATCGCCTCCTGAAAGGTGTTGAATTCGGGCAATATATAATGCATAAAGAATTAAGTCAAGGAAAGCGAGAATGGTTTAATGAGAAGGCGTTTTTAAAGAAACATTCATCTTATTCCATTATAAAGAAGAGACGCATTGCAACTCAGCGAATCACCGGTGTTGATGAAAAGCTAAGGATAGTGGCAACAATCATTGAATCACCAGCATATTTTGCAGACTCAACTAACTCTGTCTCTCTTTCTGAAGAATCACCCTACGCACTTGAATACGTTTTGGGATTACTAAACTCAAAAATGTTCCAATGGCGTTTCAAAGTTACAAGCACAAATAATAACGTCGGGACAAATGAAATTAAATCCTTGCCATTTCGCAGCATGATTTTTTCGCATAAAAAGGACAAAGCTCGCCATGACCGGATAGTGAAGCTCGTTGAGACGATGATTGATTTGAACAAGAAGCTGCCAAAGGCAAAGGGCGGGCATCAGAAGGAAGTGATTCAGCGGCAGATTGACGCGACGAACAGGAAGATTGATAAGCTTGTTTACGAGCTTTACGGGTTAACAAATAGGGAAATTAAAATTGTAGAAGAAGGGGCCTTATAGCAAAATGGCGAAACTTAATTTTGTGCTTGATGTAAGCATTATGTTTGGGTAATATGGTGGCCCACGTAACAGTCTTCGTAAAGGAGGATCAAATGCCAAAAGCAAAGAAAAAAGCCAAAAAAAAAGCCAGAAAAAAAGCTAAAAAAACAGATAAGGAAACACAAATTCTTGAGGAGTTGATGGGGATAAAGAGACTCTTGGTTTTGGCAATTATAAAGAAGGATAAAATCAAACAGAAAGATATTTCAAAAGTGCTTAATGTTGGGGAAGCTACGATAAGCAGAATGATGTCGAAGGGAACGGGATAAATAGACAAATATGCTCGGAAGCCAAGAGAGTAAGAAATTATGCCGTTAGAAGTATCGGATGCGATATCAAATGCTCCGGAGCAAATCAAATTCGCTGCCGAAGCATTATGTCGGTCTGATATCGCCTTTAAAGTCTTCGATGCAATATATAAGGGCAAGAAAAAAGCCAAAACTGTTGAAGAAATTGTGGGTAAAACAAAACTTACAAGGAAGCAAGTCCTAACACACGGCAATAGATTAGCACAAAAACATATTGTAAAGCAAATTGGAAAATATGGAAACATCGCTTACGAAAAAATAGATTTCTTCTATCCACACAAGCGGGAAATATTGCGACTCGCTAAGGACCCTAAGAAGCGTGAAGCATATACGACAAAAAGAAATCCGAAATCTGGTAGTTCGGGTTTTGTGAATATAAGGATTCAAACAAAAAGAACAAGGACAGAGCAAATTACTGTAGACGATATTGGGTCTTTCAAGAAAATTGGCAAGGTCGCGACATCAAAACACATACCAAATACTGTTTCTGAGAGAAAATTCAAGAGGGGTATTAAAAATATTCTTGGTGAACATGGTGAGTTCAAGGATTGGGGTGGCGAAAAGAATGACCTATACACAACGCGCCTAAGAATGGATGGCAAACGTCGGGTGGTTGCATTTGCCTTTAAAGGGCCGGGAACCCGTGGCAAATTAGTTCCCGGCAAGCTTGGAAAAAATGGCGACCAGATTCAGAGACTATTTGAGGCAGACGCCGATGTCTTTATTATTCAGTACTGGCGCGATATCGCCGAAAGCGTGATTCAACAGATGTTCCAACTCGCCATTGCAAAATCCGCGATGACTGGTAGAAAAGTATCTTACGGCATTATAGATGGGTATGATTCAAACAGAATTTTCAAAGCATACCGAAAAAAGTTTTAGCCTCGATAAATAGCAATAAATGGGGGGAAACCGCCTATTTATTTTTGTTCCGCCCTTTCAGGGCGGGTTGTTTATTGGGGGCTTTTCCCAGGGCGGCGGTTTGCTTCGCAAACCTTGCCCTGGGCTACTATATTACGGCCCTTCGGGGCCTTCACAAGGAATAGCATATTAAGAAGCGGGCATAGCATGCTATGCCCCTACAATTCAACGCGCCGCAAGCGGCGCGGCTTCACAAAAATCCTGGATTCCCGCCTGCGCGGGAATGACGGAAGAAATCAATCGGCAGAAGTCCCGAGTACCGAGTCGTGAGTCTCGCGGCGCGGGGGGCGCGGCTACACGAAGAACAAGACCGCGCCACTGGGTGGCGCTGAATAAGGGATAAGGTAATAAGTAGATAAGGGAATATGGGCATTGCATGCAATGCCCCTACAATTTAACGCGCCGCAGGCGGCGCGGCGGTTAACCGCACCCGGAGAATTCACCACGCCTTCCGGCGTGGTGCTTCCGGGCATAGATTAATGTTGTTATCGTTTTTATGAATCAATCGGCAGAGGTCACGCGGAAAGAGCGCTTTCTCTTATCCGGCTTCGCCGGCCGGGCGGCGATGCGGAAACTCTTTGCGGAAACTTGAAATTCCAGCCTGTAATCATTCGCCTCAATACTCTTTATATGCATTTCCACAACAGGATACGCGGCAGCCAGCTCGGACTCAGAGGCATATCGCCCGTGCTTGCGGTGAAACCGCTTCTCCAGATCAGCCAGGATATCCAGCGACCCGGACACCATGAAAGTCTCCTGCTCAACCCCCTCTCTTGCCGGTTCGTTCGAGTTACCGAGCGGCAGCAAAATGACAACCATTACCGCAATCCCGGCAAATATTGCTATGCTAATCGCCAGGCGCCACCTCACCCGCCGGCCTTTTTCAAAACGGGCCTTCATGGCATCGGTGCCCAGCATCGCCCTGACGTCAATCGGAACGTCTTTGTTTTTCTGTAAGTCGTTTTCATCTGGGGAAGGGGAAGGATGCGGGTTCTGGTTATCACCTTCGGTCACGGGATAATGACCTCGACGTCGGGATTTCTGCGCAATCTTTCGGCGTGTCTGGTTTCGATGAGGACCTTGAGAACGACCGAGTCGCCTTCGTAGGACCGCTCGAGTATGTTCGCGCGCTCCTCAACGAACGAAATAAGCTTGCCGAGCCCGGCGTGAATCGCAAGCACAAGTTCCTGATACCTCTGGTCGATATGGCCGGTTATCGTGCCGGCCAGCCGGTCGATACCCTCCCCGCTCTTCGCCGAAATGGGGATACAATCACCGTAGTTTTCCTGCAGATACCGAAGCTCGACCGGGTCGGGAAGAAGGTCGATCTTGTTTGCGAGAAGAACGTTCGGCTTGCCCGCACAGCCTATCTCCCCAAGCACGGACTTCACAGCTTCAATCAGCCTGGAAGGATCGGTACGTGAGCCGTCGACCACGTGCAGGAGCAGGTTGGCCTGGCTGACTTCTTCAAGCGTAGCGTTAAAACTGGCGACGAGGTGGTGGGGAAGATTACGTATGAAGCCGACGGTATCCGACAGGAGAACGCGATAGTTTCTGCCGATATCCCAGAGCCGGGTCCTGGTATCGAGTGTGGCAAAAAGCTTATCGTCGACCTTTACGTCCGCACCGGTGAGGGAGTTGAACAGCGTCGACTTACCCGCGTTCGTATACCCGACCAGCGCGATGGTGAAATCTTTTTCACGGGTCTGCACTTCCCGTTTTTTACGCTCGGAAATCTTGCTTATCTTTTTCTTGAGGTCAGCAATGCGTTTATTAACGATACGGCGGTCGGTCTCGAGCTGGGTTTCACCCGGTCCGCGCAGTCCGATACCGGGATCGCCGCCCCCGCCCGCGCCGGCAAGACGCGAAAGGTGGGTCCACATTTTTTTGAGGCGCGGCTGGCTGTATTCCAGTTGCGCAAGCTCGACCTGCAGTTTCGCCTGCCTGGTTTTGGCATGGGTGGCGAAAATATCCAGGATAAGCTCGGAGCGGTCGATCACCTTTACTTTGAGCGCTTCTTCAAGGGAGCGAACCTGCGCGGGCGAAAGGTCGTTGTCGACTATGACCACGTCTGCGCGCATTTCTTTTACAAGGTCAGCAATCTCTTCGACTTTGCCGCGGCCGAAAAACCTGGCCGGATTCGGGCGGTCTTTTTTCTGAATTACCTCGCCGACAATATCCGCGCCCGCGGTTCCGACAAGGCTGCGCATTTCCGAAAGAGGTTCCTCGTAACCGCGGGCGTCACCTCGCCGCAGCAGGCCGGCAAGGACGGCGCGTTCGCGCAGGACGTGCAGTTCGCCGCGGGCTGTTTCATGAAATGGACGGTACTTCCTGGGCATAAAAAACTGAAGAAAGTATGAAGTATGAAGGCTGAAGTATGAAAAGAAGTACCAAGTACCAAGTACCGAGTACCAAGTATCAAGTACCAAGTATCAAATACCAAGTATCAAGTACCGTAAAAAGAGACATCTGGTACTTGGTTCCTGGTACTTGGTACTTTCTTGATTCAGCCTTCATCCTTCTCTTCCGGCACTCCTATTATTTCAGTATGTCTTTTCCAGTTCGCGTCATCCTGCTCGGGAAAATCGGTGCGGTAATGGACGCCGCGGCTCTCGGTCCGCGCGAGCGCGGATACCAGCATCAGTCGGGCGACGAGCATCATGTTCTGGAGCCGCCAGCCGTCAGGCGCGTCAAATTCCATGCGCTCGATATACTGTCTCCAAAATCGGATATTTTCGAGCGCTTCATGAAGGACTTCCCCGTCCCGTTCGATACCCATTGCACGCCACATGAGCGCCCTGAGGGAGTTTTCGACATCGCTGAGGATGATCGGAGGTTTCGGAGCGTCGATAATTCGAAACTCGATGGCCCGGCTCGAGAAATCACCGTTATCGGATGCAAGTTCGCGCCCGATTGCCTCGCCTGCGCGCCAGCCCATGACAAGCCCTTCGAGAAGCGAGTTCGACGCCAGCCTGTTCGTACCGTGAAAGCCAAGGCACGCGCACTCGCCGACTGCATACAGGTTCGGTGCGCTGGTTGCTCCGTTGAGGTTTGTTTTAATGCCGCCGATAAAGTAATGCGCGCTGGGTCTGACCGGTATGCGGTCGCGGGAGATGTCGATCGCGAACATACTGCATAGCTCCGCAATCTGCGGGAACCGCTGTTTTACGTCTATATTCAGTTTTGTCATGTCGAGATACACGCAGGTATCTCCCGTCTTTTTCAACTCGGAGACGATCGAGCGGCTGACTATGTCTCTCGGCGCAAGCTCACCCGCGGGGTCATAGTCGGTCATGAAACGCCTGCCGTCCTTTGTCTCGAGTATCGCCCCCTCCCCGCGCGCGGCTTCGCTTATCAAAGCGCGAATAGCGCCCGCGACGTAAAGCGTGGTAGGATGGAATTGAACGAATTCAAGGTCGGTAAGCATCGCCCCTGCGCGAAACGCCATCGCCAGCCCGTCGCCGGAAGCCGTAACCGGATTGGTGGTTTCACGAAAAATCTGGCCGGCGCCTCCGGTTGCCAGTACCGTTTTCCTCGCCCAGATTATTTCTTTTCCCTTGTGTTCGTCCATTAGCAGCGCGCCGATACAGCCGCCGCCGTGCCTGCGTGAGATAAGGTCCACAACGAAATGTCGAGGCAGTAGTTTCACATTCGAAAGCGAAGACACGTAATCGAGAAGAGCTTTCTGGATGTAACGCCCGCTCTGGTCACCGTAGACGTGAAGAACCCGCGCACGAGAATGCCCTCCTTCGAGGTGGCGGTCAAAACCATCACCCTTGCGGTCAAAGCGCACACCCCACTCCTCGAGATCAGGCTGCCGCTCCACTCCGCCCCGGCAGATTGTGCGCACCACTTCTTCCTCGGACAGGCCGTGCCCGGTACGAATTGTATCCCTGGCATGCTCTTCGCTGGAATCACCCGGTCCGTTGGCAATTGCTATACCGCCCTGCGCCATATTGGTTGCGGTCGCATCAAGCTCGCCTTTTGTAACAACCAGAACCTTACCCGAGCGCGAAGCTACAATCGCCGCGACAAGGCCGGCAATGCCGCTGCCGATAACTAGGACGTCGGTAAGCCTTTGAGGGATTTCGAAGGTGTTGAGTTCGGATAAATAACGCCGTCCGATAGGATTTTTCAGCGGGCCGGCGCTATCGTCCGACCTGGCGGTTGCTTCTGCCACTCTCGCTACTTGCCTTTCTTGAGTCCGGTGCCGGTCCAGATGATTCTATCGTTCGGGTTGCCGATAAGGGGCGTGGTGGCCCGCTTCAGAAACAGGATGCAAAAACATGTGTTGGCGGTCGCGCCGGAAAACCTGTCGGTAGGCCAGCTTCCGTCGGCGAGCTGGCTGCCGAGAATAGCATTCGCGCCCTCTGTGTACCAGTCATGGGTTCCCAGCATTTCGCAGCAGGAAAGCACTCCCGCGCGCTCAAGGCCGTAAAGATAATAGTAATAGTGCTGAGAACCGAGCCCGGGATTGGCGGTCGCGCTGAAGTTATGGGCAAGCCAGGCAGCGCCGTCGCGGATACCCTTGTTTACTTTCTTCTTCATGCCTTTCCAGGCCCCGGGGTAATATTCCAGCGCGGCCTTGCAGATCACAAGCGCGGCGACGCCGGAGGTCGTCATCGATCCGATGACCTGTTCACCGTGAGGCGTTCCTCCCTTGCCTTTCGGAGTGTATGACCAGCCGCGGGCAAACATTTCCCGGTTCTCAACACCGAGTCCGAATTCCTCGGGATCGATGGTGCCCGTGCGCGGGCCTTTGTCTTTGTCTTTTTCTTCTTCTTTCTCGTCTTTTTTCTTACGGGCCTGTTCTTTTTCTTTTTTCCTGCGCGCGGTCTGCAGCTTCTTGAGGAATTTCTTCTGTACTTTCTTAAGCTTCGAGATGTCCCAGTCGGCCGCGGGGACTACGAACGGCTTCACTTTCGGGCCTTCTTTTTCCTGTTCGGCAACGAAATATTTCGCCGTCTTGATCCAGACGTTGGCCGGGATTTTACAGTTGCACCGGCGGCCCGCGTTCAGCGCAAGCAGCGCGTACTGGGTGTTGGAATTGTCGACCGGGGATGTATCGTTTGCGGGTATTACGGTGACCTCCTTCGGGTACCGCCATACCGTATCCGTCTGCTTGGATACCATCCAGTCGATCAATTCCTGCATCCTCCTTTTGTCTTTAGGAGAAGCGCCTTTTACCCAGTTTCGCTTGACCTGCTCCTCGTATGGAGTGGTCGACATCTTGGATTTCTTTTTTTTGGTTTTGTCAGCGGGTTTCGGAGGCGGAGGAGCGTACCGTGCCTCGAGCGCAAGAATGTAGCAGGCGACCGAATATGTCTGCTCCAGTTTGGCATCCGCAAGGTATGCGAACGCTTTATTGATTACGGGGTCGTTGCGCTTGACGCCGCCCTTGAGGAGCGCAAACGTACAAAGCGCGGTATAGCCCATCTTAAAAATTTTGGTATGGCCTAGGCCGTCGCTCGACCAGCTTCCGTCTGCTTCCTGTTTGCCTTTCACCCAGGCGATTGCCTTGTCTATCGCTTCGTCAATGCGTTTCGGGTCCACGTCAACGCCGTCTTTGCTGTCATCGTCATCCTCGCCCGGAAAGACGGCTCCCGAGGTAAAAACAAACGCAATCGACACTACCGCCAGTACAAGAATTCGAAAGTATCGGTTATACATTCTCTTTCCCTCCCTTTATCCTGATTCCTCCGTCATCCCGTTACTTGCCCTTCTTTCTTCCGGGACCGGTCCAGATGATTCGCTCGTCCGGACTGCCGATAAGGGGCGTGGTGGCACGCTTCAAAAACAGAACAGCGAAACACGTATTGGCGGTCGGACCGGAAAAATTGTTGCTGTCGGGCCAGCATCCATCGGCGAGCTGACTGCCGAGGATTGCTTCTGCTCCCTTGTTGTACCAGTCGTGCTTGCCGTATTTCTCGCAGCATGAAAGGACGCCGGCGCGTTCGAGACCGTACAAGTAATAATAGTAATTCCTGTTTCCCCCTTTTGGATTGGAAGTTGCGCTGAAATTATGGGCAAGCCACGCGCAACCATCGCGAATCGCCTGGTTCACGTCTTTTCTCATCCCCCGCCACGCTCCGGGATTCAACTCCAGAGCGGCCTTACAGATAACGAGCGAGGCAATCCCGGACGTCGTCATCGAACCGGTAAACTTCTCGTCCTTTTTGCTTTCTTCATTGCGCTTGAACCCGGGTATGTAGGACCAGCCACGCGCCTTCATTTCATGCTGCTCGACTCCAAGGCCGTACTCTTTGGGATCAATGGCGCTGGTCCTCGGCCCTTTGTCTTTTTTTTCTTCTTCTTCCGCTTCTTTCCTCTTTTTCGGGCTGCAGGCTTTCTCCAGTTCGGCTTTTCTTCGCGCGGTATGCAGTTTCTTGAGGAATTTCTTCTGTATCTTTTTCAGTTTCGCTATGGGCCAGTCGGCCGCAGGCACAACAAACGGCTTGACTTTGGGGCCGTCCTTCTCCTGAGCCTTGATAAAGTATTCGGCCGTCTTGCCCCAGCACTCCACCGGAATCTTGCATCCGCACCGGCGGCCTGCGCTGAGTGCGAGCAGCACATACTGTGTGTTGGAGTTGTCAACGTCGCTGCCATATCCTCCCGGATACCGCCACACGGTCTCGGTCCGTTTGGATAGAAGCCAGTCAATCAATTCCTGCATCTTTTTGCGGTCTTTCGGGCGCGCCTTGCCGTGCCAGTTGCGCTGCATCTGCTCTTCATAGGGAATAGTACGCGACTTTTTTTTCTTCTTTTTCTCGTCCTTTTCTGACGCTTTAGGCAAAGGCGGCGCATAACGAGCCTCAAGAGCCAGAACATAGCAGGACACGTCATAGGTTTTTTTAAGCTCCTGCTCCTCAAGAGAAGCGAACGCCCTGTTGATAACCGGATCGTTGGGTTTCAGGCCCCCCTTCAGCAGCGCGAAAGTCACAAGCGCCGTGTATCCCATCTGAAAGTCTTTTGTGTGGTCAGAGCCATCGCTTTCCCAGCTTCCATCGTCTTTCTGTTTGCTTTTCAGCCAGGCAACAGCCTTGTCAATCGCGTCGTCGATGCGCTTTGGGTCCACGTCAACGCCGTCTTTGTCGTCATCACCCGGTAAGCCGGCTCCAGGGGCGAAAACGAATACAATCGACACAATCGCCAGTACAAGAATTCGAAAGCGGCGAGTGCACATCATCTTCCCCCCCAGAAGTCCGTATCTCTCTTTATGTGACATATTTTTAGTTTACTGGAATCCGCAAAAGGATTCAAGCAAAATACACGCTTTACAACCTTAGATCGTGCCGAGAATAACAAAATGCGCTGCAAACAATCTGCAGATAATGCGGGTCCGTCATGAATTTTCCGGAAAGTCCCTGTCGAGTTTAAACGGAATTGTAATTAGTGCTTCAATGGAGAAAATTAGGCCGTTAGAGTTGCCAAACGCCAATCTGTATTGTATAATATAGTGGATCTTTTTACGGGCGTGAAATCGTCGAGTTGCATATATCCGTCGAAGCCACATGATTGTTCTAACTCGTTATGATGGACGCGATTCCGATTATGAGGTTTTATCTGGCAGATAAGACTGGTCTGTCATGAGTGCGCATGCAATATGCGTAAACCAGTTGGGTGATATATTTGCTTCGAAACTAAGTCTCCAACATGGGATGATAGACATGACTAATACCCCAAATACACAACTATGCGATAATCCTAGAATAACGACCCCAACGTCCAGAGGCCGCCGGGAAGGTGTCACCCTTCTTGAGATTGTTATAGCGGCGATGGTCCTGGTGGTTGGCCTTTTGAGCTTTTTTGCGGTATTTTTAAACTGCACGAAGCTTGATCAGACTTCCAAGGAAAGCATTACAGCCATGAACTTCGCCCGGAAAACTATGGAGAACCTTCGCGCAACGGACTTTGATTCAATCGGGGGCAAAGCTGGTCCGATTCCTGCCAACGAGGCGCCCGTTGAGCTTGATGTCATTACCGGCGTACCTGTCGGAAACGTCACTGTTGTCACGAGACCTGACGGCCTTCTTGACGTTACAGTTATAGTTCGTTGGGCCGGCATAACCGGCGATCGGAGACTCGAACTGGAAGCCCTGTTCGCCCCGACGGAATAAGCCCGGCGAATGTCATGATACAAGGGAGCAAAAGCAGCATGAACATAAACATTTTCACCCGCCGCTCACGGCAAAAGGGCATGACCCTTATCGAGATGATGCTTGCCGTGGCGTTGCTGACTGTTATACTTGCCGCTCTTTTCACATCGCTTACGAGCAGCCAGAAAGCATATAACTTCGGCATGTCCGAACTCACTCTACAGGAAACGGCAAACAGGGTCGTAGGTCAGATCACGGAGAAAATCCGCGAGTCGAGCGCGAATAACATGATACGCGACCTGGACAACGGCCTCTGGATAACTCTACAAAAACCGGTAGACCACGACCTCGACAACGACGTTTTCGATTTAAACTGGAACGTTGAATACGGCGAGCGTTACGGCGGCGCCGACCACCTCGGCGCGTACTGCACTATCAGCTACGAGGTCGTCGGAAACGACAGTCGAATAAAGTTTAGCTACTACGACAACAATGCGGTGCTTCAATCCGAAAAAGTCGTATGCGAAAACCTGATCTTTCCCATCGACGAGGACGGTGACGGAGTGGATGAACACATATTCACGCGCATCAATGCTGCAGAATACGAGGATTCAGATGGAAATTGCATTAAATTAAGGTTCATAATCCTGGCAACCGATCAAGCCGGGCTTCAGCACCAACTTGAATTTACTGAAAGAAAAAAAACGGCAATAATTATTCATCTAAGAAATCCATAACCTTTAACCATTCCCGGCGCCGGACGCCGGATAAGGAGACGCTGATGGAACACCCAGAAAACACCGACAAGAAAGGCAGCGCCCTGATAATCACGATGATACTTCTTATCGTCATCATGGGCCTTGCCGGATCATATCTCACACTTTCAGTCTCGGGCGCGCAAGTAACGACCCGGGAGATGGAATTCGCTAACGCCTCATACCTGGCCGAAACGGCTATTAGTATTGCGATTAACCAGGTAAACGCCGGCAACTCCGGCGACTGCAGCGGTTATTTCCCGCCGGGGCAAACGGACGGAAAGTACGAATCGTATGAATTGCCCTGCCCCCCTGGCTCGGATTATCGTAAAATCATCGGAACCGGAACCTACACGGGCCCCTATGGTGATGCGACATACTCAATTGAGGTCTATATAAAACGTGTGAGGCTTTACCCGTTTACGGGAGCGGCGTTCGGCAATACTTCCGTCTCACTGGCAGCCTTTACAGACAGCTATAACTCCTCAGAAGGAGACGGCACTTACAACAGCCAGGCCACAAACAGCATTTCGCTTGAAGAGGCAAACGAAAGCTGCACCACCTGCGGCGGCGGTGGCTCTGAAACCTGCCCAACCTGCAGCGGCACAGGCGACGCCGCATGCGGCGACTGCAACGGCGGAATCCTTCCCTGCGTCGACTGCGGCGGGGCAGGCGGCAGCACCTGCGCAACCTGCAGCGGAAGCGGCACCCTGGGCGTCTGTACCGTTTGCTCGGGGACAGGCCGCACTCCCGTCGGATGCACTTTCTGCGGCGGCGACGGGCTCAAAGATAACGGTAATCCATGCGTCAAATGCGGTGTCTGCGGGAACTGCGGCGGAAGCGGCGGTTCGGGAGCGTGCACCGATTGCGGCGGTGACGGGACAATCGAGTGCGCCACCTGCAGCGGGAGCGGTACCGGCGACATCTGCACCACCTGCAGCGGCGACGGACTGGTTACGTGCGGCATTTGCTCCGGAGGCGGAAGCGTCACCTGCGGAACCTGCAGCGGAACAGGAATAGTCCCCACCGATCCCGTCGTATACGCAGATACCGAAGGCGACATAGGCGCAAACGAGACTGTCACAATCGCCAGCTCGGGAGTGATTTTTGGAAATGCGACATCAGGACCGAACGGAACCGTAACCAACGGCGGCTACGTCTACGGCGACATATATGCCGATACCGTAGACAGGACATTCGACATACCGCCGTACAGCACAACCCTAACAAGCGAGGGCGCTTTATCCGGCTCGACTACGATAAACGGGGGAGAACATCGCTACGACACCGTAAACATCGCCGGAAGTAATGTCGTAACCATTACCGGCAATGTTACAATGTACGTCGATGGTGATTTCAAAACAGCCGGAAGTGGAGAGTTCAAGCTCGCCTCGGGGGCTTCTCTTATCCTCTACCACGGCAGCGGCAATTTTCACATTGCCGGAACAGGCATTGTAAACGAGGATAATGCACCGACGAAACTGATCATCATCTCCTCGGCGAAAACGGCAGTTGACGGCGCCTTTTTCCATTTCAACGGCCAGGCCGATTTCTCGGGAGCGGTGTTCGCACCCGGAGCGGATATAAGAGTCAACGGCCAGACTGAAAACTATGGCTCGCTTGTGGGAAGAAACATCACGACAAGCGGATCGGGAAAATGCATTATCCATTATGACGAAGCTCTTGACGGAATGAACTTTAACCTCTGGAAGAAGAAGTTTGTACTCAGGAGCTGGAGAAGGTACTGGCCGTAAATTCATACTGTCGGAAAAAACAAATAAAAGAAAATTTCTTCACCGGCGGCTTTAAA
Organism: Planctomycetota bacterium; assembly: GCA_004376375.1. Lineage (GTDB taxonomy): Bacteria > Planctomycetota > E44-bin39 > E44-bin39 > E44-bin39 > E44-bin39. The sequence continues at coordinate 141,959 of SOJX01000087.1, forward strand.
GCCGCCGGTGTTATTATATGGTCGGATTAATTCCCGAAGTTGTCAGGAATGTTTAAACGGATGCGCCGCGGAATAGAAGCACGCGGCTCCCGCAGGAAACGAGTAACACTGATTTCAGGCCCGGAAATGTAAACCGTTACAGTTCCGTAAAGGCCCGTGATATGAACCTCGCCGGCTGCATCATAAGGTGAAACCATATCAGCATAAAGCCTCGAAGCGTAATTTGAAATCAGGAAAATCGACGCGCCGGTTGCACGGGCCAGATCGGACGCGTTCTCAAACTTACAGCCATGATGTGGAACCTGTACAACGTCGACCGACAGGTCTGCTCCAGATTCCACAAGTCTTGCATAACCGTACTCCTCAATGTCGCCGGTAAGCATGATACGCCGCCCGTCCCACTCAAGTCGCACGACCAGGGATGTTTCATTTTCAATCTTGCGTCGCGGAAGCGGCGAATCCGTCGGGGCCAGCACATTAATTTTCAGCCCGGGAACACTTTCGATTGCATCACCGCTGCCGACAACGTGCAAAGGAATCCCCGCTTCTGCCAGCTCCTTCTGAAGTTCAACTGCCTTCCACTGCGGCGTCCATTGCGGCGAGCCGCGAAAATACCTGTTCACATATACCGCGCCTATCTTGAACTTGTCGAGCAGGTAAGCCGCGCCCCCGTAGTGGTCCATTTGCGCGTGTGAAAGCACCAAGGCATCGATATTACTCACCCCGCAATGCCAGAGATAGGGCGACAGCACGCTTCGCCCCGCGTTGAAGCCCGGCTTGGCACCGCAGTCGTATACCAGGATTCCACCCTCCGGCGTCCGTGCAACCATGCAACTCATATCGCCGACATCGAGCATTGCAAGCTCGAATCGAGCCGGACGTTTCTCCGGCAATCGGGTCAGAATAAAAGCAACTGCAAACAGGACGAATCCAAAGCCGATCCACATTCGTCTGACCGGAAACGGCAGTCGGCGCGAAAGCTCATCTCTGAACGCAAGAATCAGAAGAAAGAGATAATATACCAGCAGCCACACTGCGGAAAAATCGCCGATATACCAGTATGCGCGGAGCGGTTCGGGCAGGGAAATGATTGTATGAAAGCATTGCACGGCCCATTCGATCGGCCGCGCGAGTGCAGTGATACCCGTTATCGCCACCAAGGCCAGAGCGAGGAAACCTCCGCCGATAACGACCCATATGAAAAGACACGCCGCCACTGACAGAATAACGGCCAATGGTGTTACAATGTGAAAATAATAGGCGACGAGCGGACCCGTGGCAAGCCACGCGGCAAGCGAAACCACCAGGTTGGCGCGAAGGAAACTCCAGGCGAGTCTAATCCCTTTCAGGCGGAATTCCGGCTCGGCCAGTCGTTCGAAAAGCCTGTCCTCCTCCCGTGTCATCAGACGCTCCAGCGGGCGGGCCAGAAACATTATTCCCAGTACGCCGCCGAAGGAAAGCTGGAACCCCGGACCGATAAGATCGAATGGATTGACAAGGAGCACGAAAACGGCGGCAGCGGCAATCGCATCCAACCCCCGCCTCTGGCGCCTGAAAAAAACTGCGCCCAGGTAAAAAAGTATCATCACGAGCGCACGCAGAACCGATGGGCGAAAGCCGGCAATCGCAGCATAAAGCGTAACCGCTATTCCGATAACCAGCATCCGCGGCCTGCGCGGAATAAACCATAACGCGATCCCCAGGAAAGCCGCAAATAGTGCCAGGTGCAGGCCGCTTATCGCAAGAATATGGGCCGTCCCGCTGGTGATGTATGCATCCCGCCTTTCATTCGTAAGGAGACGCCGCTCGCCAAGCAGAATGGCCAGTAGAAAATCAAGCGTGCTGCCTTCAGCCTTTCCTTTCTCACCGAAAGTGGAAACGGTCAGTTTTACCATTGCGGCGCGTAGGTCGGCGAGCGGATGAAAGCCGCGCCTTCCGAGAACTTCTATTTCGCTGCTGCTTTTGACAACTATGTTGGCGAATATTTTATTGCGCGCCAGAAAAGCCCGGAAATCAAAGCCGCCGGGCGTCGACTTCGCAAAAGGCCTGTAAATATTGCAGGTAAGACGAATCCGGCTTCCGACCGGCAGAAATTCATAGAGTTTGTAAAACTTGATTCTTGCATGCCCGTGAATATTCGCCGTCTTTCCATCCGGCATGGTAACCGACTCTATTTGAATCTCGCCCTTGGCCTGCCGGTCTGCATAAGAAAACTTCCTGCTCCTGCCAGCCTGCTTGTTATCGTATTCCTTCTCACCGCTGAGCATGGCCCGCGATATCGGCGGTTCTATAATTATGCCGGTAACGCTCACGGTGCCTTCAATTTTATCGACATGGAAACGAATATGATTTCTGCCATAGAAACCGGCATGGGCAGCGACAGCGGCAAGGCCGGTCATAAGCCCGCATAAAACCACTTTAATGAAACCGGGGCGAAATGCCGAGAAGACAAGGACCGCAATTACCGCGGCAATAAGCAAAACAGGAAGAAGAAGCGGCGCGGGGTCCGGAAACAGCAGCAATCCGGCGATAATGCCGGGCAGAAACCCAAGAGTGAAAGTGGGTACTGGGCGTGAAGATTCCAAAGGTGCCCCACCGGAAATATCCGTCCCCGGAAACCTGCGATCAGGAAATAAAGCTCTTCAAGCCATGGGTCTCAACTACGTTCACCGTTTTTTCTTTTCCAGCCTTGCAATGATCCTGGAGGGAGAAACGCGCAATGCCGCGCAGATACGGAGGAAGACATCAAGCGTCGGACTTTTCACATCTCTTTCCAAAAGGCTTATGTATGTGCGGTGGACGCCGGCCTTGTGGGCAAGCTTCTCTTGAGTCAGGCCGGCCCTTTTTCTTTCTTTTACCAGTTCTTTACCAACCATGAAGGCATAATATAGACTAATGTAAATCCATGTCTACAGACTATAGTCTACAAGCGCCGTTTGCTGCATTAGAAGCTGTAGAGGCGGGTCTCAGACCCGCCCATATCGCGCGAAGCTCATTATAACCGACCAACCGAATAACCGGGCAACCGAACAACCATTCAACCGCTTGCACAATCCGCGTTTGGGTGTAGAATATAGAAGAAGTCCTGAGTCCCGAGTCCTGAGTCCTGAGTCAGAAGAAAAGAAATAATAATGCGCGGCGGAGCCGCACAAAACGGAACCGCGAAGCGGTGAAATATAGTAGCCCAGGGCGTGAGCCCTGGGTATGAGTACCCAATAATTTCAGAGAGCCCTGAAAGGGCGAAACAATCTGGAGAACAGGATGATTTTTGTACCGCCCTTACAGGGCTTGGCGAATATTTATTTGAACGTTTTCCCAGGGCTTACGCCCTGGGCTACTTTATCCCGCGCCTGCGGCGCTCTGTAAGGAAAAGCGATATTAAATGAAATTGTCATTACCCGTAAAACTCACCATCTTCATTCTCGTCCTTTTCGCGCTGGTCATAGCCACCTGCCTGCTGTGGACGCCGGTGAAGGTGAGGTATTACACTGCGAAGCTGAAGTCGGATGACCCGAAAACGGTAATTGCATCTGTTGATAGATTGTTCCGAATGGGTAAACGAGGTCAAACGGAACTGCTTAAGAATTTTCCAGATGGCCAGCATGCGGCTGAGCTTATTATCGCATGTTGGCAGAATGTCGATGCTCAAGTTGAGGATAAAATTCTTATCGCTGCTTTAGTAAGGGAAGAAAGCGAAGATGAATATAGAAGCCTCATTGGAAGAAATATAACAATGTTGCATATTGCCGCCTTTTACAACTACAAGAAACTCGCAGAATTACTCATTGAAAAAGGTGCTTCACTAAGAAAATATGGAGAAGTAAATAGAAGAACAACTGGCGAAATACATCAAATCGGCACACCATTGCATGTTGCAATGACTCATGGTCACTTCTCGTTGCTCGGATTATTTCTTGAGAAGGATATTGATATTAATTCTGTATATGAAAATCGCTATACTTTATTATCCAGTGCTTCCTTAGAGGGCCAGATGAATGCTGTATCTTATTTACTTAAGAATGGCGCAGATATAAACAAGAGTGAGAGAAATGGAAATACGCCTTTGCACTGCGCATTACTGGGAAATAAAACAAAGGTTGCAGCTCTCCTGATCGAAGGTGGTGCTGATGTGAATGCGAAAACCAATAGCGGCTGGACGCCGCTGCACTATGCAGTAAGAGACGGTAGTAAAGACGCGGCTGCATTGCTGATTGAAAAAGGCGCCGATATGAATGTGAAAACCAATGACCGCTGGGGCTGGGCTCCATTGCACTTAGCAGTGAGGAATGTCCATTTAGACGTCGCGGCATTGCTGATTGAGAAGGGCGCTGATGTTAATGTTAAGCGCCATGGCGGCTGGACGCCACTGCACTCGGCAGCAAATAGCGGTTATGTCGAAACAGCCGCCTTGCTGATTTCAAAAGGCGCCGATGTTAATGCCAGATACCAGAATGGCGGTACACCATTGTCCTTTGCAGCGGTAAACGGCCATGAAAAAATAATTGCTTTACTTGTTGAAAAAGGTGCTGACGTCAATGCTCAAACAACTGGCGGAAACACACCTCTTCACAATGCGGCGGAGAGGGGTCATAAAAATGCCGTCGCCCTGTTGATTTCAAAAGGCGCTGATTTGGAAGCTAAAGGCACTTACGGCCTGACTCCGCTGCTCTATGCAGCCTATAATGGCCATAAAAACGCTGCCGCATTACTGATTGAGAAAGGCGCTGATGTTAATGCAAGAGACAAAGATGGCGGTACACCACTTGATGATGCTATCAAACGGGACCGGAAAGAAATGGTTGAACTCCTCCGATCCCACGGCGCGAAGACGGGGGAGGAGTTGAAAAGAAGTACCGAGTACCAGGTACCGGGTACCGAGGAAGAAAAAAAGAAATGAATTCGGCAATCGAAAATCGTAAATCGAAAATCTTTTATCTCCCCCTCAAGCTGGCAATAAACGGGTCGAGCGTCACGTGTCGAGGGTCATTCAATTGTCAATTGACAATTTACAATTGTAAATTAAAGGCCTCAGGTCTCAAGCCTTTCTTACTCACCGCCGTCGACGGGGCCGATTTCGGCGCCGCGCCTGCGGCGAAGATGTTTGCGGAAGTAACCGAACTCGGGAAAACGAAGCAGCGCAACCAGTGCGATATAGACGGCAATCCCCGCAGCAACGCCGGCAAGAAGTGACAGGTATTTCACGCCGCTTATATCTGTCAGCATTTTTTGTACGCCAAACCATGCACCGAAACTGGCGGCGCCCATTGCAAGCGACGCGCCCGTTACCCGCAACATGGATCTCAGCACCGGACCCAGATACGGGCCGGAAACGCTACCCCGCAGTTTTGCCACAAGTACTCCGAAAACTATGGCGGCGGAAACCGTGGTCGCAAGCGCTATACCGGCTTCCCTGAGCGGCGTCAGGACCAGTACAATATTCAGAACAATATTCAGCGCAGCCACGTAAACGCCGACTTTCACCGGGGTCTTCGTGTCACCCATCGCGTAGAACGCCCGCGACACGACCTGGTACGCGCAATATGGAATAACTGCGGGCGCATAAAAAAGCAACGCGAAAGACACCCGCCCCGTATCACCGGGCGTAAAGCTTCCGCGCTCGAAAAGAGCTTTGATAATCGGACCAGCGAGAACCATCATGCCGACGGTCGCGGGTATGGCCAGAAACGCGGCCACGCGGAGCGCGTCTTCCAGCGTATCGCGGAACCCCTTTCGATTCCCGCCGATAACGAGCTCTGCGAAAAGCGGCAGGACCGCCATGCCGAGCGCGACGCCGATAAGCGCCTGCGGGAACTGAACGAGCCTGTTTGCGTAAAACAGCGTTGAGACCGCGCCGTCGCCCGGAACTAGCACCCGCGCAATAACGCCGTCGAGAAAGACGTTGACCTGCAGGACGGCCAGCCCCAGTATCATGGGCGCCATCAAAGTGCGAACGCGTTTTACACCGGGATGGCCGAAATCCAGGTTCCATTTCGGCACCGCGTTGTAACGGCGCAGCATCGGGATGTGTATCGCCGCCTGCACCAGCCCGCCGAAAACAATCGCGCCGGCGACAAAGAAGACTATTCGGAGTTGCGCATCTTCGCCGACACCACCCTCCTCCGCCGTTTTCCCGAATATCCAGTACGCGCCGAGCGCGCCCGCAATCCAACTGACGTTGAGCAGGACCGGCGCAAGCGCGGACGTAAAAAAGTGCTTATGTGTCTGCAGCACGGCCATAAACATCGCCATAAGGCAGATAAATACAAGATACGGAAATATGGCGATGACGAGCTGCATGGTCAGCCGCCAGCGCTCTTCACCCTGCGGCAGGAACAACAACGTTATTACTGCCGCAAGAATTCCGAGCAGAGCGACGGCCAGAAGTATAAGCAGGAGAAATGTCCCCACGGCGCCGAGGAAACGCCTGCGGGCGGATGGTTCTTCCTTCTGCAAATATTCAGTATATGTCGGCACAAGTGCGGCGGAGAACGCCCCCTCTCCGAAGATGCGCCTGAAAAGATTAGGGACCATGAAAGCGAGATAGAACGCATCGGCGACGTACCCGGTCGCGAAGACGAACGCCATCACCATGTCGCGGACCATCCCGAGGATGCGGGACATAAGGGTGCAGATGGAAACTATGCCGGCGGAGCGAAGAAAAGACATAACCCCCCTCAAGGGTCGAGCGTCAAGTGTCAAGCGTCAAGCGTCATATATTTTATTGTTTTTTAACGCTCGACGCTTGACGCTTTTGCTATGCCGATAACGCCGAGCGCGAGCCTCGGTCCGGCATTTCCCGTCGGCTGGCTTTTAAGGTCGTCCTCACCGGCGTGTATGACAACGCCGCGGCCGAGAACGGGGTTCTTCTTACCATTGATTGAAATATTGTCTACGACCAGTTCAAATCGCGCTTCCCCATTTGCATCGCTCACAAGGTTCCCCAGATCGCCCGCATGCCGCTCCCTGGAATCCGGTCCGGCGTGCCCGAAGCCTTCCGGGTTGTAATGACCGCCGGCACTCGCCGCGTCCATCGAGCTGAAATCGCCGAACTCGTGAATATGGAAGCCGTGTTTCGAGTTCGGCTTCAGGCCGCTTATTTGGGCGACTATTTTCACTTTGTCGTCCATCCGGGTGAACCTTACTATACCGCGGGTCTGGTTGCCGACGGTAGGTTTCATAACCGCAATCGCTTCTGCGATTTTATGCTTCCCCCATTTATGGTGGCGCTTTTTAAACAAGCAACATCCTGACGAGAACATCAGGCAAATTATTACTGCGGGTATGATACAGGCGCTTATCCGTTTTTTCATTCATCACCTCCATGCAGGTTCAGATAAATTAGTCAAGTTGACTGACTTTTGCATAATCCCCAGATGTCTATCAAGTTACATCTCAGGTTGAAAAGCGAGGCTTTCAGCTTTCAGCCGTCAGCATTCAGCAAAAAAAGAAACGTCTTATTATAAGGTTGAAAAGTTCGAAGGTTCAAAAGTTCAAAAGTTATGACCTTCGAACCTTTGAACTTGCTTCTATGGTATTTCGTCTTAAGCTGAAAGCTGATAGCTGAACGCCGACAGCTTTATCCCTTTTTCAGCAATTCCCGCACCGCGCCCGCTACGTTCTCTGCCGTCATTCCGTACTTCTCCATGTTCAGATTCCCGGGTGCGGAAGAGCCGAATCTGTCTACCCCGATGATTGCGCCTTCCATCCCGACCCAGCGCTCCCAGCCGAGCGATACACCGGCCTCGACGGCAACGCGCGCAGTTACAGCTTTCGGTAATACTGATTCTTTGTAATCGTCGCTTTCGGCTTCAAAAGCCTCCCAGCAGGGCATCGAAACGACTCTTGCCCTTAAGCCGTCTTTTGCCAGAAGCTCTTGGGCCTCGAGAGCGAGCTGTACCTCCGAGCCGGTGGCGATAATAACGGCCTGTGCGTCGCCGCCTTCAGCCTCCGAGAGCACGTATGCGCCCCGGGCAAGGTTCGAGGCCGACGTGTATTTATCACGATCGAAAACCGGAAGACCCTGCCTTGAAAATACCAGTGCCGTCGGGCCTTCTTTTCTCCTCATCGCATAACGCCACGCTTCAACCGTTTCATTTGCATCGCATGGCCGGACTACTGACAGATTCGGTACGATGCGCAGCGCCATGATGTGCTCGACCGGCTGGTGCGTCGGACCGTCCTCGCCGACGGCGATCGAATCGTGGGTCCAGTGGTAAATCACCGGCAGACCGCTGAGCGCGGCAAGACGGATGGAAGGGCGCATATAGTCTGAGAAAATAAAAAAGGTCGACGCAATCGCGCGCATTCCGCCGTGATACGCAATACCGTTTGCAACTCCCGCCATCGCGTGCTCACGCACACCCGAGCGCAGGTTGCGCCCGGCCCTGCTCCCGCTGCTGAAATCACCCGCGCTTTTAATGCAGGCCTGCGTGGAGCAGGAAAGATCAGCGTCCGCGCAGAACAGCCAGGGAATCTTTTCGGCAATCCTGTTCAGAACCGCGCCCGCCGCTTTCCTTGTTGCAACCTTCTCGCCGGTTTCCCATGACGGCATCTCTCTGTCCCATCCCTCCGGAAACCTGCCGCTCATCGCAAGGCGCCACTTTTCGGCAAGGTCGGGAAACTCTTTTTCATAGGCGTCGAGCCGCTGCTTCCATCCTTCCGCCGCGCTTATGCCATGTTCCACAGCCGTTTTGAAATGTGCGCGTGCCTCTTCCGGAACGAAGAATTTCTCTTCCGGTTCCCAGCCGAGAGCTTTTTTTGTCAGCGCGACTTCTTCCTCGCCCAGCGGCGAGCCGTGGGCGGAAGCTTTTCCCGACTTGTTCGGCGAGCCGTAGCCTATCGTGGTTTTGACTTCGATAAGGGTTGGGCGGGACGTATCCGCTTTCGCCTCTGCAATTGCTTTATCAATCGCTTCAACGTCTGTATCACCGTTCTCGACTCGAATAACCTGCCAGCCGTACGACTCGTAACGTTTGGCCAGATCTTCAGAAAACGAGAGGTTTGCGGGACCGTCCAGTGTCACGTCGTTGGAATCGTAAAGTAAAATAAGCTTCCCGAGCTTCAGGTGCCCGGCAAGTGAACCCGCTTCCGCCGCAATACCTTCCATCAGGTCGCCGTCACCGGCGAGCACGAAAATGTAGTGGTTGACTACTTCAAACCCCGAGCGGTTGAAATACTCGGCCAGGAAACGCTCGGCAATCGCCATGCCGACGGCGTTGGCCGTGCCCTGTCCGAGCGGGCCTGTGGTCGCTTCCACACCCGGGGCGTGTTGAAACTCGGGATGCCCCGGAGTTTTGCTTTCCCACTGCCGAAACGACTTGATGTCTTCAAGCGTGACATCGTATCCGGCAAGATGCAGCAGTGAATACAGAAGCGCGCTTCCGTGACCGGCCGAAAGGACGAACCGGTCGCGGTCGGGCCAGCCCGGATTTCCCGGATCAAACTTCAGGTGGCGCTGCCACAGAACATAAGCCATGGGCGCAGCACCCAGCGGCAGACCCGGATGCCCCGAGTTGGCCTTCTGTATCGCATCGATGGAAAGAGCCCGGATTGTGTTGATGCAAAGGGTGTCGATATCGCTCATCGGTTCTCTCCCGGATTAATCCGGCTGCGCCTGTGTCAGAATCGTCCTCTGGGTTGACAAATATAAGCTACTCTTTTCCGTGCCGTCAAGGGTTTTCCGAAAATGTTGTTGAACGCGGGTAGATAAATCAACTCTAAGGAGACACTTTTTTATCTTTAGGCTGCGCAACCTGAGCCTGCAAAGCCGGCAGCAAAAAGGTACATAAAATTACCTAAAGCGCCATATTTGTAAAATTTAGGGCCTTTTGTAGTTGCCTATATAGCAATTAATACTCTTATATGAATTTTTATAGGTTTTTAGTTGACAAAAACTCAATTCGTGGTATAATTATATCAGAACAAAAGGAGCCTTTCAAATCCTGCAACTTATTGCAACCCGTAAAGGAGGTAAATATGGCTGATGAAGAGTATTACACGGACGATGAATTTCTGGACGGCGAGGAATTTGACGAAGAGGAGGAGCAAGAGTTTGTAGGGGATAGCGATCTGCCATGGTGGGTACGCAAAGCTCCCCCCCTGCTCATCTCCGGCGGTTTCCACGCTATTATGCTTCTGATCGCGGCCTATATCATTACTACCTATATTATGCATGAGGATCAGATTACAATCCTTGCCAAGCGCGAGCACAAGGAACAGGACTATGACCCCGAACTCCCGCGCGCCATCTTCCAGACGCCCAGGATTCTCGCCGACAAATTGATCGAGAAGCCGATTATCATGCTCGAGGAAGAGGTTGAGATCACGAAGGATATTCCCCGCGGAACGTCCTTCGACAACCTTTCCAACAAGAACCTGAACTCTACATCGGTCGTTGACGCATTCGGCGTCGGAGGCGGTGCATCCGGTGCCTATGGCCAACGATGGGGTAGAGGCACTCTCGTGAAAGAGGGAGGCGGCGGTACCGAGTCAGTGGTTGTTGCAGGCCTTCGGTGGCTCCACTTCCATCAGGACAAGCCGAAAGGCAACTGGGACGTGGACGATTACCAGAAAAACTGCAAAGGCACCGGCTCGCCGTGCTCTCATATGAACAACGGCCAGCCCCCTGCCGCCACGTTTGACGCAGGCGTCTCAGGTCTTGCCCTTCTGGCATTCCTCGGCTACGGGCAGACGCACCGCGTGGGCAAGTTCAAAAGAACTGTCCGCCGCGGACTGAAATACCTCAAAGGCGCTCAGCAGGCTTCAGGCTGCTTCGGCCACTCCGAGGGCGAAAGCTGGATCTACAACCACGCACTCGCTACAATGGCCATGTGCGAGGCTTACGCGGTTACCCGCGACAACATCCTGAAAGGTCCGGCCCAGAAGGCTGTCGACTACATGGTCCAGGCGCAGAACTCGGGATATGGATGGAAGTATGAGCCGCGTGACGGCAGGAGCGACACTTCCGTTACGGGGTGGATGGTGCTTGCACTAAAAGCTGCGAAGATGGGCAAGCTGGTTATCCCGCAGAGCGCGTTCGACGGTGCTATCGCATGGTTCGATAAGGTAACGCGCCATTCCGATGGCAAGGTCGGTTACATGCGCCCGGACGGCCGAAGTTCCAAGCTCTTTGGCCGCCCACCGGACACGTTCAAAAGCATGCCGACGATGACGTCGGTCGCCGTGCTGTGCCGTATCTTCTGCGGCCAGAAGCGCAAACACAAGAAGATCCAGCAGGGCGTCGACATTCTCATGAAAAACCTGCCGGACTGGAACAAGCCGAAAAACGACAAGGTTAACTTCTACTACTGGTACTACGCCACTTACGCGATGTTCCAGGTCGGCGGTCCGAAATGGAAAACCTGGAACGAGGCGATGAAGAAAGCGCTCATTAAGACCCAGCGCGCCGGTCGGATATGCCAGGACGGCAGCTGGGACCCCGTTGGCGAGTGGTGTGTCGTAGGCGGGCGTTGCTACGCGACGGCGATTAACGTCCTTACGCTTGAGATTTACTACCGCTTCGCACGTGCAAAAGCAGGGCGCTAATAAAATACGAGATTTTTGGCAGTAAGGTGTGAAAACGGGACGCGGCTTTAGCCGCGTCCCGTTTTTTAGAACTTTTTAGCTTCTTGACTTACGGTCATTCATCGCCAAAATCTTTATCCAGGTCCGGGAGGTCGATTTCACCGTCAGGATCGGGTAACTCAATTTCGTCATCCGGACCAGGCAGATCAATTTCAGCACCCGGTCCCATTTCGAACTCGCTCGCATCCGGTTCCAGTGCGCCCACCTTGTCCATGACTTCTGCGGAAACGTGTATGGGGCATTTGGCGTGAATTGAAAGGGTTATGGCATCGCTCGGTCTGCTGTCTATCTCGAAGGTTTCACCGTCTTTCCGGACTTCAAGTACGGCGTAGTATGTATCGTTTTTGAGCTCGGTTACGGTAATGCCCTTCAGTTCGGCATTCAAACCGTCAAGCAGGTTGAAAATCAGGTCGTGCGTAAGAGGCCGCGGGGTGACGAAATTCCGCAAATACCGATCTATTGCCGCTGCCTCGTAAATGCCGATTACTATCGGGAAACTGCGATTACCATCCTTTTCCTTAAGGAAAATATACTGCTGGTCGCTGCGTTCATTGATAATAATCCGCGAAAGCGTTACAGGTATCCTATCCATAGTTTCTCCAGGGTCCACAAAGCCTTGAACGGCATTTACGCAACTTAGAACGCATAGAATAGTTAATTCTAACACGGCATAAGAAGAAATGTCAACTCACTTTTTCATTTGCCGGCAGGCCTTCCAGTTTTGCCAAAAAATGTTGAAGTTCTGGTGAATTTTCTGTTGACTACTTTACTTTCCGCTGATACAATCCGTTGTCTATGAGAGGCGGGGTTAGATGAATAAAAAAACTGTCCATCTTGAGAACCCTATAACATATCCTCAGACAATAAGTTGCAGCAACTCTACCGCTGTAAGGTTCGGTTCTTTCCAGCGTTAGAGTTCCTCCTGCCTCTCAAAAGCTGTTTTGTGATTTCTATCCACAATTGGCTAATGTTTTTGTGAAAAAACCGTATTGCAACTGACAGTGGTTGACATTGAAATCCGTATGTTTTTTGGGCTAAAACAATATAACACATTCCTAAGCCAGTACTTAGGAGAGGGGGTTTGCGGATGCATAATCGCGTCGGCAAAAAGTGGGAAGCAGTACTTCAACAGCTTCGCACAGAGATTCCGGAAGAGCAGTATAACCGCTGGATAAGCAGCCTCGAACTGCGTGAGTTCACACTTTCCAACGTCGAGATTGCAGCGCCGAACTCGTGGACGCGGGAACACGTGGAAAGGAACTACCGCCCCCAGATTGAATCAGCCATCCAATCCGTGGCCCGGCGTCCTGTTGCCCTGACAATCAACGTCGCCGAAACGCTGAGCAGGAAGGAGGAAAAACGCATCGAGCCCTCCCCTGAGGATGCGGCGTTCGTCGAACAGTTGGCTGGAACGCAGAAGCTGCCGCCATCCCGCTGGAGCGAGCTTCGCCTGAACCCGAAACATAATTTCGAAAACTTCGTTGTCGGAAACTGTAACCGATTTGCCCACCACGCCGCCGAGGCTGTCGCAGCGGATCCGGGCAAAACAATATATAACCCGTTCTTTCTTTATGCGGGAGTCGGACTCGGTAAGACCCATCTGCTTCAGGCTATCTGCCACCGCATCTGTCAGAACAACCCGAATGCAAAGATAGCTTACTTGTCATGCGAAGGTTTAATAAACTACTATCTCAAGGCCGTGCAGCACAGGTCGCTTGGGAACTTCAGGGAACGGTTCCGCGAAGTAGACGTCCTGGCAATCGACGACGTCCACTTCCTCGAGAGCAAAACGGAATACCTGCAGGAAGAGTTTTTTCATACTTTCAACTTCATACAGGACTCTGAACATCAGATGGTGATATCTTCGGACAGGCCTCCGAACGAAATTCAATCCGTTCACAAAAGGCTTACGTCACGATTCGGCGCCGGTCTGGTTTCCGCACTTGAAAAACCCGATTACGATACGCGCCTGTCGATATTACACCACAAACTCAGCCTTCTCGACAAGCCGCTCCCGGAAGATGTCCTCGCGTTCGTGGCAAACCGTATCACCAGCAACATCCGGGAACTCGAGGGCGCGCTAGTCAAGCTCGTGGGTTTCTCCACGCTTATGAAGCAGGAGATAACACTGGAAGTTGCACACGAAGTTTTGAAAGACGTACTGGAAGAGGTGCCTGTTCCGATCAGAATAAACGATATCCAGAACTTTGTCTCGGATCACTTTAATGTTAAAGCATCCGAGCTTCAATCGAAAAAACGCTCGAAATCCATAGTATTTCCAAGACAAATCTGCATGTTTCTTGCCAGAAGGCTGACCGACCAGTCTCTTGAGGAGATTGGCTACTACTTTGGAGGCCGTGATCACACGACAGTTCTCTACGGAGTGGATAAAATCCGCAAACTCGCAAAGACGGATACGAACATCGCCGCTCTTCTGAATGATCTAACGAAAAAACTTATGAAAAGACCCTAATGATATGTACATGAAGAAGTTACACGAAAAGAAATTCTTGAAAGCCACTCCGTTTTTCATACGGTTAGGCCCCCGTGCAAGGTATAATATTACCTTCGGCAGCCTTTGCGGAAAAAGGCGAAACAGCGCGACAAAAACGTTGCAATCCTGTGTGAAAAACTTTCCCTTCGCGCGCCAAGAACTAATCACGGTTGTTGAAACAGGCTATAAGTTGGCAACAACTTCATCTTGCGGTTACAGTATATTGTTCTCCCGAAAACGGACATCGGGCATGCCAAGGAAGCCGGTCTCCGACAATATAGTAGTGGTTTTCCACAACCACACATCGACAACTGTTAATACTATTATATTTAAAGGTATATTAAAAAGAGAAGACAAGGCAGCGTAACAAAATGAGAAAATATATTCTCACAATATGCGAAACGATTATTCGTGCGGCTTTCCTCGCCGGACTTGTCGCAAGTGCATTTATATGGAAAGAAAACCCGGCACAGGCTTTTGCAGTAATATTTCTGGGCGCTATTGCCTTTGCGTGTTATCTGAAACTCGACCGCGTTGAAACCAGCCTTTCTGAAGAAAAACGTTATAACGATGTCTGGCGGCGCGACAGGATAGCGTTTTTTGGTACGATATTTATTATTCTGTTTGCCGTTGGAGTTGTTCTGGCTGTGATACTCGGGTTGAGAGTAGCTGTTGATAATCCTGACAAGGTGCGTTCAAAGCAGACGTCCGAGGTCGTGGGCAGTATGGAAACCGTTAGAGCGGCGACTACTCAGTCGTCTGAATCTGTGGTCGATGCCATTCGAAGGCTCGAGGAACGTTTGGGGGCATCTATGGAAAAAGTTGCATTTAATACCGCTGTACTTGCAAAAGCGAATGAAGATGTAAAAGCACTTGAGAAAAGCATATCAGGGTTGCGCGGCGATGTGGCAAGCCTGAAGGAAGCTGTTTCCGGGTTGGACCAGACGGTCCGGTTTCTTGAAAAAATCAATCGTAAAGTCCTTAAGCAGAAAACGGAGAAATAACCATGGCGACAAAAACTGTAACTACGGCTAAGTGGCGTGCCGACCGCAGGGAGCTGCTGGAGGCTCTTTCACACGTTGCGTCAATTGTCCCGGCCAAGAGCCCCAAGCCGATACTCCAGAACGTGATGCTGACCGCAATGGAGAATCAGTTGCAACTGGCTGCGACCGACCTTGATGTTTCAATATCCTATAACATGGACCGAGTTGAAGTCCATCGTCCAGGAACGGTAGTTGTTTACGCACATAAGCTTCTGAATATTATTCAGGAACTTACCGCCCAGCATGTTGATTTCGAGGTTGTCGAAAGCATGCTGCGGGTTGATGCGGACAAGAGTACGTTCAGGGTCGTTATGGACGATACATCAGAATTTCCTACGCTTCCCGAATTTCCAGCCAAGGACGAGTTTCAGGTCCCGAAAGACGTTTTTGCAACAATGATAAAGAGAACGGAGTTCGCCGCTGCGCGCGAGCAGGCCCGGTACTCATTTAACGGAATTCTGTTTCACTTTGCAAAGAGCAAGCTGGATCTCGTCGCGACTGATGGCAAGAGGCTTGCATGGGCCAGGGCGAAAGTATCGAACAGAAAAAAGATTGACGTGAACGTTATTGTGCCGGCAAAAGGGTTCTCTCTCCTGAGCAAGGTCGTTCGGGATGATGACGAAAAAATCGGGTTGAGCGTTACGGATAACCAGATTCTTGCGAGGACAAAACGGGCGAAAGTTTCATGCAGGCTGATTGAAGGCCAGTTCCCCAGCTATGAAGAAGTCGTTCCGAAAGACTGCGACAAGGCTTTTACTTTCTCGACCGATGAACTGCTGTCGAAACTTCGCCAGTCCCATATCATGACCGACCAGGAGTCGAGGGCCGTTCGCTTTACTTTCGAGCCCAACCTTCTGAGGTTTTCATCTCAGGCGGTAAACGTCGGCGAATCGAAGATCGAAATGGTTATAGACTACGGCGGAGAAGAATTCGAAGTCGCCTTCAATCCTGAGTATCTGATAGAGCCCTTGAAAATACTCGGGGAAGAAACAATCGTGCTGAAACTGAAGGACCAGGATACGCCGGGTATTCTCGAAGTCGGGGATGCTTACGTTTATATCGTTATGCCGATAAAGACCATGTAGTTTCATACCGGGATTCATATGAAGCTGAACCGTCCAAAAATACGCTGGCGCTACAGGAAAAACGCGCAACAAATAGGCGATTTGCTGAAGAGATACCTGAAGCACCACGGAATCGACAAACTATTGCGCTTTCAAAAGATATACGAGTTCTGGAGCAAAGCCGTAGGGAAAGAACTGGCAGCCCAGACGCGGGTTGTGGCGCTTCGGCGGAACGTTCTTACGATTGAAGTCGCGTCGTCGCCGTTGCTGGCGGAACTCGCCGGGTATCGCAAGCACGAGTTGCTCGAGTCGCTTCGCAGGTGCCTGGCGGAGGCAAAACGAAAGCAGTATATCGACGACCTGGTATTTAAACTCGGACGTTTTTAACGGGAATGAAGGAAAGCACGTAGATGTTCAGAATTCCTTTTTTGCCCGTTAGCGACAGAAAAAGGCCTTGATGACGGCAAGTTCAGATTACTCGATAAAAAACATTAAGGTGCTCGAAGGCCTCCAGGCCGTACGCAGGCGGCCTGCCATGTATATCGGCAATACTTCGACCGAGGGCCTGCACAGGCTGATCTATGAGGTTGTCGATAACGCCATCGACGAGGCCATGGCCGGGTTCTGCAACAACGTCACAATTGAAATAGCCAAGGAAGGCTCGGTCAAGATAGAAGACGACGGCCGCGGCATCCCCGTTGAGATGCACGAATCGGGGATTTCAGGCGTCGAGGTTGTTATGACGAAGCTGCACGCAGGCGGCAAGTTCGACTCGAAGTCTTACAAGATCTCAGGCGGCCTGCACGGCGTCGGCGTTTCAGTCGTCAACGCTCTTGCCGAGCAACTCGAAGTTATCGTCAAGCGCGACGGCGGTCAGTGGAAACAGAGTTTCGAGAGAGGCATGCCGACGGAACCGCTCAAACGCACCGGCGATGCGAAAAAAACGGGAACGACGGTTTCCTTCGTGCCCGACGAAGCCGTTTTCGACACCACCGAATTCCGTCACGACGTTCTGACGAAACGGTTCCGCGAAATGGCGTTCTTGAATTCCGGCGTCCGGCTCAAGTTTGTCGACCACAGAGTCGGCGAGGAGGAAATCTTCCAGTACAAGGGCGGCTTGAAGGAATTCATCAAGTACCTGAACAAAGGCAAAGGCCTTATTCACCGCGATATAGTGCATCTGGAAAAAACGGTCCGGGACAAGGACGGCAACAACGTTAACGTCGAAATTGCCTTCCAGTTCAACGACACGTGGAGCGAAACGATACTCTCTTTCGCGAATACGATTAACACCGTCATCGGAGGAAAACACCTTCAGGGCTTCAGGACCGCCCTTACCCGCTCATTTAACTTCTACGGGCGCAGGAATAAAATTTTCAAGGAGAAAGACAAAAAACGCCTGCCTACGGGCGACGACTACAAGCAGGGGTTGACCGCCGTTGTTTCCGTAAAGCTTGCCGATCCGCAGTTCGAGAGCCAGACAAAAGTCAGACTGTTGAACCAGGAGATCGAGGGTATTGTCGAGCGCGTTGTTAATGAGAGGCTCAACGAATATGTCGCCGAAAACCCTACCTCCGCCAGGAAAATCGTGGGCAAGGTTTATCAGGCCTACCATGCGAGGCAGGCGGCCAAGAGGGCCCGGGAGTTGGTGCAGCGGAAGACCGCTCTTTCAAGCGGCGACCTTCCTGCAAAACTCGCTGACTGCGATAAGCGCACACCGCCGGAAGACGCCGAAATTTACATCGTAGAGGGCCAGTCCGCCGGCGGAAACGCAAAACAGGGGCGGGACAGGCGGTTCCAGGCCATACTCCCGCTGAAGGGAAAGATTCTCAACGTCGAGAAGGCACGCGCAGACAAGATGCTCGCCCACGACGAAATTAAAACGCTTATCCAGGCGCTCGGCACGGGCATACATGCCGATTTCGATATCTCGAAGCTGCGCTACCACAAAGTCATTATCATGACCGACGCGGACGTTGACGGATCGCACATACGTACTCTTCTTCTTACGTTCTTTTTCCGGCAAATGAGGCCGCTGATAGAGAACGGGCATATATATATCGCGCAACCGCCGCTTTATAAGGTCAAGAGGAAAAGAATAGAAAAGTACGTGCTCTCGGAAAAGGAAATGAGGCGGGAGTTGATCATGCTGGGCACCGACGGCGCAAAAGCGCTTTTCGACGGCGGCGCACACGAAATTCAGAATCCTCAGCTTCGCAAGCTGCTCACCGCGCTCTTTGAACTGGAAGACTATATCGTTACCATACAGCGAAAGGGCGTATTCTTTAAGGATTACCTCGCCAACCGGGCGGAAGACGGAACTTTCCCCAGGTTCAGGCTGCGCGTGGAGCAGGACCTTGAGCTGTTTGCCTATGAGAAGGAAGAACTGGACGGCGTATTGCAGGAGCTTGCGGCTTCAAGGAAAAAACCGCTCAACGTTTACGAGGAAGGCGATTCCCTCGCCGACCGCGAAACCGCGGACGTGGAAATATACGAGTTCACGGATGCCGGGGAAATAGAGCCGCTTGTTAAAAAGATCGAAGCGTTCGATCTTCCAATCGAGCTTTACGTTGGAAACGGCGGCAGCGGCGATGCCCCGATCCGGATTCTTCTGGCGGAAGAAGAGGAAGAAATTCATTGCTACTCTCTCAAGGAACTCCTGGAAAAACTTCGTGAAGTCGGTTCGCGCGGCCTGGAGATACAGCGGTACAAGGGCTTGGGCGAGATGAACCCGGACCAGTTGCGCGAAACGGCTATGGAACCGGCCAAGCGCACTCTTCTTCGCATAAAGCTCGAGGATGAAATAGCGGCCGATAAGATATTTACCGCGCTTATGGGAAGCGCCGTCGAACAGCGGCGCGAGTTTATCGAAAAGTTCGCGCTCGAGGTCAAGAATCTCGACGTGTAATTAATTTTAAATATGGACGCTGCAGAAAAAAACAAACACGAATCTGATATGCCGGCCGGGAAAACGGTCGTCGTGGTCGGCCCCGGTTCAATGGGGTTGCTCTGGGGGCTGCTCCTGCAGAAGGGCGGAAACGACGTTACATTTATAGACTACCGGCCGGGCCGGGCACGCAGGTTTATGGAAAACGGCATTACCCTTGTTCGCGGGAAGAAAAAAGAGAGCTTTTCCGTGAAGGTGGTTATGCCGGATTTCCCCTTTGGGCGCATCGATTATCTGCTCGTGGCCGTAAAATCCTACGCTACGGAAAAAGCGCTCGAATCTTTAAAGCCGCGACTGGCCTCGGAATCGACGGTAATCAGCCTGCAGAACGGAATCGGCCACATTGACCCGCTTCTGGAGATAGCGGGCTCGCCGAGGCTTGTGCTGGGGGCGACAAGCGTTGGGGCGAACTGTCCGGAAGAGGGTACGGTAGTGCACGCAGGCGATGGAGCTACGCTGCTTGGCGCGCTTTCAGAATCGGGCGCCCGACGCGTTCCGGACGCGGTTGTATTGCTTGAAAACACAGGCTTCGACGTCAGGGCGGATGATAAAATAAAAGCCCGCCTGTGGGAAAAGCTGATGGTGAATGCGGTTATTAACCCGCTGACCGCTCTCCACGACGTACCGAACAAAAAAGTCGGCAAAGACAAAAACCTTCGCTCCCTTGCTCTTGAAATCCTTGATGAAGCTTTAAAGGTTGCACGCTACGAAGGTATTGATATGGATTTTGAGTCAATGAAAGAAAAGGTTTTCAGCGTGGCGCGGGAGACGGGCGACAACATTTCCAGCATGCTTCAGGATGTTCGGGCCGGACGCCGTACCGAGATCGAGGCCATAAACGGCGCCATAGTCCGCATTGCCGGGAAGCACCGCATCCCTTGTCCGGCGAATGAAAAAATTCTGGCTGAGATTCTTGATCTGACTCGGCCCAAAGCAACGGAAGACGTCCAGAGATGACCGACACCGAAACATATGCGGACCTCCTCGTTGAAGAGGAGATGAAAGAGTCGTATCTGACCTACGCGATGAGCGTAATCGTCTCCCGCGCCCTCCCCGACGCACGGGACGGCCTGAAGCCTTCGCAGAGGCGCATACTCGTCGCGATGAACGATCTCAATCTCGGACCCCGCACGAAACACAGAAAATGTGCAAAGATTTCAGGCGACACGGCCGGCAACTACCACCCGCACGGCGACCAGGTCGTTTATCCCACGCTCGTGCGTCTCGCGCAGCCGTGGAACATGCGGTACCCGCTTGTAAACCCGCAGGGGAACTTCGGGTCCATCGACGGCGACCCCCCTGCGGCCCAGCGGTATACCGAGGCGCGCATGACGGCGCATTCCCTGGAAATGATGCGCGATATTGAAAAGGATACGGTCGATTTCGTACCCAATTATGACGAAACCCGAACGGAACCCGTCGTTCTTCCATCGCGGTTCCCGAACCTGATGTGCAACGGGTCTTCCGGAATCGCGGTCGGGATGGCGACCTCGATCCCGCCGCACAACCTTGAAGAAGTATGCGACGCGATTAAAGCAATAATCGAAGATCCCGAAATAACTATCGCGGAATTGATGAAAATAATCCCCGGCCCGGACTTCCCGAGCGGTGCACTTATCTGCGGGCGAAAGGGAATCGTAGACGCCTATGAAACCGGGCGCGGAATAATCACCGTAAGGGCCCGCGCGCACATCGAAGAACACAAACGCGGAAAATCTCATATCATAATAACGGAAATTCCGTACCAGCTTTCCACTGAGCGCATTATCAAATCCATCACCGAGGGGGTCCGAAAAGGACGCCTGTCCGGAATCAGCGACGTCGCAAACGAAATCGGACGCGAAGGCATGCGCCTCGTTATCGAACTGAAGACCGGCGCCGACTCGAACGTCGTGCTCAACCAGTTGTTCAAGCGCACGCCGCTTCAGGAGTCGTATTCGATAATTATGCTCGCTCTGGTTAATAACCGCCCGAAAACGCTGAACCTCAAGGAGATGCTCGAGCAGTATATCGAGCACAGGAAAAGCGTCATCCGTCGGCGCACGCGCTATGACCTGGACCGCGCGGAAGAACGGGCGCATATCGTCGAAGGCCTGCAGAAAGCGCTTGAGCACATAGACGAGATAATCGCCATTATCAAGAAGTCAAAGGACGTGGAAACGGCCCGCGACAGGTTGATGCGCAAGTTCAAGTTTACAGAGCGCCAGGCGAAAGCGATCCTGGAGATGCGGCTCCAGCGTCTCACCGGGCTTGAACGGGGGAAGCTCGAGGAGGAATACAAGGAGCTTCAGAAAAGAATCGAGGAATACAAAGCCATCCTCGCCGATGTGCAGAAGGTTCTTGCCATCATCAGGGAGGATCTCGATGAGATCAAGAACCGTCACGGCGACGCGAGGCGCACCGAAATCGTCGGCGAAGTCGGCGAAATAAACGTTGAGGATCTCATCGCCGAAGAAGACGTTGTTGTTACCATTTCCCATCGCGGCTATGTCAAGCGGATGCCGCTTGCCATTTACCGCATGCAGAGGCGGGGCGGCAAAGGCATTACGGCCGCGAAATCGGCCGAGCAGGATTTCATAGAGCACCTGTTCATAGCATCCACGCACGATTACATACTTTTCTTCACCAGCGCCGGGATGGTGCACTGGCTCAAGGTTTATGATATCCCTCAGATGAGCCGGATGGCTGCCGGCCGGCCGCTCGTGAATATGGTTAGCATTCAGAAAGGCGTCGCGATTGCCGCGATGGTGCCCGTCCGATCGTTCGATGAAGGCTACCTGATGCTTGCAACGGCGAAAGGCCTTGTAAAGAAAACAAAATTATCTGCCTTTGGAAACCCGATGAAGAAGGGCATAATCGCCGTCAAGCTCGACAAGGATGATCAGCTTATCGACGCATTGGTTACCTGCGGGCAGGATGAAGTCGTGCTCGGGACGGCGCAGGGCATGGGGATCAGGTTCCACGAAAGCGACGTGCGCCCGATGGGCCGAAGCGCACGCGGAGTAAAGGGCGTTACGCTGAAAAAGAAAAACGATTCCGTTGTCGGGATGGTTCTGATCGACCCGAGGACGACCCTTTTTACCGTGTGCGAAAAGGGCTTCGGGAAGCGAACGCTGATCGAGGAATACAGGCGCATCAGGCGCGGCGGCAGCGGTATTATTAACATAAAAGCCGGTGAAAAAAACGGACGCGTCGTGGCGCTGAAGTCTGTTCTTGAAAACGATCACCTCATGTTCATTACTCAGCAGGGAATGATGGTTCGCACCCCGGTTTCAGGTATCCGCGTCATCGGCCGCGCGACAGGGGGCGTGCGCTGCATCCGACTTGCCAAGGGCGACAGACTCGGCAGCGTCGCCCGTATCGTGCGAGAAGGAAAAAACGGAGATAACGGAGGCCGCCGCACCGGACCGGCGGACGACGGGAAAAAGAAAGACACAGAGGAGAAAAGAGAGGGGGGCGAGGAGCCAGAAGCTTCGTCCAAAAAGAATGGCGAAGAAAAAGAATAAACCTTCCACGGCCTACGACCCGAGAAACCCGCTTATCGTGCAGGGCGACGGGACACTGCTCCTGGAGACCGGAACTGAAATGGCTCCGGAGGCGCGCGATCGGATCGGCTGTTTCGCGGAGCTCAGGAAGTCCCCCGAGCACATGCATACGTATCTTATCACGCCGCTTTCCATCTGGAACGCGCTTGCCAGCGATTTTAACGTCGACTTTATGGTTGAGACGCTTCAGCAGTTTTCGAAGAACCCGGTTCCGCGCAAGGTTATCAGGAGCCTTACCTCGACGGCGGCCCGTTACGGCAAGCTGCGGCTTGAAAAACGCGGCGACGAGCTGCTGCTGGTGGGGGGGCGGAAGCTTCTAAGCGAGCTCCTGGAGTTGGATCAGCTGAAAGAGCATGTACTTGGGAAACGCGACCGAGGCAGGATTGCAATCGCGCCGGCCAGCCGCGGCCTCGTAAAACAGCTTCTTATTAAAGAAGGATATCCCGTAAAGGATCTTGCGGGTTATGACTCGGGCGCCGGGCTCCAGATAGAGCTGCGCGATGAAACTCGTGCTGGATTGGAGTTGAAACTTCGCCCGTACCAGATTACTTCCATCGAACGTTTTCACGAGGGTGGGGCGACTTCCGGCGGTTCGGGCGTGGTTGTGCTTCCTTGCGGCGCCGGGAAAACGCTTGTCGGCATGGGCGTCATAGCGCTCCTGAAGTGCCAGACACTGGTCGTGACGACGAACAACACGGCTGTTGCCCAGTGGGGCCGCGAACTCCTTGACAAGACCACGCTGAGTAAAAACGATATCGGCGAATACACGGGCGAAACGAAGTGCGTACGTCCGGTGACTCTGACCACGTATCAGATGCTGACGTACCGCGCCCGCCGCAGCCAGGATTATACGCATCTTGCGCTTTTTACCGACAAGCACTGGGGCCTTATCATTTACGACGAGGTCCACCTCCTTCCCGCGCCGGTGTTCCGGCTTGTGGCCGACATACAGGCGAAAAGGCGCCTGGGGCTTACGGCGACGCTGGTCCGGGAGGACGGCCGCGAGAGCGACGTCTTCAGCCTTATCGGGCCGATAAAGTTTTACCGCCCGTGGAAGGTGCTGGAGCGCCAGGGCTTTATTGCCACGGCCATATGCTGTGAGGTGCGTGTCCCGCTGTCGGACGAGGACTCCGTCGAATACGACAATTCTGAAAAACGGGCGAAACATCGTATCGCGAGCGAAAACTTCGGTAAAGTACGCGTGTTAAAGAGACTGCTTGAACTGCACAAGGGCGACCAGGTTCTGATTATCGGCCAGTATCTACGACAGATCGGCGAAATCGCCGACGAGATAGATGCGCCGCTGATCACTGGTGATACTCCAAACGCGGAACGCGAGCATCTCTATGGAGCGTTCAAAGAGGGGGAGATAAAGACTCTAGTCGTTTCAAAGGTCGGAAACTTCGCGATTGACCTGCCGGACGCGAACGTGCTGATCCAGGTATCTGGAACGTACGGGTCGCGCCAGGAAGAAGCCCAGCGCCTCGGCCGTATTCTGCGCCCGAAAAAAAACGGCCAGCCGGCAATCTTCTACACCCTTGTCACGCAGGGAACCCGCGACCAGGATTTCGCCAAGAATCGACAGCTTTATCTCGCGGAACAGGGGTACAGCTATGCCATCATTGAAGAAAGTGAAATCAGGGCTGAAGGCGTCCGATTTCCTTCGCCGCCAGCGCCGTAGCGACCTGCAGGAACATTTTCTATTCTGGTATCCGGGGGAGAAAGCGCCGAGGGCATCAAAAGACATCGCCTCCCGCCTCGTCGAGGCGTACGCCGACCCCGCGTGCGTACAGACGCGATTTGACAAACTGCCGGCGTCGCAGCGGAATTTCCTGCGCGCGCTCGTTACCGAACCGGGTTACGTTGCGCCCTTGAGCAAGGTCCTGAAGAACGCGGTCGGAAAAAAAATCCCTCAATACGAGATCGAGGGCATCCTCAAGGCGCTTGCGACAAACGGCTTTATCGCATCCATCCGCTACGCCCCCAAATCCCAGGGGGGCGTGAAGTTCTTCTCCCTCGTGGCCGAGGTTGGCGAGATCCTGCGAAAAGTCTGCGAGACCGAGGCCGTCTCCTACGTCGTCATTTCGCTCGAGGATTTCCTGAAAGGGTTTTCCCGCGGCAAGTACGAGCTTTTCATGAAGCGGTTTCTCGGTCCGAATTTCCCGCGCGGAGTCCGGGGACGCTCGGAGGCCGTGAAGAAACTGTCCGCCCCCGCCGCCGTCCGAAAACGCCTGAAAAACGTTGCCGACCGAGAGCTTCGCACGCTGGCGCGAAGGGCAATAAGGGAGCATGGCGGTATAATGCGCCTTTCACGGCGGGTTCGGCAGTTGCTTTATGATGATCCCGCACGGCGCAGCGCATGGAAGCGCGCACTTGAGGACAACCTTATCGGCTCAATCGGCATACTGGATCTTAAGGAATGCGGCATCGAGATCGAGGAGGAAGTATTTGCCGTTTTCGCTGAGGTCGTGGCGGAAGCCGAGCTCTCCGAGCAGGTGCCTGAAGATGAAATCGAAACAGTCGTTGGAATGGACCTCGATTTCTTTCGCGACCTCACGGCTTTCCTGCGTCACCTGAAGACGCGCAAGGTCCGCCTGTGCGGGAGCGGGACCTTCTACCGCGAGGACGCCAAAATCGTCCTCGAGCACTCGGTTTTCAGCGATTCGATTGATTACTCGGACGACGAGATAATGAACTACCTCGACGCGACCGCGCGCGGGCTCAAGCTTATCGAGCACGAGCACTTCGTAAAGCTTACCCGTAAGGGCAGGATCTGGGAGCATATGGAGCTTATCGACAAGGCGCGTGCCCTCGTGGAGCTTGCCCGCGACTGGCTGAATGAAGGCGGCGCCGATTTCCACATGTGCCACCTGCGCCCGATAGCGATGGAGCACCTGGCGGGCCTGAAGCCGGGGCGCTGGTATCGCATTCGCACGCTCGTGACGCTTGCGATAAACACTTACATCACGCGCCTCGAGGAGCTAGGCGTTGCAGAGATGTACGGTAACTACAAATTCGCACGCTCCAAACCGGGCCTGAAGCTTCGCAACAGGATGCACGAATTCCAGGAAGACCTTTTCTGGTGGCTGCGCAACAGGGTCTTTCCCCTTGGCGTAATCGAGTTCGCGAACTGCGATGATGAAATCACCGCGTTTCGGGTGTCCCCGCTCGGGGCGCAGGTGTTTGCCTCACAGACGCGCGAGCCGAAGGCTGCGAAAACGATAATTGTCAATCCCGACTTCGAGATTCTGCTGTTCCCGGAAGGAAATTACTTCAAGCTGATGGCCGACCTCCACGAGTTCGCGATAAAGGAGAAGAAAGACCAGATTACACACTTCCGCATTACGGAACACTCGATAAAGGAAGCCGTGTTCCATCGCTTCGAGGTCGAGGAAATATTGAAGATCCTCGAAAAACATTCCAAAACACCGTTGCCGCAGGGCGTTGAGTTCTGCGTCCTTGACTGGGGAAACTCTCTCTCCGTCGCCACGATGAGCGAAGTCGTGCTGCTCGAGGCGGAAAGCGTTGAAGCTTTCCGAAGAGTGAAGAACATTCCCGCCGTGGAGAAGCTGATAGTGCGCGAGATAAGCGACCGCGCAGCCGTTATAAAACGCCTGCCCGACAAGAGACGCCTGGCAAAAGAACTCAAGCCGATGGGAGTCTATTTGCGCTGATTTTGCAGTAGCAAAAGTCCGATAATTCTGAGATCAACTGCACTGA
Source organism: Planctomycetota bacterium (assembly GCA_004376375.1). Classification (GTDB taxonomy): domain Bacteria; phylum Planctomycetota; class E44-bin39; order E44-bin39; family E44-bin39; genus E44-bin39. The sequence continues at coordinate 168,355 of SOJX01000087.1, forward strand.
TTCAGCATAACTCTCATAATGTCGGGATATTACATCTAGTAGAACCCGCCTTTGGATGTGTACAAATGTAACATTTGCATAAAAGCGCTCGATTATTTATTGTAAACAACCTTCCAGAAGGCTCATAAAGTCCTCTCTCGTCCCTACTGTTGAGATTTTGCATGGAAGGCAGACCAGAGCGTTGTCAAAACACAATAAAAGCACAGAGGAGTATTGGGCCTTTGAGGAGAGAAGATAAATTACGCGAAGGGATTTTATTCCTTTTTCGGCGGTGTCCAGATCGGGGAGGTTACCCTGGCGGGACGGCCGCGGGCGTGTCGTATTTTCCCACTCGTGCCGTCGGCGTAGTAATGGGCGAGAACTCTCGGGACGAGAGAATCAGGCCGGGCGGTTAAAATCCAGCGAAGGCGGAGGTCGGGTTCAACGGTAAAAACATAACCGTGCTTGCGGTTCTTTTCGAGTTTCGGGCCGCGGGCGATGCTGTTTTTTTGAAGTTCCTTTATGCTTCCCACTTCGCCATACCGGTTATAAAATCTGTCCTCGGCTTCCTGGAGTTGCTTGATGATATTGGCGGCGAGGGTTTCAGGTTCTTTCCAGACATTGCGTATCGTGTACTGGGCGATAATCAGCCCGCCGAGGATCGCGCCCATCACGCCCGCGCCGAGTGCGACGCGCGAAGCCTTTACCTGGACTTTTACCAGGTATGCGATAAGCAGTCCCGCAGAACAGAGCACGCCGGAAGCAATCAGGGCGGGAACTTCGTAGTATGTTCCGGCCAGGAGCACGATGGAGATGGCTGCGAGGTAGAGGACGATTCCGGCGGCTTTCGCGCCGGTGCCTTCATACTGGGCAAGAATGTCCCTGTTATCATCGAATTCATCTTCCGGTTCCGGTTCCGGTTTCCGGCGGCTCGGGAGGAACAGCACGAGCCCGGCCCAGATCGTGAAAAGCGCCCAGATAAGTGCGTGGAGCAGGAGTGGAGAGATCAGATGTTTAAGGATGCCGCCGTCTTCGGCCACTGCAAGATTTAACATAAATGTCATTATGTGCGCCCCTTGAAAAATATAATTATTGTCACGCTATGCTATCCACTGTCGCCGCCGCGGTCAAGGTTTTTTCCGTGTTCTTCCGGAGTTATGGGGCGGCCGAGCTTCTGGTGGAAAAACTCTTCCAGCGAGAGCCGGTGCGGCGTAAGGGCATGGAGGTTGAAGCCCTGCTCGACGAGGTGTCTTGAGATTTCTTCCGGCCGCGACTCGTGCATGTGGATTATGACGCAGGCTTCGCCGTCCGGGATCTCCACGGCGCTGACGAGATCGAGCTTCTCGAGGGCTTCCGCGGCCTCTGCGGGCTTGTCGCATTCCACGCGGCAGCGCTCGATTTCGGGGGTGAGCAGTTTCTTTACTTCACCGCATGCGACAAGCTTCCCGCAGTCGATAAGGGCGACCTTGTTGCACATGCGCTCGACTTCGTCAAGGTTGTGCGACGAGATGAAAAACGTTACCCCTTTTTCACGGTTGCGCGTCCTGAAAATGTCGCGGACGAGTTCGACGCCGGCCGGGTCGAGGCCGCTCGTCGGCTCGTCGAGGATAACGAGTTTCGGGCCGCCGAGCAGCACGCCTGCAAGCGCGAGCCGCGCCTTCATGCCCGTGGAGTATGTCCCGAATTTGCGTTTTGCCGCGTCACCCAGGCCGACAAGTTCAATCAATTCGGAGGTTTCTTTCCTGTCCAGCCTGCCGCCTGCGCGTGCGAGTACTTCGAGGTTCGCCCGGCCGGTAAGATATGGATAATACGCCGGGATTTCCACGAGGCAGCCCAGGTCTTTGAAGATTTCGAGAAAATCCTTTCGCACCGGCTTTCCGAATATGCGGACCTCGCCCGCGTCCGGGCGCATGAGGTTGACGCAGACAGCCATCGTCGTCGTCTTCCCGGCTCCGTTGGGGCCGAGGAAGCCGTAAACGTCGCCCTCCTCTATCGATAGGGAGAGATTGTCGACAGCGGTGATTTTCCCGAAGCGTTTGGTGAGGTTTTTGATTTCCAGGGCCGGTGTCACACGGGTATATTACTTTTTATTTTCCTGGCGGTCAAGGATAGTTTCGGCGGGTTGTTTTTGCTTATATTAATTAATGAATCGGGTGGAAGAAAGGATGAAGGATGAATTATGAATTCAGAATTATGAATGATGAAAGTTGAGAAGTGTTGGAGTTAGAAGAAGTACCGAGCCGCTCCGCTCGAGTGCGTCGGCGTAGGTGGGAGCTTCCAAAATATCCGATATCTGTTTCATTACTCTCGTGGGTACTGAAGATTATTCCGGTTTTTTACGGATTCCTCGAACGCGTCGCCGGGGATCCAGACCTGGTCCTTGAACTGCATTCTGAGCGCCCTTGCCGGCGCGCACATGGTGGGCAGGATTTCAAGAGCCCGGGGCGCCCATTTCCTGAGAACGTAGGGAAGCGTAAAGTAGTTTTCGCGCTCGGGCCCCATGAAAATCGTTTTTCCCTCCGGCAGCACTATCTCGAGAATGCCCGGGATCGGCACTTCTATCCTGTCCGGCGCGCGGTAAAGGCGGAGCATGAGCGTGTCGTATGGGATCAGTCTTTTCCGCCCCAGGAGCAGGCCGTCCCGCGTGAAAATTTCTTTTCGAAATCCGTAAGAGCAGAGAAACCTTTTCCAGCCTTTAATGAAAAGCCACATCATTGTCGCGGCGAACGGGTAGGAGAAGAGTGAAATTATCAGGAGCGGTTTGCCTCTGGGGAAAAGCGCTATCGCCCAGGCAACGTAAAGCAGTATGATAATCATGGGCGCCGGAAACAGCAGGCCGAGAAGAAGGAACGGCACGCGCCTGAACGTCGCCCATTGCGAAAGTGGCAGCCGGACGCCCGGGCCGCTCTCTGAAAGATAAAAGGCGTCTTCTCGCACGCGCATTTTCGCGAGCTCGAACAGCAGGGAGAACAGCCTGCTTTCAAGTATCCTGCTGCTTTTCTTCTGGGGCGCGGGGAGCGAAACACGCCGCCCGCGGGTGGTGAATATGTAACGCCGCGAGCCGAAGGACCCGATCCACCTGATATCGATGAGATTGATCTTTTTTGCGAAGAATAAGCTTCCCTGGATGGTGAGCGTCCCCTGCCTGAGCAGCACCCACTGAGGTTTGCGCGCTTCGGTGAGAATCAAAATGAGTATGGCGATTGTTGCGGTTATCCCGCTTGAAAGAAAGAGCGTTGCCCTGTTATCGAAGAGATCGGTGCTGCACAGATAGATAAAAACCGGCCCGGCCACGAGGCTGAAGATAAACAGATTGAAAATGCTCGGCCAGGGGTTCGGCGTGTCCGGTTTAACGCGGTAATACCGGGAGATTCCGTTCAGTTTTTCGAGCGCGTCGGCGTAGGTCGGTGCATCTGCGATTTCACGGGGTGTTGGAAGTCTGCGCATGGAAACTACGGGCGGGCGCGTCGGAGCTACTTATATGATAAACGCAAATCCCGAAAAATCAAACGGGTTTTACCCTGCGGCAGATTAGAGTCCCCGGGGATTACGCCATTGATTTTTCCGGAGGGTTCCAGAGGCGGTCGATATAGGGAATGGCTTTTACTCCCACGGGTGCGCGATCTATTGGCCGTATTCGGTATGACTTGCCCGCCCACTCTTTCAGCGCATATTGAAGTGCGAAAAAGTTTTCCCGCTCCGGGCCGATGTAAAACGGTTCACCGTTCGGGAGCCGGATTTCGAGGACTCCCGGGCAGGGGTCGTCGATCTTCCCCGTACCCCGATAAAGGATCAGTCTGAGTTGCTTATAGGGTGTTTCTTCTTCCCTTCGATTGTAGCCGGTTGGCGTAAATTCTTCTTTAAAAAGCCCGTATGACGAAACCAGGTATTTTATTCCCCGCACGAATTTCACGCCCATCAGCAATCCGACAATAAGAAAGGCCAGTGAGGCGATAACGAGAAAGCCGTTTTCCTCCCTGAGTCCGACAACCAGCCCGACTATGGAAAAAATTATTAAAAGTAAAGAGACGGGCATGAGAAAAAGCAGACCTCTTGCAAGGTCTGGCAGTCGGCGGTATGTCGCGCCCTCGGAAAGTGGGATGGATATGGGTGAGCCCGTTTCTATAAAGTTGTTTGCCTTTTCCTCGGTTTTCATTTTAGCCAGGTCGTAAAGCAGTGCAAAGAATTCGTGCTCGGCCCTGTGGTGGCTCAGATTAAGCGCAAACGGGATTGCCAGGCGCCGGCCGCGCTCGCCGAAAATGAAGCGTGCTTTCTGGTGAGTTCCAATCCAGATCACGCTTGAAACATCCAGGCGTACGTAAGGAACCGCCAGGCGGTAGAACCTGATTCCTGCTTTGCGCAGCCTGACCTGCCGGGGGAAATGGTAAAGCCCGAGAAGGATCAATACTGCGCAAATGAAGCCAAGCCAGACAAGGGTTTCATCTGTTTTTGCCACAATCAGTCCGCTGAGCAGAACGAAGAATATGCAGCCGCAGCCCAGCCATTCGGACTTGCTTGTCGATCTCATCGAACCGAACGTTCGGTATGAAAGAGATGTGTTTACCGCACGCTCGAGCACGTCGGCGTAGGTCGGTGTTTCGGGCATGTCGGAAAGTTTTTCAGACACGACTACTCGGAACCCAAAAGCTCATATACTGAATCGTACAGGTCGCGTGGGTGGGCCAGCGGGTGGAACGGCTCGCCGCGCTTGAGGATGGAAATGCCGCCGCCTTCAACTTTCCTTCCGCGGGCTTTCTTGAGCGCTTCGACCTCGCGCCACAGCTTTTTGCGGATTTCACGCGTCAGCCTGTTGTCGGCGTCTTCGGCCCGCCTGGGGTGGAAAACGTTTACCCGCTTGAAAAACCTTTCCTCCGGCCACTTCTGCAGAAGCCTGAGCGCGAGAAAAAAAGAGGTGAAATCGCCGTCGAGCTGAACGCGGTTTATTTCTCCCTTCGGGCTGGCGATGATGAGCCGGGGGTGGACCGCGAGGCCGAACAGGTCTCCCGCTTCGAGCGCGGCCTGGACTGTATTGTCTCTCACCTTTTCGGCGCCGAGCCGCCCGAGCCGTCTTGCGCCGTTGATCGCAAACGATACGCCCGGCCGGAAAAAAAGCGTGACATAACGGACCGTGAGCATGGTCGCAACAACCACCGCCGGCGTCGCCCATAAAAGGTTGGGCGTTATCTTCCATTTATACGCATAAAGGTAATACGCCATGGCGGCGATTGCGAAAAGGATTCCGATCTCCATCACAACCAGCGCACGCGTCAGGCGGTTGTGGTGCATGGTTACGGTAATCTCGCCGTGCTCGTAGGACTTGGCCTCGGTTCTGCTGTTCCTTGAGCCGATGCGCGAGAGGTGCGCGGCCACGCGGAACTTGTCGTCGTCGCGCGCGCCCGGGAAACGGTTCCAGAACGGAAGCAGCAACGGTGCCTTGTCGCGGAAGCACGCCACGACCGCGGTCACGTCGAGGTATTCCGAGAGATATACGCCTTCGAGAGATGAGAGGTGGTAGGATTTCGACCACGCGAGCCAGCGGACGTGCAGCCAGTCGCCGTCGAGCGTGAGGCCGCGCGGGCTGGTGAGGAACGTGTAGGCCGCGAGCGCCACCCAGAACGCGGTGTCGGGGACCGGGATAGCGTGGAAAAGGATAATAAAAACCGCAAAACAGAGCGAGCCGACGCCGAGCCCGATTTTGATTTTCGAGGTCGCGCACTTCAGCTCCACCTTCGGGAACGGCGGGAGTTCTATTTCTTTATTCTCTTCGTCCGTCATTTTCAGTTTCTGATTTTGCAGTTTTATCGTCCGACTTCAACAGTTCTTCCGTGGTCATTAAAGCGTATATGGGCCTTTTTATGCTTATCAATTCTTTGTCTATAGGCCTGATGTTAATCGGCCTTGATAACCTGCCGAGCCGGCTTTTTTCAAAATATTCCTGGTAAGTAATTGCTTCCGTTTCCAATCTGTCGGCATGGAATTGTTGAATCATTTTGACAGCCCTGAAAAATCCCCGATATGCGGGCCCAAATGATAATTTTTTATTCAAAGTAATTTCGAGTGCTGGATCGATGGGAAGACCGATAAAATTAATGCACTTCAACTTTGCCTGGAAATTTTTGACAAGGGGACCCTTTCCCCCCGAAAAATGGATTTTCCGTATTCCCTGCCCTGATATTTCAAGGCCTTTTTTGTGGAATCTGAATAACACAACGATGCCGAATATAAATATTGCACCATATATAACGGAATGGGTTATTAGGCCAACGATGTGACTTTCAGCATCATACGGCAAACCCAATCTGTTCAGAATAAACGGCAGAATAAACGGTAAAAGCAAACAAGCCAAAAATAAACTTCCAAGAAAAACTATATGAAAAAGATTAATAGGTCCCGGCAGAATTGTCACGCGCTTTGCAGTCGATATCTCTCTTGAACAATTAATGGACGCGACCTCAGAGAGGTATTTAAGAAAAAGTATTCTCTCATCATCCGCATTGATTATCCTGCCCAACCGAAAGGAAAGCAGTGTGCTTTTTCCATCACGAAAGAATAGACCTGCGCTGATCTGGAAAGGAGATTTGTAGTTTAAAGTAACTCCTTCCAACGCGGAAAGCGGAAGAAATGATTTTGTCAGCAAGGTTTTTATCACAAGAAAATCGTTTTCAATGCGGAAAAACCTTTCAATTTTAACATGTATAAGGATCAGAACTGCACACAACGCAAAACACAGGATGGAAATTGCGCCGTGAAGAAGGTTATGAAATAAAAAGCCCCAAAGAATCAGTATGAAAGATAGGAGCCAGACGTAAAAAGGAATAGGCAATCTGAACATTGTCGTATGCGGTGCGCGCGGAAAGGCAGTTGTGGTTTTTGAATCGTTTTGCATTCAGTCATCTCATTAAAACGGGGAGCGGAATTTTCCGCTCCCCGCTGTTTTCCTGTAGGGGCGGGTCTAAGACCCGCCCTTCTGATGGGCAGGTCTTAGACCTGCCCCTACATATCATTTACGCTTTCTTGCCGTGGCCGCCGTCGGTCTTGGCGAGCTTGCTTTTCCTGATCTTCTCGGGGATGTGCTTCTCGAGGCCCTTGAGCATCGGGAACTTTTCGGTAAGCGCGTGAATGATATCGCCGACCGAATTGTTCTCCGCGTCGATGTTGGCGAACTTCAGCATCTCCTTGAGCAGCGGAAGCGCCGCGCCGGTCTGCAGAATCGCGCTTACGATCTGCGTCGAGATGTTGCTGCTCGTCGGCATGAAACCTTCGCCGTGGTTGCCGCTGTTGCCGAAGCCGCCGCCCGTGACGTTGAGCACGCGGATATCGGAAATCTTCTCCGCCGGCTTCATCGTCTCGTGGATAATCGTCGGCGCCTTGTCGATAAGGCTCAGGACCGCGTCCTGGATGAGGACGTCGCGCTTGTACTGGTTCTTGGCCTCGATGAACTTGAGCTCACCCTCGGCGATTGCGGTCTTGTCGGCCAGCTTCGCCTTGGCGAGGCGCTCGATAGCCTTTGCCTGCTGCTCCGAAGCCTCGAAGTCGGCAGATGCCCTTTTCTTGATCTCGTATGCGACCGCGTCGGCGCCGATCTGCTTCTCGACCTGGTCCTGCTCGGACTCGGCGCGCTGCTGCAGGACCGCGACCTCGCGCTGACGGTCGGCTTCGAGCGTTTTCTCGACCGTAAGCACGTTCTGGTGCTCTTTCTCGCGCTCGGCGACCGTCTGGAGCCGGATAGCTTCCTGCGTTTCTTTCTCTTTTTCCTTATTGATGACGCCGATCTGCTTGTCGCGCTCGGCCAGCTCGACGGCGAGGTTCTTGGCGATTTCCGTCGTCTCGAGCTCCTGCTGCTTTACGACGAGCTCCTTGTCCTTGGAGATATCGGCCTCGCGGACGCGGAGGTCCCTGCCGATGTCGGCTTCCTGGACCCGCTGCTCCTTGGATATCTCGGCCTCGCGGACGGCCTGGTTCTTGAGGATTTCGCGCTCGCGGACCGCCTGCTCCTGCTCGAATTTGTACTGCTGCGTGTCGGCCTCCTGCTTCGCGCGGAAGGTTTCGACCTCGCGTATCTGGTCGGCGGTCGCGAATTCCATGTCCTTTTCAAGCATCAGCTTTTCCTTGACCGCGGTAACGTCCTGGTTCTTGATTGTGACCTCGGTGAGGCGCACAATTTCGTTCTTCTCCTGGCGGGCGGCCTCGGTCGTGCGTGTGATTTCGCGCAGGCCGATGGCGTCAAAGACGTTGTTCGGGTCGAGCGCGTCCTTGTCGGTCTGGTCGAGGAGGACGATGGAGACGCCTTCGAGCAGCAGACCGTTCTGTATGAGCTCGCTCTTGAGGTTGGTCTGGACGCCGTCGGCGAATCCGTCGCGGTCCTCGTGCAGCTCCATAAGCATCTTCGTCGCCGCGACCGAGCGGAGCGCGCCGACCAGCTTGGCCTCGACGAGGTCTTTCACCGATTCCGGCGAGAGCGACCTGTCACCGAGTGAGCGCGCAGCGTCGAGAATCCTGTCTTTTTCCGCCGGGACCTTGATATAGAACTCGACCGTCACGTCGACGCGGAAGCGGTCTTTAGTAATAAGCGCGTCCTTGTCGCGGCGGGTGACGACGAGCCGGGAAGTTTCGAGGCTGATAGGCTTCAGCTTGTGGAAGAGCCCGATGACGAACATGCCGCGGTCGATCGCGACCCGCTCGCCGCCCTGGCCGGTACGCACGAACGCCATGTTCGCGGCGGGTTTTTTATAGAGCCTCTTGAAAATGATAAGCGTCGCAAAGATAAGTACGACAACTGCGACGATGATGACGATGGCCAGTTTCAGGGCGGGCGAGAGCCCGTCGCCGACTCCGCCCGAGGCCGCAAGTAAAGATTGAAAGTTCATGATCCATACTCCTTTCACAACATCAGTATGAGACTACAGGTTATTAACCTTTCCGAAGCTGTCATTATTGCGTTACCTCTTCTCCCGGTTTGAGCTTCCGGCAGAAGTACACCTGCTCCTTCCGGATGAATCTTGTGAGTAGAACTTTGTCGCCTTTTGATGCCTCGTTGGTATCGCCGGGCTTGAGCTTGCAGAAGACCTGCTGGACGCCTCCCTGCGGGCCCTGGACGAGCGCACGACCGCCGGCATGATCCACTTTCGAGGATAAAACATCGGCCGTGTAACCGACGTAGCTGTGACCGCCAACTTTCGCGGGCTCGTTTATCGGCAGAAACCTTACCCAGAATAAACTCAATAGTTTAGTAAATATCACAGATACAACAAAGGCAGAAGCAAAAGAAATTGGAAACATGCCCGAGCCGGACATCCAGCCGCTTGCCTGGTTTCGGAAATTGAGATACATGCCTATCAGGCCGAAAACGACGAGATAGAACGATATGATCGGCGTAACCGGGATTTTGCCGATCCCGAACCAGACAAGGGCCTGCACGAAAAAACCGGGCTGGGCCGACAGAGCCGCGTCTCCTCCGGTAATGTCCGCGTCGGCATGTGCGTCTGCATGGGCATCCAAATCGGCGTCGGCGTCTCCGTCAACCTCAACGCCTGCATCGGCGTCAAGGTCGACGTCCGCATCGGCGTCAACGTCGACGTCCGCATCGGCGTCAACGTCGACTCCCGCATCCACGTCCACATCGGCGTCAACGTCGACGTCTGCGCCCGCGTCGATGTCTAAGCCCGCGTCCACGTCTACATCGGCATCAACGTCAACGTCTGCGTCGATATCGGCATCCGTATCGATATCCACGTCGCCGATTTCAAACACTGTTTCCAGGGAGAAACCGAGAATCTGGACAAAAAGAAACAGGACGACGATGCCGAAAGGTATGAGAAAGAATACATTATACCACTGGCCGAGCTCGTTCCAGAACTTCACGCCGGATGCGGCCGTTGCGAGAGAAGCGGACGCAAGTATAAGCGAAAGGATGACCTTCATGTTAAGCCCCCTCAGGCGGTGTCGATACGCCTCCTGCAGCGTTTTTTGGGCACCGATGATACGAACACGTACTGCGATTCGAGCCAACCACTATAACGATTTGCGTTTGTGAAAGCAAAACAATTTTTCCCCAATTCATTGCTTTTATCCTCCTTTCGCTTGCTTTTACAGCAAAGCAATGAACATACAGTGCCAGGCTGTCGCACAGGTTTCGAGCGCGACATTCACATAAGCTTTTCAACTATATATGCGTCAATATAGATATATAATAATATAAGGATAAATGCTATATATATTATATAACTTAAATCCGTGCAATAAAGCCGTGAGTTATCAAATTCACACCGCATTCTGAACTTGTGTTCTCATGCATTTCTGAACCCGAAGGATCAGCTCGTGCTTTTTTCATCGCATTATCAATAATACGGCGGCACAGTCTTTTAACCGATTTATTTGCCATTGTATAAACGCGTCAGTCGTTGCAGCAAATTGAGATAGCCTGTGTAACATATGTCTATATAGGCAAATAATTTCATGCGCCGTGCTGCCAGGTTATGGGCCAGATTACCGGATTTCGTATATCCATAATCATCCGGCACAATAACGGCACCTTATCTGTCAGTCTCCGAAATAGCCGGGCTAAGTGACTTATCCAAGGATTTCCAGCTTTGTCTATGTATCCTTATTCAAATAATGTTCCCATTTGAGAGAAAGGCATAATGCGTGTTGAAGTAAAGAGTTATGTTTGTACGCGAAAAACACGGTATGAGAATAATTATTAGTATGTGGTGGAATTTATCATCTAATTATGTGAAGAAGGAAAAGATAAAGAACCCTCATTGCAAGAGGTCGGATGCACAGCGTTCCACGTGGAACAGGATATGTGCATCAGTTGAGATGATTGTTCTGTTCCACGTGGAACGTTTTCATGGCCTAGAAATCAGAGTTTGAAACCCCGAGAATACCCATAATGCGTTCAAAATCTTCGTTCGTGTAGAAGTCGATCGTGATTTTACCCTTACCCTTATTTTCCCGTATAACGACTTTTGTGCCGAGCCGTTCGCGGAATTTCTGCTCAAGGTCTTCAATATACGGAGGCTTCTGTTTTTTTTCAGCAAAGAAGGCAACGCTTTTAATCGGACCCGTTGTGCCGGCAAATTTCTCGACCTGGCGGACCGAAATCCCCTGTTTGACGATGAGCTCAACAACCCGTTTTCGCCTTACCGGGTCCTCGATTGCAAGTAACGCACGAGCATGTCCGAACTTGATTTTTCCTTCGGCGACCTTTTTCCGGGTATCTTCATCAAGCTGCAGCAGGCGAACATAGTTGGCTACTGTTTCACGCTTTTTCCCGACTTTATGCGCAACTTCGCCGGCTGTCAGTTTCAGTGTATCGCACATGTTTCGATAAGCCCTAGCCAGATCCATCGGGTTCAGGTCTTCCCGCTGAACATTTTCAATTAAAGCGAGCTCGAGAATGTTGTGATCGGGCTCTTCCCGAATTATAGCGGGGATATTGCCAAGGCTGATTGATTTTGCCGCACGAAGGCGACGTTCACCATTGATCAATTCATAACGTTTGCCGGTTTTCCTTACCAATATGGGCGATAAAACGCCGTGAGTCGAAATAGTCCGCGCCAGGTTATCAATGTCGCTGTCGGAAAAAGCTGATCGCGGTTGAAGCGGGTTAGGATCGATGCTGTCAACAGGCAAAGACAGAATCTGTCCAAGCGGCTCTTCTGCGCTGCCAACGTCTGTCATGACTGGCTGCTTATCGGATTGGCCTATGAGCGCACGAAGCCCGCGGCCCAATCCTCTAGACGACTTTTGCTCCGACATGATATAAAACCTCCCTGGTCAATTTGGCATAACCTATGGAACCGAGCGATGTCACGTCGTACCCGGCTGCAGCGAGGCCGGCATGTGAGGATTCTGCAAGCGTTCGGCAGCGCGGAATACAGGTTTCAAAAATAAGGCCTGTGTGCTGCTTACGGGTCTCATCAAGGGTTTTTATGCATAGCCTGCTGGCAGGCGAAAAATAGTTGATAAATACCCCAATATACTTATAATTCATGTTATTCGCAAATATAGCATTATCTATATATTGGCGAAATTCCACGAAAGACCCAACAGCCCCCGGGAAACACGGCACAGGTATCAGGATTGCATCAGCCGCGCGTGCGGCATTTGCGATGAAGAACTCCAGAAGCGAAGGGGTGTCAATCAGTATATAGTCATAACGGTCTGTTATCGGTTCAAGGGCAGTTTTTAAAATAATAGTTTTTTCCTGCGAGGACTGGTGCTCTATTTCAAGTGACCCCAGGGCCCCGCATGAAGGCAAAATAGAAAGGTTTTCCTCGTACGTAGCGGACACGCTGCGGGCGAGAAGGTCTTCGGAAATATAGAGCGTTTTTATTGCGTCGGCGTCGGCGCGGGCGATGCCAAGCGTGTCCGTAAGGCTTGCCTGCGGGTCAAAATCAACGAGCAGGACGCGAGCGCCTGACAGTGCAAGCATGCAACCGAGGTTTGCGGCGGTTGTTGTTTTTCCCGCACCGTTTCGTTGTCCCATGACGGCAAAGATAAACGCCAAGTCTGAAGTCCCCTCTCTTTTTCAAAGGCGGGTTTTATCGATATACGTTAGAACACCGCTTGCCGCAGGGATTTTAGCCTCTTTGGGGGTGTTGCGCAAGAAAAAAAGTTTTTTGTTGAAAGGGTTTGGAAATCCTGTTAAAATCTGCAATTCGGTCAGGTCGTCTGAAGGCCGGAAGGGAAAAGAGGTTTGCGAGTTTGTGTGCGTACAGCGACCTTCACCTGGGCCGAGGGGGCGGGGGAGGGGCGCATATCCCGCGGAAGTTGCCGTGAAAACAGCCTGGCCGGTGGGAAAGAAATAAACATAGGCATTCTTGCGTGTAAACCAGCGGACGCGGAATCATACTTATTGGGAATATGATAAAATAGAGATGAATAAGATAAGAATAAGAACCTTTTATTCTGGTAAAGTTCAGGGGGTCGGGTTTAGATGGACTGTAAGGAATATTTCGAATAATTTTGAAATTGACGGTTATGTGAAAAACCTGGCCGACGGCAGAGTGGAAATGGTCGCTGAGGGGGATGAAAAGCAGGTTGGCGCGTTTATTGAGGCGATCAACGAACGCATGAGCGGATACATAAGGGACATAAGAAAAGAGAAAGAGCGGCCTGCGGAAGAAAAAAGCGGATTTGAAATAAGGTTCTAATGCGAGAACGCTACTTATGAGTCGAGCGTCGAGGGTCAAGCGTCGAGCGTCATAAAAGATAATAAAATATATGACGCCTGACGCTTGACGTTTGACGCTTTTAGGCTGAAGATGAATGTGGGCTGTTGCTTTTTTGACAATAAAAACCGGTTTGCGCAATGCCGCCACAATTGCTTTTGTCGTGATTGGATGCGCCGCGGTTCTGGTCGCGCCGATATTTGAGATCGATCTGTTCGGCGCTCAAAACAGATTGTCCGCTGAGGTAGTTCCAAGCACGATGGTGGTGACCGGGTTGCTGCTTGCTGCCGCGCTTGCGCATGCCACAATTGCGCGGGAACGCACAAGCGGCGGCGCGGCGATAATTTTCAGCCGGCCCGTTCGGCGTGAAGCGTATGTGCTGGGAAAGTTCTTTGGGATTGAAGCCGTACTGCTCGGTGCAGTCCTGATGATCGCCCTTGCAGGGATCGCGAGCATGGCAATCTGGGGCCTGGCGATAGAATTATCCCTGATGGCGGGTTTGGCGCTTTCACTGGGAGAGGCGGCAGTACTTGGCGCGGCTGCGGTTTTTTTCGCTTCCTTCGGGTCTTTGCCGATGATTGCGGCCGGGCTGGGCGCTTTTTTCATCCTGGGGCATCTGGCGGCACCCGTTTCTGCGGCGCTGGGATCTGTTTCATTTGCGTTTTCGGCGGTTGTGCCGAGGTTTGACGCGTTTGTCCCCGCCGGAGGAGGGCTGCAGCCGTGTTTTGCTGCATACGGCCTCCTGGCTGTTGCGGTTATTGCGGGAGTAATGTTTTTTATTGCAGCGAGCGCGTTGATATATCACTTTCGTGAGTTCCCATAAAGCGTCAGGCGTTGAGTGTCGGGCGTCATATATTTCGTTATCTTTTATGACCCTCGACGCTTGACCCTTGATGCCAGACTCGTAAAGGGTTCTTCTTGTGCGTTACGCCATCTTGAGCGACATCCATGGCAACGGAGACGCGCTTGACGCCGTCCTGGAAGAGCTGGAAAAGGAAAATGTCGACAAGTATGTCTGCCTCGGCGATGTGGTGGGTTACGGAGCCGAGCCGCAGCGGTGCATTGAAGTCATACGCGAAAAAAGCGAAGCAACAGTGGCGGGCAACCACGATTTCGCCACTATTGAAAAAACAAACATCGAGTTTTTCAACGCATACGCCAAGGAAGCGACGTACTGGACGCGCAGGAACCTGAGCGACGACGACAAGGAGTTTCTTGTCAATCTTCCGCTCGTGGTTGACGTCGACGAATTCACGATTGTGCACGGTACGCTGTATTCGCCCGCGCTTTTTGACTATATCCAGACGACTTTCGACGCGTACCTCTCCCTGCAGGTTCTGAAGAAGCAGATTTGTTTTCTGGGGCATTCGCACGTGCCGATTACTTTTTTCATGTCCGACGCTATCACGTACTCGATGGAACCCAAGATCGAATTGCAGGACGGAACCAAGGTGCTGGTGAACGTAGGAAGCGTTGGCCAGCCGCGGGACGACAACCCGAAGGCCGCATACGCAGTCTACGATTCCGAGGAAAATACGATCGAGGTAAAACGGGTTCTCTACGACGTAGACGAAGCGGCCCGCAAAATCAGGGAAGCCGGCCTGCCGGAGGTTCTGGGAGAGAGATTGAAATACGGGAAATAGGTCATTTAGTCGTTTGGTCCCTTGGTCGTTTGGTCTTCTGGTCTTAATGACCGAGAGACCAAAGGACCAAAAGACCAACGGACTAATAATGGAACATGCCAATCTTGCCGATCGCCCGCTCCCGGCAGTATTCCTCGATATTTCTGAGGCAGAGGAAACCTTTGTTCTGAGTTGCTGCCATTCCCGCGCGGAAAAGCTCTTTCTTTTTGCCGCCGGTGAAGTCGCATTCCTTTCCCGCGGCGAGAGTACGACCCCGGACCTCGCTGACCTGATCCTGGAGGCGCAGCGCCTGACCCCTGTCCAGATTTCCGCGGCCAAAAACAAGCAGAAGACAACGGGAACGTTTTTCGGCGACGTCCTCGTCGACCTGAAGATTATGAGCCGCGAGGAAATGGATGAGTTCATCGAGCGGGTATACGAGCTCACAATTGCAGAACTTCTCAGGTGGGAAGAAGGTGACTGCGAATACGGCAAAAGCGATGTGCCCGAGGAACTGTTCGACGAGCAGGCGATACCGGTGCGGCTGCCCATTCCGGGCTTCGAGCTTGCCGGGGCATCCGCCCATATCGCCGGCGCATGGGAAAACATCCTGCTCAAATCGAACGAGCCTGACCCGGTCCTCAAACTTGCCACGGATAAGCTTTCCGCGATTGACACCCTGAGATTTCCGGGCGGCGTCAAGGAGGATATCAAGTATATAAACGGCATTCGCCCGGTCAGCGATTTCATCCTGCTTTCATCGGGAACCGTATTCTCCTCAATCGCGCTTCTGAGCGAATTGATTAACGAGGGAGTCGCCCTGCCGGCCGGGGAGGGGGCCGGGGAAGACGAACGGGGGCCCGGGGAGGGGGAGCCCGAGCCGACACGAAGAGAAAAGACTTCTGTGTCCACGCTTTCGCGCTCGCAGGCTGATGAACTGATGCGCGATAGCCCGAAAACGGGACAGGGCACGGAAAGGCCGCCGACCTCCAGGCGAGATCCCTCGAGAGAATTGAGTGAAAGCACTGCAGATAGAATAAAAAAAGCGCCGGTGGAGGCATTGAAAAAGGAAGTCGTTTCGAGAGAATGGAGTGAAAGTACGATAGATAGAATAATGACCCCGCACAAGGAAGAGGAGTCCTCCGGAATCGGAGTAAAGGCGAAACGGGCTGCAGAGGATAAATCCGGCGGTTTCGAGTTTCAGTCCGAAGAGGAGCAGGATCAGACCGGGGACAGGCTGCTCATCGCCGGACGGGCGGCGCTCGACGCGGAAGACAAGATTGAGGCCGAGCGGCTTTTCCGTGAAGCAGTCGATCTTTTTTCCGTTGAAGGGGCCGGTTCAGGGGTGATTGTTGCCCTGGATGAACTTCTCACCCTGAAGGACAACGACCTCGAGCTGCTTGTAAAGAAGTTTGAAACGCTGTTGGAAAAGAAGAAAAAAGGAGAAGCGCAGGAGGCTGCAAACAAAATTGTAGCCGTCGGGAAAGCGCATCCCTTTCCGAACACGGCCGTCAAGGCGCTTGAGAAAGTTGTTGCGGAATATTCCGATGATGTGGAAATTAAAGCCGTGCTGGCGGAGGCGCTTGCCAGGAACGAGGAGCGCGCACGCGCTGCCGGCCTGTACGCCGAAGTCGCGCAGGGGTGTGAAGGGCGCGGGATGCGCGAACCCGCACTGAGGTTTTTCGAAAAAGCTCATGACCTCGACCCCGATAACGCACGCTACACCGAAGCCGTAAACAGGCTGCAGGGGAAAAAGCGCGCCGCCGGAGTTCCCAGGCGCCTGGTCGCCACGATTGTCGGTGTTCTGGCGGCGGTTGCAGTCCTGGGTGGCGCCGGATATTACTTTTTCGTCCACCGCCCCGGCGCGAGAAACGCTTTCGACTCGGCGATGAAGGATATGACGATACTGATGAAAGCGAAACCGCCTGATTTCGCCGGAGCGAAACGTTTGTTCGCCGATTTGAAAAAAAAATATCCATATTCCGGAATTGAATCCGAGGTTGACGAGCAATTAAAGTGGCTGGCTAGCCAGGAATCGATCGCCGCAAAAGGCACTGGCGGACCCGGAGGCCCGAAAGTCAGGCCTGACACGCTGCCTCCCAAACCTTCGAAAGACCGCAAGCGCGAGGCTACGGAAATCATGGCGAAGGCGCAGAAGCTGGAGAAGGAAGGGCAGTATTCGACGGCCTTCTTGCTATACAAAAGACTGCAGAAAGAGTACTGGGACAGCCCGGAGGCGCGCAACGTCCGGTTCCCTATGCGCGTCAAGTCCTCGCCGCCCGGAGCCGAAGTGTTTCTGGGCGGACGCAAAGTCGGAGTGACGCCGGCGTTGATTCACTACAAGGCTGAAGACGTCGTCGACGATTACCTGGAGCTTGAGTTCCGGCTGCGCGGCTTTACAATAGACAGGGGAGCGACCACGTACCTGGCGTCCTCTTTTCTGGACGTAACCGCGAAGCTGCAGAAGATTCCCGTCTGGATGTGGGAGATTGGGCGGCCGGTCGAGGTAACTCCGACTATTGCCGGTGAGGTTTTTGCCTGCCCGGCCCGCGCCGGGTTGACCTATTGTTTTGCTTTTACCGAAGATGTCGGCGAAAGCGAAACGCCGGTCCGGTGGCGGTTCAAGAACGGGCTGTTCGGGGATATTGTCTCGGAGCTGACCTACTCGGACGGGATTCTTTACGGTACGAATACGAACCGCAGCCTTTTTGCGGTGGACGTCGAGAAGCGGAACCTGAAGTGGGTCGTTGACCTGGGCGCGTCGGCGCGCACCCGGCCGGCGGTCGGAGACAATAACGTTATCGGGGTCGGCACGAACAAAGGGGTTTTCACCATTCTCGACGGACGGACCGGTTCGGTCGTCTCGACCGTGCAGTTCGAGAACCGCATCTACTCCGGGGCGGTGTATAAAGGCGGAGTCTTCTACATCGGCGGAACAGATAATACGGTGCGCGCGTATAACGTCGGCTCCCGCAGTTTCCTGTGGGCGCGCGATGTGCCTGACGACGTGGTCGCGAACCTTGCGATCTCGGGCAGCACTCTCTTCGTCCCGTGTGCAGACGGAAGCCTTTATGCGCTCGAGGCGGAAAACGGGAGCGAGATATGGCAGTATGAAACCCATGGAAAGCTCGTGGCTGAACCCCTTATCGACGGAGATGTGGTCTATTTTTCGTCGTCAGACGGGGCCGTATATGCCGTTGACCTGAAAGGCAAAAAGAAGTGGCGTTTTAAAACCGAGCGTCCCGTCGTGTCGAAACCGGCGCTTGCTTCCAGGCGCATATATGTGACTTCTACGGATAAGAATATCTATGCGCTTGACCGTTCTTCGGGCAAGGAGGTGTGGCGCTACACGGCCGACGACGCTTTCGTAGGCGGGCCGGTATACTCGGGAGGTCTGTTGATTTGCGTTACGCGCAAAGGCACCGTCTACGCGTTTGAGGATTAGGAAGAAAGGATGAAGTATGAAGGATGAAGGGTGAAGGATGAAAGACGGATTATAAGATAAATATTCTTAATTCATACTTCAGCCTTCATAACTTCATACTTTCTTAAAGCCGAAACGGCGAGAAAAGGAGAATAAAGTGATGTCCAGACGTTTTACTTGGCTTTCCTGCTTCGTTGTTTTCGCCATCATACTTACAATTGCGGCGGGCTGTAAAGGTCGCAGCAAGAACAGGTATTACACTCCCCAGGTGGCAAAAATCGACATTACGCCGCCGGACCGCACGGTTCCACAAAACCAGCTGCTGCAGTACACGGCAACCGTAACCTACATGAACGGCACGATAATTGACGGAACCGGGCTGGTAACATGGAGCTCTTCCGACGTTACGGTGGCGACGATAAGCAACGCACCGGGATACGAGGGCCTTCTGACCGCCGTGTCGCTGGGGAATGCCGCCATAAGCGCAAGCTTCGATTTCAAAACAGCCTCTACCAGCGTGACCGTCAGCGACGCGATTCTCACCGCAATTACGATCGCACCCGATGCGGTAATCCTGCCCGAGGGGCGCTCGCAGCAACTGGCAGCCATAGGAACTTTCTCGGATGCCAGCACCTTCGACGTCACGCTTGGCGTCACGTGGTCGTCTGAAAACGCGGCTATTGCCGAAGTTTCGGACACGTATCCAACAAAGGGGATGGTGACCGGGCGTTCCGTTGGAACGGCACAAGTGGATGCCGCTCTCGGCGTAATCGGCAACTCCGCGGACATAACCGTGACTCCACGGATTCTGGAGAAGATATATCTTAATCCATGGAATCCCGTCGGGAAGGTCGGCGATGTCATCCAGTTCACCGCCATGGGGGTCTATTCCGACAAGACGACCGAGAACCTGACTACCTCCGTTACATGGTACAGCTCCCAGCCGAGCATCGCGACGGTCTCTAATAACCCTTCGTTTGAAGGGGAGGCGTCCTGCAAGAGCGCGGGCAAGACATTCATTCAGGCCGTTCTGGGCGCGGTCAGCAACTCGACCGAACTGACCGTTACGATGGTTTCCTTTGTCGAGAAAGGCGGTGAGGCCCGCCTCGACGCGCTCGGGAACGCGAGCGATATCACCGTGTTCGACTATGACACAGATGGCTTCATTGACATATACGTGACCAACTACATCGAAAGCAATAGGTTGTTTAGAAACGACGGGCACGGGATTTTTTCCGACAAGACCATTTCCGCGCAGGTGTCCGGCGGAATACCGCCGCTCGGACAGAGTCCGACGACCGGCGCTACCTGGGCCGACTTCAACAGCGACGGGTTTATAGACCTGTTCATGACAAACGGTTCGCCTCACCAGAATTTCAGCTGGCCGAACCTCCTGTTCCAGAATCCCGGGACGGCGGTTTTCGGCGCAGTCGTGGTTTCCACGTTGATTGGCGACGAGCCGACTCAGGCTGCGACGTGGGGAGATTACGACAACGACGGCGATATCGATTGCTACGTCGTGAACGGAACCACCGCACCCGGCCCGAATCCCGACAAGCTGAAGAACTTTCTCTATCAGAACAACGGGACCGGAGTTTTTACCGACGTGACGGCTGCCGCCGGGGTGGAGAATGCTGACCGCGGTTTCGCCGCCGCATTCGTCGATGTCAACGGGGACGGCCTGCTGGACCTCTATGTTGCCAATGTCGGGAGCACCAACAGGTTGTTTCTTAATCAGGGGCTGGGGCTGTTTCAAGACTATTCGACTCAAAGCGGCACTGCCGATGCAAGCGACAGTTACGGCTTTGCCTTCGGTGATTACAACAACGATGGCCGGCCCGATCTCTATGTTGTCAACGGGGGCGCTTCATCGTCGAACAGGCTGTATCGCAATACAGGCGGCGGTGTGTTTGCGGACGTCGCCTCGGCGGCGGGTGTCGCAGACGCCGGCGAAGGGCGCTGTTGCGCCTGGGGCGATTTCGATTCCGACGGGTATCTCGATCTTTACGTCGTCAATACCTCATCTGGCGGGGCCGCGATCAACCGGCTTTACCGCAATAACAAGAACGGAACTTTCACCGATCTTGCGCAGAGCTCCGGGGTGCCCGGAGGCGGTTACGGCGTATCCACCGTATGGGGCGATTTCGATCTGGACGGAGACCTTGACCTGTACGTGGCCAACACCGGTTCCGGCCTGAACGCCCGCAACCTTTACTACCGCAACGAGGGCACCGGCGGCAAGCACTGGGTGGCGGTAGTACTGGATACAAGCCTGAGCGCGGGCAGCAAGAACCGGTTTTCGGTCGGTGCGCGGGTTGACGTCCAGGCCGGCGCACTGTCAATGACACGGTGGGTAATCGCGACCGACAGCCACGGCGGGGCCGCGCCTGCACCGCTCTTTTTCGGGCTTGACGATAATACGAAATGCACGGTCGCGGTCAACTGGCCTTCTGGAAAGACCCAGGTTTTGCCCGGCCTGCAGGATGGAGACAGGGTTATCATAGTTATGGAGCAATAAGCTGTCGCAAGACGGCCAGGATGACATCATCCGGATTGCAGTCATCCCGGGCAAGCTCGATTCACGAGCTTGCCCGGCGCTTTATATTTCCGCTTTTGGTCTTTTCCGCCGCGAGGAGGGGCAACGTGGCTAGTCGCTCTGAACGCCTTCGTGTAGCTAACCGGCTTGTTGAAGATGTTGAGCGGCTGTATAATATCGGCCATGTCACTAATGCCCGTGTGCTGCCGAACAATCCGAACGTATTTCCCCTGACGACTGAAGACGGATCTGAATTCTACCTCAAGCTGAAGTCCCAGGGCCCGGATCGGGTGGATTTTGAGCACGAGTTGCTCGATCACCTTTCGGGCCAGGGGATTCCGGTGGCCCCCGCGCTTGAGACGAAAAAGGGTAAGAAGATTTTCCGTGTCCGATTCGGCGGGCCGTTTGCCCTGTATCCCGCATTACCGGGAAAGCGCCTTACGTCGTGGCGGCCCGCGCACCTCGAGTTGTACGGCCGGTTTCTTGCCCGCCTGCACGAGGCAATGAAGACTTACTCCGGCGCGCGGAAGAAAGTCGTCCGCTCAAATATCTTGAAGTCCGCGGACGAAGCGGCCGTCATCATGCTTGACCGGGTCCGGACGCCGGTAATGGACCTTGACCGCAGCCTGATTCGCGCGGTCCGCAGGGAAATTGCGCGGAAATTCACCCGCAGCGCCTACAGGCGCCTTCCCAAACAGCTTATACACCGTGACTACCATCCCTGGAACATCAAGCTCTCGGGCAGCGCCGTCGTCGGCATGCTTGATTTCGAGTTCGCCGTGCGGGAGTTCCGCCTGTTTGACCTCTGCTACATCGGGGGCGCTATCCTCTCCGACGATTTCACGCACGCCAAGAAATGGGCGGAGCGCTTCGAAGTTATTGCTCGAGCGTTCGAGGAGACTGCACCTCTTACTTCGCTTGAGCGAAGTCTTATGCGGGCAACTTTCCTTATCATCGGCATACTTTACGTGCAGTTCCTTCTCAGACAGCGAAACATCCAAAGCGCGCTGCACACCCAGAGCGTTCTCCGCTGGCTGTACGAGGAGTGCGATGCGTTCGAGTAGCCGGCTCGCCGTTTAAACCGGTTTTCCGGAGAGAAGCAACATGGTTGAATCCATATCTTCGTTCACGATGGAAGATTCGCTTTTTGCCGAGGCGGTGAAGGCGTATCGTGAGGCGAAACATCCGGTCTCCATAACGGGCGCGGGAATCTCCGTTGAAAGCGGCATCCCCGATTTTCGCTCGCCCGGCGGGCTCTGGAGCGTTTTTGATCCTCAGGAGTATGCCACGATTGACGCATTCATTGATACGCCTGAAAAGGCCTGGAAGCTTTACCGTGCAATCGCAGAAAAGCTCCGTGAAGCGAAACCCAATCCGGCTCACGAAGCCTTGGCAAGGCTGGAGGCGGCCGGTCATCTTGCCGCCATAGTCACACAGAACATCGACAACCTGCACCAGGACGCGGGAAGCAAAAGCGTAATAGAAGTTCACGGCGACCACGGCCACCTTCAATGCCTGAAATGCAATACGGTAGAGCCTGCGGAAGAATCGCAGTGGTTTGCGGAAAAGCCGGCTGCCTGCGGCAAGTGCGGTTCGATAATGAAGCCGAATGTCGTCCTTTTCGGGGAAGGCGTTCGCCGCATGGCGGAGATACAGAAGCATCTTGAGCTGTGCGACGCGCTGCTCGTGGTCGGCACCTCGGCCCAGGTCCATCCGGTCGCTTCGTTCCCGGCGCTTGTCAAGGCGCGGGGCGGGCAGGTTTATGAGTTTAATATCGAGGAAACCGCGCTTACGCACGGTGGTTCAGGGCTATTCGGCATTTTCTCCGGTTTCAGCACGGGGCCGATAACCGACTATTTTTTAAAAGGGTCGGCCTCCGAGAGCCTCGATGCGTTCGCGTCGGCGGTGATCGGCAAATAGCGTCCAACGTCCAACGTCAAACGTTCAATGTTATATTATTTTATTGTGGAGTCTGCGGCGGGCAGGGAGGTCTTTCTTCTATGAATTAAATAGCATAACGTTCGACGTTTGACGTTCGACGCTATTTGGGCTTTTCCTTGCGAAAGACCTGGCCGTTTTCGAAATAGATGTAGACGTCGCGGTATATCCATTGATCGTACGTGCGGCCGTCCACGATGCTTCGCTCGACGCCTTCGGGGAAGCCGAGCGAATCAGCGACCTCCTGGCGGGTCATGCCGATCAGTATGCCGTGTTCAGTTACGGTCAGGTTGTAGACTTTTTCGGTAAACATGCGCAGGCGCTGGGAGCCGAAGCGGTCCGTGACAAGTTCATTTTTCCGCTCCATTATTGCTTCGCGAAATTCCCTTTCCTCGGGCTGAATCCATTCGTCGCCCTCCAGCACCAGCCCCTCCGCTATCATGAAGGCCTCACGGCTGATCCAGCGGCCGTTGTGAAAGTGAGCGCCGAGTTTTCTGAATGCGGCGATTGCGCCCGCGTGTTCAGGCTTCTTTTTGAGCACTTCGTTCAGCAGCCGGAAGGCGTGCTCCTCTTCAGCCAGCTTTTCGGCATAAAGCTGAGCGACGCGAATCAACTCCTCCGGTTTATTACGGTCTGCGTTTTCCTCCTCTATTGTTATGCCCTCGGCAAGCACGTTCTTAGCCGTGGTTTCGAGCTCTGCGTCCCGGCTTTTCTCAGCGAGGTCAAGAGCTTCTTCTGCCAGTTTGATGCGGCCGGCACCGTCATCAGGCTTGAGAGCGGCGATTGCCGCTTCAAAGCGCTCGAAATCCGTTTCAAGCTTTTCAAAATGCTCAATAAAGAAAACGATGCGGCCGCTGCGCCTGCCCAGGTAACCTCTGAGGAGCAAACGGTTTCCCGTCTCGAGGGATTTTGACCGGCCCAGAAGGCTGCGGGTGGTAAAAAGCGCCCTGCGCGACAGTTCCTGGGCTATGAAAATGCTGCCGACAATCCTTTTTACGTGTACTTCAACCTCGTAGCGGGTATTACCCGCCGGCAGCTTGTTCAGCACTTTCGGCGTAACTTTCTTGGTTTTTGAAGATTCTTTATTCGAAGGGGAGGCGGCAGACGCGATTTCGCTCTGCCCGCAGACGAGTGCGAGCGTCAGTAAAACCACAAGGAGGATATTATTCTTTGACGATTGCATACACCTGTCCCCCGACGGTCGCAAAATAGATATATCCGGCGTGGTAGCGCACGGGACCGATAATCGGAGTACGAGTATCGTAATACCACATCTGGTACCCGTCGCCGGGTCTGAAGGCGACCAGAAGCGGTTTGGACGCGCTCACGAGGATGAGGGCGTTTGCCGGGTCCTTGACGTTTATACCTGCAATACTGACGCCTTTGATTTCGCGGCCGCCGCCGTCCGACAGTTTTCGCGACCAGTTGATTTCTTTAGTGTGTGACATTGAGTGCAACATGCCGGTGTTGTCGAGGAAGAACAGGTTGTTTCCAATTGCGACGATATCCGAGGAGACGTGACGGTTGTCGTAGCTCAAGAGGATATCGCCTTTATCCAGGTCCAAGGCGTGGATGACGCCGGCTTCAGTAGGAATATAAGCGATTCTTTCAATAACGGCCGGTTTTCCGGAAACGGGGCTCCCCAGGTCTATCGGCGCGCCAGCGAATACGTCGAGACTTGTGTTGAAAAAGCGGAAAACACCGTTCTCGCCCGATACGCCGACCTGGGTATTGCCAAGCCGGTAGATGCCCGTCACCGGGGAGCCCAAATCGACCGGGGTCCCCTGCTGAGAGCCGTAAATACCGTATACAAACACCGTCCGGGTATTTGTGCCGAACAGGGCATAGCTTTCCCGTTGCGGCAGCCAGAGCGGGCCTGCGGTAATTTCGGCGGTTGCATCATGCTTGATGGTTTTTACCGTGACAGTACCGCATCCCCAATCCAGATGGAATATCCTGTTGGTTCCGTCGGAGACCAGGAGCTGTCTTCCAGCCGGCACGACCGGTCCCGGTGAATTGCCTTTTGTATCCAGCACGGATTCCCAGATAAGTCTGTTAGAATCGTTATCCGCATTAACATTCAGTGAAGCGACTACCGCGTTGCCGTCGGCTCGGAACCCCGAGATGTAAAGACGAGGTCCTTTTGCCAGCACAGGTGGCGCCGTAATGGCCTTATACTCCGATTTATCGGGCGGATATACCCAGAGCCGTCGCCGCACAAGTTCGATATCCGTATAAGGGGAATAGGTCCACGGATTTATCCTAAGCTCGATGGACCAGAAACCTTGCTTTGTGATTTCCACCACAACGCTATCCGAATTGTCCGAGAGCCACGGGCTGAGCCGCAGGATCAGGGGAGTCTGGCCCTGTTCCTCGCCGTCGACGATTACGGAGGCGCCGGCAGGTTTGGTCGAAAATGGAAACGGCAGCTTGATTTCCCGGACTACCTTATATCGGTTATATTTTTCGTTACGGCACAGTTCTGCCAGTAATTTGTGCGCCTCCTTCAGCAAGCCTTCTAATTCGTGCGCCTCCTTCAACAGGCCTTCGTTTACGAGCTGGCTTGCTTTCGATAGCACGAGGTTTATTGCCGCAAGGTCTTTGATTCTTTTCTTTTCCGCTTTGATGAATCGTTTCTGTTGCTCTTCAAGTTCAGTGATTTTGCTTTCAACGTCCTTTGTCAGAACGCCGGGCGTTATCCACGGGGGCACTCTTTTCAGTTCCAGGAGCGCCTCGCCGTATTTGTTTTCCTCTATGTATTGAGGAATCGCAGCTATTGCTTTTCGGTAGCGCAGGAAGGCCAGCGTAACATCCGCTCCAACGGCAAGCGCAACGATGATTACTACTGCAAGGCTGGAGAAGACCGCAAGCCGCCGCCAGCGGTTCGGCAGGTATACTTTTACTTTGCCTTTAACCTGCGAAAGGAGCTTGCGCTCAATACCCTCTACGCTCTTGAATTTCTGGAGCGCGTGGAGGAAGATGTTCTGGGCCTCGGTCTGCTTTCCGGCCTCCGCGCTCTTGGCGAGGGCGAGTTCGTAGTAATTCAGCGCGTTTTCATTTTTGGAAAGTGCGAGATAACTCTCGCCCAGCTGGATATAAAAATTCAGTTCGTCGGGGCGGTGCTCGATAAGCACGAGATATATCTTTATGGCCTCGCCGTGATTTTCATTTTTTACCTCAAGGTCGGCTATCCGGACCCAGAGATCCACCGCCTCATTGGTTCTCCCCTCGCGGTTGAGCGCATCCGCGAGGTGGCGCATGGTCTCGATGTCGCCGGGGTTATGTTTCAGGGCTTCCTGGAAAAAGCTGATCGCAGAGGCGTTGTTTCCCTCGGCAAGATACATGTCACCAAGGATTCGATATTGCTCGAAAGCTTCCTTGTCGAGCTTCAGAGCCCGGAGGTGTCCCGCCCAGCGCTGGCGAAGGAGGTGGTCGTTCGGGGTCGCGTACAGGGCGTTCCAGAAGAACTTTTTCACTCCCTCCGTGTCGCGTTTCAGCGTTGCTTCCTCGCCGAGGCGGACCATGTCTTCTTTTCTCGCCGTCGTTACGATGCCGTTTTTGAAGCAATCGAACATGAGCCTGCAGAATTCGAACTTGTTCAGCATCGACAGGTCGACGAGTTCGCTGATGGAACGTTTACCGTCGACGAGGTATATCTCCCTGATATGACTCTCCGGGGCATCGATTCGTTTGATAACCGCCGGGTTGAGGTTGGCGGGTGCGAAAACAAGGTTCAGATCGGGGATGACTTTGTAAATCCGGCCCCATTCGTCCATTCGCCGCAAACTCTCCATGATGAGGCTGTTCGCGTTGATCCGGAGCTTTGAGGTCCTCTGCAGCGGGTCAACCATCTCGTGCGGACAGTAGCCGGGAAGGAATTCAAAGTCCGCCGTTTTCCAGAGGAAAAGGTCGTATATCTCCTCCTCAATCTTGTTGCGGACCGCGTCGGCAACGTCGTTTTCGGTGATTACCTGGCGCCCTACGAGGAGTTCGCCGAGCAGTTTTCCCGTGCGATCCTGTTCGTCAAGACATTCCCGAATCTGCTGCGGGGTGGCTTTGCCGGTCTTGATGAGAAAATCACCGATTTTTGTGGTGGTGTTTTTCCCGGTTGCGAGAAGGTTGATTTCTCCGCCCGAGAAATAGATTAGCTTTTCGCTCTCGCCGTCCGTTACGCGGAGCGTCCCGGTGTGCTGGTTCACGGCAAGACTTTGGAAGATTTCCGGTAGAGAAAAGCTTTCTAGATTACCACGTAAAGCCATACTTTAACCCACATTATCCGCCTTCTAGAGAATAATATACTACCAGAGTTCCTGAATTTTTTCAAGAGAAATTGCACGCCATCATTCGGTCCTTCGGTCCTCCGGTCTTTCGGTCCTTCGGCCGTCTGTTCTTTAAATTATTAATGACCAAGAGACCAAAGGACCGAAGGACCGAATGTGATTTTGCTTGACTTCGGCTAGGGCGCGTGCTAGTTTCCCTGAATTCGGGTAGTTGCGTCGCAGATAGATTTTGCCCGGAAGGACTTATGCAACTCTTACCCCTGGATACAACCCATCGGCAATTGGGCGCTGTAATGGTGCCGTACAATGGGCGTATCCTTCCCCTCTACTACGAGAAGATATATCGGGAACATCTCCGGGTCCG
The DNA here is from genome assembly GCA_004376375.1 of Planctomycetota bacterium. Classification (GTDB taxonomy): domain Bacteria; phylum Planctomycetota; class E44-bin39; order E44-bin39; family E44-bin39; genus E44-bin39. The sequence continues at coordinate 195,673 of SOJX01000087.1, forward strand.
CGTTGCCGCGGGCATTACCGATATGTCGTATCTGGGTGTAATCCGGGTAAACGGTGAGGACGCTGGATCATACCTGGACGCTCGTTCATCCCGCGAAATCAGCAGCCTGCCGATCGGGCGCTGGCGTTACGCTCTTTTCCTTGATGAAAGCGGCGGCATTCTGTCCGATGCCCTTTGTTTCCGCGAGGAGCGGGGTTTTACCCTGACCACTCCGCCCGGCGGCACGGAAGCGCTCCTTCCGCATCTCGGGTCGGAAGGCGGGGTTGAAGTTCTTCTCGATTCCGATACCACGATAATCAGCGTTCTGGGCCGCAAGTCCGGGATTGTGCTCCAGCGTTTTACGGACGTGGATCTCCCGCACATGGCTTCGGACGAGGTAATGGAAGGTTTTATCGGCCACGCTCGAGTCCGGATAGTGCGTAGCGCCTTCACCGGGGAAGACACTTACGAAATACACATGAAAAAGGCGCACGTGAATGAGATATGGGACCGTATTACCTACGGCGGCGGTGAAGTGGTTGCCCCTATCGGTGCTGCCGCGATGAATACTTTGCGCATCGAGGCCTGTCGGCCTATGGTTGGTTTTGAATTGGCACTGGACGTGAATCCACTTGAGGTTGGGCTGGACCGGTATGTGGATCCGGAGCGGGAGTTTGTCGGGTCAGACCGGATCAAGGCCTGGCGTCACGTCGGTGCGGCGAGGAAGCTGATTGCCGTGATGGTGGACAGCCCGCGTATCGCCTGGCGCGGAACGCCGGTTCTTGCAGGCGAGCAGCCTGTTGGTTCAGTCACTACCGGTGGGCCCGGACTGACGTTGCAGCGGTCACTCGCATTAGCGCTTGTAGACTCAAACGTTGCCAACGTTATCGTGGGGGCGGAGGTTCAGTTCTCCCTCGGAAAACAGAGTGTCACGGGAGTTGTTGTCAAGCCACCGTTTTATAAAAAAGAAAGGAGATGACGGTGCGCCCACAGGACTACCGTTATAACGAATCTCATGAATGGGCTCATATGGACGGCGATGTCGTCGCCATCGGCATTACCGACTACGCGGCCCAGCAGCTCGGCGATTTGACCTATCTTGAGCTTCCGGCCGTCGGGGACGGCTTTGCCGCCGGTGAGACGTTCGGCGTAATCGAATCCGTGAAAACCGCGTCCGACCTTATCGCGCCGGTCGGCGGCGAGGTGGTCGAGGTCCACGAAGAGGTGGCGGCCAAATTCTCGCTTATCAGCGATACGCCGTTTACGGACGGCTGGCTCATACGCCTGCGCCCGAGCGACCCCGCTGAATATGACGCCATGATGGATGCGGGCGCATATGAAAAGCTGCTGGAGTCGGAACAGCACTAGTATATATTTTGCGGCGCAACTTGCTGCGCGTCAAAATACAACGGCGGGTAAGCCCGCCCGCTAAATATCTGCCTCTGAGTTGTATAATATATCATGCCATTCTTGCCGAACACGAAAGATGACGTAAAGGCAATGCTGGAGACCATCGGGGTTTCCGCAATCGAGGATCTTTTCCGCGACCTGCCGGACGATGCCCGTTTTTCGGGATTGCTCGATCTGCCGGACCCTCTGAGTGAGCAGGAACTCCTGGCGAAGGCGGGCGAGCTGGCCCGGAAAAACCGGAGCCTTTCAGAATCAATATCATTTCTCGGCGCCGGCGCGTATCACCACTATATCCCGGCCGCCGTCGACGAACTGTCCGGGCGCGCGGAATTCTACACCGCTTATACACCGTACCAGCCGGAAACAAGCCAGGGCGTCCTGCAGGCGTTTTTCGAATACCAGACGATGATAGCAGAGCTGACGGCGATGGACGTTGCGAACGCGTCCATGTACGACGGCGGCAGCGCGCTTGCCGAGGCCGTTCTGCTCGCGCGGGGAGCGGTCCGCAAAGGCTCGAAAGTTCTCGTACCCGCAAACGTGCATCCCGAATACCGTAACGTGGTAAAGACGTATCTGCGCTACCATTTGGCGGAGTATGTCGAGGTTCCGTACGGCGAAGACGGGCGTGTGGATTTTGATGCAATGACCGGCCAGCTTCCCGACGCATTCGCGCTCGTTGTCCAGTCGCCGAACTTTTTTGGAATAGTCGAGGACGGAGCCGCGCTAACCAGGGCCGCACATGACGCCGGTCTGCTTGTCATCGGTGTCTGCGATCCGGTGACAATGATGGTCGTGTCGCCTCCGGGCGAGTACGGCGCGGATATCGCCGTCGGCGATGCCCAGGCATGCGGTATGCCGCCGTATTTCGGGGGTCCTTACCTCGGATTTTTTGCCGCGCGCCAGAAGTTTGTACGCAGGATGCCGGGCCGACTGGTCGGCCAGACCGCGGACCTGGAAGGCCGCAGAGGGTTTGTGTTGACTCTACAGCCTCGCGAGCAGCACATCCGCCGGGAAAAGGCCACGAGCAATATATGCACCAACAACGCGCTTTGCGCACTTAGGGCAACCATTTACATGTCCCTTCTCGGCAAGTGCGGAATGGAGAAAATCGCGCTGCACGGATTGCAGAAAGCGCATTACCTTGCCGGGAAACTCTCCAAGCTTCCGAGTTATAATCTGCGTTTCAGCGCCCCGTTCTGCCGCGAATTCGTCATCGAGTGTCCGAAGCCCGCCGACGCCGTCATGCGGGAACTCTCACCGAAGGGTATTTTTGCCGGAGTTCCTTTGTGCTGGCGGTACCCCGAAGAGAAAAACGCCCTTCTCATCGCCGTTACCGAGATGAACAGCAGGTCTGATTGCGACCTGCTTGTTGACACGCTGAAGGGGGTGGGATAATGAAACCGCATGAGGTTCCACTCCTGTTTGATGTATCGAGCGAAGGGCGATGCTATCCCGTCGTGCCTGACGTGGACGTTCCTGAAAAGCCGGTTGATGATTTGCTGCCCCCCGAGTGCAGGCGTAAATCGCCGCCCCGCCTGCCCGACCTTGGCGCGGTTGAGGTTACGCGGCACTTCATTCGCCTTTCACGGCGCAATGTCGGCGTCGACAACGTTTTCTACCCGCTCGGCTCGTGCACGATGAAATTTAATCCGAAAGCGACCGAGAAAATCGCCGCCATGAGCGGTTTCGCCATGCTGCATCCCGGTCAGGATTATTCGTCCGTCCAGGGAATACTCGAGTTATTGTACGAGTGCGAGCACTTCCTTTGCGAGATAAGCGGCTTTGACGCGGTTTCACTTGCCCCGGCCGCGGGCGCCCACGGGGAGATGACTTCACTGATGATTATCCGGGCGGCGCTCCGCGAACGGGGGGAGGGCAGAAAGAAAGTACTGATTCCCGACAGCGCGCACGGGACAAACCCGGCGAGTTGCACGATTGCCGGATTTGAGACGATCTCTCTGAAATCCGGACCGGATGGCCTGATCGACCTTGAAGACCTGAAGGCGAAGATGACCGAAGACGTCGGCGCACTGATGGCGACGAACCCGAATACGCTCGGGCTGTTTGAGACGGATATATGCGAAGCGGCGAAAATCGTGCACGATAAGGGCGGCTACGTTTACATGGACGGAGCCAACCTGAACGCGATTCTCGGCATTGCCCGGCCCGGCGATTTCGGCATGGACGTTATGCATTTCAACCTGCACAAAACGTTCTCGACCCCGCATGGCGGCGGCGGCCCGGGCTCCGGCCCCATTGGAGTAACGAAGGAGCTCGAGCCGTTTCTTCCCGTGCCCCGCCCCGTAAAGAATGAAGACGGCGAATACTCGATGGATTGGAAAAGCCCGAAGACAATCGGCCAGACGCGCACCTTTGCGGGTAATATCAGCGTGATAGTCAAGGCTTGGGCTTACATCCGCATGCTCGGGGCGGCGGGCCTCAAGCGCGCTGCCGAGCACGCGGTACTGAACGCAAACTACCTTCGTCGCCGCCTGAGCGGGACATACAGGATTGCCCAGGACCGCATGTGCATGCACGAATGCGTGTTTTCCGCACCTGAGATTGAGGGCTCGAAAGCTCCCGGGCAGGACGTGGCAAAGCGGCTCCTCGATTACGGGTTTCACCCGCCGACGGTTTATTTTCCGCTTATTGTGCCGCATGCGCTTATGATCGAGCCGACGGAGACGGAATCAAAGGCTACTCTGGACGAATTCGCGGACGCGCTTCTCGAAATCGCCCGCGAGGCCGCGGAGGAACCGGAGAAGTTGCGCGAAGCGCCTGTCAACACTCCGGTTCGGCGGCTGGACGAAATCGCTGCCGCACGCAAACCCATCCTGCGCTGGAATCCCGATGCGCCGGAATAACCAAGTGTTCCTTATATAATGAAGTCCTCACCATCCGGATTATCCGGGAGATTTATTGACAGCGGGCCTTGTGAAGCGGCCTTCAATATGGCGCTCGACGATGCCCTGATGGAGTGCGCGACCGGGGCCGTGACGCTCAGGGTATACGGCTGGGAGCCGTCCGCGTTATCTCTCGGATATTTTCAACCGTACGGCGAATTTGAAGAGTTTGAAGGCGTGCACCCGATCGTACGCCGCGTGACCGGCGGCGGCGCGATTTTTCACGCAAACGAGTTGACCTATTCGCTGACCTGCCTCTTGTGGTCCGGTTCGCAGTTTGCTTCCATCTCCGGAACCTATGAATTAATTCACGGCATATTTCGCCGAATCCTTGCTGAAATGGGGATTGTCGGGCAATCGCCGGGGAATGCCGCCCCCGCTTCCGATGTTGAGGACTCCGGCTACTGTTTTTACAGGAGCGCGGAAATGGATGTCCTGGTCGATAATCGGAAGCTCATCGGAAGTGCACAACGACGACGGGGAGACCGGTTTCTCATGCACGGCTCGATGGTGTTGGGAAAAAACCCTCTTACGCCCGGGGCGGCCTGCCTTACGGAAAATCTTTCCGAAGTCTCCCGGCTGTACGGCGAAATCAGTCTGCAACTCCGCGGATTGCTTGAGGAAGCCCTCGATTTAACGCTGTATGATTCGGAGCCAACCGAGGTTGAGCTGCAACTTGCCCGGCGGCTTGTCGGGGAGAAGTTCGCCCATCCGGACTGGACGCGGCTGCGATGAGGTTGTTGCCAAAAAAAAGCCCGGCAATATGCCGGGCTCCGTAATTTCAAGCGGGTGAAATAGGTTAGCCGCTGCTGCCGGACGGGTTGCTGTACAATTCGCCTTCCATTCTTGATCTGCCGTAAACCCTGGTGCGCGGGTTGCGCAGCCAGTAGCGAATACCGCTTTCAATCTGTATCGGCGCGGACAGAATCGAACTAATAGCACTCATTGAGGCGACGAACTCCTCAAGCAGAGTATTCTCTCTGGTCGGGACAAAAACTATGTCCTGGTGTTCGATAGGAATGTTCTGGCGATGATCGCCCTCTTTGAGGAGTTTCATGAGGTTGCAGATTACAACGGTTCCTTTACCTTCCGTATCGTCTTCCTTCGGCGGTTTATAGACGGCAATAAGGTCTATGGCAAGTCTTTCACCAAAAGTTCCCTCGGCAGCAATCAGGTCGATAAGGTTTTCGGCTCCGGAAAGAGGAAATACTCTTGAGGAGCCCTCGGACAGCACATAAGCTTTGAGCCCGGAATATGCCACATCATCGGTGGCGCGCGCAAGGTTTACAGATATGTTCGGGTCTTTGTAATATTTTTCCAGGCGCGAACTGAGTTCGTCCCGCATCTCTATTATTGTTTTGTCGGCAACGGTTATAAGGCCGACGTATGGGAAGTCAATTGAGCCCGAAGGATCGACCATGAAATCGCCGCCGATATCTTCGTTGCCCACTCTTATCCGGAGGGTCGTCCCGGGTCTGATTCTGAACTCTCTTAAGGTCGTTGCGCCCATTTTCCGCATAGCCTCCAGGAACTGAGGCGCATCGATAACGCGGGAGTGTTCCAGTTGCTTCACCTTGGGATAGACTTGCGGTGTGAGCAGGCTGGTGGTGATCGAGGTCCAGCAACCTGTGATGGCGAGCGTTAAAGCGAGAACAGTCGCCATGATAAAAAACCGCATCATAAACTCCTTTCATCCGCGTAAGAATCACCTTTTATCGTATCGTCATATTCGGGCGATTCCTGAAGTAGTTTCCACGGAAGTCTTTCGCATATCGAATCCTATTTCGGCAGGCTGTTGACCTGCTTTGCCAGCCGGGATTTCTTGCGGGCGGCGTTATTCGGGTGAAACACGTTGTGTTTCGCAGCCTTGTCTAGTTTCTGGCAGGCGAGGTTCAGCGCTTCCTCTGCGGCCGCCCGGTCGTTTCGGGCCACGGCCTCGGCAACATTACGCGAGTACGTGCGGATTGCACTCTTGAGTTCGCGATTGGCTTTTCGGTGTTTCTCGTTCTGTCTGATTCGCTTTTTCGCCTGTTTCTTATGCGCCATTTATTTCGGTCCTCCGTACCGGTCAATCAGCATGGTCGGGCGGCAAATTAAATGCCGTCGAGGTCCGTTATATCTTCCTCGTTGATATCCAGGTCGATTTCAACGTCGGCCTCCGCGGCCTCCGCGGCCTCCGCGGCCTCGGGCTTGGTCGGAACACCGGCGAGCTCCTGATAGAGCTTTGCCGAATCTTTGAACTTGAAATCGACTTCGATAAGCTCTGCGAATTCCTTTTTCGCATCGTCTTTATTACCTGCATCTATCAGCAATTTGCCGAGGTCGTATTTTATTTCCTTCCACATCGCATTCTTTGACGGGCAACCTTTCATGGCTCGGCTGAGTGCGCTTACGCCCGGCTCGTAAAGCTGCTGGATTCCGTAGGCCCTGCCGATGAGCCAGTTCGCGCGAAGCTGGGTTTTAGGGTCGTTTATGCATTTCTGAAACTGCGCGACCGCTTCCGGGAGCTTGTTTACCTTCATGAGCAGGTCGCCGAACTCGAGGCGAAGCTTGGTGTCCGTCGGATAGGCCTTTACGCGTCTGCTCCAGTCCTTGACTTTGAAGATGAGCTTGCCTTTTTTCGTCTTCTCGATCTCCTGGAGGTAGCGCTCGTCGAGCGTTTCGCGGTACTTTTCCTGCAGCCTGGCGGTTTTAATATCGAACTTCTTGAGTTGCAGGTCCTGAAGGCAGTCCATTGCAAAGTTATCGCGGGGGTCGATCTCCCGCGCTTTTTTGTAGGATTCTTCCGCTTTCTTCAGGTCCTGGTTTTTCTCGTGAAGTTGTCCGAGTTCGCGGTGCAGGCGCGCGTTTTTGGGATTATCGGCGATATCCTTGAGCTTTGCCTGGAGAGCGCGGTCGATATCGTCTTTGGTGCGGAGCATGGCGCCGCGTTTCTCGGCTTCCGCGGCCTGGCCTGCGTCGCGGAACCTGTCGCGGTATGAATCGCCCATGTCCTCGAGCTTGGTAGTCGTCTGCAGAGCGGCAAGGTCCTTGATCCACCTGGCGAGTTCGCCGTCGTTCGGGGCGATATCCTTGGCGCGGTCGAATATCTTCAAGGCCGATTGGGGGTCGCCATGGTCCCAGAACACGCGCCCGAGGTTTTTCAGGGCGTCGACATTGTCGGGTTCCACGTCCAGTATGGTCTCGAAGTTCACCCGCGCGCGGTTGAGAAAACTGGCCTCTTTGCATATCTTCCCGAGTTCCAGCAGGGCCTGGACGTTGTGAGGTGTCTTATCGAGTATTTTTTCGTATTTCTGTACCTCTTCTTCGGGGTTTGATTTCTTTCCTTTAAACAGCTTGCGCGTCCTGGTGCCGAAAAGGGACAGTTTACCACTTATACCGCCGCCGCGGGGGTCTTTGCCTTCTTCTTTGCACCGATGGACCTGTACGGCGCGGAGCTTTTTTGCGGCTTCGAGGTTGTCGGGATCCATGTTCAGGATTTCGCCGTACCAGGCGGCCGCGGCCGGGAAGTTGCGTTTCTTGACCGCATCATCGGCTTTTTGGAAAATTCTGCTGAAATCCACCTTCGCCATTATGTTCCCCGATGTAAACATTCAGAGTGCAATTAATTATACTATCAACGGGTGCGATTTTTGTCAATAAAAATCCTCCTTCCTGCCTACGGGCCCGGCCTGGCTGCGGGGCACGACAAGTTCGATATCGAATACGTCCTCGACCGGAAGCCCGACATAATAATGGCGACCATGCCGATGCGCTATATCAGAGACAAAGATGAAATCGAAAGAATGATAAAGAACAGGGACGAGATCGGCAGGGAACTGCTGAAGAATCGCAGACTTTTCGAGGAATACGAGCCGGTCGATTGTCGCCGGTCATGGAAATGGCGGGCGATTTTCAGAAGAAAAGATACCGACAGAATTCATGTCGACAGAATATCGGAAGTAGAGAAAAGACTTTTCTGAAACCGGTTATTTCCTGCCCCTGACCGTAAACGGCCCGATTACCACGCTGCCTGTGTTTTCAGCTTCGTCCTGAACGGATATCCTGAGAAAGTTAACCTCTTCGGAAGTTTCCGGCGCGGGAAGCTCTATTGTTTTGGTCGCCGGGTCCAGGTCTTTCAGAACCGGCTTCCACTCGGTTGATGTCGTGCCCCGCATCTCGACTGCGAGGCTGTCTGCCTTGGGTTTCCTCTCAAGTATTTCTATATCAATTAAAACTGTTTCGCCGGCGGAATACACGGGTTTATCTTTTTGGAATCGGGCCCTGACTTCGGGCGGGACAGTGTCGATCAGAATTTTGCGTTTAACAATTTGCGGAGTAGTCGGCGCGGGATAGCCTTTCATCTTGATGAGGATGCCGTACGTGCCGTCGCCGTATCCGAGCGCGCCGAAGTCGACGGTTATGGTTCCCCACTCGTGAAATTTAAGCCACTTTTCGGCACATTTGTTGATAAAGTGAAAAGGTTTCCATTGCGCGGTCTGGAAATCGTATATCCACAGCGTCAATTTCATGCCCGGTATCCTGGGGAAGTCCGGATAGTTAAAAGTGAGAACATAAGGCCTGGTTTTGTCCAGTCGTTTCGGCGCGGAAGATTCCGCATCCTTGCCGGTTGTGCTGCACCCGAGGACGGCCGCAATTGGAATACATAACAGGATAATCTTTATCAGTTTCATGTTTTGACTCCCTGGTCGACTCGGTGCGGAAAACCGGCTTCATGCGACAAACCGGCCTGTCGGTTGCGTAAGTATAGTAACAAAAGCATCCATCTGTCAATACATTCGCCCTGATAACTGTATGCAACCATCTTCAAAACATAATGTTGCAAAAATGCATGCAAACTGATAATATCTTTTAACTTCCTGGCCGTGCACCTTTGATTTTATGCGGGGATGAACTCCAATGATTATCGACACGCACGCGCATCTTGACTTTTCCCAGTTCGATAAAGACCTCGATACCGTTCTCGACCGGTCGCGCGACGCCGGCATCGAGCACGTGATCACCATCGGGATTGACGTTGAGACCTCTCAAAAGGCAATCGAGCTTGCCGGGAAGTACGATTTCATCTCGGCGGCCGTGGGCTTCCACCCGCATGACGCCTCGAAGGCGTCGCCCGAAGGGATGGATGCAATCCGTGGCCTTGCCGCGCACCCGCAGGTCCGCGCAATCGGTGAAGTCGGGCTCGATTTCTATCGCGACCACTCCCCCCGCGACGTGCAGGAAAAAGTTTTCCGCCGGTTCATCGAGATGTCGATAGATATCGGCAAGCCGCTTATCGTGCACCTGCGCAACTCCTGGCCGCAGGGGCTGGACGTGCTCGAGGAATACTCCGGCAGGATCCGCGGCGTGACGCACTGCTTCAGCGGCGGCGAGGAAGAGCTTCACCGCGTGCTCGAGCTGGGCTTCTACATTTCCGTGGGCGGTCCTATTACGTACAAGAAAAATGACGACCTCAGGTCGGTCGTGGCGAAATGCCCCCACGATAGGCTCATGCTGGAGACCGATTGCCCGTTTCTTTCACCCGAGGGCAGGCGGGGGAGGCGGAACGAGCCGGCGTATATCGCGCTTATGCTGCCGACTTTCGCGCGGGTGATGGGGTTGAGCTCGAAGGACGTGGCGAGGATAACGACCCTCAACGCATTGCGTTTTTTCGGCCTCGGTGGGCATACGGGGCGCTGGGAAAACATATTTGCCTACTCGCTTCGCAAATCGCTCTATCTGAATGTTACCAACCGCTGCACCTGTGAGTGCGAATTCTGCAAAAGGACTTCCACCTGTGAGCTTGCAGGCTACAATCTGAAACTGATGCGCGAACCACATGCCGACGATCTCGTTAACGCCGCGGGTGATGTCTCTCGATACAAGGAAGTCGTTTTCTGCGGTTACGGCGAGCCGCTCCTCGAACTCGACGTGGTCCTCGAAGCCGCAAAGCGTATGCGCGCGGATGCGAAAAGGCTGAGGCTTAATACGAACGGGCACGGTAATCTTATCCACGGGCGGGATGTCGTACCGGAGTTAATGTCAGCGGGGATTACGCATGTATCGGTCTCGCTCAACGCGCCCGACGCGGAAACTTATACGAAGCTTTGCAGGCCGGAGCACGGGGAAGCCGCGTTTACGGCGGTCCTGGATTTTATACGCGCCGCCGGAGCCGCGGGGATGGAAGTCACGGCCACTGCGGTCGATCTGCCCGACCTTGATCTGGACGGCGTCAAACGCCTGGCCGGGGAACTGGGCGCGGAGTTCCGTTTGCGGTCTTTCAGCCGGTAAAGCTTCGAGTAGGTTAATGTCCGCTTTTGAACCGGCCGAGATGGTCCGTCCTGAAACTTCCATTCTCTTTTAATTGACAAGACTGCCCGGCTGTGCTAGAATCCATAGGTTTTAACGCTTACTGCGCTTTTGCGGAGGTCGCGCATGGAATTTCAGGAAATGCTCAGGCGGATGGTCGTGGAGCGCGCTTCCGACCTTTTCATCAAGGTGGGCAGCCCGCCTTCGCTTCGGATCGACGGCAAAGTACACTTCCTCGACTCGGACGATATCAGCCCCCAGGATACGGTTGAGTTCTACGAGGCCATCGAAGACTCGAAGCGGGAAGGCTTCAAAAACCAGCAGGAGATCGACTGCGCCTACGAGCTGCCCGGCATCGGGCGGTTCCGCGTGAACATTTTCCGCCAGCGCGGCTACATCGGCTTCGTCTTCCGCCACATCGAAAGCCAGATTCCGAACTTCAAGGAACTGAACCTGCCCGAGGAGCCGATGGCGAAGCTCGCAAGCTATCCCAGGGGGCTTGTGCTTGTGACCGGCGTTACCGGCTCGGGCAAGTCCACGACGCTCGCGGCGATCATCAACCACATCAACATGAACTTCAACAGGCATATAGTTACGATTGAAGACCCGATCGAGTTCGTCTACAAGGACAAGAAGTCGATAATAAACCAGCGCGAAATCGGGATCGACACTTCCGACTTCCACACGGCTCTCAAGCACGTTGTGCGCCAGTCGCCGGACGTGATTCTTATCGGAGAAATGCGCGACCGCGAAACGATGGAAGCAGCCATCTCGGCGGCCGAGACCGGCCACCTGGTCTTCTCCACCCTTCACACCGTCAACGCCCAGCAGACCGTTGAGCGGATAATCAACTTCTTCCCTCCCCACCAGCACAACCTTATCAGGCTCCAGCTCTCGCTCATACTCGAGGGCGTGATCTCGCAGCGCCTGATCAAGCGCAAAGCGACTCAGGGCCGGCTGCCCGCCGTTGAGCTTATGATAAAAAGCCCGACCATCAAGGATCTTCTGATGGAGGGCCGTACGACCGAACTCTACAAGGCCGTCCGGGAGGGCGAATATTTCGGCAGCCAGACCTTCAACCAGGCCCTCAAGAAAATGTACCAGAGCGAGCAGATCACCCTGGAGGAGGCCTTGAGCGGCGCCGACAACCCGGAGGAACTCAAGCTCGAGCTCAAGGGTGTTACGAAGGGCACCACTGCGGATTTCGATTTCGAATACTAGGATAGTCATGACGAGCAACCAGGATTCACAATCAGGCTTTATCCTCGTGGTCGATGTAGGCAATACGAGTTGTTCTTTCGGTCTTGCCCGGGGCGGTCAGGTTTTCCGGACGGGACACATTTCCGCCGGCGAGTTGCGTTTTGACGAGTTCTGGAAAAAATTCACCGCCGATCTCGATTCCACCGAACCCACTGATATGTTTGTCGCCTCCGTGAACCCGGATAACGAAAAGCCGCTGGTGGAATGGGCCGAGAAGCTGTTCAACCTCGAGGCGAAACGCCCGAGAAAAGACGTTCCCGTCGACGTCCGGATCGACCTCGACGCGCCCGACGAAATCGGCGACGACCGGCTGCTGAACGCGCTTGCCGTCGCGCGCGTCTACGGTACGCCCGCGATCGTGGTGGATTTCGGAACCGCGGTGACTTTCGACGTGATATCCCGCGAAGGCGCTTATCTCGGCGGCGCCATTCTGCCCGGCATTCAGATGGCGCTTGACGCCCTTTACGAGCGAACCGCGCTCCTGCCGCATCTCGACCTTATCAGCGAAGGACCGGTCATTGGAAAAACCACGCTTGAAGCGATGTCTTCAGGCATATACTACGGCTACGCGGGCATGATAGACTCCATGATCGAGCGTTTCCTCGCCGAGATCGGGAGCGAGACATTTGTCGTCTCCACGGGCGGCGAAGGCGAAATGCTTATGGAGGCAAGCAGACATATCCGCGAGTGGAACCCGGAGCTTACGCTCCGCGGCCTCGCGATCGCTTATGAAGAACACTGCGCCGCTAAGAAGTGATGACACTGCGGTTGTCGGCCGCGTAAGCGCCCTGGGCGCCGGCGGGATTTGTATTCTTCATATTGCGGGCGGACAATCCCAAAGCCTTATCGAACCCTTCCTCGAAACCCCGAGCGGGCGCAAACTCAAAGAACTCAAAGACGGCGATATCGTTTACAGCCTGTTTCGTGACTCCGCCGGCGTTATCGATGAAGTGCTCGTCGTGCGGCGCCGAGCGGATTTCTGGGAGATAAACTGCCACGGCGGCGCGGCCGCCGCCTGTGCTATCGAAGACAGGCTCGCCGCCGCCGGCGCGGTTGTCGACCGCGAGAGGGTTCTCGACGCGGGAGAACTGGCCGGTATGGATGCGGTGAAGCGTGCCGCCTGCCGTGAGCTCGCCTCTGTAAAAACCGAGCGTGCGGCCCGCATGCTTGCCGATCAGCTGGGCGGTGCGCTCTCGCAGGCGTTGAATCAGCTCGCGGATGCCCCGCGCCTTAAAGCTCTGTTGCCAACGTTTCATTACGGCCGCGCGCTCATCGAGCCGCGGCTGGTTCAGATCGTGGGCGCCCCGAACGTCGGGAAATCCACTCTGCTGAATCGGATACTCGGGTACGACAGGGCTATCACCTCTCCGGAGCCCGGCACGACCGTGGACAGGATCGGCGACCTGCGTGAAATCGACGGCTACCCGCTTCTGTTCAGCGACAGCGCGGGGGCCGCGTCCGGCCGGGAAAAGGATGAAAACCCTCCACCGGCGTCTGATTTTGTTCTTTTTGTGCTGGACGCCTCGAGACGGCTGGAGGAGGGCGAACTCGGGCTTGCCGGGGGTTTACCGCATGATTCCAGGCTCGTCGTCATGAATAAGTGCGACCTTCCCGTTGAATGTGATCCTGAAGAAATACTGGAAAACGGCGAAAGCCCGGTTAGAATAAGCGCGCTTACGGGCTCCGGCATGGATGATTTACTCGAGGCCGTCCGCGCCCTGGTTTCACCCGCGATCGTGCCCGGGCCGGGCAGCGCCGTAGTCTTCAGGGAGTCCTGGTATCGGGCGCTTCGCGAGGCGGGGGATGATGAGAGAAAAATACGTGAAGCGGCGGAAAGAATACTGGAAGGAAATCTGAAATGAGCAATAAGACGATAATGGACGCACCCGCGGTTAGTGAAGCAGTGGAGCAGCTTGCATCCGCCGTCGCCGGCGACGGGACCGATCTGGACTCGATCGCCAGTATCGGAGTCCACAACCGGGGAGTCCCGCTCGCTCAGAGGATTATCGCGAAAATCGGGGAGCGTTCCGGCAAGAAAGTGAAATCCGGCGTGCTCGACATAACGCTTTACCGCGACGACGTGGCGCTGATGCGGAAGAAACCGATAGTGCGCGGCACCGATATCCGTTTCCCCGTGGACGACCTGCGCGTGGTGCTTGTCGACGACGTTCTTTTTACGGGCCGCACGGTCCGCGCGGCGATTGACCAGATTATCGATTTCGGCAGGCCGTCGCGCATCGAGTTGGCTGTCCTTGTGGATAGGGGAGGGCGCGAACTGCCGATAATGGCCAATTACGTGGGGAAAACGGTTGATGTAAAACCAGGCGAGCGCGTTACTGTTTTGCTTGCGGAAGTCGACGGTGCCGATTCCGTTACCCTGGAGTCGGAGCGAAACTAAAAACCTGCCGGCAGCCGCCGCGGCGGCGGCGCCCGACGGGATGGGGGAATATAAAAATGCCATTCGAATGGACCCATAAGCATCTCCTCGGCCTCGAGTACCTTACCGCCGAGGAGATAACGCACATCCTCGACACGGCTGAAAGCCTGCACGAGGTCTCGATGCGCTCCATAAAGAAGGTTCCCTACCTTCGCGGAAAGGTCGTTGTGAACCTTTTCTTCGAGCCTTCCACGCGCACCGCGCTGTCTTTCAAGCTGGCCGCCACCAGGATGTCCGCCGACGTGCTGGACTTCAGCAAGGCGACCTCGTCCGCTGCAAAAGGAGAGACGCTTGTCGATACTGCAAAAAATATCGAGGCCATGGGCATAGACATCGTCGTCGTGCGGCATCCGGTTCCCGGCGCCGCACACAGGCTCGCGGAGATGCTTGACGCTTCGATTGTGAACGCCGGCGACGGTGCGCACGAGCACCCGACGCAGGGCCTGCTCGATATCTTTTCCATACGCCGGAAGCTCGGGAAGATCGAGGGTCTGACCGTCGCAATCGTCGGCGACATCGCTCACTCGCGCGTCGCCCGCAGCAACATCTGGGGGCTGACCAAGCTCGGCGCGCAGGTCATCTGCGTCGGTCCGCCCACGCTCGTGCCGGGTGCGCTTCGCGACATGGGCGCGGAAATATCCTACAGGCTCGACGATGTTCTTCCGGAGTGCGACGTTGTAAACATGCTCAGGATTCAGCAGGAGCGCCAGGGTGCGTTGAATTTCCCGTCGCTGCGCGAGTACTCGCGCCTCTTCGGCCTCAACGCCGAGCGGATGAAGAAGGCGAAGCCGGACGTAATCATCATGCACCCGGGCCCCATGAACCGCGGCGTCGAGATTACGCCGGACGTCGCGGACGGCAACCGCTCGATTATTCTCGAACAGGTGACCAACGGGCTTGCGACCCGCATGGCCGTGTTTTACCTTGTCTCAGGGGGAGCTCAAGATGACAGCGCTGTTGATTAAAGGCGGAAGACTGCTCGATCCCGGTAAAGGTCTTGACGAGGTCGGCGACCTTCTGATAGTGGACGACAGGATAGAGGGCGTCGGCAAGGTTGACGCGCCCGCGGACGCGACCGTTATCGACGCGACCGGCCTCGTCGTCGTGCCCGGGCTTATCGACATGCACGTGCACCTGCGCGAGCCCGGCAACGACGAAGAGGAAACTATTGATTCCGGGGCGAAGGCCGCCGCCTTCGGCGGCGTGACTACGGTCATCGCAATGCCGAACACGGACCCGCCGATCGATACCGAGGCGGCTGCCGAGTTTTACCGCCTCCAGGGCAAGCGCTCGGGGATGGCGAACGTGTACCCCGTCGGCTGCATAACGAAGGAGCGCAAAGGCGAGTCACTTGCAGAGATGGGCGGGCTTGACCGGGGCGGCGCAATCGCGTTTTCCGACGACGGCGACTCGGTCCGCAATACGGACGTGCTGCGCCGCGGGTTGATGTACGCGAAAATGTTCGACAAGCCCATCCTGGAGCATTGCGAAGACCCGCACCTCGCAATAGGGGTGATGAACGCCGGGCCGGTCGCGGTCAGGCTCGGGCTTTCGGGCAACCCGGCCGCGGCCGAAGAAATCATGGTCTCGCGTGACCTTTCTCTTGCGGAGATTACGGGCGGCAGGCTTCACATCCAGCATGTATCGACGGGGAGGGCGGTCGACCTCATCCGCCGCGCGAAGGCGGAAGGGGTGGACGTCACCTGCGAGGCGACGCCGCACCATTTCACGCTTACGCATGACGAGGTCGAATCCTTCAACCCCGTTTTCAAGATGCGACCGCCGCTCCGGTCCGCCGGGGACGTCGCAGCGGTACGCGAAGGGCTCAAGGACGGCGCCATAGACGTGATTGCGAGCGATCACGCGCCGCACTCGAACGAGGAGAAAGACCTCGAATTCAGCCTTGCGCCGGACGGTGTTATCGGCGTCGAGACAATGCTTTCCGTGACCCTTACCGAGCTGGTGCACACCGGTGTTCTGACTCTCGGCCAGGCGATTGAGAAGATGACCGCCAAGCCGGCGAAGATACTCGGGCTGGAAGACAAGGGGACGTTTTCCGCCGGGAAGGACGCGGACGTTACCATTATCGACCTCGAGAAGAGCTGGACCGTGGACCGCCTGAAGCTTCATTCAAAATCCCACAACTGCCCGTTCCACGGCCGCGAGATGAAGGGAAAAGCCGTGATCACCGTTGTCCGCGGCCGGGTGGTGGTTAACGAGAGATAAAACGGAGACGCCATGCGAACTGTCATTGTTTTTATTGTGTCTGCTCTGGTCTTATCCGCGGGCTGCGCCGGGCCGCAGCTCGAGCCGCCGATCGAGCGCTACCCGACCACGAAACGGATTCAGGCATCGTTCGATGAGACCTGGGAGGCGACCCTCGGGACGCTATTCGAGGAAACGGCGCTTGCCGTCGTGAACCGTGGGGAGCGGCTTATCGCGACCGACTGGCAGTACGGGAAATCGGACTACGCGTATTCCGAGACCGCGCCCTTCGGCTGGGGAAGCAAAGAGTATCTGGACAGCCGGTGGCGCATGAACGTACGGCTGAAGGATGAAGGCTCCGCCACGCGCGTCACGATAAAGCTTATCGAAGAAGTCCGCGAGGTGAAGAGCTACGGCGCGGACGATTACGCATATGCGGTCTGGATTCCCGTGGAGAGCTCGACCCGCCGCGAGCGGAAGCTGCTTGAAAAAATCGACGCCCGCATCCGCACGCCCGAGCGCGTGGGCCGGCGCGTTAAGATCGAGGCGAAGCTGAAAGAACTGCTCGATGCCGAAGATTACCGGAAGGCTGCGGATTATCTGAAACACGAGCTGGAGTTCAATATTACCGACGAAGCTTTGAAAAAACTGTTCGAAAAACGCCTTTCTGAAATCGAAGCAAAGCTGAAATCCAGTCAACCCAGCGAATAATCGTCAGACAGGAACCCGGAAGAAACTTCCTGACACGGGATCCGCTTGCAGGTGCCGGATGCATGTGGTAAAATCATGTGAACGGTTAAGGAGGGAGAGATGGGCAAGTGGATTCTCAGCATCATCCTGGCGTTGCTCCTTCTGGGCACGGCTACGGCCGGAAGCAAAGAACACAACTCGAAAGACCCGCTGAAGTGCAGCGTCTGTGCGCCGGCGTATGAGAAGGCGATCCAGGCAACGAGGAAAAACCTCCGTAGCGCCCACTTCCCTACAATGATGATGATGGGGTGGGTATTGCTCGCCGACGGGCGTTTCCCGAAGGACGTCGAGCAGGTCGTCAACACCGCTGTCTCGCGGTGGAAGTCCTACAGCAAGCAGGTCAAGCACGGGACGAACTGGTGCCCCGTCCTCGCCGGCCAGTTCCTTGCGGAATATTACAAGTATAACCCCAGCAAGAAGCTTCTGAAAGTCTTCGCGGAAATGGTCAAGCATTTCGAATCACAGCAGGAACCCTCGACCGGGTGCTGGGGCAAGTGGCTGGGGCAGGGGCTTACCGGGTATCCCGTGAAAGACATGGGGATGCTCTCGTGCATCATTTTCGGGTTTCTGCATACGGTGAAAAAGTTCGGCGTCGAGGTCGATAAGGATATGCTGAGCCGGGCTGACGCGCGGCTGCAGAGGAACCTCAGCCGGCGCGGGATGAGCTACGGGACGGGCCAGCGCGGTCCCGATATCCCGTCGGGCCGCGGCGGCGGAATTATGCGAAACCTAGCCTTTGCCGGCATGAAAAGCCACGTCATCTACACTACCTATAAAGCCCTTCTACCCAAGATGATACCCAACATGCACAAGGGCCACCACATCGGCGGCTACCATTGCCAGAGCGTCGTCCTGGGTTGCTTCACCCTCGGGTCGAGTGCCTATAAACAGCTGACTAATTACTGGCTGGACAAACTCATAGCCAGACAGGACGCGGACGGCGGCGTGTATGTCGGGGACGACGGTGCAGACGGCGGCGAGAAAGGCCTGCTCGGGGGAAACCATGCCTCGACGGCTGCATTCGCCCTCATGATTCTGCTGCAGGACTCGAGCCGATTGAAACCCGGCAAAGACCCCAAGATCAACTGGCTGTCCGTCGCCGCTCCCAAGTTGAAAAGCAAGAGGATAACCCGCATCGCCCAGACTGCCGGCAAGGGGAGACTCGACGAAGCCCTGAAGAAGCTCACGGAAGTCTCGAAAACGGGCAGCAAGATACTCGACCCGGGCATGAGCCTGGAAGATGAGAAAAAAGAAGCTGCCAAGCTGAAGGCGGCGATCGAGAAACACATTACCGCGCTCCTGGCAAAGGCGGAGGAATTACAGAAGAGATCCGAACTGGTCCAGGCGCTTGCGATTTATAAGGCGCTCGCCAAGGGTGTCAAGAACCACGAGGCCGGCCCCAAGGCCCGGAAGGCAATCGACGCGATCAACGCCGATGCAAATCTGCTGCGCGAACTGGAGGCGGAGAAAGCTCTCATCAAAGCGAACAGGGCCGTTTTTAGAGATGGGCTCAAAATGGCTGATGAAAAGTTTCAGAAAATCATCGACCAGTATCCCAAAACCAGGGCGGCGAAGAAGGCAAGAGCGGTCATCGCGGAATAACGCATTCAAAGCATTCCGGATTTTTCCATTAAAATATCACCGTGATCTGATGAATTAATGGCTGCCAGAAACAGCAGAACACTCCCGGATACTATCAGAAGAAGAGAAATAATCAGGCTCATACCGGGCGCGGCTGCGCACAGTAGGCCTGTAAAGAGAAGTATGATTCCCGCGGGCCGGGCGTAGCGGCGAAGTTCTTTTCCGGTTTCTCCATTAATAATTCTCATGACCTTTGCAGCGGTCTTCCACGCGTTTCGCGGCAGGGCGAAGCGGCGCGAAGTTTCCGGGGTTTCCAGCACGAGCACGGGCGCAAGCCAGCCGCCTTCAACCGCACACTTCTTAATGTCGGCACAACTTATTTCCCCGGTCAGGCGGAAACAGCTCTTCAATTCCACCAGCGGCGGCGACGAAAACTCGTCGTCGAAAAAGTATGCTCTTTTACCCGGGTGGTCGGGGTCTGACGTCGCCGGGCAGCCGAAGACGTAGATTCCCTCCGTGGTGAAAGCCAGGAACTTTTCACCGGCATGCAGGACCGGCGCGACCGGGAGCATGGCCCAGCAGCGCTCGTTTGCGCCCGTAGTTCCGGATGGGGTAACTGGAAATTGTACAAACTCTGCGGCAGGCATTTTCCCCCTCTCGCTTTGCATTATAGTTTTATTATGCAATACGTCAAGCCCTGCCTTGATTAAAAGGCAAAACAATCTAGAATGTAGCAAACACGGGAGCGGTATCAGATGGGTGACAAACCGGGCAGAAAGGCAGGTGCGTTTACAAGCCGGCGCGAAGGCTCGTCGGCCGGGAACAGGAACGCCTGGGAGGTCGCATTCGCCGAATGGGAGGGTTTCAGGACGGTCGCCTTTTTCGACCACCTGATCTTGGACGAAGAAAAATGGACCGACCTTCAGGAAGACGACGCATTTATCGAAACAGGCCCGGAGGGCGTGGAGAATCTGTTGCATGAAATTGTTTCGTCACTGGTGCCTGAATTCGGGAGGATGGTGATATTCACGCTTATCGCCGCCGAGTGGCCGCTTGCGAAACCGGACGACGTCTCGAGACTGAGTTGGATTTTTTCGCGCCCGCGGACGAAGATGAAGCTTGTGCTCGAGAGGCGCTACCGCGAACTCGGATTCCAGCACGAGTTCGTTGCGCGGTATTTCGTATGGCTCAGTTTCAGGAAGAATCCCGCACACCTGAAGAACTACTTATGGCGGCTGGGGCGCATGCCGAACGATTTGCCCGACATGGCGTTCATTCCGATCGAGCAGGGCGAAGTCGATTTCAACGGGTATGCGAAGTACCGCGCGCTGCTCGGAAGGTTTCACGACCTGCGCGTTGAAGAAATCGATATCAACGAAACCCGGCGAATGTTCGACGGGATGCACGGCGTGATTTACGCCCTCGACGGGCATATCTATTACACGACCACGCGAGAGAGCATGGATGAACTGAAGGCCCGCGCCAGGGAGTTTGCGAAGCGCTACAACCTCACCCTCGCCGAAGACCTCGTCCCCGTCGGCCTGCGGGGAGTGTAATATCTCTTACTCTATCACAAGAACAATCATGTTGGATATAAGAGGGTCTTTGGGTTTTCCCGTTAGCATGAAAGGATTATACCTGATCTGCATGAAGTAAATCCCTGGAATAAAGTCTGTTCCGATTGGTATAAAGGCTTTTGACTCGTAACTATATCCAAACCATCTCAGGTCAATAACTTGTTCCCTGTTCGGTTCCAGCTTTACCGGCAGGATTCTTGGTGTTTTGTAGAATACTCTCTCGAAATTATCATTGCCATCTGGTGAGGAAGGCAGGAACTTAAGACCGAGAGCGCCGTGACGTTCCGTAAATTCGTCTGACGGCAGTCCAGAAACTAATATCGGGAAGTATATATCAGCAACTTTTTGTGATGCGTTGTTGATGATAATTTTGAACCTGACCGGTTCTTTTCTTTTACAGCGAATATAACGCGGTTCGGCCTTTATCATGAATGGATGAACGTGCTTTGCAGGAAACTTCTTATCTAACTCCCGAAATAATAATTCTTTGCCGCGATTGCTTTTTAAAAGCTCCCGCGCGACCGGTTGCCAGTCGCCTTTCATCTCAACGACCTGGCGGACTTTGCGGAGAATCGAATAATGGTACCATGCTGCACACACGGCCAGAATCAGGGCAATAACGATTATTGCGAGGAGCGTGAGAATAGAACTTTTTGAAAACACAGGCAGGTCTCTCTAAAGGACAGAATGGGGCATGCAGCGTTAATTAAATGATACTGTAAAATGGCTGGATGTCAAACGGGTTCGGGCATGTAGGGGCAAGGCATGCCTTGCCCCTACAGATAATTCGATTACTTCACCAGCTTTACGATTGCTTTTGCGAATTCCCCGTCGGCCTGCGGGGCGTGTAGTTATTTCGCTTCTTTCTTCTTTTTCTTCAGCAGCTTCACGATAGCTTTTGCGAAATCTTCAGAGGCTTTCGGGCCGTTGGCGGTTACGATCTTTCCGTCGGTGACGACGTCTTTATCGGTAAAAGTCGCGCCCCCGTCCTTGAGCATTTTCACAAATCCGTCGTCCGCCTTCGCGTGCCATATCGTCGCCTTCTTGCCGTCGAGGACTCCGGCCTTGGCGAGTATGGCGGGCGCGATGCATATCGCGGCAAGGACTATGCCTTCCTTTTTCGCGTCCTTGGCGACCTTGTGGGCTTCCGAGTCGTCGAACAGTTTCTTCGCCCCGGGGCCTCCGACGAATACTATTGCGTCATATTCCTTGGCCTTTACGTCTTTCAGCGCTTTATCCGGCGTGACTTTCGTGCCGCCGACGCCTTTCGCTTCGCTCGTCGAAGTCGAGGCGACGGTGACGGTGGCGCCCTTGTCTTCGAATACTTTGCGCGGCTTCGAGTATTCGTCGTCCTTGAAGTTGGCGGGCGCGATTACCATCAGGATTTTCTTTCCCGACAGCTCCGTGCTTTTCTTTTCAGACTTCTCGCCCGCCGTGCAGTTGGTGGCGCACGCGATTAGCGTAAACACGATAAAAAGAAAGAAAGCCTTCCTGAACATGATTATACTCCTTCCCTTACGATTAAGTCGTAAAGTGGTAAACCGCGGACTCGGTAACTATGATTTCGACCGGGCGGTCATATTTATCCGTCGGGACTTCGTCGACGATCTGGAGGTCGAACGCGGCCGCGATGCGCGTCGCACCGAAGCCTTCGCGCGCCACGAACCGGTCGTAGAATCCTGCGCCGCGCCCCATCCTGCTGCCTTTTCTGTCGAAAGCGCGGCCGGGTATCAGCGCGAGGTCGATTTCGCTTATGTCGACTTGCTCGCGCACGACCGGCTCGAGGATGCCGTAGGCTCCGGGCGCGAAATCCGTTTCAAGGTTCGTCACTTCAACCGGCTGCATGTACCGGTGGTAGATTATCGTGTGCGGCACGCAGACGCGCTTTCCCGAGTCGAGAAAACTCTGCAGAACGGGGGTCACGTCCACCTCGTCCGGCATCGGCATGAAGCCGAAAAGGACTTTTGCAACGCTTACCTCCGGCAGCGCCAGGACGCGCTCCGAAATCGTGCGGCTGATGCCCGCAAGTCCTTCCTTGCTCATCCGTTTCATGCGCGCGTTAACCTCGGCGCGCACCAGTTTTTTCTGTTCGCTTATTTCCATTTTATATTGAAATATGTAGGGGCAAGGCATGCCTTGCCCCTACAACCAAGGTTTACGCGCAACGACGAGGTCGGACTGGCCCGGGGTTTCCACTACGCGTGTTTCTTCAAAACCCGTTTCGGCAAGCCAGTCCGCGTATTTCCTGGCGCTGTACGAATTGCCGCCGTCGGTGCCGACGAGCATGTTCACGGCGAAAACGGCCGCCCATTGGGGAGAAACCTTGTCGTCGCTCAATATGAAATCCTTGATCGCGATTCTGCCGCCGCCCGCGAGCGCGTCAAAGCACTTTCCAAAAAGCAGAAGGTTCTGCTCGGGGCTCCACATGTGGCAGATCGCGCCCAGGAAAACGAGGTCGTAGTTTTCGCCCAGCGGGACTTCCAGCATATCGCCGCCGATGTATTCGACGCGGTCGGCAACCTCGCTTTCGCCGACGTATCTCCTGGAAATCGGAATCACGTGCTTGCGGTCAAGCAGTGTCACCGTTATGTCGGGGCTTTTCCGCGCAAATGCGACCGCGTAGTCGCCGGGCCCGCCCCCGACGTCGATTACGCGTTTCACGTTCGTAAGGTCGATCGCATCGACGGTCGAGTCCACGGTCGGGGAAGCGTGATGGTGCATGGCGGCCATGAAGATTTCGGCCCGCTCGACCTGTTTTTTCTCGGTGTCGAGATTTTCCGTTGCAGGTATGCCGGTGCGCACGACGTCCGTCAGTTTCGCCCACCTGTTCCAGAGCCCGACCTGGTGCATGAGCGCCGCCCTCTGGTTTCCCGGCACGTCCGATCTGAGGAACTTGTCGCTGAGCGCGGTATTATGGAATACCCCGTTTTCTTTCGTAAGAAGCTCCATCGAAGTAAGGGCGTTGAGCAGTATGTCGGTCGCGCGCGCGTCGGTGCCGAGCTTCGTTGCCGTTTCCGCCGAGCCGTCGCCGTCGCCTATCGCGGCGAAGACGTCGAGCTCGATTCCGGTCACGGCGATGCGACTCTGCATGTAACCGCGAATCATCCGGTTGAAATCATCGGAAAGCGAATCGTTGTTTTCCATTTTCTTTTTCCGTTCACGTGAGGCGAGTCCGCCGCCCGGTCCGTCCGGTCATGGGTTCGGGAATATACCGCTGCGGCGCTCCAACTCTTCCTTGAGTGCGGCGATGCGTTCAAAATATGATTTGAGCTCGTCAGAGCGTCCGAGCGGCGAAAGTATTCTGGAAAGGCTCTCCAGGTCGCGCTCGGCGCGGCGGGGCAGTTTCATCGTGACGTTTACCCTGAAAGCCCTCCGGTAGCAGTCGATAACCGCTTCGATATCGGGTTTTTCGAGCCTCTCATGCGCCCGGCCCAGTTTGGCGAGGTTGTTTGCAATCGCATACGGATTTTTCATCTTGCGGTTGAAATCCAGTGACCTGGTGAGATACTTTATTCCTTCGGCGATATTATTCCTTGCGAGTTCGATGTCGGCCAGGTTGGAGTTTATTGCACCCGTGTGCCGCTTGTCCTTGTCGTCGTCGTTCCAGTCGGCGGCCTCCTCGAGCATCTTTTCCGCCTCTTCGAGCTTCCCTCTGTCGATAAGGACCCGGGCGATATTATTATAGGCCGCGGCCATGGCCTGGGGGTCTTCGTTCTCTTCGAACAGTTTGAGCGCCCGCCGGGCGTGGTTTTCGGCTTCATCCAGTTTTCCGCGCTTGCGCTCGATAGTGCCGAAGTACAGATGGGTATGGGCGATTTCCTCGTTGTTTCCGAGCCTTGTGAATACGCTGTACGCCATGACGGTGAACCGGGCGGCGTTGTCGAGGTCGCCGACCGCGATGCGAAGGCGCGCGAGGTTCATGTAGGCGTATCCCTCGTTCAGCGCGTCGTCTTTTCCCTGCGCTTCTTTCAGGGCCTGGTTGAAGTTCCGCATCGCCGCGTCGAAGTCGCCCTGCATGAAGAACGAGGTGCCGCGCTTGTTGTAGTCGCGGAGTATGGTCGGCTCTTTCGCGCGCCACACGCTTCCCCAGCAGGCCACAAGCGGCATAGGCAGGGCGGCCAGCAAAAGCATTAAGATGATTCGGCGGCTATCTGGCATACGGGTTATCCGTGTCCGGGCAGGTCATGCGGGCGTCGGGCTCGCGGACGTCGGGGAGGAAGCCCTTTATCAGCCAGTTCTCCTTTACGGCCGTGACCACCCGGGTTGTTTCCTTTAGCGAGAAATCGACGGCATCGAGCAGCCGCGGAAGATCGCCGGTGGCGTTTTTCACGTCGGAGGCGATTACCTTTGCGTCGGCGAGGATGACCTTCGCCTCGTCCAGCACGTCGAGCACGCCGTCGAGCATTTGCCGCGTCTGGTGCAGAATCGGCTTGAGATTGCTCAGGGTGGCGCTGACGTCCACGGCAAGGTCGTCCAGGTCTTCCAACAGCGTCGGCGCGATGTCCAGTATCTCGTCCACCTCTTTGCCGCGCAGCTTTTTCAGAATCCCGTTGAGCGACGCGGTAATCTCGGGAATGTCGCGCCGCATCTCCGATATCATCGACCGCATGTCGGAAACGATGCGGACGAAGTCCCTCGCGAGTGCCTCGTCGGTGACCATTCTGCCCGCGATGCCCCGGCCGGATGAGATATCGTTTGCGATTAACGAGGCGTTGCCCAGGGTCGTGTCGATGGAGGAGAAGAGCGAGTCCTTGCGCGCCTCGATTTCACCGAGAATGGTATTGACCCTGCCCAGGACTTTGGTTACTTCCTGGACGACCTCGAGCTCGGAAATGGCCGCCTTTATCTCGCTGCCCATGCCGGTTACTATTTTCGATTCGAGGTACTGGGGCTCTTTCATTATTCTGTAATACACGTTCGGTTTGCCGCCGGTGAGCCTGATTTTCGTCTCGCCGAATCCGGCTATGGGGACCTGGATTTCAGCCATGCTGCCGATGGGTATCTGCTTCGCGTTCTCCGCGAAGATTCCCATCAGGATGCGGACCTTCGCTTCGCCGCTCCTGGGGTCTTTTTCGATGCGCGGCCGCGCCACCACGGCCCCGGCCGGTGTTCCTTTGAAAAAGACTTTCGTCCCCACCGATATTCCGTGGCCTTCGTCGGCGTAGATCACGAGCTGGAGTTTCTTCTGGAACCATTCGCGCTTGTAAGCCGAGAGGACGAGCACGACGACGACCACCACCACGGCGGATAGAACGAAAAGCCCGGTGAGGCGCTCGGCAAGCGAAACTTTCATCCGCATCCGGGTATCTCCTCAGTCGATTGAGTTTTCCACGCTTAGCGAATCGAAGAAACGATTATAGTCCTGCCCCCAAAAGGTGTCAACGAGAATCCGCCGCGCGCTTCCGCGTTTAAATGCAAACGCCGCGGCGATTTTAGCCGCGGGGTTTATTGCAGATACTATTACAAATATTACGGATTAAACTTCGCGATGAAAATGTCGGCGGCGCTGAATGAAACGAGGTCTGTCTCGTTATCCTCCCCCGCGCCGAAGGTGGCAGTGTGGCCGCCGAAGCTGCCGAAATTCCCGGTAACAAGCGCCGAGCCGTCGGAAAGCGCGGATATGCCGCGGCCGTAATCAAAGCCTCCGCTGCCAGCGCTTTTGGCCCATGCGAGAGTGCCGTCCGGGTTGTATTGTGCTATGAAAATATCTTCCCCTCCGGCCGAGGAAAGAACTGTCTCGTTTCCCTCGCTCGCATTGCCGAAGGTGGCGCTTCCACGGAACTCCCCCGTTATAATTGCCGAGCCGTCGGGAATGGCGGAAATGCCGTAGCCTATATCACCGCCTCCGCCTCCGGCGCGTTTCGCCCAAGCGAGAGTACCGTCCGAATTGTATTTTGCAATGAAAATGTCACGGTCTCCGGCCGAGGAAAGAATTGTCTCGTTTCCCTCGCCCGCTCCGAAGGTGGCGGCGCAGCCAAAAAATCCTGTCACAATTGCCGAGCCGTCGGAAAGGGTGGATATAGCATAAGCGGAACCGCCAGCGCTTTTGGCCCAAGCTAATGTTCCATCGGGATTGTACTTTGAAAGGCCTCCGCCGGGGCCAGTCACAATCGAAGAACCATCCGTGAGTGCGGAAATGCCATTACCATTAGAGGTTCCCGCACTTTTCGCCCAAGCAAGTGTACCATTAGCGTTGTATTTGGCAATAAACACACTACCTGAGGAAAGGACTGTCTCTTTTCCCTCTCCCGCGCCGAAGGTGGCGGTGCCCCAGAAAGATCCTGTCACAACCGCCGAGCCGTCGGAAAGCGCGGATATGCTGTAGCCTTTATCAGAGTGTACGCCGCCTGCGCTTTTCGCCCAGGCGAGAGTGCCATCCGGGTTGTATTTCGCTATGAAAATATCACAGGCTCCCGCCGAGGAGAGGACAGTCTCGTTTCCCTCTCCCGCGCCGAAGGTGGCGGTCCTCTTAAAATACCCCGTCACAATTGCCGAGCCGTCGGGAAGCGCGTATATGCTGCGGCCGTGATCATCGATTCCGCCGCCGGCGCCGCCTGCGCTTTTCGCCCAGGCGAGGGCGCCGTCCGGGTTGTATTTTGCAATGAAAATATCACCGTATTCGTCCGAGGTAAGAACTGTCTCGTTTCCCTCTCCCGCGCCGAAGATGGCGGTACTCTGAAAATACCCCGTCACAATCGCGGAGCCGTCGGAAAGCGTGGATATGCCGTAGGCGGCACTGCCGCCTGCGTTTTTCGCCCAGGCGAGCAAGCCGTGAGAGAACCTGAAAAACATCCACACGTTGCCAATCGTTGTGCCGATTGCGTTTACAGTATCCACGCGCCAGTAGTAGGTGGTGAATTCCGCCAGCTGGACGACCGGCCAACTACAGGTCGGCAGGGAGCCGATCCACTCGGGCGAGGCCTTTGTGGCATTTGCCAACGCAGTGAAATCCGTGCCAAGATAAAAATCAAACGCGTCCGCTTCCGGAACCGGGTCAACCGTCAGGTTGGAAAGTCCGGACGAAACATCCATGTCGCCATCGGACGGGTTCGGGTTCGTCGCCTGTGGCGGCACTGTGCCGGTGTCCGTCCCGGTACGTGTGACGGAAGGTACGGGAACATAAACGTACTTTTTCTTTTCGCATCTACCGACGAATATCAGCGCCGCCGCCAGGAGCGAAACGGCGATGATGAAAAAAATGCTAGCTTGCTTCTTCACGACTTGCCCCTTTCAAACTTCCTTGCCGTTTCAGAAGATGTCCTGCGTGAGTCAATGAGGAATCGGCTGGTTAATTATTTAAAACTATCAGGCAACGACGGAATTATAATGGATTTTGCCGGTTCTGTTCAAGAGATATTATCGTTTTTTAATGAAGTATCGGTTACAGCGCGTGGTTTGCGGGTGAGGTAGAGGAGTAAAACGACGGCGGCGAGGCAGGGGAGGGCGGCGATGTGGCAGGATGTTTCCATAAGGCTTTCAAAATTCTTCGCCTGGTTTTCCGGCAGAGCATCCGCCGTGAAGACGAGCCCGACCAGCGTACCGTTGTAGGCGAAGTGTGCTATCATGGCGGGGAATATGCTGCCGCTTCTGATTACGAGAAATGCAAGCGCGACGCCGAGCGCGCCGGTCGGGATGGCCCGCGCGAAATCGAGGTGCATTATGCCGAAGAGGATGCCGCACAGGACTGCGGCCTGCCATTTCTTTCGGCCGGGTTCGAGCCCGCGGAGCAGTGGTCCGCGGAAAAGCAGTTCTTCGAATATTCCGGGCAGAAGCGCCATGTAAAGAATCGCAAGCCACCAGTGTTCGAGAAGGGGGCGCATTTTCTCGAGCATCTGCTTTTCGAGCATGCGCATCGACTCGGTAGCGGACGGAGAAAGGAGCCGCTGCAGAAACGCGATTTCCTGCGCGATTACGAAGCCGCAGACGGCTATTGCGAGCGCGATCAGGATATGGCTTATCCGCGGCGCGTGAAACCTGAACAGGCGCCGCACGTCGAAGCGGCCCCACGCCGCGAACAGGAAGGCGGAGCCTCCGACGATGCCGATGAGGGTCACGGGCAGGCCGACGAATATATTCTTAGCTTGAGCGTAATAACCAATAAGAATCTGGAGCGTCACCACGATGAAGAAAAGCACCAGCGCCTGCGCGCCGGTCGGCAGCCCGCCGGGTTTCGGGCGCGCGCGCCAGAACCTGAGCGATACGTCGTCGGCGCTTCTGAAGAGGATTTCCTCGCGCTGGAAGAGGCGGACGGTCCAGCGTATTGCCATCGCGGCGTAGAGTGCGTTTGCGCCGAACACGAGAAAGACGTGGGAGAATTCGAACTTCTGCATCAGGAGCGACTTGAAAAGAAGAGAGGTGTTGAAGACCGGGACAAAGCACGTCGCCGACGTCAGGTGGACGCCGGGGATCATGCTGGCCATGGCCGGCAGGGTCACGAGGATGATGAACGGCGTCAGGTAGTTCTGGCCCTCCTTGAAGCTGCGGGCGAACGACGATATTGCGAGCGTCATCGCGGAAAAGAGCGCGGCAAGCGGCAGCATCACGATGAACATGGAGAGAATCGTGCCCGCGCTTATGATTGTCGTCATCGGCCCGGACGCGGCCCCCTGCGGTATCAGGCTCGATGCGAGGAAAATCACGGTCAGGCCGAGCGACAGGATGTTCAGAAGAGCGGTGACGAGCGCGATGAGGCAGACCGTGAAGTATTTTCCCAGCACGATCTCGATGCGGCTCGCGGGCGATACGAGAAGGGTCTCCATTGTGCCGCGTTCTTTTTCACCCGCCGAGAGGTCGATGGCCGGATAGAACGCGCCGGTGAGCACCATGGTGATAAGCATCATCGGCAGGATCATGGCCATGAAGTAGCGCACCTGCTCGCGCGAGCCCGCAAGGTCGCGCTTCGGCGTCTCGACGGGCTCGAAATAACTCAGGTCGTGCTCGTTCATGCCGGCTTTGGCAAGGACTTTCTTTTGCCGCTCGCGCTGCATCGGGGCGATATACCATTCCTGCGCGAATTCGCGCAGCCGCCTGCCCGCTTCCTTCGAGCGCTCGTTGGTCGAATCGTAGATAATGTTGAGAACGGCGTTGCCGCCGTTGTCGAGAACGGCTTCGAAATCCCGGCGGATGTAGAGCCCCGCGTAGAACTCGCGTGAATCGATTCCCTGCCTTACGAGGTCCATCGCTTTCAGGCCGGCGGCCCCGGCGCGGGCGGTCTGCTTCGTTTCTATCCAGAGGGGCGAATCGCCGCCGGCGTCCTGATCTGTTTCACTGCCGTTTTCGGTTTCCGGCTTTTCGTTTTCGATCAGGAAAGAGCTTGTATCGATTTCAGCGGCGCTGGCCCGGATTATTTCCAGCCGCCTGAAAGGTCTGGGAGCGGCCCGGGTTTTTTTTTTGTCATCGGGATCGGGATTCGGGTTTTTTTCCCCGGCGGCGTATTTCCCGAGCAGCTCGATGAACCGGGGCGCTTCTTCCGCGTTCCAGATTTTTATTTTGTATAATTCGCTGCGAAGCGCGAGGGTCTGGTACGATACGAGTTGCGTTACCGTGATGATGAGTACGGGATAAAGAAGGATCGGGAGAAGGATCATTATGAACAAAGTGCGGCGGTCGCGCAGCGTGTCTTTTATCTCTTTTGAGAATATAAGGCGGACGTTACGCCACACCGTCGGCCTCCCCGGCCTCGCCCGCGAGCTTGAAGAAGACGTCCTCGAGGGTGGGCGCTTCCGTTTGTTCCTTGAGCTCGTCGAGCGTGCCGGAAGCGAGTATGCGGCCCTCGTGTATGAAGGCGATCTCGTCGCAGAGCCGCTCGGCTTCCGTCATGTGGTGGGTGGAAAAGATGACGACGCGGTCGTCGCGGCGGCAGGAGCGGATGAACTCGAGCATCGTGCGCGCGACGATGACGTCGAGGCCGGTGGTCGGCTCGTCGAAGACGAGGACGGGCGGATCGTGGATGATGGTGCGCGCGATCGAGACTTTCTGTTTCTGCCCGGTCGAGAGTTTGCCGCAGAGGCGGTTTTCGAACTCGCGCATATCGAAGGTGTCGAAAATGTCCCCGATTTTTTTCGCCAGTTCGCTTTCGTCCATGCCGTGGAGTCGGCCGAAATACTCGACCATCTCCCGCGCGGTCATGCGGTCGTAGACCGCCGTGTTGCCGGACATGAACCCGATGCGGCGGCGGACCTCGGCCGGGTGTTCGGTAACGTCGAGGTCGGTGACCCACGCGCGCCCCTCGGTCGGGCGCAGCACGGTCGATATCATCCGCAGCGCAGTGGTCTTACCTGCGCCGTTGGGGCCGAGGAGTCCGAAAATCGTGCCCGCTTTTATATGCAGGTTGATATGGTCGACGGCGACGGTGTCGCCTG
This sequence comes from Planctomycetota bacterium, assembly GCA_004376375.1. GTDB lineage: Bacteria > Planctomycetota > E44-bin39 > E44-bin39 > E44-bin39 > E44-bin39. Next base: position 226,424 of record SOJX01000087.1, read on the forward strand.
CGCCGACGTCGGGAAAGATTTTTGTAAGGTTTTCCGTGCGGATCATTTTTGGAATGGTAACCACAATTGCGGGGAAAAGCAAGCGGATTCAGCGCGCGCCGCCGAAGCGCGAGAGCGGCCAGAAGCGGAGATAGGCGCGGCCGGTCACCATGTCGGCGGGGACGGGTCCGTGCTGGCGGGAATCGCCGGAGCAGTCGCGGTTGTCGCCGAGGACGTAGACTTCACCCTCGCCGAGCCTGACCGGCAGCCTGTTTTCCGGGCGCTCCATCTTCTTGTATGGCTCGTCAACGAGGCTGTCGTTAACATAAACGTTTCCGTGCCGGATTTCGATTATGTCGCCGGGAAGGCCGACAAGGCGCTTGATGTATTTGGTTTCGGGGCTGTGCGGGAAATAACAGACGATAATCGAGCCGCGCTCCGGCAGGCCGAACCACCGGCCGAGCCTGTTTACAAGCAACCGGTCGCCGTGCTCCAGCCCCGGCTGCATCGAGTTGCCGACCACCCGCACCGCTTCCACGATAAAAAACCTGAGAAGGAGTGCGAGGACTATGACCCCGATAATCCAGATCGCGGTTCTGAGGATTCTGCTCCCGGGTTTTTGGGGCGGTTTTTCGACCGGGCTTTCGACTGGCGGGGCGGTGTCGGTCAACTTTCCTCCGGAATAATCTGCGGAAGAATTTCGCCCGACTTTCCGAAAATGCTTTCCGTGGCCTGCCCCGAAAACGGGGTCGGCTCGAGATTGATTTCGTAGATCCTTGCGCCGCTCTGGAGCGCGACCAACGGCAATTGCGCGGCGGGGTAGACGATCGCCGACGTGCCGACCACGAGGACGACTTCGGCCGTTGCGCTGACGCGGAACGCTTCCTCGAGAATCCCGTGCGGGAGGCTTTCGCCGAACCAGACGACGGCCGGGCGGAGCAGGCCGCCGCACTCGCAGTAGGAGGGCTCGTCCATCGGGTGTTTGCGCTCCTCGTATTCTTTCCGGCATCCGAGGCAGCGGACGCGCCAGACGTTGCCGTGGAGCTCGAGAATATTTTCGCTTCCGGCCAGGCGGTGGAGGTTGTCGATGTTCTGCGTGACGAGGGTGAAATTCTCGACTTTCTTTTCGAGGCGGGCGATGGCGTAGTGGCCGGGGTTGGGTTCTTTCGTCGCCATCATTCCGCGGCGCCAGTTGTAGAATTCCCAGACCAGCCGCGGGTCGCGGTCGAACGATTCCGGAGTGGCGAGTTCCACGATGCTCTTATTGTTCCACAACCCGTCCGCGCCGCGGAAGGTCGGCACGCCGCTCTCCGCCGAAATCCCCGCGCCCGTGAGGACGACGACGTGTTCGGCTGATTCAAGCGCTTTTCTTATCTCTTTCAGGTTTCGATCCATATTAAAGACCCGTCAGGGCAGAACGACAAAAGTTATTGTGTTTGAAATCGGGCGCGCATGGTGTATTCCGCCGAAGACTCCCCAGAATGAAGCTTTAAAATATAATCCGGGCAGGAAATGATGACTGATTTTCGCAGTTATCTTTTCCCCGGATTTGACCTTGCACCTGTCGTACTTTCTTCCGCCCTTTTCGAAATCGTGTTCCGTTTTATCGATTTTTCCGTTCGGCGTTATTCTGAATTCCCATTCGTATCTGAGGTTTCTGCCGGCATCAACGGGGCGGCCGACTTGAATTTCCTTATCGGAGACGTTTTTCAGCTCAAAATCAAGTAAGACTTTTTTATCCGGGCTTTGACTCGCGAACATATTCCCCTTGATGCTGACTCTGAGTTTCAGTCCGTCAATTTCCGGGCCCCAGTCGGCTTCGCTGTTTTCACGGCAGAAGTCTTCGATTACCTTCATGCCCTTCCGTTCCCGTTCAAGCAGACAGGCAAATCCCCGGCCCATGCGTTTTTCGTCGAGAGAAAAAAGGTCTGCTTTCGCCATGCGCAGGCGGTAATAATCGTATCCATAAATGGAACCGAAAATCAGGACGATGCAGACAACAATACCTGCCGGCAAGCCCCATATCAGTTTATTGCTGACTTTCGTCATTACTACTTCGTTTCGAAATCGTACACGCCATCCCAGTTTTTCGGCGGGGGGGTGCGGCGGTACGAGTCTGCGCGCTCGAGCAGGGTCTGTGCGGGGCCGTCGTCGGGATAGTCCTTCAGGTGCTCGGCAAAAATATGGTGCGCAGCTTCCCAGTCGCGGGTCTTGTATATTTCCCACGCCGCGTCGAATGATTCGAGCTGTTTTTTCATATCCTCCGAAAGCTTCTCCCTGCGGCAGAGGAGTTCGAAAATTTCGACAGGTTTTTCGCGGCCTTTGACGCGGATCGTGTCGATATGTCTTGCCTCGAAATGTTTTTTTACGGGCTCGAAAGTGTCGTTGGAGATAATAATGTTTGTCCGGTAATACTTGTTTATTCCTTCAAGGCGGCTCGCCGTATTGACCGTGTCGCCGAGGGCTGTGTAGTCGGAATAGAAGTCCGCGCCCAGGTCGCCGACGGTCGCGGGGCCGGAGTTGAGGCCGATGCCGATATTGACCTTGTCTGCGCCGGGGACGGGATTTTCCGCGTTGAAATTCCTCAACTCTTCCATCATGTTGAGCGCGGTCTCGCAGGCGCGCTTCCTGTGGTCGGGCTGGCTTACGGGATCGTTCCAGAAAGCCATTATGCAGTCGCCCATCAGTTTGTCCATCGTGCCTTCGGAATCGAAGACGCATGTAATCATCCTGTTGAAGAAGGCGTTCAGGAGCCGCGCGATCCCTTCCGGCCCGAGGCCTTCGGAAGCTGTCGTGAAGCCGCGGATATCCGAGAAAAGCAGCGTGAGTTCTTTTTCGTGCCCCGCCGTGTTGACGGTAAGCTGTCCGCTCACGATTTTTTCGACGATGTTTTTGGACATGTAGCGGCCCCACTGGCCGATAACGCTTCGGGTGCGCATCCGGTCGAGCAGCCAGTGAAGGACTGAGCCGCCCATGAAATTCGCGCCCAGCAGGAATGTCGTCGGCACGAGCGGCATGAAGATGTTATTTTTAAAAGAGAACAGTTTTACGCTTGTGTAAAAAAGCGATACGCCGACGACTACAAACATGCCGACGTTGACGTAAACGGGCAGCTTCAGGAAACAGAACAGAATTCCGAGTACTAACCCGAGAACAAGAAGGTAGAAATAGTACCAGTTACCTGAAAATCTGCGCTGGTACGGCATGTATCTTTCCGAGTCCTTTTTCTCGTTAGCGTCCATAATCGTCGCGAGTATGTTCGCGTGGACTTCGATTCCCGGCATCTGTTCGAGTTTTTTGGATTTCATCCCTTTTCCGTACTCGGTAACGCTTTCCACGTTGAACGGCGTGTTGAACACGTCGCCGCCGGCAAGCCGGGTATCGCCGAGGAGAACCATTTTCCCGTCAACCAGGGAACTGTTGAACTTTCCCTCAAGAACGTTTGAAAAGGAGAGGCGCCTGAATGAATGAGCAGGGCCGACGTAGTTTATAAGAAACCCATCGCGTGAAATTATATACTGCCCCAGCAGTTTACCATATTCTATTATCGGGTAACCTTCGTCGTCCTGCCCGATCTCTTTTTCTTCGTAGACGCTGTAGATCACATCGAGGATGTCTTTTCCTGCCTCGTCGACGTCTTCTTCTATCCCGTTGATGTGGGCGCTGTTGCTTATGCCCAGGTGGACTCTAAGTGTCTCGAGAGTGAATATGGGGAACCGCGTGCGGTTTTCTTTTTTTTCACTGACGACAAACGCAATCCTCCGCATTGTGCCGTCGTTGTCGGGGCGGACGTTTATCATACCCTGGCCCATCGCACCGCTTTGAAAAATGTTGTCTGAGAAATGCATCCTGCTGCCCTGGATGCTCATCGCGAGGATGGTGCAGTATGATTCTTCTATCGCCGTGGCGAGCTCTTTGGAGCCGGGCTGACTGTCACGGCTGAATGTATAGTCCAGTGAAATGGCGGATGCTCCAGCCTCCGCAAGGTTTGTTATGACTTTTGCCATCATGCCCCGCGGGACAGGGTCGACGCTTTTAAGGTCTTTCCTTGTAATATCGTCGACCGCGCATATTACTATATCGGGGTGAGGCTTGCGCGGACCGCGGTTTCTCATCTGCAGGTCGTATATGTTTAATTCGGCTGATTTGAATATGTCTCCAGCCGCGAAAAGGAGTGCGAGCGCGGTAAACGATACGACGAGCGTTACCGCAAGAGATACGCGCTGGGCGAAGGAGTTCAGCTCGAGGAAGCGGACGGCAAAATAAATCCCGAACCCGAGCACCGCGCCGATGACGATGAAGGCGAAAGTGAGGTATCCCGTCTGTATGGCTGCGTCGGTTGTAAGCATTTGTGTTTATGAGCTAATAAAGGGTGCAAAAAAAGACCCGGAAGATTATTCCCGGGTCTTTTTGTAACTCAAATCAGCCGCAAGCGCAACCGTTTTCCGGTTCGCGGGAGGCAATCAGCGTTTCGCGTACTTCCAGTTTCGCCTCTTGCCCAGAAAGCCTTCCTTGCCCGCGACGCGGGTGTCGGTTATCACTATGATGTTGCCTTTTTTCGCCGCGTCGTCTTCACCGTCGGCTTCCGCGATTTTTTTCGCGTCCTCGGCGGATACGACGATCTTGGCGTTCTTTCCGGTGTCGTCGCCCCTGGCCTTGAAGACGAGCTTGCGCATCTTGCGCCGCTTCTTTCTCGGTTGCGCGGGGAGCGGGCCCGGCATCATGCAGCAGAGCACCCCCGGCTCCATCGGGCGGACGTATGCGAACCTGATTTTTTTCTTACCGGTTTCCGGTATGAGCGACTGCTCGAGGTCTTTTTTGATCTCTTCAAACGATTTTCCTTCTTCTTCCACGTAATACCTGCACATCCCGTTTTCCTTGACCGAGTCCACGTGCACGGTCGTCACGTCGACGAGCACGGTGCCGTCCTCCTTTTCAATGCGCGGAAGAAGGACTGGCTTGTGTTTCGTGCCCCGCATGTCGAGCACGATGTAGGTATCGGTATCGGTCTCTTTTTTGATTTTGACCTTTTCGGCCGTTTTCAGGCCGTACTTGATTTTGTAGCTTTTCCTGTACTCGCCGATGAGGCCGGCGGTCAGGCCTTTTACGCCCCAGAGGGGCACTTTCATCCTGGCTATGTAGTAAACGCGCTTGATGCCGTCGGATTTCTTCAGTTTTTCCGACTCGTGCCCGTTTACGACCGCGTTGATGTGGGCGATGAAGGTCTTTGCCGGCGCCTTGTTGTCCGCAAGGCGGATGCCGGAGAGTATTTTGAGGGCGTTGTTTATCGCGCGGCGGTTGGCGGCCAGTTTTGCAAGCAGCCTCTGCTGGCCGATGGACTTGTCTTCCGTGCCTTTGGGGGTCAGTTTCTGGCCGATGCCGACGCCGAGGGTGTGTACCGCGCCCTCCGCCCAGTCGATGCGCTCGACGACTTTGCCTTTCCCGTCGCACATCGGGCATTTTGTCCCGGGCTCGAACGTGCCCGTGAAGTCGCGGTCCGGGCTGTATGCGCTTTCCCCCGTCTCGGGGTCGAATATTTTGCCCGAGAACGGCTTGTCGTTCGAGCATTTCTTTTTCCAGTTCCACCCGCACATGGGGCAGTCCCGTTCGTAGGTCTCGCCGTAGGCCTTGAGCTTGCTGAACGGGTTTTCGGGTTTTTCCTTTGGTGCCTCGCCCGCAAAGGTATATGCCGGGAGCGCCAGGCAGAAAATGAGAACGGCTGGTAACATCAGGCGACGCATATTATATCTCCTCGATTCGACCGCATGATTTCGAGCGGAAATCCGGCCCGTCCAAGCGGCTTGCGCGGGCCGGTACCATACAATCTTACATGCGAAGGGCGGTAAATCTCAAGGAAAACTTCGCCCATAATGAACTTTTTCCTGTGTTAATAAAAACGTCCGGCGGGGGTATTTATTCAGCCGGATCGGATTTCGGCGATAAAAGTCCGCCGGGCAGTAGAAAACAGGCGCGCTGAAGCTGCGCGCCTGTATATTGATTGGTAGGGGCAAAGAACAGGCGCATGCGCGTGCTTGCGTGTTTCCTGCCCCTACATGATCTATCTGCCTTTCAGTCTTTTCTTTTTCTTCTCTTCCTTCTCCATCTCCTTTTTCTTTTTCTTGATATCTTCCTGCATTTTTTTCGACTTTTCTCTCGAGTTCAGTCTGCTCTCGATGCGTTTCAGGTTTCTGCCGAACGACTTGATGTGCGAGCCCGGGTCGCTTGGCAGTTCCCGGTCGAATACGTCTTCCGGCACCTGCTCGTTGTCCTTGTAGAGCTTGATGGACGAGGTAATGCCGGTGTGGTTGAGAGAGCCGATCATCTCGCTCAGCCACGCGGAGCAGTCTTTCCATCGCATCGCCTCGTAGCGTTTATTGAGGGCTTTGTGTGAGTCGTTGATGCGGCCCAGTTTCATGAGCCACACGTCGAAAAACTTTCTCCACTCGCTGGGCCTGAAGGTCCTTTTTTTCGCACTCCGTATTTCCTGTCCGTTGGTTTTCTTGCCGGTCGTTTTCTCGTAGAGTTCGGTATATTTCCTGTCGAACTCCTCGCGCATTTCCTTCAGTTTCTTTATCGAATTACGGTAGTGCTTGATAAGCATGTCCCGCTCTTTATCGACGTCTTCCTTGTCGCCGATGAAGACGTGGCCCTGCGCCGAGAAATCATGGCATGCCTTGCCGAGGCCTTTCTTGAGTTTCTTCAATACTTTCCTGCTCTGGCGCGCGGGCTGGAAGGTGGCCCTGATCTCGTAATCGCCCGCGAAAAGGCTTTTCCCGCCGCCGACGGTAAGTTCGACCTTGGTGGTCGATTCGCCCAGCTTTTCTCTTTTGATCCTGAAGATGCCTCCTTCGATTGCTTCGCCCTCGTAGCGGATCTGTATCGTGAAGATCGTGCCCTGGGCAAGGCCGTGGCCCAGTATTTCGAGCTTGACCTTGGGCCTTTTATAGGATGGCGCGTGCCCCACCTTCGTATTGATCTCGATAAGGGGTTTCGCCGTTTGCGCGCCGTCGGCTTCGCCCACCGCCCGCCTCGGGGCGCCCGCGTCGGCGTATGACGCGAAGGCCAGAATCGCCGCCAGTGCGACGGAAATAAGTGCTTTATGCGGCATGGTTGCTGCCTCCTTAAACGCGTCGAGCAAACTCAGCGGCTAAATATATCTATTTTCTTATTCCCTGATTATATTTTATAAGTTTCATAATTCATAATTTATAATTCATAATTCTTAGTCAGTCATCCTTTCGGTCAGAAGGACTTCCTCTTTCGGGAGGTAGAAGGAGATTGTAATATCGTCAAAGACCGGCGAAACCATCGTTGCCGGACTGCCCTGGGGCGCGTACGCCGTGAGGCTTACCTTGTAATCCACGTATTTCTTGGATATATCGACCCAGACTTCGCTGCTGAAGCCCTGCCCGTTTTCCCCGATCTGGTAATCTTGTCCGTCGACGGTAATGCCGACTGCAACGCCGCCGCCCTTAAGGTCTTTGAGCCCATCCTTAGGCGTCATGAAAACGCCGGGTTCGTCCCATGCGGGATACGCGCTCCAGGAAACCGAGCCCAGCTTGAGCCGCTTCACTCCCACCGGGAACGGCAGGTAGATGCGGTTCACGTATTCGCCTATCGGCTGCATGTATTTCGACGGGGGCTCCGGAATACTATTCACAGCGGTGCGGAACGTGCGGAAATCGGAAATCGTCCCGTTCGCGGACGTCTTTGCCCAGGTGCCGCCCCACTTGAAAAGGCCTTTATCGCCGATGGCCCGCCAGCGGTAGAACCCGCCCACCTGCAGGTTGTCGCGGGGCATGCGCTCGTTGAGGAGCAGCGGGAGGCCGCGCTGGCCCAGAGGCTTGCTGCAGGTTGGTTTTCCGACTTTTTTCCCGTCGATGAAGAGCTGGAGCAGCTTGTTGTCGTTCTGGTCGTTCCACGAGACGCATATGTGGTGCCACTCGTGTGCGCGCCAGCCTTCCACCCATCCAACGTCGCCGAGGTTCACCGTGAGGTCGACGCGTCCGTAGGTTGAGGTTGGGGTTATTCTTTCGAAGACTTGCTTCTCGTCCGGCACGTCGCGCCACGGCCCTTCGGGATCGTTTACGTCGTGGGGGGGTTCATCGTAGTTTTCCGGCCACCATTCCTCGTCGGCGTATTCCGATTGGCCGGGATAAAGGGCTTCCGGGTGGCGCCAGGTGGTGTAAGGCGGAAAATAGTTGTGCTCGACATTACGGTCTACAAGATCATCCGGGTCGATAGGAGTGGCCCGTCTGATGCGGTTGGTGTCGATGCACCAGTAGTCGTCCGGCGAGCCGAACGAGGCCTGGTAATTCAGGCGCACGATGCGGATCGTGCCCTCCGTGTTCTTGAACATGTACATCTGGGTTCCGCGGTAACCGTGGCCGTCCGGGTCTCTCTGTTTTCCGGTGCATTCCAGCGCCGGAGCTTCGCCGTCGCGGTCGAGCGTCACTATGGTGGTGCCGCGGGAGCGGACGAACCGGTCCGCGTGGGTGACGGAGAAGTAGCCGCAGAAGATTTTCGCGTCCGCATCGAATTCCGGCTTGTACCAGAATGATATCGAGCCCTGCGAGCGCGTAACGTTTACCGGGTCCGAGGACGTGCGGTTCGCGGACGGCTCCTTCGAGTCGGGCGAGCCGACCCGGTAAACGCAGACCTTGGGAATGTTCTGGCGGAGACTGGAGAAATTCACCCCGTCCTGGAAGAAGTCGTGGTCGCGGGTGTCGAGCACTCCCGATTTCGGGATGCTATCTTTCCCGGCTCCGTTCAGGCCGTCCGCAACATTATACGGCGAGTCCGGGCCGGAGAAGTACTCGTCGTCGAATTCCGGGAAAGCGGCGTCATCTTCCGCGTCGAAGTTTTTGTGGTACGGGACGTAAAACAACGGCTCCCCCGGCGCTCCGTCGGCCCGTTTGGTTCTGTGCTTTATCTCGAAGTAGCCCAGGTTCGAGTCGCCCTCGATTTGCGGGTCGGGAGGGGGATCCACTTCATTAAGATTGAGCGGCTCTGGTCGGTAGACGATCTGATCGATTTCATCCTCGTCGACCTCGGGGTGTAATTCCGCGAATTCCTTCTGTGATGTATGGCGGACCGCGTCGTATACCCTTATGACCGTCCTGAGCTTGCGCTCGGCGACGACGACCCTGCGGTTCGCGCTGACCTGCTTCGTGTCGGGCGCTTCGACGCGCCCCAGGCTTATGATCTCGAAAAAGCCCATGGAGGCGAAGCAGAATTCCGTCGTGTGGGCCCTCGCCTTGATTTTGTCCGGCTTCCTCCACCACAGGCCGCCCTTATCGACCGGCAGGAAGGCGTATATGTTCGGGTTGAAACTGTTGGGGAGGGCGTTCGGGTTGAAGTTTGAAATCAGCATGCTGCGTACGGCCTCCTTGAAGTAGCGCTTGAAGGCCCGGTCGTTTACTAGCTCGTTTTTCACGTCGTCCTCGGTCTTGCCCGCTATGTCGAGCTTGCCGTCCGGGGTGATATAGACTTCTATCTCGCTTACGCCGGGCAGGTCGTCGTTGGGGAGCCTGCTCGGGTCTTTGAAAAAGGACATAAGGTCGGACTGGCTTTTGAAAGGCTTGGACTTGCGCGCCTCATCGATCTTGCCCGCTATCTTCGCGGCGGGGTAGGCCGCGTCGTATTTGCCGGTGCCCGAGGGGTCTCCGAGGCGCGGGATGTAAACCCATATTGGTTCCGCAAGGAGTTTCAGCTCTTCGTTGGCGGGCGAGTGCTCCGAGTAAAGGTCGTCGTTCTCGTCCACGGGAGCGAGCTCTTTGCCGACATCGGTATAAATGTATTTGAACCTGCCCGCAATCGGGGCAAGCAGGCTGTAAAGTACTGACTTGGGTGCGGTGTTCACGTTTACCGGGTAGCGCGGCTGCGCGGTGTAGGTTACGATTTTATATGGGGAATCACCGTAGCTGCCGACTACGGTCTGCATGTCGAGCCACGAGTTCGCGGTTATGAAATCGCGGATTATGGCATAGGAATCCTTGTCGTCATTGAGCTCGTAGAGGTCGCGAAGCTGAGACTTCGAGGAAAAGCGCTGGTTCGGCAGCGTTTTACGATAGGCATCGATGGCTGCGCCGCCCTTTACGGTTACGGTTGTGGTCACCCCGCCCGGGCCCACTACTTTCTTTTCATAGGAAAGGTTGATAACGGGGTTGTCCTTGCCCTCGAACTGCGGGAGCGCGAGCAGGGCGTAACCGAGCGCCTCGAATATCTTGGGCGCGTTTTCGATGTCGAGGTTCAGGTTGATCTGGCTTGCGGTATCGAGGACCTTTACGCGGTAGTTGTCGCCGCCCGGAGTGTAGGTGCTCTCCGACACGGTTCCCTTGTAGCTGCAATCCGGATTATCTTCAATTCTTGTTCCTGCCGCCAATTCGTTTTTGTCTTTGTTTTTATAAACCCATGGGTCCGTGAAGGGGCTGTAGCCCTCGGCCATGTCGGGGTGTTTCAGCTCGGCAAGGCTGCGGGCCACCGCGGCCTGGCACAGGAGGTCGGCGCGCAGACCGGCAATGTAGTTCCGCGATGCCTCTTTCTCGATAAGCATCAGGGACGCGAACGCGACGCCGAGAATCGAGAGCAGCGTGAGGACGCCGATGGCCACGATAAGCATCGAACCCCGGTCGTCGCGACGGGGGTTCCATCCCTGGCGGGCAGCTTCTTTATCGAGCTTACGGTGCATCATAGGATCTACCTTTCACTTATGCCCCGCCGCGGCGGCGGAGGCGGAAAAAAGCAGGAATGTTTTCCGATCAACCGTGGAGTATTAATCGGGCAATTCAGGCCGGCAGTGACGTCCCGCGCGGCACAGTAATCAAGACGCGCAAGGGCCGGCCATGATGCGTATATTATCACTTTTTTAAAGCCAAAAATCAAGCGCCGAACCTTATAAAGGCCCGGCGCTTGCGTAATTATAATGTAGGGGAACGGCGCGCCGTGCCCCTACGTCTACGTATTTTGCGGTTATCCGCCGATCTGCGTGAACGTTCCGGGCCCGTTCATCGCGGCAATCTCCTGCATGAGCTGGCGGGCGCGGCCGTCCATGCTCGGGTTCCCGTAAGGAATATAGAACGTATGGATGGTAGTGTCATTCACGTTGCCCGATTTGATCTCGGTCTTGGTGCGGTTGAATACGTAGTCAACGTCGTAACCGAAGTCCGAGTAATAAATCGTGCGCCTGAACGTGTTCGGCCATCCGTCGGTCAGCAGGAAGAGGGTCTTGCAGTTGAACCTCAGTCCGCCGTCGCAGCAGCCGTCGGAGATGCAGGTGCATCCGTTCGGGGTGCCCCGGACGTCGATCCAGGCGAAGGCCGAAGCCTTGTTCTTGTCGGTCGCGGGAACGAGCTTGCCCTGCCAGGTCACAACGTCAGGCTCGGAGCCTGCCGGGTCGGTATGGCTTGCAGGTTCCGGCCCCGGCATCGGCGTGTAAACGTAGTGTCCGCCGACTGCCGTGCCCCAGCGGTGGGCGTAGTACGAGACGTTGAAAATCACGTTCGAGGAAAGGTTCATAATCGAGCGTTTCAGCTCAAGGTTCGTCGCCTGCATCTTTGTGGCGCCGTAGACGATGCTGCCCTCGAGGTCTTTCGCCGTTCCGCTGAAGGCGTAGGCCATCGAGCCGGTACGGTCAACAACGTAGACGACTTCGTCGGTTTCGACCGGGGTGTCCCAGAACTCGATGGGAGGCTCGGGCTGCTCGTCGGGCGGCTCGTTGTCTTCGGGTTCGTCTCCTTCTTCCTCTTCTTCTTCTTCTTCAGGTGGAGGTGCCGGAATTTCAGGCAGCTCGTCAGGCAGGTCGACCCGTTCGCCGCTGTCGGGTCCTTCCCCGGCGGTTACGGGCGCGTTGAAGAAAAACAGCGCAAAAATTGCCAGAAAGATAATCGAGTAATATCTGAGCATCATTCATACCTCCATATAATATGAGTGAGATCTCTTCTAACGCACTATTATGACCGATTATAACCCCTTAATCTTGCAAAAAATGCCCACAGAATGCCCATAAATGTTATAACTATATGATATTCAATTAGTTATGTGTGTGAAAAACCGTGGAAATCTTTGCCGGAATTTCCTGTTTTCCACAATTTAAAGGACGTATTTAAAACAGTCCTGTTTCAGGCTATTGGGAAGCGCCGACGATATCCAAGGCCGGCGCTTCCCGTTTTCCTTACGGGGCCATGAATGTCCGTTACCCTCCAATCTGGGTAAATGTCCCGGGGCCGTTCATGGCCGCAATCTCCTGCATTAACAGCCGGGCCTTGGCGTCTTTGCCGGGATTTCCGTAAGGGATGTAGAAAGTGTGTATCGTGGCGTTCTGCCTGTTGGCCGACTTGATCTCGGTTTTCGTGCGGTTGAAAACGTAATCCACGTCGTAGCCGAAGTCGGAGTAGTAAATCGTCCGCCTGAACGTATTCGGCCAGCCATCGGTCAGCAGAACGACGGTTTTGGAATTATAGGCAAGACCGCCGTCGACGCAGCCGTCCGAGATGCACGTGCACCCGTTCGGAGTCCCTTTTGCATCGATCCAGGCGAATGCCGAAGCCTTGTTTTTCTCGGTAGCCTGCACGAGTTTCGATTGCCATGTGACGACGTCGGGCTCGGAGCCGGGCGGGTCGGTGTGCGACGCAGGCTCTGGTCCCGGCGTCGGGGTATAGACCGAATGCCCGCCCGTACCGGTGCCCCACCTGTGCGCGTAGTAGGAGATGTTGAATTTGACGTTTTCCGAAAGGTTCATTATCGCGCGCTTGAGTTCGAGGTTGACGGCTTCCATTTTCGTTGCGCCGAAGACCGAGTTGCCCTCGAGGTCGATTACCGTTCCGTTGTACCTGTACTTCATCGAGCCCGTGCGGTCGAGGACGAAGATGATTTCGTCGGTCTCTATCGGGTTTTCCCATATTACAATTTCAATCGGGGGCAGCGGTTTTTCCGGCGGGGGGTCGATAACCGTTCCGTTGCCGCCCGGCGATTCTGTCGTTGCTTCTTCGGTCCTTTCAATCGGAAGGTCGACGCGCTCTTTACCGTCGGGCGCTTCCTGCGGTACAGCGGGGGCGCAGTAAAGGACCGCGATAAGAACTGGAAGGAGCAGGGGGAGAAATCTGTTTGCGTGCATCGGGCACCTCCTAAAGTTAGAAGTGGCCCGGCACTTTTCAGACGTTGCCAGCGCGGAAATCTTGCAAAAAATTTTACTCCAACCGGGCAACACACGCCTGCGTCAAGAAAAAACACCGGGCTGCCTGCCGGAAGCCCGGTGGAAAAATGGAGACGGCGAACTGAACGTTACCTGCCGATTTCGGTAAACGTTCCCGGGCCGTTCTGCAGTGCAATTGTCTGCATCAACCGGCGGCACTGTTCATCGTAACGGCAGTCGCCGCTTGAGATGAAGAACGTGTGAATCCTGACGTTGTCGGTGTTCTTTTTCCTGATGATTTTTTTGGTCCAATAGCTGGTAGAAGTTTCGCCGCTTTCCATGTCCGGCGGGCGCCCGCTCCCATGGCCTCCTGTTACCTCGTCGCAGGCAGGCCCCGAAACGGCGATGGGCGCGCCGTCCGAAAGAAGAATAAGCGTATCCGGCTCGTATGCAAAACCGCCGCTGACGACCGGTTCCGCGATGTTTGTGCCGCCGCACGGGTGCCCGTTCATGTCTATCCAGGCGAACGCCGCGGCCTTGTTCTGCTCGCTTGCGGGTACGATCTCGGTCTTCCAGCTTATCCATGAGCTTTCGAAATATGTTATGTTGAAACTGACGTTATCGGAAAGAGACATTATCGCACGTTTCAATTCGAGGTTGACCGCTTCGAGTTTCGTGACGTTGAAGACCTGGTTGCCCTCGAGGTCGGTTACGAAGCCGAGAAATGGTCTGCGCATGGAGCCCGAGCGGTCGGTTACGAAAACGACTTTTTCAGTCCTGATCGGCGTCTCGAAGAACTCTATCGGCGGCTGGTTTCCTTCGGGGGTGAACTCCAAATCGACGGCTATGGATTCGTCCGGCGGCAGGATTTTCTGGTCCGGCGTCTCCGGCAGGTCGACGCGTACGTTCGCGTCGGGTGATTCCATCGCCATTGCCGGAGCGGACAGGTAGTAGATCGTAAGAAAAGCGGCGAGAAGACACAGAATTACATACTTCTTCTTCATAACTTACTCTCCAGATATTTCGGCGGTAAATTTTCGGCTGTTGATATTTCGGCAGGTGCAATTCCGGTTCTTCACTTACAAGGACGATACTCGGAGCCGAATCTTGCAAAAAAAATTATCTGAATGGAGATTTGGTTTCTTTCAATCGTAACTCGAAGAACGCGCCGAGCAAACCGGTCTGGTTACGCTCGGCGGCTAATTATATTTTAATTATATCTTCTTTTCATACTTCAGCCTTCATACTTCATACTTTCTTTTTATTCTTCATCAGCTTCGAGTAGGGCTTCGACGAAGTCGGCCGGGTCGAACGGCTGGAGGTCTTCGGCTTTCTCGCCGACGCCGATCAGCTTGACCGGGATGTCGAGCTCTTTCTTGATAGACACCACCACCCCGCCCTTGGCGGTGCCGTCGAGCTTGGCGAGCACCAGCCCGGTGACCTGTATCGCGTCGGAGAATTCCTTCGACTGCACGAGCCCGTTCTGGCCGACGGTGGCGTCGAGGACGAGCAGTACTTCGTGCGGCGCGCCCGGGATTTTTTTCTCGACGACGCGTCGTATCTTGTTGAGCTCCTTCATGAGGTTGGTCTGGGTGTGGAGCCGCCCGGCCGTGTCGACGATGAGCACGTCCATGCCGCGGGCGACTGCGGCGTCGGCCGCGTCGAAACAGACGGCGGCCGGGTCGGCGCCCGACTGGTGCTTGACGATCTCTACCCCGACGCGGTTCGCCCAGAGCTCGAGCTGTTCGCAGGCTGCCGCACGGAACGTATCGCTTGCCGCGAGCAGTACTTTTTTGCCGAGATTGTTTTTGAAGTGGTGGGCGAGCTTCGCAATCGTGGTCGTTTTTCCCGAGCCGTTCACGCCCGCGACCATGATGACGGTCGGAGGTTTTTCCGCCTCGTTGAGCTCGTTTTCCTCCTGCGCCAGGAGATCGACGAGACGGTTGCCGAGGAAATCGCGCACTTCGCTCATTTCCTTTATCTCGCCGTCGGCGTAGGCTTCGCGGAGCTCGTCGACTATGGAAACGGCGGTCCGGGGGCCCATGTCGGCCTTGAGCATGATTTCCTCGAGCTCGTCGAGGCGTTCTTCGCTTATGCTGCCCTTGAAGATTCGGCGGAAAAGTTTCTTGGTCTTGGAGAGACCGCTTCTGAGCGCGCCGTAGCTTTTTTTGAAGAATCCGAAAATCATACCTTTGCCCCGGGCGACGGGTTGCCTTTCCCGGGAGTCTTGCCTTTTCCGTGTCGGGAAAGGATTTTATCGAGTATGCCGTTCACGAAGGAGCCGGAATCGGCCGTCGAATACTTCTTGGCCAGGTCAACGGCCTCGTTTATCGAAACCTTGGGCGGAATATCCTCGATGTGGAGCAGCTCATAGCTTGCCATTCGGAGGATGTTGCGGTCGACGACGCTCATGCGCGAGATTTTCCAGTTGACCGCTATCGCGGAGATAATTTCGTCTAATTGCGCCTGGCGGGACTGTGTGCCCAGGACGAGCTGGCGGGTAAACGCGGTAACTTCGGACGGAGCGTCCGCGGTTTCGAGATGATAGTCGACGTCTTCTTCCGCGAGGCCGCGGTTCTCGTCGGCCATGTACAGAAGCTGGAGCGCCAGTTCTCTCGCGAGTGTCCGCTTGCGCTGTCTTTGTTTCGGCATGTCAATAAACGCGTTGATGAGGCAATGTAGGGGCAAGCCCACGAGCCTGCCCGAATCAAGGGCAACCGCAGGGGTTGCCACTATTTTCCTATGCTCTCAAAGAGGTTCGCCATTTCGATGGCGGCCGCCGCCGCGTCGGCGCCCTTGTTGCCTGACTTCGTTCCCGCGCGCTCGATAGCCTGTTCGAGCGTGTCGGCCGTGATGACGCCGAAGATTATCGGCAGGCCCGTTTCCATCGACGCCTGCGCCACGCCTTTTGCACACTCGGCGGCGATGAAATCGAAATGCGGCGTCTGGCCGCGAAGCACCGCGCCGAGCGCGATGACGCCGTCGTAGCCGCCCTTTTCGGCGAGCTTCCTTGCCATAAGCGGGATCTCGAACGAGCCGGGCACCCAGTAGACCTCGACGTCCTCTTCGGCGACGCCGTGGCGTTCGAGCGCGTCGAGGCAGCCGTCGAGGAGCTTCCTGCTGATAAACTCGTTAAAGCGGCTTATCACGACTGCGAACTTCTTCTTCGTCCCGATAAGACTGCCCTGGTGTGTAGCGGCCATGTTTCCTCCGTGAGTATCGAGTTTCGCGTACCGAGTTTCGAGTATCCGGGAATTCTATTTCCCCTCCTCGAAACTCGTAACTCGAAACTCTGAACGTCTCATGATAGCAAAAGCGCGATTCTTTGCAAGCCCTTTCGGGGGAAATTTTTGGAACCGCAGGGTGGAGGTATTTCCTTGATTTTCAGGCATGTATGGAATAGAGTAGAAAGCTCATACTTTTCGCGAAAACAACAAGGAAAGATATCTATGAGACTTATTTGTATAATTCTCTCGTCGGTTATGCTGTTTTCCGTATCCGGTTGCGGAGCGGCGGTTCTGGGCGCTATCGGGGGCGCGGCCGGCGCGGTCACCGGCGATAAAGCCGACCGGAAAGATGCCCAGAAGGACCGTGAGACTGAAAACCGGATTGTCGCCCTGGCTGCACCGCCGAAGGTGTCCGTTTACACGCCGACGGGAATCCAGTCCGGGGAGGTGGAAATCGGTTTCATTCTGTACGATGCCAATGGCGACCGGATAGACGTTTCCGTCGATTACACCGGGGACGGCGTGACGTATTTTCCCTGCACGCCCGGTTCGAACCCCGCGCATTCGGGCAATACCTCTCTTGCCAGCTTGCCAACCGGAAAGCTGCACAGGTTTTTCTGGGACACTCTTGCCGATTTCCCCGCGGGGCCGCGTTACGTCCGCGTCCGCGTGATGCCGGGCGGTTCTTTTATCGGCGCGCCTTACAGGACGAATATTTTCACGGTCTGGAACATTGTCGACCGGCCGCCTTCGGCCCAGGTTGACAAGCCGGTCCGCGGACCGCTTTCTCACGTTGAAATCAATTACCGCCTGTACGACCCGGACTGCGAGGCTGCCGACATAGTCGTCGAGTACAGCACGAGCAGCGTGCCGTGGACGTCGTGCCTTGAGTCGGGTTCGCCGGGCAGCGACGGCGTCGCGAACCTTGTCGCCTCACCGGCAGGCGCAGGCCACGTTTTTCTGTGGGATGCTCCCTCGCAGATCGGCACTTCCTATGCCAACGAAATTCAAATCCGCATAACGCCTTCCGACGACGACGGCGCCGGGAATTCGGCAACCTCGCCGATCTTCGACTGGGGCAACGATCTGCCCGAGGTCCAGGTTACGGACCCCGCCGGAGCGCTCAGGGGAATAGCGGCCGTCGATCTGACTTTGACCGATTCCGCGTCCGACCCGGTAACGGTCGAGCTTCAATTTTCCGTGGACCTCGGCTGCACCTGGACGGGCGCGGCACTCGATTCGGGAAGCGTTGCATCGAATATCCCGACTTCGCCCGCCGGCCTGCCGTTCGCCTACAACTGGGACACGACCGACCCGGTGGGCGGGATGCCGGGCCAGGTCAACGACGCCGTGAGCCTCCGCGCGCGGGCGGTCGATTCCTGGGGCGCGGGAAACTGGTTTGAAATCGGGCCCATGCTCGTAAAGAACAACGAGCCGCCGTCCGCCACCATTGTTTCTATCGGACCGGGGGACTTTGAAGACCTCCGCGGCGTCGTTCCGATACGTTTCACGCTTGGCGACGTTGACGGCGGCAACGCGGGTGTTTTCGTCGAGTGGTCAGCAAACGGGAGCGATTTTACCGCCGCGGCGGAACACGCCGTGGAGGCGGGGCCGAATCCGCTGTCCTCCGGGACCAGAAACCTTACGACCGACGGCACCGAATATTTGTTCCTCTGGTCCACGGCTGCGAGCGGCGCATTTGGCAACAGCCCCGTAACCGTCCGCGTTACGCCTTACGATGATTATGAGAACGGGACGGCCGGTTCTGCTTTGTCGGCCAAACCGCTTGCGCCCGTGCCGCCTGCGCCGTTTATCGGCCAGTTCGCCTGTACGGCGGCGGATGCGGTCGAAAAAGCGCTTGCGGGCGACCTCGACAACGACGGCATGCTCGAAGCGATTCTGTTCTGCCCCGCCGCTTCGCCTTATGTAACCGTCCTGCCCGGCAACGCGTCCGGCGTACCCGATGCGGCCGGCCGTGTCGACCTCTGGGCCGGGCTTGACCCGCGCGACATGGCGGTCGGCGATTTTAACGGTGACGGTATCTGCGACATCGCGATAGCTGAGTTCGGCAACAATGCAATATTGCTTTATCCCGGCGCGGATGCCGCGCTGCCGACGGACGCGGACGCCCTGCGCGTAAGCCCGATAAGCGGCCCGTATTTTCTGACAGTCGGAGAGTTCGGCGACGGGAACGCGGACGATCTAGCGATCCTGTTTGCCGGCGTCGGTTTTTACCTTCTGCCCGGCGGAAGCGGCGCGTTCCCGGACGGCGCCGATCTTATCGGCTTCCCCCTCGCGGGTGCGCCATATGATTTCGCGGCCGCCGACTTCAATAACGACGGCTTCACGGACCTGGCGGTAACGGGCGGCCCGGCGGACGAGGAGATTAATTACTATCCCGGCGGTACTCTTGTGCCGCTTCCGGCCGACAGGATATGGTTTACGCTTTCGTGCTCCGGTTATATTCCGCGGCGCCTGGCCGCGGGCGATTTCGACGGCGACGGCGTTTTGGACCTTTCGATACTCGCTTCCGGCGGCAGCGATACGTTGATCTACTTTTGCCCGGGTAAGCCGGGATTCTCCGGTGATACCGCAACGCTTCGGACGATAAACCAGATAAGCCTTTCGGAAAAACGGAAGCTCGCGGTTGCGGATACGGACGGGAACGGGTGTGACGAGCTGTTCCTTGCGATAGATACCGGCTCCACGGACGGAATCAGCCGCCTGCGGGCCGCCGTCGGGCCGGCGGGGCAATTGCCGGACAGGCTTGTCACGCTTGCGGAATACGGCGCGGGGAACAACATCCTTCTCGAGGCGGCGTCCGGAGATCTGGACGGCGACGGCGTCGACGATATCGTTTACATGGAGGACTGGACGTTTGCCGGCCTGCCGCCGTTCTTCAGGTATTCGGTCCTGCGGGGCCGGCCGGGGCTGATTGCAGCACCCGGGCTGGGCGCTTCGGTTTCGTTCCCGTTTCTGAACGTGTACCCGTTTTTCCTCTCCAACTTCACCGACGGCCCGGAGGCGGACCTCCTTGCCTTCGACGACGATACACCGACTGACGGCTACCTTCACGTCGGGGCGCCGCGGGCAATGCCCGCCGCCGCGGACGTTCTGGAGACGGTTTTTCCGATCGGAGTCGTTGACCTGACCGCGGCGGACATGTCGGGCGACGGTCTGCCGGACATCGCGGTCGCTTTCGATAATATGGCCGGAATTTTTCTGTCGCCGCCGTGCAGCCATCCGAATGCTTCCTCGTTTTCGACAAGCGGCGTGGATATGATACCGAACAGGATTATTGCGTTTCCGCCGGAGCCCGGAATGCGGGCCGGCCTGAAAATGCTCGGCGTAAACGGGGGGATTACCGAAGTCATATCTTACTATTCCGACCCGGCGCAGCCTCTCAATGCATGGGCCAGCGCAAGCCAGAAGCTCGGGCCGATAGGACCGCCCCGGGCCATGACCATCGGGCGTTTCTGGGAAAACGTGTCGCTGACCGCCGCGATCACGACCGAATGCGGAAGCATTCTCACCTACGGCAACGCATCCATGGCGTTCGGGAATGACTGGAAGACGTTTGGCGCGCCCGTTGCCGCCGCGGGTGATTTTAACGCGGACGGAATCGACGATCTTGCGGTCGTGACCGACGACGGCGGAACAATTATTTTTATTCACGGCAACAACGGAGCGAGGCCCACGACGCCGGTTACAAGCACGGCTGCGGTTACCGCCGACCCGCTTGCGTTTGCCGTCGGCGATCCGAACATGGACGGCATTGACGATCTTGTCGCGGTGCTTTCGGACGGCACTGCGGTTTTCGTTCCCGGACAGAACGGTTCGTATCCCGGCGACGGCGATGTTGTGCAGTTTGCCGCGGGCGCGGATTTTACCAGGGTCGAGATAGCGGATTTCACTGCCGATGGGGTTGACGATGTTGTACTGAGCGCGAGTAATGAAGGCGAATTGCGTTTCTACGCCGGTTCGCCCGGCAATGCGCCCGGTATTGTCATGCAGGCGACTGTTCCGGTTATCAGCGGAGCAGACCTGCTTGCGGCAGGTGATTTCAACGGTGATGGGATAACAGACGTGGCGGTGACGTGCGATGGCTCCGTCTTTTTTGTACCCGGCAGGCCGGGCAGGTTTGCGCATGCCTTTGAGGTGACTTTTGCAAACGGATTGGGGGGTATCATTGATCTGATTGCCGGTGACTTTGCAGGGGACGCGCGCACAGACCTTGCCTTACTGGCCATATCGCCCGACAGGCTCGTGGTGCTGCCTAACCTTGCCGGAGGGGAAACCGCCCGGATGTTGGTGTTGGCTGCTTCGGGCGTGAGTGCGAAGATAACCGTACCGGGAGCAGCCGTTTCAATCTTCCTGCCGGCGGGTGCGGTTACCGAGGACACGGATGCGCATGTTTACGTTGCCGATCCGGTTCAGTCCAGTATCTCGGCTTTTCGCCGCAGGTCCGTACCTCTTCCCGGACCGCCTTCGAGCGCCGCGTACAGACCGGCCTCTCCCGCAGTCGCGATTGCGCCGGGCGCGCTTGCATTTGAGCCGGGAAACACGGCAATAATCACGCTGCCGCTTATGAAAGGCCTGGATGACGCAACGGTTTTGGCTGCAATACTGGGCGGCAAATTCGCCGTTGCGCGCTTCGAGCCGGAATACAACGGCGGGCGGGGCCGTACCGTAATTATTTCGGGCGGAATCATGGCCAGCGCGGCAAAGCGCACCGTGACTTTCGATACCAGCCGCCTCGGCGTTTTCCAGGTAGTTATCAACCTGGGTCCATGACGCAATGACTTCGGCGAAAATCAGAATGAAGCGCGTACTGGTCGGGATCGGCTCGCTGATACTCGGTGCGGTGATATGGTTGCCGTGCCTTCATATATTTTTCACGCCCTCGAGGGCGGCGTGCTTTCCCGAAAAGGGGATACCGCCGGAAGCCGAGGAGCTTGTCGCCCGTGCCGTCCACCTCTGGACAGACTCCGATGCGCTGAAATCAGAAACTCTCAGGCAGCGCGGCTCGAACGCTGAATGGGATTTCATGGCGCGCACTTTTACCGTGCTTTCGTTCCTGAACGTCTGCGCGGCCGAGCCGTCCCGCGAGGCCGCCCTTCTGCCGCTCGTCGACCGGATAATAGAAGACACGCTCGAAAAAGAGAAGTCAAACTCCCACTATTATTTTCTCATGGATTATGCCCGCGACGCTCCCTACATCGTGCAGCCGATGTCGAGCCTCTTCGTCGACGGCGAGATCGCGCTGATGCTTTACGCGCGAAGGCTGCTGAAGGACGACAGTACCCGGTGGAAAACGCTTTCGAGAAATCGCGTTGATTTCATCGTCGCGCGGCTCACGGACAGGCCCCTCCCGTTTGCGGAAAGTTATCCGGATGAGTGCTGGATGTTCGACCATTCGCTGGCGATGGCGGCGCTCGCGATTTCCGACCATGTTGACGGCACCGGTTATTCGGAATTGGCTTCGAGCTGGCTGAAAACAGCGAAGGCAAAGCTGGTTGATAACACCACGGGGCTTCTGGTTTCCGAGTTTACGCTTGACGGGGAACACCTGGACGGCCCCGAGGGCTCGACGGTATGGGTGGCGGCGTCAATGCTGTCGCTTGTAGATGAGGATTTCGCCCTCGACCAGTACCGTCGGGCCGCGAAAGAACTCGGGCGGTCGATCATGGGATTTGGATATGCAAGAGAGTGGCCGGCTTCCTGGAAAGGCGCCGAGGATATCGACTCCGGCGCGATGATAGGCAGTGCGTCGCCCGCGTCGAGCGCGCTTCGGCTTATTGCGGCGCGGACGTTCGGCGATGAGACCGCTTTTCGACGGACCGTGGCGTCGCTGCATTACGCGGCATACCCGAGGGTGGAGGACGGCCGGCGCCGATACCTTGCCTCCAACCAGGTCGGGGACGCAGCCGTCCTCTACGGCTGGGTGACGGGGCCGCTCTGGAAAA
Organism: Planctomycetota bacterium; assembly: GCA_004376375.1. Lineage (GTDB taxonomy): Bacteria > Planctomycetota > E44-bin39 > E44-bin39 > E44-bin39 > E44-bin39. Next base: position 248,728 of record SOJX01000087.1, read on the forward strand.
AGCTTGAAGGGAAGAACTGAAAGATGCCGAGATTTTTTCATCCGCTAAATTACCTGGTGCTGGCCACAATTTTTATAGCGTTCTACATCGTGCTCAGGATGGCCGGGGCGGCCGACCATATTGTAATTGTTTCGCTTACTCCGCTCGAAGGCGGCGGTCAGCCGAGCATTTTTCTTGCCATGCTTTTCGTAATCGCCCACAACCTGCTTTATGTCGCGGTGCCGGTTCTGGTGACAGGTGCGGGGATTTTTGCGCTGGCCAACCGCATCGTTTTCAGGAAACGGGAAAACGACGAACCGTTGTCTGAAAAATAAGTATTGTTCCTGTTCTCGTTTGAGGCGAGTCGATTTGTCTTGACGAAACCCGCCGGCAGATGATATATTGTTGTCCGCAAAGGAGATAGAGATGAAAAAGAAGATACGCAAGAGCGCGATGAAGAAAAAGAAAAAATCGGGTTTCCGCGCGCGCACCAAGACCAAAAAAGGCCGCAAAATTCTGTCGCGCCGCCGGAGGAAGGGTCGCAAGAAACTAGCGCATTCGTAGGCTAACAGGTCTGTAGGTTCGTAGGTATGTAGGTGGGTAGGTAAGAACCAAAAAACCGGCAGACCTGCAAACCTACGAACCTGCGAACCTACAAACCTACAAACCTAATAGAAGTTTTTCATACCTGTCGGTCACGATATCCCACGAATAGAATTCCCGCACACGCTCTAGAGATTCTTCGCGCAGGTTTTTCCGCATGGCCGGGTTCTCTATTATTTTCTGCACAGCTTTCGCCAGAGCATCTGCGTCGTTTTTCTCATAATAGATGCCGCAGTCGGCAAGGACTTCCCGGTGTTCGGGCGTGTCGTTGGCGATGACGAGATTTCCAAGCGCCATCCCTTCGAGCAGTGCCGGATGTGTGCCGCCGACCTCGGTCGCCTGGATATACGCGAACGCGTGCGACTGAAGCTCGCGGTACCCTTGCCCGTAAACCGCGCCGGGAAAGATAATGCGCTCGTCTTTCGTCGATTTCAGTTTTTCAATATAATCCGTTGAGTAAGGCGCGTTGCCGACGACGACAAGTTTTTTGTCCGTCTTGACTTTGTCAAACGCAGCCACGACGACGTGCGCGTTGTTTTCCGGCTCGAGGCGCGAGACGTAAAGCAGATACTCATCCGGTTTGATGCCAATTTTTTCGAGGGCTTCGGTCGTGTCCGCGCGCTCGGCTGAGACGCCGTAGGGAATCATCGCGCTTTTCGCGCCGTAGCGTTTCAGGTAGTATTCCTGGACGACCACGGCGTCGGTGATGATATCGTTCGGGAAGACGGTCGCGAACGCTTCGCCGATAAGTCCCATGAATCGCCCCAGCCGGTTCCATTTCCTGCGCAGGCGGTCGAGGCCGTCGACGTTGAGGCAGACCCGCTTCCCCGCCATCCGCATCGGCAGGCACCAGACGGAATTAATCGCGTTGCAGACAAGGACGGCGTCGTAGCCGCGGCCGATAATGTCGAACATGGTGAAGAAGGTGTGGGCGGCGGTGTCGAGGTACTTGTGCGGAATCGTCGGCAGCACGCGGATGCGCACGCCTTTGTAGAACTTTTTATCGTATTTGATATTGTTCGAGCGGCCGTAGACGGTGACGTCGTGCCCGCGTGCGGCAAGGCGGGGCGCAAGCTCTTCGGCGAAGGTTTCGAAGCCTCCGTAGTTTGCGGGGATGCCTCTTATGCCGGTTATCGCGATTCTCATTTTTTTCTCGCAGCCGCGAACATTATATCACCGGGGTCGATTCTGATGCCAGCATTACTCAGGCCGGTTATTCGGAATACCCGATCCAGTACGTTTCCAAGCGGCCGGGAGTAGTAGCGTTTGATCCTGTCCGCGATCAGCCTTACCGGCACCGTCCTGCCGATTCGCCTGACCCTGACGTTTTCAAAACCGTGCCGCTTCAGAAGGCGTGCGATTGTTACGGGCGTAAAGAACGCGACGTGCCTGCTTATGAACTGCCGCCAGCGGCGCCCCAGAATCCTTGCCGCGAGGCAGTCGGCGTTCGGCGTTTCAAGGGCGATTATACCGCCGGGCTTGAGCAGTCTGTTCACCCGCGCAAGCGCCGTGTTGGGGTCGGAGAGATGTTCGAGCGCGTGCATGAGACTTACCATGTCGAAGTTTCCATTCGGTAATTCGGCTTTTTCGAAAACAGCGGTAAGGATGTCCAGGCCGAGATTTATTCTTCCCCACTGCGCGGCCGCGTCGACCGGCTCGAGGCCTTTAACTTTCCAGCCCCGCTTTTCGGCGGTCTTGAGGAAGAAACCTGTCCAGCATCCAACGTCCAGCAGCGTTCCCGGGTCGTGCACAAAATTCCAGCGGTGTAGAAGATTAAATCTGTGAGCGGCATTTATTTTGGCCCATTTTTTCTCATCCGGCGGCACTTCCGGCGGCGGGTCGCCCATCCGTGCGTCAGTGAGAAACTGGCCGGCCTTACGGGGGCTGACGTAGATTGCGCCGCACCGCATGCATCGCACCACCCGCCCGGAGCGGCTTTCAGGGAGTATTACCCTCGGGGTGTCTGCGCCGCAGTCGAAACATTCTACATTGATTAGTTTTTCAGTCATCTGAATAACGTTCTTCATTATGACTTGTGACCTGCGGCCTGTGATTTGCGACCAATCACAAGAACGCCTGACGTTACGCTCCATTTTGAAATCAACCGCCAGGGCAGGCGGACGAGCTTTCCGACCCAGTTGAGGCGCCATTTGCGCCTGCTTCGAAGCATCGGCCAGTCGGCGTACATACCCATGTTGTAAGGCGGTCTGAAATCGTCGGCCTCTATACGCTCGACGGAGAAGCCGGCTTTCGCGACCATCCGCACGACCTCGCGGCGGATGTAACGGTATTCCGAAAACGGCCGCGGACCGCGGGCGATGATTTTTTTATAAAGCCACCTGAGCGGGCGGAGCATGAGCGTGCGCACGATGTTCTGGTACGGCACGGCAAGGAGGAGGGTGCCGCCCGGTTTGAGCACGCGGTGAAATTCCGCAAGCGCTTTTTCCGTTCCGTGCTCGAGATGCTCGACAACGCCGAGCGAAATCACGGTGTCGAAAGTTTCATCAGCAAACGGGAGCGATTCGATATTGCCTGCAATGACTTTCGCCTCCGGCGCATACGAGGCTATCTGCGCGAGGCCGTCGCGGGCGATATCGATTCCGGTTATGTCGCAGCCTTTCGACCTGAGATAGAGCACCCATCGCCCGAGGCCGCAGCCGGCTTCGAGGATTTTTCCAGAGGCGTGTTCCGAGATTATCGGCTCTATCGTCTGGGCCTCGCAGAGTGAGATTCTCTCTCCCAGGTCTTCGCCGCGCCAGACCTGGCCCTTTTCGGGTGAGGAGTCGCGAAGTTTGAAATATTTAGCAGGCAAAATAATCTCCGCCAATAACTTCCAGGTACTGTTCAACCAGTTCTTTTGCGGTTCTGTCCCAGGAAAAATTCTCTGTAACGGTTTTTCCTGATTCGGTGCCGAGCATGAGGCCGAGTTTCGCGTCGTCGAGAAGTCTGCAGATTCCTTCCCCGAGCGCTTCGGGATCGTCGGGGGTGACGAGCAGGCCGTTTTCACCGTCCCGAATCAGCTCGGGAATCCCTCCGACGGCGGACGCGACGACGGGCTTTCCAAACGACATGGCCTCCATCGCGACCGCTGAAAAATAGACGCGGAGGTAAGGCAGCACCACAACGTCGCTTGCGGCGTAAAAGGCCGCGGCGCGGTCATACGGTATGAAGCCGGGCTCCCATCGCGTGTTCTTGTCGAGCTCCAGTTTCTTAATCTGTTTTTTATATCCGGAAAAATCGTGCCGCCACGTCTTTCCGGCGATAATGAGGATTGCATTCGGATGTTTTTTTCGCACCCGCGCCATGGCGTCGATAAGAACGCCGAGGCCTTTTGATTTTTTTATCGAGCCGAAGAAAAGCAGAACCGGCCTGTCGTGGGGCAGGTCGAGGAGTTTCCTGGCCTCCAGCCGCGATGGCGCGTTTTTCGAGAGAGAGACATAGTTTCCATGCGTGACGCGGCGCACTTTACGCCGGGAAATATTGTATTTGAGAAGGAGCTCGCGCCGCGCGTTTTCCGAGAAGACCGTTATCGAATCGACAAGCCGGTAGATAATCCTGTAGAACGACGGTGCAATGTGTTGCGCAACCCAGCCGGGGTCGAGCGAGGTCACGTCGTGCGCCATGTACGCGATCCGAAAACCAAGAGCCTTGAGTATCAGAAGAACCGGAATGTCTACCGGGGGCAGCCGCAGATTTTCGATATGGATGATATCGGGTTTCGAGCGCATGGCCAGCGCGATAAGCTCGAGCTGCGAAAGAGCGTAGAGAATCGCCGTAGCGATGCGGTTGCCGGTGACCGCGGTGTAATGAAGAACAAGCTCCGCACCCGCCGGTTTCCTGCGCGGGTACTCTTTGCTTGTCGCGTAAATGACGCCCCAGCCCTGCTTCGCCACCGACATGGCAATCATCTCATCGGGATATGCCTGACCGGCGTGGCCCGTCGGATTGGCAAGGAGGAGGCGGCGTTTTCTTTTTGTCGGGCGAGTCACGGACTCGCCCCCGCATTTATGTTCCGAGTTGCCTATTGCGTGACCTGCCCTGTCGAAGCGTCCACAAAAGTAATCTGCGAGACCCAGAATCATCGCGTGGACCTGCCGCGCTCTTCCCTGAATAAGCCATGCAATCATGCGTGCAAGGTTGTATGCCGTGAAATGCAGGAGCGTAAAGAGACGGGCGGCCCCGCTGCGGTGTCGTTTGATAAATAAAAGCTGGTTGCGGATGAGGTAATAAACCGTACGCGGATGGCGCGCGCCGCCGGTGGACGTGCAGGGGGAATGCTTGATAACCGACTCCGGTACGTAGCGGATCTTACCGCCCGCTTTTATTATTCGCGCGCAGAGGTCCGTGTCTTCGAAGTAAAGGAAAAACGGCTCGTGAAATTTCCCCGCTTTTTCGATCGCGGATTTCGACAGAAGCCAGCAGCAGGCCGTAATGAAACTGCAATCACGGGATTTTGAAAATTCGGTGCGGTCGGGCTCGTTATAGCCGTAGTGGTGTCCGAAGCACGAGACAGGATGCACGTAACCGCCGGCGGAATGGACTCGGTTGCTTTCGCCCGCGACCATCACCTTGGGGCCTGCAAGCCAGACCGATTCGTCCGATTCGCACGCCTCGACAAGCGGTTCGAGAAAGCCGGGCGTTACTTTCGTATCCGGGTTGAGGAGGCAGAAATAATCGGCGCCGGTCTCCAGCGCGCGGTTTATTCCGATATTGTTTCCTTTCGCAAAACCGTGATTTTCGCTTTCGGCAAGAAGCTCTATAGCCGGGAATTCCGTCCGAACCATGTCGGCGCTGCCGTCGGAGGAGTCGTTATCTATAACGATGGTGAAAAAGTCCGGATAGGTGATTTCCTTCAGTGAAAGCAGACAATCCCGCAGGGCATCGTGGGTGTTGTAGCTCACAATCACGACTGCGACCTGCGGAAAACCTTTACTGTCTTTTTTCGTCTCGCTCATTACAGACACACTCTCACTATCATAATCTCCCATTTTCTTATCGGATTTCATTATAGGTTGCTTGAGGTGTAAATCAAGATAATCGGGGATGGTGATGAAGTAGTCAGCCGCCGCGCCTGCGCGGCGGGTGTGTCGAGAACCGCGCGCCGCAGCTGACATCTTTCTTTTTGCATGAGTAAGTGCAGGAATCGGGGGTAGTGTTGCATGAACAGCTTTCGCCGGCGGCATCGCGGCGGATGGAGCGGGCAGAGGCGACAATTGCATACAGGGTGAGTGCGCCTGTCGCGATCCCGACTATTATTTGAAAAGCAAGCTGCATCTTGTTTTCCTAAGCTCCGACAAAGAGACGCCCGACCTGGAACACGATCAGGCAGACGACGTACGCGAGCACGACCGAGTACGCCATTGCGAAGAACGTCCACTTCCACGAACCGGTCTCGCGCTTTATCACCCCGACCGTCGCGAGGCACGGGATGTAGAGCAGCGTAAAAAGCATGAACACTATGGCGGTCAATGGTGTAAAGTTTTTCCTGATTGCATGGTGTAGTTTCTTCGAGCTTTCATTTTCTTCACCAACCCCGTACAGGACGCTGAGCGAACCCACGACGACTTCTTTTGCGATGAAGCCGGGAATCAGCGCTATCCCCGCGCGCCAGTCAAGGCCGATCGGTTTCATCACGACTTCGAGGCTTTTGCCGATACGACCTGCGTAGCGGAACCCGGTTTCTTCCAGCTTCTTTGCGCTTTCAAGCGAGCTGATTTTATTTTTATGTTTCGCTTTTATCGCGGCCAGGCGCTTATTGCGGTACGCGAGGGCTTCTTTGTATTCGTGTGATTCTTCGGGCGGCACGAACGCGCCGGGAGGGCGTGCATCGCGGATGCGCTTGTCCTCGTCTGAAAAGGCTTTTTCAAGTTTTTTTATATCGATTTCGGCCGCGGCGCCGGCGGCGGTAATTTCAGCCCTGTAATCGAGGGAGTATTCAACGTTTCGCGGGAACGCCTGCAGGAACCAGACGATGAGGACGCCGACGAGAATAACGGTGCCGGCTTTTTTCACGAAGATCGAGCCCTTGTCCCACATGTGGATTACTATCGACCTGACCGTCGGGACGCGGTAGGGCGGCATCTCCATCACGAACGGGGAGCTTTCGCTTCTGAAAATCGTTTTTGAAAAAACCCACGCCATCAGCATCGCCAGAACGATGCCGGAAATGTATATCGCGAATATGACGAGCCCCGCATGCTCGGCAAAGAGGGCGCCTGCAAAAAGAACGTAAACGGGCAGACGCGCCGAGCACGACATGAGCGGCGCGACGAGGATCGTAATCAACCTGTCGCGCGGGCTTTCCATCGTTCGCGTCGCCATCACCGCGGGCGCGTTGCAGCCGAAGGATGTCAGAAGGACGATGAACGATTTCCCGTGCAGCCCTACGACGTGCATGAGCCTGTCCATGAGAAAGGCGGCGCGCGCCATGTAGCCGGTGTCCTCGAGGAAGCTGAAGAACAGAAAGAGCAGGAAAATCTGCGGCAGGAAAGTCAGGACGCCGCCTACGCCTTTTATCATGCCGTTTGCGATTAGGTCGCCGAGAAATCCCGTTCCGAGAACGGCGAGGACCGCGCCCGAGAGCCACCCGAAAAACGCGCCGAGCATACTGCTTAGCGGCGCGGACCAGGAAAACGTCCACGTGAAAGTGAAGTACATGAAAAGCGCGAAAATCGGCAGGCCGAAAAGCCTGTGAGTGAGGATTGCGTCTATCCTGTCCGAGCGGGTGACGCGCTTCTCCCTGGAAGCGTCGAGTACCTCGGCCGTCGCCCCGCGGGCGAAGGAGAACAGGCGGTCGGTCAGTATAATATCCGGATCGTCATGGAAAATCTCGCGAAGGTGTTCGCGGGATTCTTCAATCGCGTTATCGAGTTTTTCTCCGTCCGCGCCTCGGATGGCCGGGAGCTTGAGTACTTCCTCATCACGCTCGATAAGCTTTATCGCAAGCCAGCGCGCTGGGTAACGGCCGCGGGCCGGCTCGGGCGGGCTCTCAGGCTCCGGCGGGGGTGCCACGGTTCCGGAGAAGGCGGTGTCGTCCAGCAGCAGCTTCTCGATCTTCTCAATCTCTTCTTCCACCTCGCTGCCGTAATCTATTTTTATGCGCCTGAGTTCCGGCGCGCGCCCTTTTGCCGCGGTTACGATAGCGTCAAGCAATTCCTCCGTTCCCTCGTTGTTTCTGCCGACGCAGGGAACAACGGGTGCGCCCAGGAGCCGGCCGAGCTGGGCGGGGTCGATGCTGAGCTTGCGGCTCTTCGCGATGTCCATCATGTTCAGGCATACGACGACGGGCACGCCGAGCTCCAGTATCTGGGCCGTGAGATACAGGTTGCGCTCGAGGTTGGACGCGTCGACGACGTCGACTATTACGTCGGGTGACTCGTTTGCCATGAAGTTGCGGGCTATGACTTCTTCGAGCGAATACGCCGTAAGGCTGTAGGTGCCCGGGAGGTCGACGACGGTGATTTCGGTATTGCCCAGCCTGGCCGTGCCGGATTTCTTCTCTACCGTGACGCCCGGCCAGTTGCCGACGTGCTGCCGCGCCCCGGTCAGGTTATTAAACATCGTGGTCTTGCCGCAGTTCGGGTTCCCTGCAAGCCCGATTGTTATGCTTTTAGTGTTCTTATCGGCCGCGGTTTCGGCCGAGGGTTTCAGCGACATTACTTTTTCTCCACAATTATCTCTCTTGCTTCGGACCGCCGCAGGCTGACATGGCTGCCTTTCAGCCTGTACTCCCACGGGTCGTGAAGCGGTGCGCATTTTACTACCGTGATTTCCGTGCCCGGCACAAAGCCCATTTCGAGAAGCCGGCGGCGGAACTTACCTTTTCCGCCAACCTTTACGATGACGGCGCTGGCGCCTTCTGCGACACTGCTGAGAGGGAATAGTTCTGTCATCATCAACTCCCGTTGTATCCCTGACATCGATGGGTTTTACCGTGATGTTTTCGGCCAGTTCGGCGCCGATGCCGACACGCCCCCCGCCGGCAAGAAGTATTACGGGAGCGTCTTCGCCGGCGGAAAGCACTTCCACGACCTGGCCTTCCCTGAGCCCCATCGCGGCAAGGTGCGCGATGCAGGCCTTGTCGCCGCCGCAGGATTCGATTTTTACAAACTCGCCGACGCCTGCTTTCATAAGCGGGATTGCCTTGTCCCGCTTCCTGTCGCATTCAGGGCAGACGCCGAATATCTGGAGCGTATGGCGGAACGGGCGAAAACCTTTTCCCTCTACCGCCTTTGACTGTACGGTTTCCAGTTCCGGGCTTTCGAATTCCGAGATACCGCCGCACGAGATGCATATCAGGTGGTCGTGGTGTTCGCCGATGTGGAGCGGCTCGTAGCGGAGCGCTTTTTCACGGCCGAAGTGCACCTCGTGCGCGAGCCCGTGCAGGACGAGGTCGGAAAGCATCGCGCCCACCGATTCGAGCGGGAGCTGCAGCCCGCTCCTGTGGAGTATGCGGTGGAATTCCTCGATCGTAAAGTGGCGGTCGAGTTCCCAGAACAGATTGAAAGCGCGCTCTTCCATGCTGTACGGCTCGAAAAGCCCCGCACTGCGCAGGAACTCTATTTCCGGAATATCGTTTTTACCGTTGCTCATTGTTTTGCTCCGGAACCCTTTCGTTTCGAGGATTCGTTTTTCAACAGGCGCTTCGTCAGGGTCCTGAGCCGCGTAATCGTTGCCGGGCTCAGGGCGTGCTCGAGCCTGCATGCTTCCTCTGTCGCGCGGCCCGCGGGCACTTTCAGGATACGGTGAAGGAAGTCCTCCAGAGCCGCATGCCTTTCGACGATCATTTTTGCGGTCCTTTTCCCTTTTACCGTCAGTATCACGTAGCCGTAGCTTTCGTGCTGGACGAGGCCGCGGCGCACCAGTTTCTTGACGGATGAAGTGGTTGACGACTTTGATACGCCCAGCTTAGTCGCAATATCGCGCATGCGCGCAACCCGTTTCTCACACTGGATGTGCCATATCACCTCGAGGTAGTCTTCGAGGCTTTCGCTGAGCGGCTTTTTCACTTTTACCTCCGCTAATAAAAGTTAGCCAAACCTAACAAAGTATATCATAACTTACATAGAACGTCAAGGCGAAAATATCAGGAAATTTGGGATGGAGGAGGGAGGTTTTTTTACTTTACACCCCCCGCGCCTCAGGTATAATTACCCCTTGCCCAAAATCGAAACGTGCGGGCTTACGCCCTTACAACTCTCATCTGCGAGGACAATTCGATGAAAAAGTCAGTCCTTCCCCGGCTTTTCGCTTTCGTTCTGGCGTTTGCCTTTTTGCTTGCCACTGCACCGGCATGCTCGACGGCGGGTGATAAAACCCCCGCCGGTGCGAAAACGGTAAAAGGCGTCAAGGGGCTGCACGTCGTCTACCTCACCGACGGCAACGAATACTGGGGCATGGTCGACCGCGTCGAGAAGGACAGGATTCACTTCACGCACGTGGACGGGAAAAAGTCCGTTTACGAGACGAAAGATGTCAAGAACGTCACCTTCCAGAAGAAAAGACTCTACCACGAAATAGAACACGTGAGCAAGTTGCCGGACAAGCAGTATTACAGTCAGTGGAAGCAGAACCCGTATACGGGCGCCATGATGAGGATGATTGAGCCGTACCGGAGGGCGCTGGAGGCAAGGTTCAACAGCCTTGTACTGCGCAAGGACGTAAGATGCGAGCTTGCCGCCGACGGCTCCGCGACCATCGAGACCCGCATCGTCAAGTTTATCCTGAAGGAGGAAGGCAAGTCCGAGATGATCGACTACTTCACCTACAGGAAGGACAGGGAAAAAGGCGAACTGGTCTACGCCCTGACCGTTAATCCCGACGGGTCCGTGCACCATATCAAGGACGACGCGATAAACGACGAGCCGCTCAACAACGAGGTGGCCGAGTATGACCGGCTCCACCGCATCAAGTTCGGCCTGCCCAACGTGGGGGTTCACTCGATTCTCGATTACGCGTACAGAGTCACGATTTCGAAAACAGACCCGACTTACCCGTTCATCCTGGAGCATTATTTTCTCGGGGGCGTTCCAGTGCTTGAGCAGAGCATTACCGTGACGACTTACCGGAATGGGACGGGCCTTGCGGACGATTTCGATCCCGGCAAGTTCAGGGAATGGCCGATTTTCCCCGGCCTGGAGTTTTATCCCAAACTCGCGGTAAGGCGTTTCCGCGTCCGGGGCGGAGGAATACGGTACGTATACAAGCTCGGCCCGATCGGCGGTTTTATGCAGGACGAGTATAAAACGCCGCCGTTTTCCCACTTCACGCCGCAGGTGGTTGTGGGTTTGAAGACTGACTGGGCGAAAGTCGGCGCCGCCTATGCCGAAAAACTTGCCGCCCTCGAGCCCGCGCTCGATAAGGCGGTTAAAAAACTGGGAGTTCTTCGCTACGGTACGCTGGGCAGGGAAATCGCCGAGGAGGCTTACGACCGTATCGCGCGGAAGATGAAGCACGTGCCGGTCGGCATGGGCGGTTATGATTATCTGCCGCAGGACCCGGGGCCGCTTGTGAAAAAGGACATCGCCAACTCGCTCGACAAGGCGCACCTTTTCCTCGGCATCTGCAAGCTGGTTGGAATAAAAGCCAATCTCGTACTCGTCCGCGGTCAGGGCGCCGGCCCGGTCGCGCCTGACGTGGCGAACATCCGCCAGCTTACTACGCCGCTTGTCCGTGTCATGCTTGACGGCAAGCCCGTGTACTGCGCGTTCGGCTCGGTCAACCTGCGCTTCGGGCAGATTCCGTCGTACCTTCAGGACGTACGGGGGCTTCTCATCGACGGGAAGGAATCGAAGCTTGTCCAGGTTCCGCCCACGCCACCCGCGGACCAGGCTGCAACGAACAAGGTGAGCGTTCTCGTGAAAGAGGACGGCTCCGTCGAGGTGACCCGCGTTACCACCCTTACCGGAGGCGTCGAGGAGTCATACAGGACTATGCGTTTCAGCCCCGTGGAGAAGATAAGAAAGGACATCGAGGCGAGCTTCGGCGAAATCCACCCGAACTGCGAATACAAAAGCCACAGGTTTATTACCGGGCTCGATGATTTCTCGAAGCCGCTTGAAGTCGAATATAAATACGAGATCAGCGATTATACGAAAAAGGGCGGCGACAGGCTTCTTTTACTCCGTCTACCCGAGCTGAGTTATTCGGCAGGCGACGTTGGGAGGCAGAAGCGCAGGCTGCCGTTTTACTTCGGCGTACACACTCAGCAGATACACGAGTATACTGTGACGCTTCCCCCCGGTTTCCGCGTGCGATATACGCCTGATAATATCGACCCGTCTCCCGGCGCGGACACCTGTCCCTACACGTATATCGCTTCATTCAGGGAAGAGGGCAATAAGCTGATTTTCACGGACAGGACGGAGAATACTTCTCCGAGTATACCGAATACTTTTTATGGGGATCTTAAGACCAAAATGGAGGCCCGGGCCAAGCTGACGAAAAAATGGATTATCCTCGAGCGCGGTGAAAAATAAGAGAACAAGAAAACAAGGAAACAAGGAAACAAGGAAACAAGGAAATAACCAAAGAACCAAAGAACCAAAGAACCAAAGAACCAAAGAACCGAAAAGAGGAGCCGGTCATGGCGAAACGCATAACTCTGGTTACGATTCTCGCGCTTTTTTATTTTACCGCGCCTGCCGCCGCCGTGCAGATCATACTGCACAACGGCACCGAGATCGAGACGGAGGGCGTAACCGTGGTTCCGCCTGACGTCAGGACAGCGGAAGGCATCGTCCTGCCGTTCGACACGGTAAAGAGGATTGTCTACCAGAAGGCCAGGAAGGTGGAGGTCACCGAGGGCGCATTTTCCGGCGACGCCGGCAAAGACGTTCTCGAGCTTCTTGCCATTGCCAAAGAGATGAGGGAGAAATATCCCGAGACCAGGGACTCCCTCGTGCTCCGCGACCGGATGGAGACATGGTTTTCTCCCGACGGTTCCATAAAACGCCGCACCGAGTGGACTGTGCTCGTCCTCAACGAGGCCGAGCGGGACAAGGAGATTCAAATAACCGAGTGGACGGACCAGCAGACTTATGAATCGAAAATTGTCCTGGCCCGGTCCATCGACCCCGACGGCACGGTCCATACGTTCGATCCGTCGACGTTTGTCGAGACGAAGCCGAAGGGAGAAGGCCTGGTGCATTTCGACGCCGACCAGAAGGATATCAGAAGGAACGGCACGATTCCCGGCGCGAAGGCCGGAAGCATAATCCAGACTGTGCGGGAAATCCATGTTTTCAACCGAGAGGAACCGAAAACGTTTTCAAGCTCGTGGTGGTTTCAGAACACGTCGCCGGTTGCCGATTCGCACCTGACCATATACGTGCCGAAGGACAAGGAGCTCACCTGGGTTACCCGCGCGGTCAAACGCGAGGATGTAAACCCGGCCGAGAGGTACGAGGGCGAGTGGCACGTATATTCATGGGGGATGAAAGACCTGAAACCGTTTGTCGAGGAGCCTCACGCGCCCCACGAGCTCGAGCTTCGCCCGTCAATCTTTATCTCGATTTTCAAGACCATGGATTATTATTCGAAGAAGCGCGCCGAGTGGTACGATGAGCGGATGAAGGTCACCGAGCAGATACAGAAGGAAGTCGACGAGTTCACAAAAGGCATGGATAACGATGAGGACAGGATCGCCGCTCTTTACCACTGGATGCAGGAGAAGATACAGTACATTTCCATCAAGGGTTCTCTCACGTCCTCGCAGGCCGGCCACCCGGCGGACCACACCTTCGCCAAGCGGCAGGGCGACTGCATCGACAAGGCGATTCTTTTCGGGACGCTGCTGAAAGCCGCGGGCATCGAAGCCTATCCGGTCATCGTCCTCACCAACGACGAGCCGCGCGCGTTGATCGACAAAATACCGATGATAAGCTGCAACCACGCGATAAGCGAGATACACCTGAAAAAACCGGACGGAACGAAGAAGGTTTTCTACCTCGATTCGACCGGAAGCAATTACCGCTACCCGTTCCATTCAACGTTAAACCACGGTATACCAGCGTGGAACCCGCAGCTGAACACGGTGCGGGAAGTGCCGGTGCCGCCGGCCAAAGACGAGATGCGCCATGTAACGGCGGAAATAACGATTGATAATGAAGGCAACGCCGCTACGAAGGAGCAGATACGATACAACGGCATCTGGGAGATGTCGCTCAGATGGCGTTTTAGAGCCTGGTCGAAGAAGAGGATTTATTCCTGGGGGGAAAGGTTCGTCAGTGGCGAAAACCCCGGCAGCAAGCTGCTGAAATTTGAAGGGGTTAATGCAGAGGAGCTTTCAAAGCAGTTCGGCATCGATATGGAATTCGCAAGCCCCCGCTGCGCCCAGAAGGCCGGGAACCTGCTCATTTTCAAACTGCCCGTGGGTTATCGCAGCACGCTTCGCGGCAGGACGCTCGAAGAACGGGACTATCCGGTGAAGTTCACCTCGAGCGAGGGGAAGCACGATATTCTGAGAATAAAATTCCCCAGGGGTTTTTCGCCGAAGTTCGTACGCGAAAAACCGTTTGAAGTCAATAACAGGCATTTCACTTACAGGGCTTCGTTCAAGGTCGAAGGCGACGTGCTTGTTTTCGAGGACCGTTTCGAGCGCACCAGCGTGCGTATTCCGCCGGAGGATTACAGGCAGTACCGCGCCGACTGCCGGAAGGTGCTGAAGTTCGTCGAGACGCCGCTTTTCTTTGAAAAGACCGAGCCGTAGAAGCGGTTTGTTTCACAAATGCACGGGCACCCGGGGATATGTTCCGTTTCCAGGTTTCCGGTTGTTGCAGACCGGTGTAACTCGTTTGACTTCGGACGCTTAGCTGTTGACAGGGAAGTTATTGGCTTATGACAGTAACGTTACATTAGTTATGTATAATATACCGGAAAATAAATGCGGTTTTTGGGAATGTTTTTCGTTTGACAAGCGTCTAATGTATGGGTAGAGTGAAGATGGATCGAGGCGCTGTGGAAGACTGTGTCCACGGCGAGGTGTAAGATGGCAGAAACTGTAAAAAAGAGGCTTATAGCGTCCAAGGAAACGAAGTCCCTTGACGAGATCAGGGATTTCGTCGGCGCGACGGTGCAGCTTGCCGGTTTTTCCGAGCATGATGCGCGCCTTATTGTGCTTGCGATCGATGCGGCCGCCACGAGCATTATACTGAACGCCGACCAGCACGGGCTCGAGGGCGACCTTGCGATATACATCGACGTGAACGATACGCGGCTGCGGGCGGAAATCAACGATCTCGGTGATGTGCTTCCGATCGGGCTTCTGGCCAACGGCGAGATCGAGGAATTCCGCGCGCGGGCCCTTAAGCACGATCTCGGGATTTTCCTGATCCGGCGCATTATGCATGAAGTCGACTACGAGTACAAACGCGGCTTCATAAACAAGCTGGTGATGACAAGGTTCCGTTGATCTGAAATCACTTTCGGACAAAACTGAAAAACGGCACGGTTCGATTTAGGCCGTGCCGTTTTTAATCGGCGTTGAGGGGCCGAAACGTCGCCGGAAATGTTCAAAGAATACCGCCGAATCACAATCCCTCTCATTCTGATGGCCTGCATCTTCCTGTACGGGATGATCGGGTTCAAGATAATCTTCGGCAAATCCTGGGCCAATTCTCTTTACAAAACGGTCGTCGTTCTCGGGACGGTCAACGAGCCGTATGAGGGAAACGAAGCCGAGAACCTGGAGAGAGAAGGAAAAATACTTATCTCGCAGGTTTTCACGATTTCGCTCGTTTTCATCGGCATGGGTGGTCTTTTGTTTTTCCTGTCCTCGATTACGGCCTTCTTCGTCGAGGGCGACCTCAGGAATATTCTTCAGAGGCGTAGAATGCAAAAAAAAATAGAAGAGCTTTCAAATCACTTCATCGTCTGCGGGGCCGGGGAGACCGGCGCCTACATAGTCGAGGAGCTTCACCACACCCGCAGGCCTTTCGTGGTGATCGATAGCGACCAGGAGCATATTGACAGGCTGGGGATGCCGGCTATTAATTTCATCGTCGGTGACGCGACCGAGGACGAGACGCTGCTGCTGGCTGGCATCAAACACGCCCGCGGCATTATGTGCGTCCTCGCAAACGACCAGGAAAACCTCTTTGTGACGCTTACCGCGCGCCAGCTCAACCCGAAGCTCCGCATAATCGCAAAGGTGGTCAGCCGCCGTTCCGAGGATAAGCTCAAGGCGGCCGGGGCGGATTCAGTTGTTACTCCATCGTTTATCGGCGGGATGCGTCTTGTCTCCGAGATGATACGCCCCTCGGTCGTCACCTTTCTCGATAAAATGATGCGCGGCCGCAAGCAGGTTACCCGAATCGAGGAGGTATCGCTGTCGCCCGGCTCGAAGCTTTCCGGAAAGTCGCTCAAGGAGTGCGATTTCGGGTCGAAAACGGGCGTGCTCGTTATCGCGACGAAGCATCCTGAGGAAGAGGACTTCCACTACAATCCCGATCCGAATACGACGCTCGACGACGGCACGACCCTCGTCGTGATAGGTAATGCTGAAAGCGTTTCCAAGGCGCGCGACCTCGCGGGAATGGGATAGAAGGCTATCAGCTTTCAGCTATCAGCTTTCAGCTTATTATTTTTATTAATATTTTAATTTTTAGCTGAAAGCTGACTGCTGAAGGCTGAGAGCTTTCCGCTTGAAAATGACTCACTCTGAAATCGCCGAAACCATTGAGCTGATCCGGTCCGACCCTGCCAACCCGGCCGGTTTTCTGGCGCTCGCACGGCTTCTGGAGCGTGCGGGAAATGTCAGATGCGAGCGCACGCCCGGGGACTGGCCGACCTGCAGGCGTTATTGCTGCGCCGAATGGGCGTATCGCCAGGCGTGGCTTCTTGCCCCTGATGATTCGACCGCGCCGGGTGAATTGAAGCGAATATGCTCGTGGGGCTCGCGGGATAATGAGCGCTTTGCGCTTGAAGAAGAGCTTCGAAAAGACTGGATCGACCCTCCGCTTTCGACAATCGGCAGCCTGGGCGCTACCGGTGAGCCGGACGCCGTACCGCTCCTTTTGGAACTCACGTCCGCGGAGCGCCCGGCCGCGGTTTCCGGCTCAGCATACGCCGCGCTCGGAAGAATAGGCGACCCGCGGGGTTTTCAGGCCGTCGTCGCGGGGCTTTATGATATGCGTAAAAAGGTCCAGGAGAAAGCAATCGCCGCGCTTCGCCGCTATGGCACGGCGCGTGCCGCCGAAGCATTCATCGAGCGCCTGGACAGCCCGGTAAAACTTTATTTTCGCGAAAAGGTTCTCGAAGCCCTTGGAGATATCGGCCACCTGAGCGCCGTCAGCGTTCTCGAGGATGCGCTGTCGTCGGATTCGCACGAGATTGTCGCGGCCGCGGTCATTGGTCTGGGCAGCATGCGCCACCCCGCTGCTTTTTCCACGCTCCTCGACGCGGTACGCAGGAATGATGCCTGGACCCGGTATTTCACCGCTTTTGCGCTTGCCAATTATCAGGAGCCGGAAGCCGTCCGCGCACTGATAAAAATCCTTGACGACCCGGAGTCGGGCAACCGGCTTGCCGCCGCCTCCGCTCTGGACGGGATAGGCGATGTGGCAAAACCCGCGCGCGAGGAAATCGCTGCCATCGCCCGAAGAGAATCCGACGAAGACATCCGTTCCCTGCTCGAAGGTGTTGTGAAGAAACTTGAGAGCTGAAGGTTGGTCCTTCGGCCCCTCGGTCCTTCGGTCTATCGGTCATATTATTAATTTAATCAGAACGACCGAGGGACCGAATGACCGAATGACCGAATGACCAAAGCCCCTTGACTGAGACACCGGCTGCGTGCTAAACTTGGGTGTCGTATCGCACACCGGAATAAGGGATTTGCGGTGGAAGACAGTGTTGTAGCGAGATATCCCAACGGAAGGGTTGTGAAGGGCGTTACGCGCGATTTTCACCCGAACCGCGGCGCTTTCCACATCTACCCCACGGAACAGACTTATCTGAAAAAAGGCGTTGAGATAGTCACGTCGGAATTGAAGGCCCTGTTTTTCGTCAAAACGCTCGAGGGCAATCCCCAGTACATAAAAGCGCGCAGCTTCCGCGACACGTACCAGAAATCCAAGGGCAGGCAGTGCGTCGTCGCGTTCAAGGACGGCGAGATACTCTACGCCTACTCGCAGTCTTACGACGCCAGGAAGCCCGGGTTTTTCGTCTTCCCGGCTGATGAGAACGACAACAACAACCGTATTTACGTCGTGCGCGAGGCCATCATCGGAATCCAGTTCGTTGATATGGGAGACCGGGATTCCGAGGTCGACCGAAACGGCGTGGTGCGGGGCAAAGACCCGGTTCCTGCGCCCGAAGCCGCGCCGGCGAAGGATGTCGTCGAAGAAACGGAGGCCCCCGCTTCCGAAGGGACGGAGGCTTTCAGAGAAAACGTGCGCCGCGACTACGAGGAGATTCTCAACCATTATAAGCACGGCCACGAGCGCGAGTTCAGCAGGTCCTTTCAGAAGCTCTTGAAGCATGTCTGGTTTGAGGAGGTCACAAAGCATCTTACAAAGCGCGGACTGCTGAGTTTCGGCCGCAAGACACGTTATTTTGCTCGCGGCGGCATAAAGGAGATGGGTCGATCGGATGACCGCGGCATCGGCTGGCCCGAGTTCGAGGCCGTACCCAAATTCACCAATTCGCTTTCAGAGGTGTTTTCACGGGGCAAGCGGCTCGAACATTTTTCGATGGACGAGCGCGAGCGGATGAGGAAGTATATCAACCGCGTTCACAACGACCTCAGCGAGCCGATTTACCTCGTCGCGGGCGGGCTGGTCGTCTGGGACGGGTTCGAGCTCGCGTTCTATGATTCGAGGGAAGAGTTCTATACCATTTTTACGAAAAAGAAATCCGATGGAATTTTTGAGCAGGTAAACGGCCTCACGTACTTCGAGAGCCGCATTCTCATAAACGACGTGCCGATACCGATAGCGATCAACGACAAGGTCATTCTGGCCTTCAGCTGGGAGCGTAACTTTTCCTTTCATCCGAGCAACCCCGTCAAGCGCTTTTCATGAACCCCGGAGGCAATAATATAGTATAATATGGGGGAAAGGCGTTCGGCTGTAAGAGTCTATACGCGGCCGTGGGGATGCAACTTGCCTAAATCGGAAAAAATACAGGTATTCGTGATGCTTATAGCCGTCGGCCTTCTCGTCGGCATTGTGCTGGTCTATATTTCCATGCCGCAGGACGAGATGCCGATAGATAGCGGCGGCGGGCAGGAAGCCGCGCCGGCGCCCGGGGGAGAGGAAGTAAAGTTCAAGCCCCAAAAGCATGATCCCTGGGGCGGTGCCCGGCGTATCGGGCATGACGACGATTTCGCGACTTTCGACCAGGTTAACACCGGGTGCGTTCGCGGGCACATCTACGACCTGAACGGCCGGCCGATACCCACCGCCGAAGTTACGAAAGACGGCCCCGACGACTGGCGCACGGCCATGGCTGACAAGAACGGTTTTTATGAGCTGCGCCTTCCCGCCGGACCGGTCAGCCGCATAAAGGCCGTGATGACCGGCTATTCCGCCAACGGTGCGATTATCAACAACCTCAAGACCGACGAGGTAAGGGAAGGCGTCGATATCTACCTCGGGTACGGCGCCGACGCGATTGCGCATGTTATCAACAGCGAGACCGGACAGGGAGTGCCGGACGTTATGATCAGGCTCTACACCGCGGACCGCGCGGCGAACGCGTATAACCGCTCGGCCCAGGAAACGTCGGACGACAGCGGGGATATCAGGTTTTACAGCCTCGGGCTGCACAAGTACATAGTTACGGTAAGGCACATGGAATATTTCCTGGCCGGCCAGCAGCGGATGGAAGTTATAATTGAGCCCGATACGATAAACGAGTTCACCGTCGAACTCAGCATGGGCGGGATAATCACCGGCACGGTCACCGATGAGTCCGGAGCGCCCGTTCCCGAGGCCCGGGTCTGGGTTACCGCCGCACCCAACGCGCCGTTCCCCGGTCCGTACAGAACCGTTACCGCCGGGCAGGACGGCAAGTACCGGCTTGCCGGTCTGAAGACGGGCGACTTCAAGGTTATCTGCCACAAGCCGGGATTTCTGCGCGATGACGACGATGGCAACGTCGTCTCAGTCGTGGCCGGCGAAACGGTGCCGGACATGGATTTTCGGCTCAAGACGGGCAATTACATAGCGGGTATGGTGACCTCGAAGGCCGACGGCATGCCCATCGAAAGCGCGACCATTACGGTATACGGGAACGGCAGCTACGGCTCGGGCAAAAGCGACTCGGAAGGCCACTACAAGATTACCGGCCTGAAGGACGGCGTTTTCACCGTAAGCGCAAACCTGTATACGAAGGACTACCTCACGGAACGGCAGTCAAGCGAGGCGGGCAGGGATGACTGCAACTTCATGCTGAGCAAGGGCGGCGTTGTAAAGGGCCGGGTTTATGTACCGGGCGAGTTCACCGGCTTCTCCGTCAGGATGGAAGAGACGGAAGCCGAGGAAGGCAAGCAGCGCTACATTCGTCAGCAGTATTTCCGCAACAAGGACGGGTCCTTCGAGCTGAAGAAAATGAAAGCCGGCACTTATACCATTAAGGCTTTCGGGCGGAACTACAGCGACAGCGAGGTTCAGACCATTACCGTGGCCTCCGAGCAGGTTACCGAGGCTGTCCTTGAGCTGGGCCTCCCGTCCGCAAATCCAAAGCCGGATCCGCGACGTATGCACCGGATAACGCCGTACCGCCGGGGCCAGGGAGGGAAGAAGCTCCGGGAATTGCCGGGCAGACGGTAGAACCTCCTCTTTTCGATTTCGGATTGCGGATTTCGGATTTATTCCAGTCCGAAATCAGCAGCCTGAAATCCGAAATTGAAACATATGGTTTCTGATAATTCTACCACCAGGAACGCCGACGACGCCGGGAAAAGGGACACCACGTTCTGGTTCCTCACCGTGATAAAAGGGCTGGTCGCGGCCGCTTTCGCCGCGATTTATTTTCTGCTCCCGGCAGTATCGCATTTCACCCGGAGTGGCGCCGGTTCGGACGGGTCTGAGTTTTTCAACCGCGCGGACGGGACCTGGTTCCTTTTCAGCTTTCTCCTCGCTTTGCCGCTCGTGGTTTCAGTTGCCGCTCCTTTTACGGGCAAATTCAGGAAAGGCGCGCTCAGGCGCCTCCGCCCGTGGATTTTCTGGGTCGGGCTTGTCGGGAACATGGTCTACCTCAACTGGTTTGTCCCGCCTCTGCCCGATACCAGGGCCAATCCGCTTGTCGACGACATGCTCCGGGTGCAGCATATTGCATTCGCCCTTTCCCAGTATGCGGAAGCCTATGACGGCCAGTTGCCTTTGGCGCTCGACGAACTGGTCGACCTGGGGCTTCTCGACCTCGAGAAACCCGTACAGAGCCCCGGCCTGCCCGACCCTGATGAGAAAGACGGGAAACCCGACCGCTCCTATATTTACTTTCCCGGGATAATGCCCGACATGCCGGCCGGGTGCATAATTCTCGCCAGCCGCATAAGCCTCTATTTCCACCGCTACAGCCTGCAGACCTGCTGGTATATCGAGAACGGCTTCCGGGTACCCGACCCCAACCGCATCGGCTCCAGGAAGCTCAAGTCGTATGAGGAAATGCTGGGCAAGGATGGCGGTAAAGGGGGTATAGTCGCCGCGCAGCGTGACGGGCTGAATATTATAAAAGGCGGCTTTGGTGATCCGAAGCGGCTTGGGCTTGCCCTTGGCGCGCTCAAGAACCGCAGACAGCCTCTCATCGTGCGGTGCCTTATCGCGTGGGCGCTCGGCGCGCGCAAGGTGAAGGCGGCGAAGCCGACGCTGCGGGACGTGTTCAAAAGAAGCAGCTTCACCCCCGACCTGAAATTCGAGTGCGCGCGCGCCCTGCTTCGCATGGGTGGTAACGTTTCAGAGCTGCGCGGACCCGCGAAGTGGATTGCATTCAACAGGCTGGCCACCGGCTTCAGCGACCCGCCGCTGGATAATGATATTCCGGCCATTGTATCGGCCGTTGAAAACCTCGGGCGGGGCGAGATGGGCGAGGATGAATTTGCCTTGTCGCTGAAACTTTCGCCCGAGACTGCCGCGGATTTCAAAAACATACTCCTGGGCTCGGGAATTGTCAGGCGAAAAGCGGGCGGGAAAGTCGAGCTCGGACGGTACGGCCGGATACTTCTTGAAGGCGAGCGCGAGAAGCTGATTAATGCAATCGGCGCGCGCCGGCTGGCGCATGTCGCGCAGCGGCGCGACACCGACCCGCGTTATACCGTCCGCAGGCAGGCGATTGAAGCGCTTATTCTGCGTTTCCCGGACAGGCGGGGCTACGAGCCGTTCCTCGACCTTGCCGCGCGCCGCGCCGCCGCCGCGCGTTGGAAAGCATTATTTACCCATCCGTAGGAGGATAATTCCACTTTGCTTTCAGGATTTATATACTGGGTGATATAAATGTATCTACCGGATGATATAGATATATGCCATTATCTTTGTATGTATGATGCTTTTTGGCATTCCAGGGCTGATAGCAGGCGGTTTTCTCGGCGGGTTCGTGAATTGGAAGATTTTTATTAAGTACTACAATACAACGAAAAAAGAATTCGCCTTTATAGTATCGATAGCAACCATAGTCATTGGATTAAGCGTTTTCATAATATATTTTATTCTTGGCCGTGTTGAGTATAGGGCTGGCGCTCTGCTTATAGCCGTATTTGCCGGCTATGTAACCGGTGTAATAGGGTTCGCAACGCAATTCTGGCTTTTTACACCCAAGAACACGGCAGCAAGTATGAGAGAACATATCGTAGTTGGAATGATTCTTTCTCTCATTCAATTGACTTCCATAATAATCGGAACGTTTGCCATAACATTTATAGCTACCAGATTCTAATTTGATTTCAAGGCGCGCCAGAAACGCCGGCAAATTATTCTTATTAACGCGCAGCAAGCTGCGCCGCTAAATATATTATTATTTTTTTCTTAACTTCAACACTTCAGCACTTCTCAACTTTCATTATTCATAATTTTGAATTCATAATTCATGCTATCTGTTCTGTCCGCCGGGACGCTGACCTCCGGGGCGCCTCCCGCCCGGACCCGGGCCGCCGGGCCTTGGCCCTCTCTGTCCCGGCTTCGGGTTGATAAACGGCTGGAGCTCTTTATAGGTCTCTTCGCCGACCAGCGACCTCATCTTTTCGTTTGATTCATTGACGATATCCCTGACCCTTTCCTGAAGTTCGCGGCGCTCGTCGTCGCTCAACTCTTCGGGTCTGACGCCCGAGGTCAGCTCTTGCACTCTTGTATGCCTGTCGAGTATGATGTTTGCGAACTGTTCCTGAGTCGCCGCGTCCCAGCCGAACTTCTCGGCCAGCCGCGCAGCCCCTTTCGGTATGCCTTCCAGCGCTTTTTCATTCATCTTTTCGCGGCGGACTTCCTGGTCTTCCCTTGTGATATTCTGAATTATTTCTCTGATGTCTTCCTTTGCGCTGGGGAATGCGGCCATGATTGCATTGCCTCCGGGCGGTGCGGCCGGCCCCGTGTCGTCTTCGAGTGCGGGCGGAGGCGAGGTCGGTGAAACGGCGGCTGCGGCGGGCCCTTTTCCCATATCTTCTTTTATCCGGGCGAATTCTTTCCCGAGCCTGTCGTTCTCATCCTTGAGGCGCTCTATTTCATCGTTGAGCGTTCGCAGCTTCGCGTTGACCTCCGTCAGGTTCCTGGCATCTTTCAGGAATTCGATTTCGGAACCGCCGGCGGAAGAGCCAAGGTCCGCCGCGCGGATTGAGCCGGCAGAATCGGGGCCGAGCGAGCTTCTTTTTTCCTGTGAGGAATAGAGTACAAGGAAAACAACAGAGAGTATGGCGCCGGTTATCACGGCGGTTAGAATCGTCTTACCCATCCTGCACCTTCCTTTGAAAATGCCCGACCCCGTTATTTTATTCAGGGCAGAAACGTCCCTTGCCGTCTCCAGGTATTCAAAAAGTACAACGCGGGAGACCTGGGATTATTGTCTTATTATTATCCGTTATTCGCAATAAAAAAGGGCACGGAAAACCGTGCCCTTGAGCGCTTCGGATTGTATCGATATTTTTATTTCGTGCCGAAGTTCTGCGTCCAGTGCCTTTTGCAGTTGTCGCACAGGCCGACGCCGATATGGGTATAACTGGAGTTGAGGATGTTGGCCCTGTGGCCCGGCGAGTTCATCCACCCGTTCATTACCTGTGTCGGCGAGGTCTGGCCCATCGCGATGTTTTCGGCAATTCCCCACGAAAACGGGCTGGGAACGATTGACGCGAACGTGTAGCTGCCTGCGTGCCCGAGACGTCCGCGGTCGGACGGGTCTTCGCCGTCGGGGTTTTCGTGGTTGAAAAATCCGCGATCGCACATGTCGTTCGAGTGCCCTTTGGCGCATGCGTGAAGCCCGTCATCCCATCCCAACGGACTTGCGCCCGCGCTTGCGCGCTCATCGTTGACCATGCTGAATACGTCCTGCTCGTACTGCCCGACGTTGCCGCCCGGGCCGGTGCCGGTGCCTGTGCCGGTACCGCCGCCGCCGCCGCCACCACCGCCGCCGCGGGAGCCGCTGCTCTTGGATGAGCACGAGAACAGGGTTGCTACGCAGAAGACAAGGACAAGTACCAGAAGCTTGCGTTTCATTTTACTCTCCCCCAGTCAGGTATTTTCCCTCAATAGATTCCCCACCTCTTTACATGCAAAAACCGCACCGGTTTTTATCCAGGCCGATATCTTTTATAACCCTATATTACTAAAGCAGATATGTTTTCTTTCAATAAGTCGTTTAAAGAAATAAATTGTAAAGGTGCTCAGAATCGAGATAAAAAGTTGCCACTTTTGGGCACAATCAGGTAATTATATAACTCGAATGTTCGAAGGTTCGAAGGTTCGAAGGTCATAACTTTTGAACCTTTGAACTTTTCAACCTTATAATGACACCGGAGTCGTGCCTTTGTAGTCTCCGGGGTCGGGCACATCGTAGGGATCAAAACCGTAAGGGAAGCCCTCGTGCCATACGCCGCGCAGGTGGCCGACCTCGCCGCCGTAACCCTCGATGAAGTGGCCGCCGAGAATGCCGACCGGCTCGAGGATCTCGTTCGTGTAAATCCCGAGGAACCATCCGATCGGGCCGTTTGTATGAGTTATGTAGCACCAGCGGCCTTTCAGCATTCCCTTGAACGTGCCGCCCATATCGACGAGCTTGCCGAAAATCTGGCCGTCCGGGTCGTAGTGTCCCTTGAACTGGCCGGCCAGCGTGCCATCGTGGTTTATCCATCGCCCGATCCATTCGCCTTCGGCCCAGTAGCCGGCGACCATGCCGTCGGCAATCACGTCGCGCTTTACTTTCGAGCCGTGGATGCAGACTTTGTTGGAGTACTGGTCGACGACGTTGGTCTCGTTTATCGCTTCGAGCTCGTCGAGCGTAAATGTGCGGTCGTAGTCGACCGTGTCGAGAGTGACGTGCGTCTGCGTGTACGCGTCGTCCGGGCGGGTAACGATTGTGAAGTAAATGCCGTCCCAGTGGTTGCCTGTGCTGGATTTCCATTCGACGGTTTTCGCGCCGGTGCGGGGGTGGACGACGGCTTCCTCGCCGTCGAAGCGGTAAAGCCGCGTTACGAGGATTATTCCCTGGTCGGTCGTGAGCGAGCCTGAGAATTTCAGGCCCTTCTCGTACACCGCGTCCTTTACGACCTGGCCCCAGTCGATCCTGAGCTGGTAGAATACGCGGCTCGGGTCGGTCATGGCGTCGTTGTAGTCCGGGTCGCTCATTATGTCGTCGTTTGTTTCGGCAACGCCTTCCTCGCCGCTCAGTTTTACGCCTGTGACGGATTTTGCGGCATAACCGGACGCCTCGTCAGACGTGTTGTAATCGCCCCAGTCGATAAGGCCGGGGTCGGGCGGGGGCGCACCATAACCAACGCCGCCTCCTCCTCCGCCGCCACCGCAGCCGCCGGGCGTCAGGAATAATACCGAAACCGATAGGGCCAGGATAAACCAGCGATACATTTGACTTCTCCTTCCAGGGCCTGCTTTCCGTGTCTCCAATGTTTAGCTGTTTAACCGCATGTGGAAATCAAGGTTTCGGCAAATGTGAAATACTTAACCGGCGCATAACTGGTTAGAAGAGAGGGGATTATATCGAACGTCCTGAGGGTTGCTTCCATTAAATACGCGATTCAAAGCATCCAAACCGCTCTGAATATGGAGGAATTACTTTGTATTACCTCCGCGTAAGCGGGCAACCGGGCAGGCAGCTTTTGCAAACAGGAATTCGGATTACGGCAATAACGCTCCGGCCCTGTCTTTTTTCTCCATAATCTTTGGCAAAAGTCTGTTGACGCGGGCCGGGAATACGCTATTATTCATCTTATAATCCTGGGGCGGATTTTCCATACAAGGAGCATAGATGGAAATCAAACCATACCGCGAGGTCACGGTTGAGGCTGTCATACTTGGCCTTATCGTCGGCGTCATTATGACGGTCGCCTTCTCATATGCCGGCCTTCTGATGGGCTTCAGCCTGGTTGGGAGCACCGTCGCCGCTATAATCGGCTGGGGAGTTCTGCGGGGGATTCTCAGGAAAGGTTCGATTGTCGAGAACAATATCAACCAGACAATTGCCTCCGGCGTGAATGTCGGCTCAGCGGGTGTTATTTTCACGGTCCCCGCCCTCTATCTGCTTGGATTGGATTTCAGTATTTTTGGTGCCGCCATCGCCTGCATTGCGGGTTCGCTTATCGGCGTTGCTTTCATAATTCCGCTTCGGAAACAGATGATTGATATCGAGCGGTTGCGGTTCCCATCCGGCATGGCGGTCGCCACGATCCTTAAATCCCCCGGTGCCGGAGTCCAGAAATCCGTTCTGCTTGCGCTGGGAATTGCGGTCTCGGCGGTTATTGCGCTTATCACAGTGGCTCCCGCGTTGGGATGGATCGGCAAAACGCTGATTCCCGATAAAATCGATGTCGGCAAGCTGCTCGGCATGCCGGGATATGTTATGAACATCTGGGCGCTTTCTCTGGTCGCCCTCGGCGCGGGTTTCATTACGGGAAAGGCCGGCCTGCTCGTTCTCGTCGGAGGCATCCTCGCGAACTGGATTATCATACCCGTCGCGGTCGGTGCGCAGTGGTATCCCGCCAAGTTCGAAGTGGCAAAACATGCGGGAGAAATATATGGTCACCTTTACAGCACCGTGACGAGACCTATGGGTATCGGCATGCTCGTTGGCGGTGCGCTGATGGGAATTGTCGTCGCATTCCCGTCCATAAGGGCTGCGTTTACATCGCTGAACAGGGCGTCAAAACGGGGAGACGGGATCAAGAGCGAGGAGCTTCCGGTAAAGTTCGTTTACCTTGCCGCCGTGCTGGCGTTTATTCTGATATTGCTCGTAACAAAATTCCTGTCCGGGTATTCTCTTATTCATTCACTGGGCATGGCCGTTGCCGGTGTGGCGTGGATATGGCTTGCAGGAATTATCGTGGCGCAGTGCACGGGCATGACGGACTGGTCGCCGCTGAGCGGCCTTGCGCTTATCGGAGTTACCATTGTTCTTCTTATCGGCATGAGCGGCGGTGGTGATCCGAAGATTGCAATTATCCCTGCGGTGCTGATAGGCGCAGCCACCTGCCTTGCGGCGGGACAGTGCGCGGACATGATGCAGGACCTTAAAACCGGCTTTGTGGTGGGAGCAAAACCAATTCGCCAGCAGACTCTGCAGGTCTGCGTAACGTGGCTTGGCCCGATAATAGCCTTGATTATAATCGCGGTTCTCTGGAAGGCAGGTCCGGACGGTAAGAACGGTTTCGGGCCCGGGTCGAAAAATCTCAAGGCCCCGCAGGCTGACGCTCTCGCGGACGTAATCGCGGCTTTCACGAAAATAGAAAGACCGGTCATTGAAACGAAGCCCGCGGCCGCGGAAAAGGGTAAGGAAAAAGCGGCCGACGCCAAACCCGAAGGCGCACAGGACAAAGCCGAAAAGAAAACCGCGGCCGAGGGCGACGCCGATAAGAAAAAACCTGATGCGAAGGCCGAAAAAAAAGAAACTCAAAAGGTGCCTTATACAAAATACCTTGCCGGGGCAATTATCGCCGGGTTGCTCAGTTTTTCCGGTATCGCGGGCCTGGGAGTGCTGGTAGGACTCTCGATGTACCTGCCGATGAAATACATCCTCATCTACGGAGTGGGGTGCATTATTCAGATGGTACTTTCGAAAACGAAAGGAAGGCGCTGGTGCGAGGATTTCGGCGTGCCCGTCGCCGCGGGATTCATCGTCGGTGAAGCATGCGTAATGTGTTTGTTCGCGTTTATCAAGGTTGCATCCGCGTAGCGTGCAACGAAACCTTCGAAAAGCGGAGATCATAAAATGTACTCGATAATTTCCCTGAGTCTTTTCGCAATAGGAACCACCGTCGCTGCGATAGCTGCAGCCAGGCCCATGGGGGAAGAACTGTGGTGGCTCCTTGCAATCGGCGCCTTGATAATCGTGGCCGGTATTTTTGTGAACCGCATAGCCTTGCGGGAGGCAGCATCGAAAGCCGCGGCCGCCGAAGGCGGATTGGACATGAGCCAGGTGACGGCGCTGATCAACGGTCTTCCCGGGAAATGCAGGGAAATACTCGGGAAAATCGACGCATCCCCGGAGTTTTCGGAGGAAGTTTTCAAGGCGGTAGATACCATTTCGCAGGAAGATCTCTTTAATATAGTCGAGAATCGGTCCGTCCTCGCCTACTCCCTCGGCGCAAAGGTTTTCCCCGTCCTCTTCGGCGAGTTTGCCGAGGGCGAGCGGTTGTTCAACAGGACGTGGTCGGCGCTCTGCGACAAACATATCGAGGAGGCCCGCGTGTCCCTTACGGCCGCGGTGGAATTTTTCGAAAAAGTAAGCGCGGAAATTACCAACATTTCCAGCCAGAAACCGTAGAAATTCTACAACACACATTATTTCGAATGAGGTGGTTGCGGTCCGGATTAATTAAGGTGTTTTAATGTAAAGGTAACGCCTCCCGGCTGCAAATCGCGAACGTGGGGAAGAAGTCATGAGCCATTTGGGGAAGATTACCGTCCTTTCCGTAATAATTGTCCTGGTTGCAGCCGCGGCCGGCTGCAGCAAGAAAGATAAAAAGGACAAGTTTTTTACAGGCACCGGCACCGGCACAGGCACCGGTACGGGTACCGGTACGATAAACCTGAGCTACACCTACAGATGGACGGTCGACGGCGACGCTTCCCAGGCGCAGCTCGATGCGATAGCCGCCAACATCCAGATCCTGTCCGACAACCTCTATCATATCGGCGAAGGCCAGCAGTATATCAAATCTATCACCCTCGTCGACAAGGCGAACGACGGCAAAATCCGCACCATCATGGCCGGGATAGATTCCTATTTTTACGATCCCGGGAATATCTACGCGGCGAACGTCCCCGACGGCAGCGGCGGATACGCCATGCTCGTCGGCGGGCTTGTCGACCCCTATACCTTCGCACACGAGCACGGCCACAACACCTGGTACCTGCCCGGCAACTTCACCGACCTGGCGGGACGCGAGGAATACGACGACGGCGGCTGCGCCTGCGTGATGTCGACGATGGCTGCAAGCGGCGCGATGCAGTACTGCGACAGCTCCGTCCACTCGATAGGCAGCTATTCCGACTGCTGGACCGGCATCAAGGCCAAGTGCTCGATGACGCACGCCACGGGCAGCTTCCCCGACCCGGGCGCATGCCCGACGGCGACTACTGTTACCATAACCAATAACTAGATAAGGGATAAGGGACAAGGGATACGGGATAAGGCATAATAAAATGTAGGGGCAAGGCATGCCTTGCCCCTACATTTTCTTCCCATCTTCCCTTATCCCTTACCCCGTATCCCATATCCCTTCTTCGCGGGATTGCGCTTGAAAATTCGCGGCGGGGTGCAATAATATCTTCAGGACGGGAGCGGAGGAAAAATGCAGCGTTTTCTGCCGATGCTTATTATCATATTTTCACTTTGCATGTCGGTGACTTTCTGCGGCTGCACGGAGCCGGTGCCGAAAGTCGTGCAGGAGACCGGCAGCGGCAAGACAACATATGAGCCCGGCGCGATGAATTTCCACAGAGCTATCGTAAAGTACCTCCAGCCCAAAGAGGATTACACTCTTTTCCAGAAACGGCAATGCTACCAGGCGGCGATACCTTTCTTTCTGAGCGCCTGCAAGGCCATGGCCGACGCTGACTACCCGATGAAGCCCGAGCGCGTATTCTACACGATTTTCGCCTACCGCGAACTGGCAGATGTCGAATTCCAGCTTGGAAACGCGGAAAGCGCAAAAGTGAATTTCAATGAAGCCCTGAAGTGGTGCGACAAGCTGGAGTCACGTTTCCACGGTCGCAACGGCGCGTACTATTACCGCGCTACTATCTACCGCCTGATGGCCGAGCTCGAGAAGGCCGAGCAGGCTGCGGTGAAAGATGTCGAGATCCGCCCGGACGTGCTCGGGCGTAAAAACGTTCTGCTTCTGGAAGATATCCGCAGGCGCCTCGCCCGGAAAAGGTACCGCGTACCGCTAAAAAAACCGGAAAAAGAGAAAAAGTGAATAGTGAAGAAGAAAGTATGAAGTATAAAGGCTGAAGGATGAAAAAGAATTGTAAATTGGAAATTGGGAATTGGAAATTGTCAATACTCAATTATCAATACTCAATTCGCAAACGGAAAAAATGAATTAAGAATTATGAAATCTTATAATTCATACTTCATACTTCATACTTTCTTAATCTCTACCGGTGTGCATTACGGCGCGGACCAGTCCCGCGAGCTTCTCGGGCTTTGCCTCTTTCATCTTGTCTGAAATCAGGTCGGTTTTCGTAACCTTGCCGGCTTTCATCTCAGCTTCTTCAAGCTCCTCGCGGACGCGGCGCATTTCTTCGGTTTCCTTTTTTTTCTCTTTTTTCTTCCCGGGCGGCGCAGGTTTCGGCCTGGGAGCCGGTTTCGGCGGTGTCGGCACCGCCGGAGGCTTCTCTGCGGATGGAGCCGGGGCCGCGGGCTGCGGAGCGGCCTGAGGCACGGTCCGTTTTTTGGCCGCGGCAGCGGCGTCTGCGATCGTTTTTGCCGCTTCTTCCCGTTCCTGTGCGATCAGCTGTTCCTGGATGCGGCGGCGCATTTCCACACGCGCCTTGCGCTCGGTTTCCTTCTTTGCTTCCTGTACGGCAAGGCGGAGCTTGCGCCTCTGGACGCGGACCTGTGAGACGAACTCGCCCGCGAGCAGCGAAAACATGATTATCGACACAAGCGAGCCCGCTCCGAGCAGGAGCGCGTAATAGGTGATTTCCAGTACAGATACGTCCATGATACGGTCCGATTAAACCCTGTCCCCGTCATTATTAAAATCGGCCCGAAATCCCTGTTTCTGAAGAAATTTTCGGGCCGGGAAAAAGGCAAGTGCCGGATGCGGGGGGGTAAGAGTCGAGCATGCCGCGGTATTATTTATAGATTTCAAAAAATTCCGTCTCGGCCGTTCTGGTGAAGTTCGAGCGGACGTATCTCAGGAACAGATAGAATTCCTTGTCGGGGAGCCGCTTGTAGGCCCGGGGGAGCGCATCCGATTGCAGCTTCTGAACGATTATCGCGATTTCTCCGCGGCAGCTCTCGATCCTGTCAAACATCCGCTTGCGCAGCTTTTCGCTGTTGAATTCGGTTTTTACCGCCCAGTCGACCGGGAGCGGGTTGAGCTGTTTGGATCTTACCCAGTGTGCGGCAAAGTCCGGTATGATTGCATACTTTTCCGCCTGCGCTTTTCTGATTGCCTCATGAAGGCCGGCCATAACATTATATGTGCGCTCATTCGTTGATATGAGCTTTGCGCCGGAAAGCACGCCGTCGAGCCGCCAGGCGAGTTCCCGCACGGGCGCCTCGCGGTAAATATGGTTCCGCCGCGTGTAATCGAAACAGGCGAGGCACGCCAGCGTAAGCGCGGAAAGGACGATCAGCGAGGCTGCCTTCATCCGGCGCGTCGCATCTTCCGGAATGTAAAACGGACCGCCTGCAAAAAGCAGCAAGACCCCGAGCACGCCCGCGGCAAGCGCGGGGCCCGGGTAACCGACCGAGATTGAAACGCACCATGCAGCCCCAAGCGCGAGGAAGCCGGGTCGAACTATCCCTTCGAAGGAGCGCTTTTCGATTATGCGGACGACGAGCACCCCGATTACCGCTCCGAAAATCGTAAAGCACGGCGAGACCACGTAGAACACTCTGCCTCTTGCCATCCAGATTGCCGCCCTGGCCAGGATTGCAAGTATGATGAGCGCGCCGAGCGCCGCGCCCGGGGTCGAGAGCTTCTCTCCCAGGATTTTCCTGCCGTGTTCCGAAAGCAGCCACGCGGCAGTTACGCCCATCAGCATTCCCAGGTACAGCCATCTCTGTTTTAAATAATGTATGACGCCGATCTGCCAGAGACCGCTCTGCGAGGTAAGCTGCTCGTATGCGTCCGTGGCGGCGCCGGTCGCAAGCAGGAAAAGCGCAAAAAGTACGGGCGCTGCGAAGGCTGCGAGCCAGCACTTCCAGTTTTTCCAGTCGCCGAGCACGAGGACCAGAATCATCGGCGCGAAATTCTGCCTGCACGTTACGGACAGGCCTATAAGGAAATAACCCGCAAGCTTTACCCATTGCTTCTCACGGGTGCAGAGCGCGATACCGACGGAGGCGAGGAACAGCGCGTCGGTCGAGTGCCACGCCATGACCGGCCAGTTGTGCGCGCACAGGACGAAGGCGATGAGCGCGAAAAGCACGCGCCGAACCTGTCCGATCTCGAGCTTCGCGAGCCGTTCGGTAATAATCACCCACGCCCACGCGATGCACGCGAACTGGAGCCATGAAATGTAGCGCGAAATCCAGATGACGTATTCACCGCCGACGAGGAGCGTTGGGACGTGCAGAAGATATGAGCCGAAGGTGCGGATGCTGATAAAATCGCGGTGCGGCACCTGCCCCTCGAGCAGCCGCCGGCTGCCGGCGAGGATGAATCCTCCGTCGGTCGGGTTGAAGCCCATCCACGAGTAGAGCAGGTGTGCCGCGCCCGGCACCAC
This sequence comes from Planctomycetota bacterium, assembly GCA_004376375.1. Classification (GTDB taxonomy): domain Bacteria; phylum Planctomycetota; class E44-bin39; order E44-bin39; family E44-bin39; genus E44-bin39. The sequence goes on from SOJX01000087.1 coordinate 281,361, forward strand.
CAGCAGGAATACGAAACCGACGATTATTCCGCGCCGAAGAAGCAGCCGCCAACCGATGCCGTTTTCATTGTGATTTATCATTACGTTACGTTCTAACCGTATATTTCAATTAGGTCAAGGTCAATCTGGTTTTGTCAGCGGCCGCGCTTGCGCGGCGTTTTAATAGAAACAAGGAAACAAGAGAACAAGAAAACAAGGGGATAAAGGGAAGAGATTTATTTGATAACATGCAAAGCTCCTTAATCCTTGTTACCTTGTCAACTTGTTATCTTGTCCCTTCCCCCTTATCAACGCGCAGCAAGCTGCGCCACTAATATTTATTGCATGAGTTGGAAAGGTTTGCTATCATCCGGCATCCAACCGCGGTGGAGGGCTCGCCATGCTGGAAAAACTATTCCACGTCAGGGCATCCGGAAGCTCCATCAGGACCGAAATCCTCGCTGGCATCACCACCTTCATGACAATGGCCTACATCATCTTCGTCAACCCGGCCATACTGTCCGATGAATTCGGCGCCGGAATGGATTTCGAAAGCGTCGCAATCGCCACCTGCCTCGCGTCCGCGTTCGCGACGCTCGTCATGGCGTTCGTGGCGAAGTATCCGATCGCGCTTGCGCCCGGCATGGGTTTGAACGCATTTTTTTCTTACGAGGTCTGCGGCGCGCTGGGGCTTGACTGGAAAATCGCCCTCGCGATGGTTTTCGTTTCCGGGTGTCTGTTCACGATTCTCACGTTCGTACGCGCCCGTGAGCTCATCGTCAAAGCTATTCCGAAAAACCTCAAGTTTGCGACGGCCGTCGGCATCGGCGTCTTCATTGCCTATATCGGCCTGATGAAGGCGGGCATCGTCAGCTTTACCGGCACTCCGATTTTCGTTGACGGGAAACCGGTCGGCCTGTCCACAAGCAGGGAGATAATTCCCGAGCTCGGCAACTTTCATCTGACGCCTTTCCTGCTCGCGGTTTTCGGGCTCATCGTGACGACGGCGCTCATGGCCCGCAGGATCAGGGGGGCGGTCCTTATCGGAATAATCGTTACGGGGATCGCGGCAATCATTTTCAGGGAAGTTACTCCCGAAAAAGCCCAGTTGAAATCATGGATACCGGTTGCCATGCCCAAATGGCCGGAGTCCGCGTTCGCGCTCGATTTCAAGGGCCTCTGGACGACGGCCGTAATCGGGCCGATTATAATACTTCTGTTCTTCGACATGCTCGACACTATCGGCACGCTCATAGGCGTCGGCGGACGGGCCGGTATGCTGGACAAGGACGGCAACCTGCCTCGCGTCAACCGCGCGCTGCTGGCCGACTCGACGGGAACGATCTTCGGCTCGCTTATCGGAACTTCGACGACGACCAGTTACATCGAGAGCGCAGCCGGAATCGCCGACGGAGGCAGGACAGGCCTCACAGCCGTTGTCGTGGCCGCATGTTTCCTGGTCTCGATTTTCTTTATACCACTCGCCAAGCTTTTCGGCACAAGTCCCTGCGTTACGGCGCCCGCGCTTATCGCCGTCGGCGCGATGATGATGACGGTAATAAAAGAGATACAGTGGGACGACTGGTCCGAGTCCATCCCGGCGTTCCTGACGATAATAATCATGCCGCTCACGTACTCGATCGCGCACGGCCTTGCCGTGGGGTTCATTTTCTATGCCGTACTGAAACTGCTTTCAGGTAAAGGGCGCGATGTTCACTGGCTTGCGTACCTGCTTGCGGCGATCTTCCTTTGCCGTTACATATTCCTCCCGTGGAAATTCACGGCCGGGTAAGTCATGCAGCCGAAATCGAAGGCCAACCATTACGAGCTTGCGTTCGAGGATTACCTGCGCGGCAGGGGGCTCACCTACATCGCGACGTCGGAGGTGAGGCGCGCGCTTACCGTCGGCGGGCCCGAGGACCCGCGGAAGATAAAGAACCCCGACTTCATCGTCACGACCCCGCAGCGTGAAAACGCGCTCGTCGACGTCAAGGGGAAGCAGCTCCCATACGTCGACCGCAAGACGCCGAACGCCTGGGAAAACTGGCTCAAGGGCGACGACCTCGAAGCTCTCGAGTTCTGGGAAGAATCTTTCGGCCGGAATTTTATCGGCCTCATCGTTTTTGCATACTGGATTCGCGAAGCGAAATACGCGAAGCATTTTGATTATCTGCACGCCTTCGGCGGCAAGAAATACGGACTACTCGCGCTCTCGCGTGCGGAATACGCGAAGTATTACCGCCGCCGCTCCGCCAGGTGGGACACGTTCTCGATCCCCATCCGCATCTTCCGCCGAATCGCCAGGCCGATTACGGATTATATTTAGTTAAAATATCTGGCGTATGGCTTGCGTGTGCCATGCCGTTATTGTAGAATTGCCGCGCGTTTTCCGCCGCAAACGAAGTTCATGCGGCGGCGCATCTACTTTACTTACGCCACTATGGAGGTGAAGCCGTGAAAAAGACGCTTATTCTTACGCTGTTCGCAATCTCTGTTGTCCTGTTGTTCGGGTTCCTCACGGGCCTTCTTGCCGATGACGACAAGATAGAAAGCCTGAAGAAGGAAGTCGAGAAGTTGAGAGGACTGAAATTCAAAAAGGACGTGCCCGTAAAGAACATGAAGAAGAAAGAATTCAGGGAATTTCTTATCAAGCTGATGCACGAGGACGGAATAACGAAAGAAAAAGCGCGGGACATTGCCAGGATCGGCGTCAAGTTCGGCTTCTATCCCGAGAGTTTCGATCTCTATAACGCGACTCTGAACCTGATAAGCGGAGCGGTCCAGGGTTTCTACGATTTTAAATCGAAACAGATCTTCATGATTTCGGACGCTGAGCTTCCGGCCAACTTGCCGAAGGCGATGGCGCAGGTAGAGATCGATTCCACGATCCTGCACGAGCTGAATCACGCGCTTGACGACCAGTTGTTCAATATAGCGGATTACCTGAGGAAAGATCCTGACGATAGAAAGGCCGACCGCGCAATGGCTGTCATGGCTATCCTGGAAGGCTCGGCGCTTGATGCGCAACTCACGTGGGTACTGGGGCAGCCGAGCCACTTGATACCGGGCCTCGGGAAGATGATCTGCGATGGACAGAAAAAGAGGCCCGCCATCAGCGCCGTGCCCGAAGCCATGCAGATCGAGCTGCTCTGGCGGTACGAGGGAGGCATCGACTTCGTGCACAGGCTTCTCAAGAAGGGCGGGCAGAAGGAACTCGAAAAAGCCCTGAAGGACCCGCCCGTCTCGACCGAGCAGGTGCTGCATATCGATGAGAAATATTACAAGGAAGACGAACCTATCGAGATCAAAATCGACGAGAAAAAACTGGGGGAGCTGCTCCCGGAATGGGAGTTCGTGCAAAAGGACAACCTCGGCGAGCTGTTTACGGATTTTTTCCTCAAACAATACGTGGATGAAAAGAAAGCCACCGAAGCCTCCGAGGGCTGGGACGGCGATCTCTATGCCGCGTTCAAGGAGAAGGGCGAGAAGAAAAAAGGCATGATTCTCATCTGGCTTACCGTCTGGGACAGCGAAAAGGACAGGAACGAGTTCTTCAACGCATACAAGCAGGCGGTGATGCAGAAATGCGAAATCAAGAGCGAAGCCGAAGGCGACTCCGTCACCCTGAAAAACGACAAGGGAATTTTCCACGTCGAGAGGAAGGGGCACTACGTCCTCTGCATAGACGGCTTTCCCGATAAACTGCTCGACACGATAAAGAAACAGGTCTGGAGCAACGTGAAAGAAAAGAGCGAAGATAAAGGCGAAAAAGAAAGCGATAAGAAAGAGGAAAACGAAAAGAAGGACGAGGGCGAAAAAGAAGACGAAGGCGGCGAAGACGAAAAATAAGAAATTGTAGGGGCGACGCGGTGCGTCGCCCTGTTAGCCGCGCCGCTTGCGGCGCGCGTATGTAGGGGCGGACCTGGGTGTCCGCCCGCATGTTGGGGCAAGGCCCGCCCGCCGCTTATTTGACCGGGTTTCCCATCAGGTCGATGTTTTTCACGCTGAAAGGCTTTTTGAATTTCTTCATCTTGTCGAAAACCTCGAGAATGATTTTCCCGCTCTTCGGCAGGGGGCCTTTCACGCTGAACGTTATTTCGGTCTGGTTGCCGAAGGACATGTGGCCGGTTTTTTTGTTTTCCAGCTCGTTGCCCTTGTCGTTGAGGAAAATCGCCCCTTTGACCGAGTCGAGATTTATTTTCAGCTCGACGGTAACTTCCATCGTCCCTTTTTCCCACTCGCTTTCCTTGATTTCCTTGATCTTTGCGGAAAACTCCTTGCCCTTTGCGCCCTTCGCGAAACTGGTTATGCCCAGGTCCGTCTTCCGCGCTCCCGCGGACTGGAAGTATTCGATAACTCCCGCGATTTCCTGAAAACCCTTCACGTCCGCGGGTGGGAGCTCCAGCCGGACGTCGAACTTGAATTTGCGGCCGTCCCTGGCCAGTTTCAGGAAGCGCATCTCCCTGTCCCATCTCTTCTTCGGAAGCATGCTCTTGCCGGTATCGGTTAGTACTTTCTTGAGGGTGCACTTATCGATCTTCAGCGCCTTCTGCGGCAGCCTGCCGACCATTGTCAGTATATACTCCTTCTGAAGGTAAAACTCCTTGTCCTCGACTCTCTTCATCGACGCGCCCACGACTTTTAAGGTGACCGTGCCCGGATCGCCGCTCTCGACTTCCTCGATTTCCACGAGGCCCAGCTTTTTCTTGAGCGCTGCCGTTTCCTTCTTCGCCGCCGCCACTTCCTGCGCGTAGTCGAAGACCGCTTTTTCGCCCGGCTTGAATACGACGCGCGGAGAGGCGGCCTTGCCGAACATTATCTCGAACATTTCCTTCTCGTCCGGCCCGTCCTGCTGAAGGTTCTTTCCCGAGAGAATCTGCTTTTTCCACCACTCGTCGTTCGCGGTAAGTTTCTCGACCGCTTCATACATCTTCAGGCCGTCGATAGTGAGGCTCACGCTTCCGTCCTTCTCCTTCGTGAAGTTAACGACCTCCACGATTTCGCCCCAAAGATGGAAACAGGCCTTGTACTTGAACTGGGGAAGCAATACGGCCATCATCGGTTTCGTGCGCTCGAATTCCTCCCTTGCCTTCTTGATTTCCGCTTTCAGGTCTGCCTCGGAAAGTTCCACTTTCTTCGCAGGCGAAGGTTCTTTTTGGTCCTCCATCGCCGCGGTCAGGACGGTATTGCCGGCCTTGTCTTTGGTGACGGCGTACCTGATCTTTATCATCGACTCCCCCACTTTCAGTTTCATTTTCGAGATGTCCCTGAAGTAGGCGGTGCCGGTGAATTTCACGTTGTCCTCTCCGAGCGACTTGAACTCGGTGCCCTTCCATGCATCGACGCCTTTCGAATTCTCGAGGGTTTTCTGCATAAGGTCGTCGAGGTCGGGTTCTCCGCCGCCCTGGAAGTTCGTTACTCCGAAGGTCGCCGTGATTTTGACTTTCCCGCTCCCGTCCGGGTTCAGCCGGAAGTTCTCCGTCTTGTCCATCTTCAGGCAGCCGGTGAAAATCAGAAGAAGTGAAAGGATAAGGACTGCAGGCTTACGGTATGGTTTCTTCATGTGGTTCTCCGTTCAGCGTTCGAAGGGCTAAAAAATAAATTTACCGCTTCTTCATAACCGGGATACGCTACCAAACGCCGACAGCTTAGACAAGAACATTTTCCCACCCGTACGCGGAAGGCTTTATTACCTTATCCCGTATCCCTTCTTCTGCCCGCTTGCACTCCCCGCGTTTGGGGTTACAATATAGAGGAAGTACCGAGTACCGAGTACCGGGTACCGGGAAAATGAATTATCATATCCGCCGCGCAAGCGCGGCGGCTTCACGAAAAAGCAAGACCGGGAATTATTAGTGAAGCCGTGCCGCTTGCGGCACGGGTATTCCATTTCGCACGGCATTGACAAGGAAAACCAATATTAAATGAAACTATCTCTGCCAATAAAACTCGGCATCGGCGTCATCCTGCTTTTCACAGCGGTAATCGCGGGAATGGTGTTTTATAAACCGATTCTGAAACTATGGAAGGGGTCGAGGCAGAAGTCCGGTATTATCCACATCCGCGATGATTTCAGTGACGGCAAACTCGACGGGAGACTCGGGTGTGATACAGCCGGTGACTGCACGATCAAAGAGACCGCGGAGAGTGGCGTTCTTCGCATTGATACGGGCTCCCGCCCCTCCAATGCGGGGATCGTTTATGCGAAAAAACCGCTCGACATTTCCAAGCCGATCACGATCAAACATCGTTGCCGGATCAAGGGCGCTGGTGGTTTACATGCATGGCTGGCTCTGGAAATAAGGCAAAAAACCGGGCCGCCCGAATGTACCGGCTTTGAGGTACTTCAGCGGCAACAGAGAATTTGCGTTGCAGTACGTTCCTCAGGAGAATATCAAATAGGGTATTGGAACAACAACAATAGAGGGATCCATTGGGACAAAGCCAAAAAGAAATGGTCGACAAACACCGCCATCGGTTTTGAGACAGACATATCTGTTTTTCACCTGATAGAATTTCATTCCGACAAAAATGGGTGGTATATCGTCATCAAGGACAAGAATGGCTCTATACTCACAAGGACGTCACCCGTCCCCTGGTTAAAAGTGAAGCAATCAAACGAAGACTACTGGTTCTTCTTCGGCATAGACTGCACCGACTATTTCCATGGGGATGGCGAAAGTGATTACATTGATATTGAATTCACGCCTGGAAAAAGCAAAGGCCCGGAGAAACGCAGGTGAAACTTTATCTGAAACTCGGCATTTTCGTTCTCGTCCTTTTCGCGCTGGTCATAGCAACCTGCCTGCTGTGGACGCCGGTGAAGGTCAGGTACTACACCTCCAAGCTCCACTCAGGTGACATCAAGGTGCGTCAGGCTTATGCAAAGAAGCTGCTGGAGATGGGAGCACGTGAACCGGTGTTCAAGTACTACACTGACCGGTACGACCCGAAATCAGTTGAGAAGCGCATTGCGGTGGTGGAGGAGCTATTTGAGCTTGGAGATAAAGGTAAAGACCTGTTGATGGATATATTCAAGAACTGGTGTTGCAGTCCATCACAGCAAGTGAAGATACCAGCGGGAACATTGACGCTGGAGAACGGCAGTAAGGTTGAGATAAAAAACCTGTGGATTGACAAGTATGAAGTGACGTTTGAAAAATACTATGTTATTCAGAAGTTGTTTCCGACTAGATGGAAATATGATAGCACCGGAAAACTGATACCGCTAAAAACACCTTCGGAGAAGCTTATAAAGAATCCTGTATGTGGTCCTCAATGGCAAGAAGCAGATTACTATGCTAATTGCCTGGGCTTGAGATTACCGACATTGTATGAATGGGAGTATGCTGCCAGAGCAGGTTCATCTGGCAAGTACTGCTTTGGCGATAACGAAGCTTCGCTGGGGGAACATGCATGGTATAAAGATAACTCAAACGACAGGCCTTACTCGGTTGGACAGAAAGAACCCAACCAATGGGGCCTTTATGATGTTCACGGAAATGTTCAGGAGTGGTGCAACATGCTTGCGCCAAGAGAGTACACTGGTTGCGGAGGTTATTTTGGTTCTACCTCCTCCGAGTGTGTTTTCGGAGCCTGGCAGTTAATCCAAGATAAGTTAAGAGAGACGCCGTTCTTCATGATGATAACCGGCTTTCGCTGCGTCCGTGATTGAAAAAAGTAGACAAGGAAATAAGGAAACAAGGGAATAAGTAAACAAAAGATAAAAAATACGGGACAAAAGATAAATTTTAGTATTTTCGAGTTTATGAAAAATTATTTCAGGTTTTCTGCAATATTCCGTTATTCTGAACGTCCTAGTATGTGGCGGAGGACTCAGTTGCTTGCTGGGTTCTTTGCACAGCACAAGGAATATGAAGATGAGTCAAAGACCATTAGAACTGAAATCATACCTGACAGCGGCCAGTCGCTGTTCCGGCCTCTTCGTCGGAGCATTTGCCGCAGGTGTTTCAGTTCGTTCTTTGACAACCCGACTATCCTCTCCCCATCCCCATTTCTTCGATTGGCGTTCCTGATCAAATAATCCGGTGATGTAACTCAAATGGACAGAGTGCGGCACTGTCGATGCCGAAGCTGAGGGTTCGAGTCCCTTCATCACCGCGGATATCAGGGACATGGTGTAACGGCAGCACGTCCGGCTCCAATCCGGAAGATGAGGGTTCGATTCCTTCTGTCCCTGCCGCTACCGTTACATATTTCCTGAACAACATGGGCCTGTAGCCGAACCGGGAAGGCGCCTGGTTTGCACCCAGGAGATTGCGGGTTCGAGTCCCGCCGGGTCCACCATCGGGACGTAGCTCAAGGGTCAGAGCGGCTGGCTCATAACCAGCAGGCTGTCGGTTCGAATCCGACCGTCCCAACTATCGGGTGCCGTAGCTTAGCAGGTCTAAAGCGCCTGACTTTTAATCAGGATACCGTGGGTTCGACTCCCACCGGCACCACGCATCAGTGACCGAATGGCAAGGTCCCCGGCTTCCATCCGGGTGCGTGTGGGTTCGATTCCCACCTGATGCTCAGCGGCGGTGTAGCCAAGCTGGTAAGGCGCCTGGTTGCAACCCAGGAAATCATGGGTTCGAGTCCCATCACCGCCTCCGGAAACCGGGCAGTAGTCTAGTCTGGCTCAGGACGCCTGGTTTGGGACCAGGAAATTCGTGAGTTCAAATCTCACCTGCCCGACTGTTATGGTGGCATTCGTCTAACGGCAGGACGCAAGCTTGTGGTGCTTGAGATGTCGGGTTCGATTCCCGCATGCCGCCCGAATCAAGGCAGGTTAGTGTAACGGTCAGCACGCAAGGTTTTCATCCTTGTATCACGGGTTCAAATCCCGTACCTGTCGCGATAAGACTGAGGGTCCTGACAGTGCAGGTTCCGGTCCAGTGACCGGTTCGAATCCTGCCACCAGAACCAGAGCCGGTGTGGCCCAATTGGTAGAGGCGTCGAGTTTAAGCCTCGAGAGCTGGGGGTTCGAATCCCTCCACCGGTACGAATGCCGGGGTAGCCCAATTGGCAGAGGCACATGGCTTAGGACCATGTAAGTGTGAGTTCGAATCTCACTCCCGGTACTATTGCCGGAGTAGCCTAACGGATAAGGCAACTGACTTCTAATCAGTTGGATGCGGGTTCAAGTCCTGCCTCCGGTACTTGACATTTACCCGGTTGGTGAAACGGATATCACACGAAGCTACGGACTTCGAGTCAGGGGTTCAAATCCTCTACCGGGTACAAACGCCAGTGTGACTCATGTTGGCTGAGTACCGGTTTTGTAAACCGGTTGACGCAGGTTCGATTCCTGCCACTGGCTCAACGCACCCGTGGTTCAACGGTAGAATGTCTGACTGCCGGTCAGAAGATGAGGGTTCGATTCCCTCCGGGTGCTCTACGGAGGGTTGGCAGAGTCCGGCTTATCGCACCGCATTGCTAGTGCGGCAACCGAAAGGTTCGTGGGTCCGAATCCCACACCCTCCGCAAATCCGGAAGGTTAACTGAACCGGGTTCAGAACGGTTTTGAAAACCGATTGTCCTTCGCGGGATGGGGTTCGACTCCTCAGCCTTCCTCAAATGGGTCGGTATCCAAGTGGTTGAAGGAAGCTGGCTGTAAACCAGTTGCCATTGTGCTGAACACCGCAGGTTCGAATCCTGCCCGGCCCACAATTGCTGTGGTAGCTCTGAGCACACCGCTGATAACGGTGAGGTCGGTGGTTCGAGTCCACTCCACGGCACAGACAGCCGGTTAGCTCAATTGGCAGAGCGCTTCTCTTACAAGGAAGAGGCCACAGGTTCAATTCCTGTACCGGCTACACATGCTCAGGTAGCTCAGATGGTAGAGCGTCCGGTTGAAGCCCGGAAGGTCGGCAGCTCGATACTGCCCCTGAGCACAAAAAGTAATTTTATTACCGGTGGCTACTTCCTTCATGCTTTTTGCACGCCCGCTCCGATCCGCTACCCTCTCGCCATTTTCCATATTTAGAAATCGACCTTCACTTAACCCACCTCGACTGCCGGGTAATATATCTTTACATTTGCGCATTATTGCTTAATTCAGATTATTAAGATATAAATTCTGAACAGTAAAACCGGTCAACCGAATAACCGAAAAATGTAAAATTTACATACCCAGCACATCCCGTGCCGAAAAATTTTGGCGTTACAACTCCTAAAATTATGTCACAAAAAAAGGACAGTATATGTCCTTTCGCAACTGATACCACGCGATTGCGGCCTGATTGCACGCTTATCTCGACTCACACAGGGGGTTCAAAGGGGTATCATGATCGAAAAAAGTCGTGATTTTCCGCAAATTATGACAAAACTTTTACATTTTAATAACCTGATTCATTAATATTATATCTGCCTTTTCGCCGACATTCCGGTTTCCCGAAAACCCTTTCGCGTTGACACTGTCAGGACCTTGCAATATAATTAACGCAGGGAGTTAAATCACGTGTTACGCGATCACCTCAAACGGCCGAAAGTCCTGATTGTCCTGATTGTTCTGGGCATTGCACTCTGCATTGGAGCGTATTTCTTCTATTACCCCGTTCTGCTTTGGCTTGCACATCGTGAACTTACCGGCAGCGAGTCGGTCCAGGTGACTGCGATGGCTGAGAAGCTTGTCGGTTACGGCGAAAGCGGGATGCGGCTACTCCTTGCTACTGCAATAGATAAATCGTTCCCCCATCATGACAGGACGTTGTATGTGGTTAATGAAATCATCTGTAATGATGACCTGTTTAAAGCGAAATACAAGGATGAAACAGGCAGAACTTTAACAATCGGTTCGTTTCTCGGGGAAACTGCGGATGAGCTGCTTTTCCCCGCTCTGCTCAGTGCTGTAGAATCAGGCGATTCGAGACTCTGCGGTATCGCGTTTGATGTTCTTTCCGAATCCCTGCAGAGGCCTGAGCTTGCATCCCGCCTGGATGAGCTTGAACGGCGCCTTATTCGTCACATGAGGCATTCCGCAAGTAGTAAAATTTCGCTTGCCGGCGTTGACCCGTCCGCCCTGGCTTCAGTGTTTAAGAAAAAACGGCCCGCCTACCAGTATATGGCTCTGAAAGTGATTTCCGAGCAGCATTCCGGGGAATTGACAACCCGGATTCGACCTGCTTTGAAAAGCAATTCTGCACTTGTAAAGCGGGCCGCGCTTGATTTTATAGCAAAGGAAGGCGGTCCGGAGTTCGAGAAAGATCTTATCGAAACTTCGGAAGACCCGAGCCCGGATATAGCGAGGTCTTCTATCAGGCTTCTCGGGTGGGTCGGGGCAGAAGATTCCGCAAATCATTTGTTAAAACTGATGGAGAAATTCACAAATCGCGATGATTTGTTCAGAGTTGCTTATACTTCATTCTGCGCCCTGACAGCCTTTTCCAGTAGAAAACTGGATCGAAACATACTATTGAATGAGGCAAAGAAACATTGGGATAATGGTGCCGGTTACGACCCGGTTGCTGTAAAACATTCACTTCTCAGTCATAAGGATCCCGACATTGTTATTGCCGCATCCCGTTACCTCGGCTCGGCTGAGGCAAGAGTGGCGATTCCCGATCTTATTGCACTTTTGGAACATCCCGATATTGAAGTTCGGATAACCGCAGTTGAAGCTCTTGGGCGGCTTCGTGTACCCGAGGCTGTTGAAGCTCTTATAAAAACCTTTTCCGGCCCTGATCTGAAAGTCCGCCTGGCTGCAAACCGTGCGCTTATCCTTATAACATGCCATGACTTCGGGCTGGCGATCTACAATGACGGGCGGTGGCGCGAAATACGTGGCGATAAAAGGCACAAAATAATTAAGCAATGGGAAAAGTGGCGTGAGGATAACCGCGACCGGACTCGCGAGGAGTGGCTGCTCGACGCGTTTGCGGATTTCGAAAATACGGAAAGTACATTAATCGAACTGTTGCCTGTAGCCACAGAGCGGTCGCGGCCTTTGCTGATGAAACTCCTCGACCCTGAAACCGCTCTCAATCGAAGAAGATATATATTGTTGACGAATTGTATTCATGCTCTCGAGGCTCCGGATGAACGGTATCGTGTGACTGCAAACTATGTGCTCGAGGCCTTCAGCGGGCAGCAACACGGATTTGCCGAAATCGTCGGACCTGAATGGCGCGAAAAACTGGCAGAGACAAACAATGATAACGTGGCGCGAAAAGCGGTTAAAGCCTGGAAACAATGGGTTTCCGATTTACGGGACGGCAACGCGTCAATACTCAGTCCTGCTCCGAACCGGGAGTATTTTACCCGGCCGGGTGTTGCCGAAACGTTGTCTGATGGGGGTGATCCGGCATTTGTTATACGCCTGTTTGAAGATGTGGAGCAGGTCGATTCCCGGATTCGTACGCTGGCTTCAAAAGCACTTTCTCAACTGGCCAGGCGGGATGACGTAGAATTTTTTAATACTCTTTTGGCTAAAGATAATACGCCAAACGTCCGTCGGGAGGCGGCAGGCGTATTGCTGAGATTCGGCGGTGAAACGGTTTATCGGCGTTTTGCCGGGCGGGTTGCTGCTGAGAATTCTGATATGAGCCGCCCCCTTGTCAGGGCTATGAAAGAGGCGAACGCAGAGCTCGGATACATAGTCCTGAGACCGCTTTTCAAAGACCGTTCAGCTGTTACCCGTATTCGGGCGTTAGTGGCAACTGCCGAGCTGGAATGGACGCCCGCGGTTGTCGAGGCCGCAGGCCTTCTTCTCGATGAGGACCCGGAAGTCCGGTATCGTGCCGCGGAAACGGTTCGCAAGCTTACCGGGCAGGATTTCGGGTGGTCTGAGGACGCGACTCCAAAAGAACGCCAACAGGTTGCGGTCGCCGTACGTACATGGTTTCAGGAGAGCGTAAAGGCGAAAGAGCAGCCTGAAGATGAGCCGGATTCCGGGGATACGGCCTCTGAGGCTGAAAAACCGGGCCAGGATGCAGAACCCGTCGAGCCGGAAAAGGGTAAAAAACCGCCATCTGGCGGCACAGGATGATTTTTTATTAGCCGGGAACCTTTCCGGCCAAAAAACGTCTAAAGGGGTGAAGTCAGGAATGGCTTCTGAGCAAACGGAGCTGCTTGAACGGCTGCGACAGCGTGATGAAGACGCGTTCGCAGAATTGGTACGGACCTATCAGGACCGTATTGTGAACATGATTTACCGCATGCTCCACAATTACGATGATGCCGTCGAGGCCGCTCAGGAGGTCTTCCTGAAAGCGTTTCGTGCGATTGACAAGTTTGAGGGTAAATCACAGGTTTACACGTGGCTTTGCAGGATCGCCATGAATACCGCAACCAGTATTCGGCGCAGCAAACGCCGACGGACTGAGGAAGCGATGTTATCACTGGATGCACCGGTTGCAGGGCGTGAAGAGCCGATAAAGCGCGAGATTGCGAGCTCGGGCGTCGGGCCTGCGGAAAATGCCGAGAGGCGCGAGCTCGGAAAAGCCGTACATGGCGCAATCGAACGGCTCGAAGAGGATTTCAGAGCCGTCGTCGTGCTGAAGGATATAGAGGGATTCGGCTACGGGGAAATCTCGGAGATACTTTCAATCCCGCGCGGTACCGTCAAGTCCCGGCTCCACCGGGCGCGACTCATGCTGCGCGACTTATTGCAAGGTATAGTCGGATGAATTGCGAAGAAATAAAAAGCCGGATACAGGAGTTCCTCGACGGGGAACTCGGCAACGAGGAGGCCGAACAGGTCTCCCGGCATCTTGAGTCGTGCGACCGCTGCCGGTCGGAAGCGGACGCGATGCGGCAGGTGATAAACGCGGTTGCAGGCCTGCCCCGCGCTTCCGCTCCCGGTGATTTTCTGGAATCGGTCCTCGTGCGCCGCAGAAAAGAAAGCGGTGAAAAGCCGGCAGATAATATTGTTTCGATTCAACGGCGTCCTTTTACTTCAAGAATAGTCGGCCTTGCCGCGACCGTTATTGTTGCGATTATACTTGTCCTGGTACTCGTACGCGTTTCGAAAGATGAAGAAAGAGTGGCCGTGGGCGAGAGAACGCCGGCCACGGATATTTCCGAAATACCTGAAAACGCATCGACTATCAAAATTGCCGAAAAGCCGGGAGTTATGACCAGAGACCCCGAAGCGGCGAAGGACATAGCCACCGGTAAAGCCGGAGAGGGTTTCTTCAAAAAGAAAGCGGCGAGTGAATTGCTTGCGCTCAAGAAGAGGGATGCGAAGGCTCCGGAAAAAATCACTCAATATGCGCTGAAGGACTCTTTGCGGAAGAAAACGAAACCGTCTGCCAAGGCAACCCCGAAACATGCGGAAGACCTGGGTAAGGACGCAGAGCTTGAGAAGGAATCCGGCGATTATGCGCGGCGGGCGCCTGCAAAAAAGCAAACCGCCGTCGGCTCGGGTGCGGGCCGGAGCGCGGAAGGAATGCGCCCACACGAAGGCAGAGGTTATGTCGACGGTAGAGAACGCACCAAGAAAGCGTGGAGTGGAGAAAAGGATTACGGCTCCGACAAGGGCAAACGCGAGGACAGGAAAGAACTCGCAGACGGAACCGAAAGAAGACTCGCCGAGAAAAAAGAGGAAACTGCAAAACCCGGGGACGCCGACGCCCCTGTTACGGAACAGGCTAAAAAAGAAAAAGAATACGCAAGGCTGGACAGGGAGCCTCCGAGACAGAGGGAACCCGACGAGGCGGAAAAGAACCTTCGCCGCAGCCGGAAAGCCGGCGAAAAGGCGAAGAGCCGCGGCCGGCCTTCCGCCGAGCCTGAAGCTCCTCCGGAGCCCGATTCCGGTGTCGGGCAGAAATCCGAAGAGCAGAGTCAGACCAGAGACAGGATGGCCCGCAAGGAAAGAGAGCGGGAAAAGCGTGATGCAGGCCGGCTTAAAGATGATATTGATAAACTTGCAAAAAAAGAGAAGAGTGAAGCTTCACCGCCGGAACGGGGTCAGAGTGCCCGGCCGAGGCCGGCCCGCCGGAGCCTGGCAAGGGCAAAAACCGGTAGAGATAGGGCAAAAGCAAAGAAACAGGACGGGCAGTTTGCGGGCGCTGATGAGGCGGACGACAGAGAGTTGATCGAAGGTGAGAACCGGCTGGTCTTCCGCGGAGATGAAGTCGAAAAGGCCCGCTCGCTGCTGAAAAAGCTCGAGAAGGATTTTCCGAACCTGGTTATGGTGACTGAGAAGAAAAAGCTGGATGAAGTAAAGGAAGAAAAGAAACTGGCCGGTCCCGGCGGAGGGGCGGGAAGACAAAGAGGAAGAACTTTCGGCGAAGAAGCTCCGGAAGAAGCAGAGGAAGAAGAGGCCGGCGGGGCCGAAGAGAAGGCTGATGCGGAAGAAGAAGAACCAGCCGGGGAAACGCTTGTGCTGGAAGTCGACAGCGCCTCTTTTGCCAGACTTGTCGCCAGACTGGAATCTGTCCGCGACGCCGAAAAGGCCAACCGGGGGGCACCGGGTGGTTCAATACCGAAATCCGCAAGAAAGAAAGCGGCCGGGAAACCTGCCAGGCCGACCTCCGGCAAAGCGAAGGCCGAAGCTGAAGAAAAAGTTCTCGTCATAGTAATACGCGCCCGCCCCGAGGCGGCTGCGGAGGCGGATAAAAAAGCCGGCAAGGCCGAGCGGGCAAAACAGAAAACCCCAACCAAGTCCAAGTAAAGGCTTCCAGTAGTTTCAAACGCTTTCCTGCGATTGTGCCTGTCATTCCGGCCCGAGTGAGTTGGTGTTGACTTCGGCATACAGACACATTATAATCATGCGACGGCTTTCGGAGGGTGTATGTCGTTTCGCAGACTTGTGATAATCATACCGATTGTTTTGGTTATTATTGGCGTCGGATATTATTCGGTGGCCCATATTCTTGCACGCGGCGCCATGAATAAGAGACGCGGGCAACTTGCCTCGGAAATCGATGCTTTTCAGAAAAAGGCCGATGATCGACAACCCCTGTTTGGAAAAGCGCTGGAAGGCGATGGAGGGCCTGAGCTCCTTGCCGTTGCGCGTGAAGCCACGAAAATCGCCGATAAGGAAACGATTCTTGACCTGCAAAAGCTCCTCTCTCCGAGACCGGACAAGGCAATAATTGACAGAACGCAGCCGTTTCTCAAAGGGGTTGAGCCCCTGCTCTCCCGCGTGCGGAAAGCTGTCGAAAAGACTCAATGCCTGGTCCCCTACAACATTGCCCAAATTGACAGCGAACCGCTGCCGCACGTGTTCCGCGGCATCGGGTTCGCCCTGATACTCAGCGGCAACCGCTATCGCGAAAAGCAGCAGAATTTCGAGGCGATGCGCCGATACCTTATTGCCGCCCGCTACGGGCAGGATTTTTCTCGCAAGGCGCCGCTCAGGTACCGCAGGGACGGGGCTGAAGTCACTATTGCCGCGCTTCGCGAGGCAATGCGGCTCCTTACGGAACAGGATGTGAGATTGAGGGACCTCAGGAAGCTGCGGGGAGCTTGCGATAAACTCGAGGTTTCCGAGCCCGATTTTTCAGATAATCTGCAAGCGGAATGTTTTCAGGACGAGTACGCGATAATCAGGGCGGGAGAGAAGATCGGATTCATCCCCGGCTCTGTGAGTATTTCCGGAACAGGCGTTAAAAAGTTTACGACTCTGGCCGGTTATGCGGCCTCGCGGAAAAAATTCCTGAAGTGGTACGATGCCGCACGACAGGATGCCGGCAGGCCTTACCCGGCGGCGCATGAATTGCTGGTGAAGCGGATAAACGGCAGGATTCTCGACAACTGGCTGGTTTGTGCCATCGCCTGGGATTTCAGCGAAATCTATGCGCTGGACGTCCTTTCGCTTGCCTTTTGCCGCGCCATGCGTTTCACCCTCTGGCTTCGCATATTCAAGGCTGAAAAGGGCCGTTTCCCGAAAGAATCCATTGAAGAAGCCGGGCAGTACCTGCCGGTTGACCCGTTTACGGCCGGCAAGAAATTCAATTACGTTTTCGGATACGCCGGAGGGACTCGTTTCTACTCCGTCGGCTCGGATGCCATGCAGAACGGAGGCAAAGGCGCCAGATGGGAAGACAAGAGGGGTGAAGACGTTATTTTCCCGGCCGCTTCCATTTTCCGCCACCGTTAGTCAGCGCCCTCAGCGCATTATTCCAATCCGGTTTTCACCACCGACAATAAAACGGTAACAGGGAGTTCTTCGTTAACTCAGGCGGCCGGGGGCAAGGAACTCTTTGACTTTCACGACAAGGAACGTTATGCCGGTAATGATGAGCGCGACCGGCAGGCCGATAAGACAGGCCACCCAGTCGGGCCAGCCTGCAGCCAGTTTGATTATCAGCATCGCGCCCCCGCCGAGAGCGCCTGCGATTGCAAAGCCGAGGCACCGGGTCGGATTGATATGAGTTTTCGCTTTGGTTGCTTTTGCGAGCGCGTATATTCCGTAGGCGAGCAGCGCGAAAATAAATTCTGCGCAGAGGGCGGCGAAGATAAAACTTGCCGCGTAGCCCCATTCCAGAATCCACCTGGCCAGGAATCCAAAACCGGCCAGGATTGCGAGTAAAATAACGTAGAGCGGCAGGTCTTTCCAGAAACGGTATTTCTTCTTCCGCTCGAGGAACTCACGGCGCTGTTTTTTGGTTAATGCCATGAAGTGAATTTACCAGTTTCGCTAAACATATTCAAGAATTTCGCCAATTTTTTGAATCGTTTCACTCGTTTCCATTTTGAAACCCAGAAAGCGAACACCGGCGGCGCGGGCGGCTTGAAGGTCGTAATCTGAATCGCCGATAAATATTGCGTCAGGTAATTCGACGCCGAGCAGTTCGCAGGCGCGGTAAATCATGTCGGGCGCGGGCTTGGAATGCTCCACGTCGCCGTCGCCGACAAGGACGTCGGGTTCAATCTCGAGTTTGTCGAGTACTTCTTCTGCGAGCGGCGTCCATGTATTGGTGATAATTGCCGTTCTGACGCCGAGGTTTTTCAGCTCGGCAAGCACTTCTTTCGCACCCGGCATGACGGTTATGTATCTGGAATATTCCGCGAAATGGTCCTGGTAGTATTTTTCCAGCTCCAGGATCGTGCAGCCCTGGAAAAACTTCTCGACGTCCGCCTCGGTGCTCTGCCCCCACGCTTCGGCGAACTGTTCGCGGGTTACGGGCTTCTTGCCGTAATGGCAGGCGGCCGCGTTGACTACCTCGAACCACGCGCGGTAGCTGTCGATCAGCACTCCGTCCATGTCGAAGAGAACGGTTTTGATCATGGTGCCTGGCGCCGCCGCTCTACGGCGTCGCGTCGAAGATTATCAGCCCTTTAATGGAGTCGGCGACGTACGCGTTGCCGCCGGAGACTACTATGTCCTTGGCCGAGCCGCCGGTGCCGACGCTTTTTACAGGGGTGATGTTTTCCGGGTCGGAAATGTCGGCGATATGCATGCCTTTCGCGTCGTCGGCAATGTATGCGTACATTCCCAAGAGGTCGAGCCCCCACATCGCGGCGATTGTGCCGTACCTGCCGATATATTCCGGCACGGCCGGGTCGGAAATATCTATGACTCCCAGGCCGCCGCTTCCGAACGTGACAAGGGCATAGGTGCCGCGCCGGCGGACCTCGACGCCCGAATAGGGGATTTCGACTTCGCCCGTGAGGGCGGGAAGGGTTACATCAGTCACGTCAACGATGTAGAACTTGCCGTTGCCCGCGAGGTATGCGGTGGTGCCTTCGACGAAAACACCTTCGATGGCTGTCGTGGGGTTATACGCACCCATCAGAACCGGAGACGAGGGATCGGATATATCGAGGATTACCATGCCCGCGCTTTCCGCCGCGACAAATGCGTTATTGTTGACCACCTGCACGGCGACAGGAGCCCCTGAGATCGCCGGATTGGATACCGGCGTTGTGGACGTGTTGCCGGGAACCGAGACGTCGTAGATTGCAATGCTTTCCCCGGTTGCAATGTATGCGTAATTTCCCGCGACGCAGATGTCCAGCGCCGGGATGACCATCGGTATCGTTCTGACCTCGGATGGGCTGGTCGGGTCCGAAATGTCGACGATAGAAAAACCCGCGCTTCCGTCGGCGACGTATGCAAGGTTGCCCACGACGAATACGCCGCAGGCCGTGCCCGGCGTGTTGTACCAGCCTATGTATTTAGGCTGCAGGTAAAAGGGCGTCTCTTTTTCCTTTTTGCTGCATGAAGGAAGCAGCGCGATTGATGCAACAAGCATGGCGGTGACCACCGCCAGCATGGCTAGGTGTCTCACACGGAACTGCATTTCAGATCTCCTTTTACGGCTTTGACCGGTTTTTTGTTTTTCAGGCAGTCGAGGTAGGAGGCGACGACTTTGTCGCAGTCGGTGATAGTGTTGTAGATGTGCGGCGAGAAGCGGACGCCGTCGCCGCGCGGCGCGACGAACGCCCTGTGCCGCCTGAACATTTCGTTTGCGATCCTGTCCGCATTTACGGTTCTGGCTATTACGATTCCGCTTCTGTGCTTTCTCGCTCCGGGCGATATGATTTCCACGCCCGCTTTATCGAGCCGTTCGATAATCCTGTCGGTCAGCTCGAGCAGCCTGTCTGTTATGTTCTTCCGCCCTATCTTGCTGAAAAGCGTAAGGGCGGCACCGAGCGAGAGAATGTTCGGCATGTGGGGGCAGCCACCTTCGACAACCGACGATTCCTCTTTGGGCTCATACGTGCGCGGGTCCATCGCCGTCGGGTCGCGGACGCTCCGCCAGCCGACCGTAGGCGGCGTCGCACCCCTGCGTTTCCTGCGCGAGATATACAGGACGCCGGTTCCGTAGCCCGCCATCCCCCACTTGAAGCACGATGCCGCGAAGAAATCCACGCCCCATTTTTCGACCTGCATCGGGAAGACGCCGAAGCCCTGCGTGCCGTTTATCACAAGAGTCAGTTTTTTACGTTTTGCCAGCCTGCCCAGCGCCTGGACGTCCTGCCTGAAGCCGGTGCCGTACTGTATGTGGCTCGAGACCAGTATCTTCGTCTTCGAGGTGATTGCTTTTTCGATAAGCTTCAGCGGGTACGTGTTGTCGGGCTCGGGCTCGATAAACTTTAATTTGTAACCGCGGTTGAGCCACGGGTAAGTCGTCGACGGAAACTCGTCGGCCATCGTCAGGACTTCGCCTTTGCCTCCCATCATGTGGGCAATGATCGACATGCCGTGCGAGGTGTTGAGCGTGTATGCGACGTTGTCGGCGGTTGTGCCGAGAAACTTTCCGACCAGGCTGCGGGCATCTTCCATCTGCTGAAGCCATTTGTCCCACTTGATATCGCCGAGGTCGCACATCGTTTCATAATAGCCCTTGCCCGCGTCGGCGACCTCTTTTGAGATAGGCGCCGCGCCCGCGGCGTTGAAGTAGAGGAATTTCTTTGCCGCGGGGAACTGGTTGCGCACCCATGTCCAGCTTACCATTGGTTTTTCTCCCGCCCGGTCCGCTGCGCTTTGAAGAATTCAATCAGTTTGCGCAAAACCCGGTGACGCTGACAGCCCTGGAGCATCTGGTGATGCGACCACGAAAGCTTCAGAAGCTCCTTTTCCTTTATTTTCAGCCGGCGCATCATCACTTTCCCGCCTCGCGGGTCGGTCGAAATATCGCACCGGGATACGATAATCACCGTCGGACAGCTTACCTCTTTTACCAGCAGCCGCACGTTTCTTACCAGCGCGTCCACCGTAGCGATGGTGGAAAGCGGAAAGTACTCCACCATCGGCGTCGAGTGCCGCACCCAGCCTTCCGCCGTCCGGAACCGCCGGGACATGCGGAGCGTCGGCACCTTCGAGACAAACCGGCCTAACGTTTTCAATGCGACCCGCAGGGGAAACCAGCGTCTTATAATATAATACGGAGGGCCGAGCAATGCAAGCCGTTCGACTTTTCTTTCGGACGCGAGTTTCGTCGCGAGCATGCTGCCGATCGAAAACCCGATGACGGAAACACGGTCGTATTTCCCCGCGAGCGCGGCGTATTCGCGCTCGACCTTATCATACCACGCCGTCCACGGAGTTTCAGCGAAATCTTTTAAAGTTGTGCCGTGCCCGGGGAGCAGGATGGCGCGCACGGTATAACCCGCATCGGCCAGTTCGCGGCCGACTTCGTAATACAGAAGCGGCGCACACCCGAGCCCGTGGATGCAGAGTATCGCGTGGGAACCGCTTCCGAGGGTGAATTCCTCAAACGGGTCGTAATTGCGGTTATCAGTTGCGTTATCCATATTCTTCCGGGTGGGGCGGACATTCCTGTCTGCCCTGTAGGGGCAAGGCATGCGCGTGTTTCTTGCCCCTACAATCGGGCGGGTCTGAGACCCGCCTCTACAATTTATCGCGCGCGGACGAGCAGGACGCGATTGACGCCCAGCCGCTGCCGCAGTTCCTTGGTATCGGCAAGCCAGCGGCGGGCATCCTTGACGTAGCCGGCGGTCGGCTTGAGTTTCGGGTCGTGTTTCGTGAAATAATTGTTCAGTGATTCGACGAAAAGCTCGCGCAGGTATTTTGAGAAACACGACGCGAGTGCGACCGGGAAATGGTTTCTGTCGGCCTTTTCTTCGAAGACGATTCTGACGATTCCTCCTGCCGCGCCTTTCAGCTCGTACTCGGAGCGCTTTTTCTTTTGCTCGACGATTTTGAGCTTCGCGGCGTTGTCTTTTCCGAAGCGGACGGAGCCGAATGTTTCGAAAAGCTGCCGGCCGTAGCGCCTCCTGCCGCCGAGGCGGTCGACGATTATCAACAGGCCGTCGCGGCCGAAGGTTTTCGCGAGGTGCAGAAGCATGTACGATACCGCGCGCCACTCGACAAGCGACTTGTTGTCGGTATCCTCGAGTATCCGGTTGAATTCGCCCGCGTGGAGCCGCTCACTCCAGACGCCTGAAAATTCTATCCCGGCCTCCACCATGCATTCGGAAAGTGCCCTGCTTTTCTTATGCGTCATGTTGGTGAAAGCGACGCGGGGAAGTTTCGTGGAGTTCGGGTCGTACCACGGGTAGCGATCGCATCCGCTTACCTGTCCGCATGAAAGGTGTTTTATATAGTCTTCGAGCGAGTTGATTTTGTCGCCGTGAAGGAGGTGGAGGAACGACCAGACTGTTTCCTCGAGCGTTCTGAGCCCTTTTTTCCGGTTATAGAGTTTCTTTGAATCGGCGACGACGACTTTATCTCCCGCGCCGCGGATGCGCGCGTGGACGGCGCTCGAGAGGCGCGTCCAGAAATTTTCCGGTGGTTCCGATATCTTGAACACGCTGGCCGAAATCACCAGCGGCCCCAGCCACGGCCCATACCCCGCTTCATCAACCCCTGCGACGTATTTGAATTCCTGGTTATCCATTATCCGGTGATGGTAACAGAGAATGCGCCCAGCGTCAAGCGCGAGGGATAAACGCTGAATTCAAGGGGGAAGCCCGCGCATAAGTGTTGCCAGTATAACGAGATAAATATTACAGATTTTCTGAAAGACTGAGCCTGTTTTAAACGTCTAATTACATGAAGCCGAGCGCCGAAGTCCCGGGCTTCCTCTATGACCAAATCTTTCCAGAGCAGTTTTCTCTGCATTCTCATACTCTGTTTTTCTGTCACCGCCACCGGCTGCGGCAGCGATAAGAAGAAAGCGCACCACAAAGAACGGGAAGCAGCTGCGGTTGCGATATCCTCCCTCGGCGTCGGTTCATGGCGACCGACTTCAACCGGGGGCAATTGCCTTCCGGCTAGAGCGTATCACAGCGCTGTTTGGACTGGTGAGAAAATGATTGTATGGGGAGGTTATGAATATCCAAGCTGGCAGTATGAAAACAACGGAGCTATCTATGATCCGTCAATGGATTGCTGGCAGGCAATCGCAGAATGTCAGGAACTTTCGGAGGGAAGAGCCGGCCATGTCGCATTCTGGACGGGTTCGGAAATGATTGTTTTCGGAGGATCCATCTACCATGGAATAACGTTTACAGGAGCAATATATAATCCTGAAAACGATACCTGGAGGCCGCTCGATACGAGCGGGCTTGGTTATTACCCGACCTGGTATTCCGTCGTCTGGACCGGAAATGATATAATTGTGTGGGGCGGTTATGATTCAGGGTTTTCCAATAATGCGCTTGTGTACAATCTGGAAAATGACAGCTGGACGTTGCTTGCCCCATCAGGTAATTGCCCTTCCGCCAGATGGGATCATACCGCAGTCTGGACAGGCACAAAGATGATTATCTGGGGCGGTGCTGACAATGACGCATTTCTGAATACGGGAGGTATCTTCGACCCCGTTACCGGAGAATGGGAGAGCACGTCCACTGCCGATGGATGTCCGACGCCGAGGATAAACCACCGCGCCATCTGGACGGAAAAAGGAATGCTGATTTGGAGAGGCAACAGTAAGGATGGGACCTTTTTTAACGACGGGGCATTATACAATCCGGAAACGGACGAATGGACTCCCGTTCCGGGCCTTACAAATGTGCCAGCATGGGTGGGAAGACATACATTTACCTCGACAGGTGATAAAGCCATAATGTGGGGTGGTGAAGAAGGATCGGAACCCTTCGCTCTTGATTTGAAATATGTCAATAATGGTTATATCTTCTTTGTGGAAAATCAAAGCTGGCGGAAGATGAACAGGGGGAAATACTGTCCGACGCACCGCACGGGTCACAGCGCGGTCTGGACGGGTACATCGTTGATTGTGTGGGGCGGTTTTGACGATTTGATAGATGTAAAAGTAACCAACACCGGCGGGATTTTTACGCCGTGATGATTGCGTCGAGGGTCGGGAGTCGTGCGTCAGGAGTCGGCAAGGAATAGACATATGAAGTCATTTTTATTTGTCGCAGCCACCTCCGCTCTCGCATGTGTCCTGATTTTCCTCCCCTCCGGCTGCAGCGATAAGAAGAAAGAGCATAAGAAAGAACAGAAAACCGCCGCTGCCATCGCCTCCCTCGGCGTCGGCTCATGGCGGCCGATATCTACTGATGCCAATTGTCCCTCAGCCCGAAGGTTACATACTGCCATTTGGACAGGCGATAGAATGATCATCTGGGGCGGTACAACTTATATTGATACAGGATGGACAGGGCCAACGAATACTGGCGGAATGTACGACCCGGTTGCTGACACATGGACAAATATCTCAACCATAGGAGATTGCCCTTCTGTCAGAACGGCGCATATATCGGTGTGGACTGGTAACAGCATGATTATCTGGGGTGGTTCTGACGACAACTCTTCCTTGAATACTGGAGGGATTTTCGATCCAATTCAAAATACTTGGACTCCAACTTCAACCGGCAATGGATGCCCTGTAGCCAGATACGCTCCTCACGCTTTCTGGACGAATAACAAAATGATTATTTGGGGAGGACTTAACTACAGTGGAGTAGCATTGAATAATGGAGGCATGTACGATCCAATCGCTGACTCATGGGAAACCATCGACGTTTCTCCAGACTCACCCTCTCTAAGAATGGGCAGCTCTGCTGTATGGACTGGTTCAACAATGATAGTATGGGGAGGGATTGAAATGTTTGATAATGGAGCAAGTAGTCAACGTATAAATTCGGGAGGGATATTTGATCCTGTTGCTAAATCGTGGACTGCCACTTCTCTTGCCGGCCAGTATCCTGGGGGCAACGTATTGCATTCTGCAACGTGGACCGGAGAAGAAATGTATATTTGGGGAGGGGGAGGAGTTGCTTCATTTTCCAATCATCTATACAATCCTGAAAGCGATTCCTGGAGAAAAGCAATACCAGGAAGATATTACCATAATGGAATTGGATATCATAAAGAGGTATGGACTGGAAGTTCAGTCGTTATTTGGGGCGGCAGGGAAGGCTCAGGAATACTGCTTAATTCTGGCCATATTTATTATCCTGATAAAAACTATTGGGTTTATACGAGCAAAAGCAAAGACTGTCCATCCGGAAGGTGGTTTCACACCGCAGTCTGGACTGGAAATGAAATGATTGTTTGGGGCGGTGAAGATGAAGGAGGCCGTTTTCTCAACACCGGCGGGATTTTTATGCCGTGATAATTGCGTCAAGCGTCGGGAGTCGTGGGTTAAAAATTTGAAATTGAAAAATGAGTATTGATAATTTGCAATTCTCAATTCACAATTCGCAATTTTCAATTCGCAATCCGAAATTAAAATGACCCGGTAGCCGGTACCCGGGACTCGGGACCCGGGGCGCATTTCCACACAAACCATTGACACGCGCGCCGTAAGTTGTTATCCTGAAGGGTTCAGAGGACGAAGAAGCTGTTTGGAGATGCAGCCATGCCGTTAGCAACCGTTGAAGAATGCATCCAGGATATCCGGAACGGGCGGATGATCGTGCTCGTCGACGACGAGGCGCGTGAGAACGAGGGCGACCTCGTCATGGCGTCGCAGAGGGTCACGCCCGAGGCGATAAACTTCATGGCCAAATTCGCACGCGGCCTTATCTGTCTTACGGTTACGGATGAAAAAGCCAACACGCTTAACCTGCCGCCGCAGTCTGTGGAAAATACCGCGCAGTTCGAGACAGCCTTTACCGTTTCAATCGACGCCAAGCACGGCACCACGACCGGCATCAGCGCGGCCGACCGCGCGGCGACTGTTCTCTGCGCCGTCTCGAACACGTGCCGCCCGGACGACCTTGCGCGTCCCGGGCATATTTTTCCGATTCGCGCGAAGGACGGCGGCGTTCTCGTCCGCGCGGGTCAGACCGAGGGCTCGGTAGACCTTGCGCGTCTTGCCGGCCTCAAGCCGACCGGCGTCATATGCGAGATAATGAACGAAGACGGCACGATGGCGCGTCTGTCCCAACTCGAGGTCTTCTGCGAAAGGCACGGGCTGAAGTTGCTCTCGATCGAGCAGCTTATCGAGTACCGCCGCCGCACCGAAAAGCACGTTCGCCGGACCGCGGAAGTTCACCTGCCGACCCGGTTCGGTGATTTCGAGTGCTACCTGTACGAGTCGATATTTGAAGAGCCGGCCCACCTCGCGCTTACGATGGGCGGCGTGGGGAAGCGGAACGAAAGCGGTATTTCTCCGGAGAGCAAAGAGACCGTCCTTGTGCGCGTTCACGACGAATGCCTTACGGGCGACGTATTCCACTCCATGCGCTGCGACTGCGGCCAGCAACTCGAAGCTGCGATGGCGATGATTGCGGGGGAGGGGAGCGGCGTTCTCCTTTACATGCGGCAGGAGGGGCGCGGCATCGGGCTCGAAAACAAACTCAAGGCATACGAGCTTCAGGAGAACGGGATGGACACGGTCGAGGCCAACGAGGAACTCGGCTTCCCGGCCGACCTGCGCGAATACGGGATAGGCGCGCAGATTCTCGCCGACCTCGGCATTAGAAAAATCCGCCTGCTGACGAACAACCCGAAAAAAATCGTCGGCCTCGAGGGATATGGGCTGGAAATCGTCGACCGGGTGGCGATAACCATGCCCGCGAGCAAGTCGAACGTCGAATATCTTAAGACCAAGCGCGACAAGATGGGCCACATGCTCGAGAAGCCGCTCAAGATGGAAAGAGATAAATAGGACGTAGGGGCACAGCATGCTGTGCCCCTACAGGGAGAATATGACAGATGGGTTTTGCGCCTTCGGGACGGCTTGATGCATTATCGGGATACGCGTTTGCGGAAGTGAGAGCGCTGGTAGAGAAACTTAGCGGGCAGGGGATAACGCCTATCGATTTCGGAGTCGGCGATCCGACCGCGCCGACGCCGGAGCTTATACGCGAGCGGTTGAAGACTGCGGTCGAAGAGCGCGCCTCGTCGGGCTATCCGTCGTACGTGGGGAGCAGGGAATATCTCGAGGCCATTGCCGCGTGGACGAAACGAAGGTTCGGCGTCGAGCTTGACCCGGGAACGGAAATCACGTCCACCGTAGGCTCGAAAGAGGGGATTTTTAATTTTCCCGAAGCGGTTCTCAATCCGGGCGATATCGCTATTATCCCTTCGCCGGGTTATCCGCCTTACACGCGCGGCACCCTGTTCGCCGAGGGTGAGATTTACAACGTTCCGATAAGGGAAGACAACGGTTTCCTTGTCGATTTCGATTCCATCCCGGTCGACGCCGCGAACGCCGCGAAAATCTGCTGGATCAATTATCCGAACTCGCCGTCGGGCCGCGTCGCGCCGCCGGAGTTTTTCGAGCGCGCCGTCGCGTTCGGGAAAGAGCACGACGTCCTTATCGCATCCGACGAGGCCTACACCGAGATTTACTTCACCGGCGAGCCGCCGCATTCCCTGCTCGAGTTCGCGCGCGAAAACGTCGTCGTGTTCCAGTCGATGTCCAAGCGGTCCGCGATGACGGGCTGGCGGATAGGGTGGACCTCGGGCGACCCCGCCGTCATCACTGCGTTTAAAAAATTGAAGACCAACATCGACAGCGGAACGCCGACGTTTATCCAGGACGCCGCGATCGCGGCGCTCGAAGACGAATCGCATGTGGCTTCGTTCCGGGACGAGTACCGCGAGAAGCGCGACGTTATGTGCGCCGCATTTCGCGACGCCGGTCTGCCTGACTGCACGCCCGAGTCGACGCTCTATATCTGGCAGCGGGCACCGGAGGGCATGACGTCGGTCGGTTTCGCAAAGCGCCTGCTCGAGCCCGAGATTGCGGTCGTTGCGACGCCGGGCGAATGGATTTCAGAGACCTGCCCCGACGGGGCCAATCCGGGCGCCGGGTATGTTCGTTTTGCGCTTGTGCCGTCGATTGAGAGGGTTCGCGAGGCGGCCGGGCGCATTCGGAATATGAAGTGGTAGTTTTTGCGACTCAATCGGTAGCGGACGATTTCACAAAACCTGAATAACGGGGGCTGCAACATGAGATCGCTGATAATTGCTTTGCTGCTTGCGTCGGTGGCGGTTATTACAATGGCAGGCTGCATACAGGGGATGAAGTGGGGTGACGATCCGCAGAACGAGCTGGACGGACTGAAGGCCGCGATCAAGGCGCATGACTGGGAAAAAGCAATCTCGTACTATGAAGAAGTTTACGCACAAGGGAACTTGCAGGAAATGAAAAGCGGCAAGTATTTTCTGCGCCCGTATCCGGATCATCCGAATGCGAAAATGTACCCGATCGCACCCGACGACGAAGGTTATGCCACGGATTTCACGGATAAGAATAACGCTGTCGTGAAATTCTACCGCCTGATTGACGAGCAGTCCGGCAGGCGCATGCCGGTTAAGATTTTTTTCGAGCGAATCAGGGGTGAGTGGAAGATAAAGGATGAGAAGATGTACTGATTAACCGGGCAAAGGCTTCGGCCCTGGGAGGAACCATGAAACGTGCAGCCATTCTGTTTGCGGTTTCAGCGGTTACGGCATTACTCTTCGCCGGCTGTTCCGGCGACCCTCCGGATTTTGACAAGTTTGCCAAGAAGGGCAAGGGAAAGGCTTCGAAAGAGGTCGTCCAGAAACGCAAAGGCGTCAAGGACGTATTGAAGCTGCCGCAGAAGGATGTCGAGGTTGAGTTTGAGAATTTCAAGTTCGAGGATTACTTCTCGGTAGATATGCCCAAGTGGGGTGAAAAAGTCAACGTGCGCAACTGGCTGGAGATGGGTTCCGAGTATACTGCGAGCCGCCGCGACCCCGTTACCGGGGCGTCGTTCACGATTGTTCTTAAAGAACGCCGAGAGGAATTCAAGGATAAGATAAAAGACGAGGCCGAAGGGTGGATAAAGGACTCGTTCGGCGTAAACCAGAAAATGAATACGAAGCGGGCGCAGATTCATCATTACTCCGGCGTGAGTATAGAATTCATGTCGGACAAGGATGGAAGAAAATACGCGGGCTACGTTGCTTTCTTTGCGGATTATTATGATGAGTACCGCATTTTCGGTCTCGTGGAGGCGAAAAAATATCCTGAAGTAGCAAAAATATTCAAGAAAGCTGCCAAAACTTTCAAAATGAACAAACATTACACCCCCGTGCCGAAAAGTCGGCGGGGGCGCTAGCGGATTGCATGCGGCACGGGAGAAGTGATGATGGGAAAAGCGCTGACTGTAATCCTGCTTGCGGTTCTGCTCGTCGGCGGCTTTGCGGTCATCTGGTCTATGGAACTTGCGTCCGGCAAGGCCGAAGACGCCGCAAAGATGGCTGCCCTTGAGCGAAAAGTCAAGCGGCTCGAGGCCCTGCGTGCCGCGCTTGAAGGCGACGGTGAAATCAGTTTCATCGGGGGCGCCTCAGAGGGCGTGCCGATAATAAAGCGCATCGAAAAGCTGGAGAAGCGTGTTGACGGCCTCGAGGAAGAACAGAATAAACCCTCCGGTTCAAATCCGAAAGTAACATTTTTTTCAGGTCCGGATGATCCGGAAGTCCTGGGGGCGCAGGCCGATCCGAAAAAGGCCCCGCAACCCGCGGACTCCGGCGGCTCCGCCCTGCAGGAACTTGCAGAGCAGGACCGCGAGCATATAAAGGACGCGATACGGGAAGTAATCAGCGAAGAGAAGGAAAAGCAGAAGCTCGAAGAATACGAAGCCGAGCGCGATAAATACCGCAGGCAGATCGTAGACCAGTTGAGAAAAGTCGCCCAGCAGTTGAAGCTGACCGATTTTCAGAGAGATGCACTTCAGGGTCTCGTGGACGATATGTTTGCCCAGCTCGACCGCGCGGCCGAGGACGCCCGGTTTGAAAACAATCCCGGATTAATCGATGAAGCCAAGGCACGGCTCGGGAAAGAACTTTCGGCCCGCGCGATAGAGCTTCTCGACGCGGAGCAGCTGGAAATGGTGAAGAAGATGAGAGAGGAAAGAAACAAACCGAAACCGCAGGCCCCGCCCCGTAAACAATGATTTATATTCTGAAACAGTAATTGGCGAAAATCCGCAATCTTTTCCAGCAACCCAATGACTCCATAACTCATTTTGCATCGCGCAGTTAATTCTTGCTGTAATGTTTCCGTAAGATAATATTTTGCAAAAAAATTACACGCCGGCGAAACCTTTCACCACTTTTCCGGTTAGACCAACACAGAACGACAGGAGACGGCAGAAAAACCTGAAAGGAGAAGGAGAAATGAAACGATGGTTGTTGATCCTTGCCGTGCTGGGGTTGTTCATGCTGCCGACGGCGTGCCACAAGAGCCCGCGTTCGTCGTCCAGCAAGGACGCGGTCGTCCCCGCCGTTACTGGCGAATGGGGCGGCTACCAGCCCACGGACGAGGACGAGTTCTTCGCCATGGAGTCTTCGGGTACGCCTTACGACGGCGACGAGGAGGGCGAGGAAGAATCGAATGAGGATGTCGAGGACGATCCCGACTACCAGAACGTCAACAACGACCCCAATCGCGTTATCTATCTGCTCAGGATCGATTGGGGCCAGCTTGCCTACAACCCCGCGTTCAAGGGCGAGCTCGACTGGTCCGGGACGATTTCGACCACCCGCGGCGCCATACTCGTGTGTCGCACCTACCGCTTCGAGCCCATTCTCAACGGCGACCACATCGTCCGCCCGCGTACTTCCGCGAAGGAAGTCAGCTGGGTCTCGAAGACCTATGTCCACCACGACGGCGTCCTTTTCGCGATTGTCACGCTGCCGGACGACGAGAATGCGAGCACCGAGGTCACCTTCACCAGCCAGCACTATACCCGTACGTTTACGCTGGGTGACCTCGAGAAGCTGAACCTGACCGAGCCCGTCGACGAGAGCGGGAACAGGATCGCCTTCCACGGCGCGAAGACCAAGCTCGGCGACGTGATTGACGGCGTTCTCGCGGGCCGCTGGGCGAACGGCAAGTACCTGGGCCGTTGGATCGCCCTCGACGGCGCTCCTATGGGCAGGCTTGCCGGACACTACGGCCACAATGCCGCGGGCAAGCGCGTCTTTTTCGGCAAGTACGTTTCCATGGACGGCAAGTTCAAAGGTCTTCTCAAAGGCGGATGGTGCCCGGCGCCCTTTACCATGGGCTTTACGGGCTGGTTCCTCGGTATCTATACCGACGAAAACGTACAGCCGGCCGGTGTCCTCGGCGGGCACTACGTCAAGAGTCTTTTCCTCAAGGGCGGCTGGTTCCGCGGCGTATGGCACAACGGTATTCCTGAAGGCTGGAATCCCAGCGAGCCGCCGGACCCGGAAGAGGAAAACGGCACAACGCCGAATCCCTAAAATCTGCCTATCGATTTGACGGCAACCCGGGATTTCCCGGGTTGTTTTTTTGTACCGACAGCGTTTTTTGTTGAATAATCGACCGTTAGGAGAGTATTTACTGAAAAAGCGGCCGGCAAACGAAACCTTTTCGCCTTATGGTGGTTATACTGTTTTAGAAGATGTGTTCGGACAAACAACTCAATCCTGAACGGGAAATTGGAAAGGAGAAACAAAATGAAACAATGGCTGTGGTTGCTGGTTATTATCGGCATAGCCATGCTGCCTGTCGCGTGCAAGAAGGAAAGCAGCAAGCCTCCCTTATCACCTGATAAAATAATTACCGGCCAGTGGGGCGGCTACGATACGACCAACGAGGACCAGTTTTTCGCGGAGGAATCGCACGGAACGCCTTATGACGGCGATGAAGAGGGCGAGGACGATCCCGATGACGAGATTGCGGACGACCCCGACCTGTTGACGCTTCTGGCCGACCCGAACAGGGTGGTCTACATTCTCCGCGCGGACTGGGGCCAGCTCCAGTTCAACCCCAACCACAAGACGGTAATCGACTGGGCGGGTTCGATTTCAACGACTCGCGGCGCCGTTATCGTTCGCCGCGTATATCGTTTTGAAATTCTGACCGGTGACCACATCATCCGTCCGCGCACTGATATCAAATCCGTATCCTGGGCTTCTACGACTTCCATACACCACGACGGGCTCATGGTTGCCATAATCACCCTGCCCGACGACAACTCGTCGACCACGGAAGTCACCTTCACGACGGCATACGAAGGCTACGAGCGGACGTTCACCCTGGCGGATCTTGAGGCAATGAACGAAACCGTGCTTATGCAGGACGGCACCAACCGGATCGCCTTTAACGCAGCGAAGACCGAGCTCGGACAATTGGTCGACGGCGTCATGGGCGGCCGCTGGGCGTCCGGAAAATTCCTCGGCCGCTGGATCGCACTCGACGGCGCTCCGCTCGGCAGGTTCGCCGGCATTTACGGCATAAACATGGCCGGCAAAAGGGTTTTCTTCGGCAAGATTGTTCAGCAGGACGGCACTTTCATGGGCCTGATGAAAGGCGGCTGGTGTCCACTGCCGTTTACCCTTGGCCTTGCCGGCCTCTACCTTGGTGTATACACTGACGACACCGTTACCGTTACCGGTCTTCTAGGCGGGCACTACATCAAGAGCTACTACCTCCAGGGCGGCTGGTTCCGCGGCGTCTGGCACGAAGGCCTTCCGGCCGGCTGGGACCCGAACGCTCCGCCCGACCCGGACCCCGACGACGGCACAACGCCGAATCCGTAAGAAGGAAAATATCGAACTGCATGCCGGGAAAGGGCGAGCTGTCCGCTCGCCCTTTCTTCTGTTACTGCGCGCCTCCGGCTGAACCGTACTTTTCGCATGATTTGTTTTTTTACAATGCCCATTCAGGTTGACACGCTGTCCCCGCTGTGGTAGTATGGCCGAACTTGCTTTATTTCAACCGGGGTTGCGAGGAGGCTGTCGTGGGTGACGATGTTTTTGATTTTCTGAAGGACTTGCGCTCGGCCTCGGGAGGGGGCTCGTCCAGTGAGGCCATGAAGTCGTACTTCCCGCCTGACTGCACCCGCTGCCAGTGGCCTTCGTTTTACGACATTACTTCACTCCTGAACGCGGGCACGCTGGAAATCCAGGTTGTGCTTGAAGCGCTGACCGATATCACGATAAAGCTCACGGGCGCAACCCGCGGCTTTCTTCTCCTTGTCGACGAAAATAATCAGCTTGAGGCGCGCGTCGCCCGCGATACCGACCAGAAAACGCTGGGCGAAGAGGAATTCCGTTTTTCCAATTCCATAGTCCAGGAAGCGCTCAGGACTCGTAAGGCGCAGCACTATTCCAACCTGATAAGCGACGGCGGCATCTCAGAGACGGAGTCGATAGTAGACCTTGAAATTTTTTCCGCCATGTGCATCCCGCTTGCAATCCGCGGCGGCGATATGATTCCCGGCGTTGAGCGCAGGAAATACTTCTTCCAGCCGCTGCCGAACACGCTCGGAGTCCTTTACGTCGATTCGAAGGACGTGGCGCGCCAGTTCAAGCCGGAAGACCTGACCTTTTTCGAAGCGCTCTCGAACATAATAACGACGGCCGTCGTCAACGCCAAACTCTACCAGCAGGCTACTACCGATCCGCTCTCACGGCTGTATTCCAGGGGGCAGTTCGAGTTCCTCATAACGGAAGGCGTGCGCAAGGCCAAGGAAACATCCAGGCCGTTCAGCCTCATTATGCTGGACCTCGATCACTTCAAGGACGTCAACGACGAGCACGGGCACCGCGCCGGAGACGAGGTTATCCGGACCGTCGGTGATATTCTCAAACAGAACGTGCGCGCCCTCGACCTCTGCTGCCGCTACGGAGGCGAAGAGTTCGCGATACTTTTTGCAGATACCGACGTGGAAGGTGTGGAGACTATTGCTCAAAAGCTGGCCGAAGCTTTCAGGGAAACTACTTGTCCCGGCGACCTGAGGGTGACGGCCAGTTTCGGCATTGCCGGCATCCCGGACCATGCAGACACCGCCGACGGGCTGGTGGCGGCGGCGGACCAGGCCCTGTACCGCGCGAAAGCGGACGGGCGCGACCGCGTCTGCGTCTGGTCGCCGGAGCTTGCAAGCGAGCGGCGGCAGGACGCGCTGGCAGGTATATTTTCCGCCAACTTCTCGAACGCTTACCAGAATATCGCGCTTCTTATCGAGTTTGTGAACGTCCTCAACTCGCCGGAGGGGGCGAAAGACCTTTCGAGCCTTGCACTGCGCAAGATGATCGAGGCGACCGAAGCGGAGTGGGGTGCATTGCTTCTTACCGGCGCGGGCGGCTACGAGGTGAAGGTCGCATATGACCGGCGGATGAATAAGATAAAGGACCCGGAGATAAACAAGGTCGTCGTGGATGAAGTCCTCAAGGCAAGAAAATCCACGCTCATTCCAGGGCAGACCCCTGACGGGCGCCAGATTTCTCTGTGCGCGATTCCTCTGGTTGCGGACGGCGAGGCAATCGGCGCCATCTACCTTGAGGCCGAAACTGCGATCGGCGGAATTCAGCAGGGCCTTTTGCCTTTCTTCGAGACGCTTGCCCGCCAGGTCGCATTATCCCAGAGAGCTGTTCGCGAAAAGACCGGAAAGCTGAAGGCGAAAAAGAAAGCCGGGTCAAAAGGCGCGGCAAAGCCGAAAACCAAAGCGGCTGCCAAGACCAAGGCCAGGCCGAAACCAAAGGCAAAAAAGGCTACCCGGAAAAAAGCATCTGCTAAAAGCAAAGGCCGCTCAAAGAAAAAGTAACCTGCGGACTGCTGTTTCAGCATGTATATGAATCCTTCGATGATATCCAACCTTCATTTTCGCACTCGTTACGGGAGGAGCCGATGAAAATTCTGGTGGTCGGCGGCGGCGGCAGAGAGCACGCCCTTGCATGGAAGATTTCACAGAGCCCGAAAGTTGAAAAGATCTACGTTGCCCCCGGAAACGCCGGCACGGCCGGATGTGCTGAAAATGTTCCGATCGGCGCCGAAGACGTCGGCCGCCTTCTCGATTTCGCAAGGAAAGAAAAAATCAATCTTACGGTCGTCGGACCGGAAGGACCGCTTGTCGCCGGGATAGTCGACCGGTTCAAGGCGGCCGACCTTCGCATATGGGGCCCTGACGCACGGGCCGCGAGGCTTGAAGGCTCCAAAGTCTTCGCCAAAGAGCTTATGAAGAAACACGGCATTCCATCGGCCGCGTTTCAGGTTTTCGATTCCTTTGAACGCGCGCAGGACTACGTGAACAAGGTTCCTGTCCCCGTCGTCGTCAAGGCGGCCGGCCTGGCCGCCGGCAAAGGCGTCGCAGTCTGCCAGACGCGGGAGGAAGCGCAGACGTTTCTGCGCCAGATTTTTATCGAAGACCGCTTCGGCGAGGCCGGCGCGCAGGTCGTTATCGAGGAGTGCATGGTGGGAGAGGAAGCCTCGATACTGGCCTTTACCGACGGCGAGACAATCGTGCCGCTCGAGACTTCGCAGGACCACAAGCAGATCGGCGACGGCGACACCGGTCCGAATACGGGCGGCATGGGGGCTTATTCGCCCGCGCCGGTGGTCGATAAGGAACTGATGAAAAAAATCGAGCGCGATATTCTCGTCATGACCGTGCACGCCATGAAAGCCGAGGATTGCCCGTTTTCAGGCATACTCTACGCGGGCCTGATGATTACGTCGAACGGTCCGCGGGTGCTCGAATACAACGTCCGCTTCGGCGATCCCGAGACCCAGCCGATCCTGGCGCGCATGAAGGCCGACATTGTCGATATGTTCGAGGCGACCATCGACGGGACGCTCGACCGCGTCAAACTCGAATGGGACCCGCGCCCCGCCGTGTGTGTTGTTATGGCCGCGGGCGGCTACCCCGGCTCGTACGAGAAGGGGAAGTTGATATCCGGTCTCGACAAGGCGGATGCGCGCGATGACGTCATCGTTTTCCATGCAGGGACAAAACTTGATGACGGCAATGTGGTAACCTCCGGCGGGCGGGTTCTCGGCGTGACCGCGCTCGGCAAAACCATACCTGACGCCAAGAAGCTCGCCTACGAGGCCGTCTCCGACATCACCTGGGACGGCGAAAACCACCGCACCGACATCTCCGATAAGGCGATGAAGTATCTTTAAAATGTAGGGGCACGGCGCGCCGTGCCCCTACATCTTTATACGCGGTAATGTATCTCTACAATTAAAAAGTGAATTCCCCGGATTTGCCGCCGGTTTTTTTGACGAGGTGGATATCTGAGATGACCATTCTTTTGTCGACAGCCTTCACCATATCGTAAATCGTTACCAGCGCGATTGTGACGGCGGTTATCGCTTCCATCTCGACGCCGGTCTTGCCGGTTACGACGGCTTCGGCATTGCAGCGGAAACCGTCTTCTTCATCAGAAAAATCGACTTTTATGGATTCGATGGGGAGGGGATGGCACATCGGGATAAGGTCGGCTGTTTTCTTCGCCGCAAGGATGCCCGCGACCCGCGCGACTTCGAGCACGTTGCCTTTCGCGACGCGGTTTTCCTTTATCGCCGCGAGCGCATCCGCTGACATGGAAATCCTTCCCGTCGCCGACGCGGTCCGGAGTGTTACTTCTTTGCCTGATACGTCTACCATCCGGCTCGCGCCGGAATCGTCGGTATGTGATAGATCACCCATTGCTTTCTCCAGAAAACGGTGATAAGAATAAAAATTATATAGCGGGCGAGCGTGGCCGGCGTGGTCTGCTCGCCATTATTCTTTTTTTATATTAACGCGCAGCAAGCTGCGCCGC
Organism: Planctomycetota bacterium; assembly: GCA_004376375.1. Classification (GTDB taxonomy): domain Bacteria; phylum Planctomycetota; class E44-bin39; order E44-bin39; family E44-bin39; genus E44-bin39. The sequence goes on from SOJX01000087.1 coordinate 317,668, forward strand.
TATATATATTTCCCCCATATCACTTATCACTTATCAACTTATCACTTATTTCCTTTTTATCGCCGCGCCTCGTTGCGAGGTGTATCCCGAGCAGCATCCCCGCGAAAACCAGCATATGCACGTATGCGAAATCGTTCGACTCGGCGAGCGTGGATGCGTAAGCATGCATGCCGCCGAAGGCGTCCATATTGAACCATGTAAACATGATCGCGGCAAGCCCGATTACGTTGACCCACGCCGCCGTCGCCCGGCTTTTCAGGCCCTGGCGCATGAGGTGCAGGTATATAAGGTAGATAAACCACGTGATGAGGCCGAGGTTTTCTTTCGGGTCCCATCGCCAGTAATCGCTCCAGGCCGTCTTGCCCCATGCGGCGCCCGAAAGCAGGCCGAAGGTCAGCAGGAAGAAACCGATCATCGTCAGCCGGTGAAAGACCTGCCCGAGCGTCGGCAGCGACCTGAGCGTATCAGAGAATTTCGTTCGCGCCAGAAGCATTACCAGACCCGCGAAAACGCCCAGGAAAACGACAAGCGACACAGCCCCGTAAATAAGAACAGGGGTAGTGAAGGCCAGGAGTCCGAAGTCGAATCCTGCGGCGGCTTTGGTCCAGTATCCTTCGGGCGTTGTGCCGAGGTGCTCGGCCAGTTCGATGTATCTGGGGCGGGCAAGGAAGAGGAGCAGCTTGTTCAGCGCGAAGCCTGCGCAGAAGGCGAGAACCGCGGCCGCGAAGAGGCGGTGCCGTCTGCGGCCCATCAGATACAAAAGCGCAATGAAAAATGCGAACCCGCAGAAGCCGTATCCGACAATATAGCTTGCCACGTGCGGGATAAACCACCACGACTGGAGCGCGGGAGGCAGGGTCGACGCCTCTGCTCTGCGCTGCATGAAGCCCAGCATCAGCATTACAAGCCCGAAGAAAGTCGCCACAGCGCCCAGATAGCCGATCCTGTAAATCGCGTTCAGCACCAGGAACGCCAGTAGCGTACCGAAAACGCAGATGAGTAAAGTCTCGTAAATGGACTGGAAGGGGAGCTTGTCTATGGAGATTCCGCGCACGATGAGCGTGGCTGCCGTGCCGGCTGCGGGAATAAGGATAAGGATAACAGCGGCGCGTTCGCGGCCGCGCCCGAACGGGTGAAGTCTGTATCCTCCGCTCTCGTCGATTGTCGCGCCGATGAATGCCTGGGAGAACATCACGGCCGTATATATGAACGCTATCGCCAGCGTCCCGAACGTGCACCAGAAGACAGTCAGTTCAGGATTCATTCTTCCCTCCCGACTTCTTCCTGTGCCCGCGTATGAAAAACATGAGGCCGCATCCTATCCAGAGAACGCCGAAGCCGAGAAAGACAAACGGCCAGCCGGGGTCGCGCTTGACCGTCAGGCCCGTCACCATGAATTTGCGGCCCGGGAACATGTCGGACTGGTAGAAGCTGAAACCTCCGTACCTGAGAGGTCTGTTGACTTCAATATCGAACCCGGGGATTACCACGCTGTTGTTTTTATCGCGCACCTCGACGCGTGTGAAATAATCCCGGACCGGCCTGTCCATTCCGAAGACCAGGGCCAGCTTGCCTTCGCAGACGCGTATCGGATCGCCGCCGACTTCCATGACGCCTTTCCAGTACACGGCGCCGGGGTTTTTCCTTATGGTGATTTCCATTCCGGATTGCGGCGGCAGCCTGCAGTCGAAACGGAAATGGAACGGCAGCGCGCCGAGCTCGAGCATCAGCGGCATACCGTCGAACTTCTTTCCGAAGCAGTACGCGTGCCCTTTTTTCCCGTCGGGCGCGGTCCAGTCGATGCGGAGCATCGGCCTTCGCCACCGGTCGGCCATCGGCCCGTCCTGCGACGGCTTCATGCCGACGCCTCCGTCGCGCCAGAGCCCGGTGACTTCGATTCTGTATCCGGCGCGGTTTATTATCCTTCCGGGCGATACGGGGATAACTTCCGCGAGGCGGTAGTTTTTCTCGAGCTCCCGCATGCTCGGCGGTTCCCCCATACGGTGTCCGTCTTTTTTAGTGCCGGATGAGTTGCCGGGTTGTGTTTCTTTCGGTTCGTAGAAAATCAGCGACGTATTGGCCTGGAAGCTCTCGGAATCATCTTCTATGTACATATCTCCGAACTCGATCGTCCAGCCCGTGTCGAACATTTCGACCGTTTTCCCCAGGCGTATGGGAATGGGATACCATCCTTCAAGCCCTTCGTTTTTAATCAGCCTCGCTCCGAGACGGAACTTCGGCTCGTGTTTTTCGAGCCAGATTTTCTTTGCCCTTATCTTGAAACCCAGAGGCCGGACTTTTTCATCGAGCGGCGTATAAGCGTCCGGGTTGGACGGTATCTCGACGTAGCTGTCCGCTTCCACGGGAGGGACGGGATGAAGATGCCGGCGATAGATTTCCGAACTGAGGGCTGCGATATCTTTATTATCGGACAGGCGGAGGGTTCCCTCCGAGCCGGATTTCCGGTAAAGAGAGGCGCCGAAAAGTATGAGTACGAGCGAAAGGTGGGTCATGACGAAACCGACGTCACGCAGCTTGAAAGGCCACCGGTCAAGCGTGCAGAAAGCGCATGCGAGAATAAGAAGCCCCAGATATGTTATGAACCACCATGAATGAAACGCGTCGGCGAAATAGATTTCCCTGGCCGCCAGGAAAGCAAGGTTGCCGAGCCGCTTTTCGGTCGGGTTCAGCTTCGCTTCTCCTCCGTGCGCATGCGCGGGTTTTTCCGGGCCTGTTTTATCCTTTTCGACAAGGCCCATCCTGACCCCGTTCCGGTACAGCCATTTTCCGTGCCGTTCGAGGAATCCGGACCGCGAGCCGTCGATCGGCCGAAAGGCGGTCCCAATGAAAACGCATGATGTCAGGATGATGAGGATGCCGACGGCGAAATTCTTCGATGCAAGGAAGCGCCAGATTTTTTCGGTCCATAACCATACGGCAACCAGCCCCCCGCCGCAGGCAAGGCCGATAAGGATATACGCGGGGTATCTGTATCCACCGACGGCTCCGCGGGTGAGCAACTGGAACCCATGCGCGGCAAGGGAGATGATAAACGCAACCCAGATGCACGTTACAACCGTTATCCGGCGGGCTGCGAACAGGCCTGCGAATATCGTTATTACTCCCGATACTATCGCCAGGATGGAGAGCGTTATCGCTGCGGTGTGGAAGGAGGCGCCCAGGGCGATTCCTGCGATAAGGAGCACTATTGATAACGCCAGGAGCAGGCCGACGATGGGGACGGCCCATTTCGGGGGCGAATGTGTTCCGGTGTCTGCGGCAGAAGTGTCTGTTACTGAAATTGCCTTGTTATCTTCTGCCATGTTCCGGGCGGGCTCCCAGGATGAATTCAGGCAAGCCGTCAGATGCGGCGCGCTATGCAGAAGTCCGCGACCGCGAAAAGGCTGTCGCGCGCGTCACCGGCGGGGAGGAAATCCAGCTCCGCTTTTGCCTCGTCCACAAGTCTTCGGGCAAAAGTCCTGGCGTATGCGATTGAGCCGGACTCGCTCGCGGCTTCGACGATGCGAATTCTTTCGGTTTCTTCAACAGGCGGCTTCAGGCTCTCCACGAGCCGGCTGCGCGTGTCCTGCGGCGCGGTGCCAAGCAGGTGAATGAGCGGAAGAGTCAACTTTCCAAGGGCGAGGTCGGTGCCGAGCGTTTTCCCCATCTCCGATTCGGTGCCGAGGATGTCGAGCAGGTCGTCCACTATCTGAAACGCCATGCCGACTTTTTCGCCGAATATGCGGTAGCTTTCGGCGCGCTCTGGGTCGCCGCCGTAACGCGCGCCGTAGTAACACGCGGCCGCGTACAGAAGCGCCGTTTTCCGCCGGATTATGTCGAGATATTCCTCTTCCGTGAGGTCGAGCCGGAACTTGCTCATCGTCTGGCGGAGCTCGCCGACGGATATCGAGTTCGTGATTTCGGCAAGCTCGCCCGCCAGTTCTGCGCCGTCGATTGTTGTGGAGACGCGGAAGGCTTCGCTGAAGAGGTAATCGCCGAGCAGGATCGCGGCGTCGACTCCCCATCGCGCGTTGACGGTCTGCATTTTCCTGCGCAGCTCGGACCTGTCGAGCATATCGTCGTGGATAAGGGTCGCGGTATGTACGAGCTCTATCGCCAGGCCGAGTTTGTGGTGTTTTTCAGTGACCTTTCCCGCGGCCCTGCCGGCCAGGAGCACAAGCAGGGGGCGGAGTTTTTTCCCCGAGAGGCGGGAGACGTGGCTGATTATCTCGACGAGGAACGGGTGCGGCGTCTCGAAAGATTTCCGCACAAGCTCTTCCACGGTCCGCAGGTCGTCCGCGACCGGGCGTATAACGTCTTCAAGTCGGATGGGATGCGTAAGCATGTGCCTTTACCCCGGGGAACCGAATAAACCATTCTAAGAATAAATGCCTTTTTCTGCAAGCATTTTCCGGATTGAATGCAGGTAATAAGGAAATAAGGGAACAAGGGAACAAGGGAATAAGGAAATAAGGGAACAAGGGAATAAAGGAATAATCAATATGTTAGCCGCCGCGCTTGCGCGGCGCGTTATTCGATTGCCGATTTACGATTGTCGATTGAAAGAAAATCTAAAATCGCATATTCGTTTAGCGGGCGAGCGTAACCAGACCGGTTTGCTCGCCGCGTTCCTGGGATAAAGAAAGAGGGAATATGGAGACCCATACCTCGCCACGTGGGTCTGCATTCTCGGGCTTGTTCTGGCCTACCCCTGGTGGTGCATTTTGCGCTATCTCAGCTCCGAGCAAGGGATTAGAACATTCACCCGGCAAGCCACCTGTAAAAAATCCAAATAAAATCGATTTATAGCTTGACGGATAAAGTACTTTGTAGTATAAAGTTATCAGATAAAGACACCGAATAATACAGAGGGCCTCCGAAACTCGAAACTCGAAACTCGAAACTCGGAACTCGGAACTCGGAACTCGGAACAAACGACAAACGACAAACGACTTGGAGTTATTTATGGGCTATAAAGAACTCGAGCGGGATCTGAAGTTTATAAAAAAGACCATGGAAGCATCGACGCGGTACAAGAACGTCCCGGCGTCAGGCTACCTGGTTGCAGGAATCATGGGTGCGGCGGGGGCTGTACTTACGTGGTTCATCCTCGGCGCGGAGAAACTTGCCGACTTTGCAAAGGTTGATAACGTTGATGTAAAAAACCTGGCGACTCTCTGGGCCGTCGTGCTTGTCGTAACCCTCGGCTGCGTGAAAATCCTTATAAAACTGAATGCAAAAAAGCTCGGTCTCTCGTCCTGGAGCTCGCTCGGCGTGAGGATGATACTCGCACAGGTTCCGGTTATCATAGCCGCCGGCGTCCTGACGATTGCGCTGGGTTTCAGCCGCGATTGCCATCTGATACCGGCGGTCTGGCTGCTCTGTTACGGCGTCATGACTTTCTCGTTTTCCTATTACACGGGGATTGACCACGCGATACAGGGTATCGCGTTCCTGATCCTGGGCGCAGTTGCGGCGTTTACACCGCCGATAGTCGCGCTTATCATGCTGGGCGCCGGCTTCGGCGGCGTTCACATTATCTTTGGAATATACAGGCTTCTGAGGCCTGCGGCGAAATGAACCCGGAAAAGCTCAACAAGATAATCCACGAGCGCGTGCGGCTCGCAATCATGTCCGCGCTTGCCGCGCGCGGCAAGCTCACCTTTCCGGAACTGAAAGATTTTCTCGAAGTAACGGACGGCAACCTGAGCGTCCACTCCCGCATCCTGGAGGAGGGCGGTCTTATATCGGTCAAGAAGGATTACGTCGGCAGGAAACCCCGCACCACGTTTTCGATAACAGGTGAAGGCAGAAAACAGTTCAGGAAATATATCGAAGACCTGGAAGAGATGATTGGAAAAGAGTAGAAGGTAAATTTTTTTCGGCATATACTTTATAATATAAAGTACTTTATGTAACGTCTCGAAGGAAGGAGATGGCTATGCGTAACCTGTTTTGCCCACAAGAGATGAGAGAAGCGCCGAGATTGGATTATAACGTACCGCCGGGGCCGGTCCTGCCGCGGCGGGCGCTACTGATAAATCCGTTTTATCCCAAAGACCCGCGCGCGAGTTTCGGCAAGCACGTCCTTACTCCGACGCTTGCCCTGACCAGCGTCGCGGCGGCCACGCCATCGAACTGGGACGTGAAATACTGGGATGAAAACCTGCTTCAGGGTCATCCGCCTTACGACCCGTATCCCGAGGTCGTGGGAATTACCGTGCATCTGACCTTTGCGAAACGGGCGTACGAGCTTGCGGCGTGGTACAGGGCGCGGGGGGCGAAGGTGATTCTCGGCGGGCCGCATATGGTTTCATGCCCGGACGAGGCGGCGCCGCACGCCGATGCAATCTGCATCGGGGAAGGCGTGTCGGTCTGGCCGAAGTTTCTTCGAGACGTCGAGTCGGGAAAAGTGAAATCCGTTTACCGCGGTGATTACCGCAGGCCCTACCGTAATGAACCGCTGCCGCGAAGAGATATTCTTCCGAAGGGGAGTTTCCTTACAACGCTCAGCCTGATCGCAAGCAGGGGATGCAGGAACCGCTGCAGCTTCTGTTACCTTGCGACAAAGGGCCTGAAGATGCCGTACCATGCGCGTGACGTGGGGCAGGTCGTTGAGGAAATCGAGTCAAGCGGCGAGCCGTATGCGGTTTTCATAGACAACAACCTTGGAGCGGACATTGAATATTTTCGCGAACTATGCCGGGCGTTGCAGTCGCTCGACATTATCTGGAGCGCGGCCGTTACCGTTGACGTTACCGATGATCCTTCCATAGTAAAAGAGATGGCGCTTGCCGGCTGCACCGGCGTCTTTGTAGGCTTCGAGTCTCTCACGGACGAAAACCTTATTGACTCCAACAAGCGCTGTCCGAACGCGGTGGATTATGCCAGGCGGGTTGAAATTTTTCACCGGTACGGCATCCAGGTAAACGGCAGTTTTGTTTTCGGCTTCGACCACGACAGAAAAGACGTGTTTCGGAAAACAGTCGGCTGGATTGAAGAGAACCGGCTCGAGTGCGCGACTTTTCATATTCTGACGCCATATCCCGGCACGCCGCTGTTTCGGAAAATGGAAGCCGAGGGGCGGCTCCTTCACAGGAACTGGGAGCTTTACGATACCGCGCACGCCGTTTTCCGCACGAAGCACATGTCGCCGAAAGAGCTCGAGGATGGATACGCGTGGTGTTATAAGCGGCTTTTTTCGCGGGAATCGATTTGGAAACGACGGCCGAAATCTTTTTTGGAAATACCGTCGTATCTGCTGATGACTTACCTGTACAAGCGCTCCAACCGGTTGTGGCACCATCTTATCCGCCAGAACCTGACGGCGGCGATATGGCGCCCTCTTGTAAAACTCTCGCTCAATAAGCACCTCAGGTACCGCCGCCGTCTCGCCGGGCCCGACAGTTTCCATGACGGCCTGGAGCAACCCGGCGACGGTTTTTTCGGACTGGATTTCATCAAGGACATCCTTTTCAAAGGAGGCAGATATGCCGGATAGAGAAAACGTTGAAAGGCCGCACTTACCCAACGACGGTGATTCAGGGGAGCCGAAACCACGGGCGCGGGCGTCCGGAAGGCTTCGAAGCCCGGGAAGGCGCAGCCCGGTAAGGCGGGAGCCGGGAAAACCGGAAATCATAACGCCCTTTTCGATAGCCGAAATCGCCCGTGGATTCGTGTTTCCATTTTTTGCAATCGAATGGTTTCTCGGCAGCAAGGAGCGTCTGTCGGTAAGCGTCAACTACCGCAAGCACCTTCTGCTTCTGAGCCTGCTTCTTCTGCTTTCAGGGCTCCTGTTCGCGCTCCCCTACGGTTTCATCGGGCCGGTCGGCGGAGTCAAATCTTTCTGGAAAATCTCGACGCTGTTCACGGGTTCGCTTCTTATCTGCTTCCCCTGTTTCTACGTTTTCTGGACATACCTCGGGTTCAAACTCAACTTGAAGCAGGGTCTTACGATGGCGCTCATCATTCCGTGCGTGGCCGGGATGTTCACGTTCGGGTTTGCGCCCATAATCTGGTTCATCGATTTCACGACGTGCGAGAAATCGGGCACTCCGGTACAGATATCTTTTTTCTTTTTACTGGTGTCCCTGACCCTGGGCATCGTGCACATGGGCAGGTGCTTCGTCTGGGACAGGAAAAAGATGAGCGAGGTGACCGACCTTTTCGCGCTGCTGTGGGCGTTCTGGCTGCTGCTGCTCGTCTTCATCAATTACAGGATGGCGAAAATTCTGGGGCTCCTGTGCTAGCGGCTACAAAGCTTATAGTCGTTACAATCATTTGCTCGGCGGTTTACGGGTTCGCGGTCGGGTCCGTTCACAGCAACCTGTACGCCGTGAGGAACCTGATTAAGTTTCCGATGCTGATTTTTATCACATGCGGCATCTGCTCGATATGTTATTACGTGTTTTCAAAGTTTATCACGTGGAAGCTTTCATTCGTCGACGTGCAATTCCTTGCGCTCAAGACATTTCGTGATATTTCTCTTCTTCTTTCATCGCTTGCGCCGGCCTGTTTTTTCCTTGCGCTTACGACCGTCAAGCCGACTGATGGGGCGCATATGGGCGGGTACCCGCTTTTCCTCGGGATGAACGTGGCCTTTATCGCCGTCTGCGGCTCGGTTACGCTTGTCTACCGCACTCTGGCCTTGATTAAAGGCCACGGCGTCAGCGTAAGGAAAGGAATTGCAGTTATTCTTGCATGGCTTCTGATATCGCTTTTCGCAGGCGGGCAGTGCGCGTGGTATCTAAGGCCGTTTTACGGAGTTGCATTCCTGAAGGGGATTCCCTTCGCGATGGGGAAGCAACCGCACGTCACCGGCGCGACGAATTTCTACGAAGGCGTATGGCATATCATTTCTCCGCCCGGGAAAAACGGGGCGGAGGAAGATACAACTCACCGATGATCTTGCCCAAACCCGCTGGATGACTGCTGTTCTGTGTGTTAATCCATATTCCTTGAATAAGAGATTTTGGTGAACGTTTTATTGTGCAGGTGGCTATAATAAGTAGGGAATAATTTCAATTATCGCCGGAACGGAAAACGGGAGGAAAATATGAGAAACGCTGCCATTCTGGGCTTATTCGCCGTTGCAGTCATGATTTCAGGCTGTAAAAGTTTGCACCCCGACCCGCCTTATTTCGACACTTTTCTTCGTCAGCGACTGGCGCCGACTTTTACTCCTATGGCGCCGGTGAAGCAGAAAGGCCAGTCGCCTTTCACCGCCCAGCGGCAGGCGACGAACCAGGCTGTCGAGGATATTCTCAAGATCGAGCCCACGTACAAGTTCTCAAAGGAAAAACCCATCAAGCTTGCCATCTGCGAGGCCGGGAAAGAGGGTGTTGAGACGATTCGAAACGAGGATAAAAAGGCATGGCGGGATGCGCTGGAGGGGACGGGCCTCGTCAAGGTGCTGTTTATTACTTCGAACATCGCGTCTGCAAATCCCGGTTTCTACGACCTGCGGATGGCGGCCGCGCGCCTCAACGCGGACGCGATGCTGGTGTATGCGGCTGCGAGCGCTACTGAAAAAGGCTGCAACGTCGGCGGCCTTCTTTACCTTACCATCGTCGGCGCGTTCTTCGTTCCCGGCAGTCATGCGGCGGCCCTCACGTTCGCCAAGGGAGCGTGCTGGGACGTGCGTAACGAATACCTGGAGTTCGCCGTCGAGGGCGAAGACGAGCGCCAGACTGTCCGCCCGTGCTACTTTCTCGACATGAAGGATTTTACCGCCGGGTCGAAAAAGGCTGCCGTCGATATCCTTCGCAAGGAAACCGTGCTTGCCCTTCAGGAGAGGGCAAAGCAGTAAAAAGGAAAACGTAAAACAACACGGGATCGGCGTGAAGCATTTCCTTATTACATCCGTTTTTCTCACCGTCTTTCCATTTGCCTGTGGCTGCGCGTCGTATGAAGGGCTTGCAGGAAAGGCGCCTCCTGCCTACGGCAAGCTTAGAACGACTTTCGGCGGATACTTCGAGAAATCGAGAAAACCTATTCCACGCGAAGAGCGTTATGAGAATTCGTGGCTCCAGCACAGGGCGAATTGGGAGTTTAAACGCAGATTCGACAAAGTAATGGGGCAACCTGTCGTAACTGGAGAAGATATCGACAGGCTGAACAATGATTTACTGGCTAACCAGAAACTAAACGCTGCCCTTGGACCGCAGGATGCGGGCTACCGCGCATGGCTCAGGCAGCACTACCAGTATCTGCGGGAGCAGCTTAATGCAAAACTCCTTGAAGTACTCCGTATCGAGCCGACGGTTGATATTTCAGAGGGCACTAAGGCGAAGATTGCAATCATCAAGATAGGCGAAGAAGATACGGAAACGATAAGAGAAAAGGAGCGGAAACGCTGGATTGAGTTTTTCAGGAAAGCGGGATTCAAGACCAGGCCCGTATTCCCGCCCGAGTATCTTGTTTGCGCTCATGCGATTATGTACGGGGAAGAGATTCGTATTGCCGCTGCGCGCCTCGGGGCAAGGGCGGTTCTTATTTACGCCGTTTCAGTCGATACAGATATGAGCTGGGTGGGGGAGTCCATCGCCACGCTCGCGGTAGTACGGTGCATGCTGGTAGATACAAAAACCGAATACCTTTACCTTAACGCGGAAGGCGACGTGAAAGAAAAGCGCGTGCGGTTGCCCGGCATGATTGACAGGATCGGATTTGAAGCAGAGATGGTCGAAAAAGCCATGGAAGTCATGCGCAGGGAGATCCTGCACGAGCTCGAGCGCATCCGCGAGGAAAAATAGTCAGCGTTATTTCGCTACGGGCTTTTTTCAGTCTTCGACTCGTCTTTTTCCTTTTTCGGTTCGTCCTTTTTCTCAGGCTCTTCCTCTTTCTTTTCGACCGGGGCCCATTTTTTCTTCTTCATGAAATCCCAGCATTCCTGGCAGCATGCACGGGTAAGCTCGTGGTCGGCAGCGGTTCCATTGCCCCCGGGGACTTCGTGGTAGAGGACTTCATGGCCGTTCTTCTCGAGCACGGCTTTTGCATCGCGTGCCGAGCTTGCCGGCACCGACGGGTCTCTCTCGACAATCCAGATGTAGAAAGGCGCTCTTCTCTCGGAAGGGTTCCTGTAGTAATTCGCGCCTCCGGCCAGAATGCCGCAGGCCGCGAAGACGTCTCCGTGCGGTACTCCGATGGTAAACGTAAAAAACCCGCCGCGGGAGTGACCGGCTACGTATATCCGGTTGAGGTCGATGTTGTAGCGTTTCTTTACCTGCTCGACCATGGCCAGAACGAACTTGATGTCTTTTTCCGGCGACTCGTTGCTCCATTTTCCCGCAATCGCCCAGGGGGCGGCGAGGATAGCGTCCTTCCCGGCGACCGGCCTCCAGAATTGGAGCATGTACGACGGGCGGGAATTGGTTCCGTGCAGGAGGACCACAAGCGGGGCTGGCTTCCCGGACGCCGCCCACTTCGGAACGGTGAGGACGTACTTGCGCTCCCCGTCGTCCGTCTTGACTTTCAGGTTGTGAGTGCCGGCCGCGCCGCCCCGGCCCTTGCTGTGGCGTTTTTTAGAGGAGCTTTTACTCCTGACTATTTTATTGCCGTTTTTCTTCGCGACTCTTATGACTTTTTGCCCTGTCTTTTCCTTCCTGGCAGCCTTTTCCCGTTCTTTCTTGAGCTTCAGTTCTTCCAGCTCTTTTTTCGTTATCCAGCTTCCCTTGTGGCGGACCATGCCTTTTACATTGGTGTAGTAGTCCTCTTCCGCGTACCATTTTCCCTCGTGCCGGATATACCCGAGCGCTTTCCTCGCGCCTTCGTGATCCGGGTTCTTTTCGAGCGCCTTGCGGAAGCATTTTTCAGCTTCTTCGTCTTCCCCCGATTCCTTGCACCAGTTACCGAGCTTGAAGAAATCGTCCGCCGTGCGCGCTTTCTGAAACTTTTGCTTGAGTTCCTTCTCGAAGTCCGGGCCGTATTCTATCCGCTCCACTTCACTTTTGGGGAAGGTCGTTACGATGCCGCGCCTGGTTTTGATGACGACTTTTTTCTTCGTATTCTCGAGTACCCGGCCCTTCACGACCTGGCCGTTCTCGAGATAGATTACGTCTTCACCGCGGGCGGCAGGGGTGATTAAAAAGGCTGTAACCAGAAATATGAAAACGGAAAGCAGAATCAGTTTGGAATGCCTGCGGGTCATTTATGCCCCCAATCGGATTTGCGGCTGGAAGCTGTCAGCGATATTACAAGTGTAAATCCGGGCTGCAAAACATGCAAGTGTTTTCGGAGATTACCCTGAAACAGGTGAAAAAGTTTTGTCAATAAAATCCTGCTTTACACAGAGTATCTCCCGTAATATATCGAGCAATATGCATGCCGGAAAAAAGGAGAATGTGCCGGTCTTCATATCCTATGCGTTTTCAATCCGTTACGAGCATTGCCCGTTTCCTGATTTTCGATATGTCAATATAATCACGCTTAAACAGGAATACGCGTGCGTTATTTTGAACTGTTGATATATTACTCGCCGATGATTTTCACAAGCACGCGTTTCTTGCGGCGGCCGTCGAACTCGCCGTAGAAAATCCGCTCCCACGTACCGAAATCGAGCTCGCCGTTCGTAATCGCGACGACAACTTCGCGTCCCATCACTGTGCGCTTGAGATGTGCGTCGGCGTTGTCCTCGCCGACGTTGTGCCTGTACTGCGAAGTCGGAGCGTGCGGCGCAAGGCCTTCGAGCCATTTTTCGTAATCGTGATGCAGGCCACTCTCGTTGTCGTTGATGAAGACCGATGCCGTGATATGCATCGCGTTTACGAGGACGAAGCCTTCCTTGATACCGCTTTCGCGGATGCATTCTTCCACTTGCGGCGTGATGTGGATAAACTCCCGCCGCTTCTTCACGTTGAACCAGAGTTCTTTTCTGTATGATTTCATGGTTTCCTCCGGGAATTCTTGTGCGTATTTGGATTATAAGTCAATGTTAGCGCGGCGGCTGGGAGAGTTCAACTGTAATTCACTGTTGTTTATTGTAAAACGACGTGATAATATTTCGCCTGGTCAAATTACATTGAATCTGGAGGTTAAATGAGGCGTTTCATTTGCTGCATTCCGGTCATGGTCTTGTGCCTTATTAATGGATGTGCAGGAAGTACAAAAGCAGAAACCCCGCTGCCCGGGACGGCAGAATCTGCCGAAAAGCCTGAAATCCGTTTTAGTGTGGAGAATAACGAACTGCACGATATTGACGACAGGATTTTCGGGCACTTTCTCGAGCGTCCGAGCTGGGGCGGAGAAATCGGCGTCGAGGCCGGTCTTACACCCGGCACTCATGAACTGCAGCCGGAAGTGCTGAAACGCCTCCACGAAATGCGTATCCCGATTCTCCGTTTCCCCGGCGGGACCGACGTGGATTACATGGACTGGCGCGACATGATCGATAACGTGCCGGGCCGGGGAAAGGAACGGCCGAAAAGCAAAGGCATCAGGGGAAACGAAGTGACGAACAATTTCGGGTATGACGAATTCCTGCGTTTGTGCAAAGACCTGAAAACGGAACCAATCGTCGTCGTCAACTTCGGCGACGCGCTTCTGAAAAAGAAAACGCTGAAAGATGCCGCCATGCACGCGGCCTCGCTCGTCGCCTACTGCAATTCTCCGCAGGGCGCAAAACTTCCCGAAGGCATGGTCGATTGGCCTTCGATCCGCGCAATAAATGGAAATAAGAAACCTTACGGTGTTAAATATTTCCAGATCGGTAACGAGACCTGGGGAATCCTCAGGCATCTGAAGCAGAATAAGGAATGGCAGAACAAGCACGGCGTTACTGATTTCGATAAGTTCTACGTTGAATGCCTTGAAGCCTATGTGAACGCCGTGCATGAAATCGACCCCGGGATCAGCATTATTGTCGATGTGGTTTCCGTGGAAAACGTCAAACTGGTTCGTGAGAAACTGGGAGACAAGGTCGAGTTCCTGGTTAAGCATTTTTATATCCCATGGAGTATCAAAGAGGTGAAAAAGGATGACAAGCCTTTTCCGCTCGAAGACCTTACCGCGGAAGACGTATGGAAGGCCTGGGTTGCCATACCGAACAAGGGCAACGATAAAGGCGAATCGGTAATCCCGGGCCTGACCGAATTGGGGAAAAAGTCGGGCTACAGGCTTGCCGTAACGGAATGGAACTGGAACGGCTGGTGGAGATTAAAGGGAGCAAAACCGCCTTTGGATTCGAGCTTCGCAAAGGGGATCGGAGCAGCCGGTTTTCTTCACGCATTCATGCGGGCGGGGGACGCGGTAAAGATTGCCTGCCAGTCGATGACGGTCGGAAGAAGCTGGGGGATAACCTGTATCCACGTCGATTCAGAATACAAGACTCCGGCGTTTTTTATGCCCACCGGGCAGGTTACGATGTTCTACTCGAAATATCACGGCAATAAGATGCTGTCGATGAACAGTGAAAACGTGCCGACCTACGAGCAACCGTTCAGGATGGGATCTGTCAGGCCGAGGAAAAAAGTGGCTTGCATAGATGCCCTGGCGACTGCGGATGACAAGGCAATTTACTTTCACGCGATCAATCGGAATTTCAGCAAGCCGATGGAGATACTCGTCGATTTGTCGAAGTTTCCCGACCTGCCGAAAAAAGCTGTTCACCACATATTCACAGGCAGACTGAACGACAAACCGGAAGAGGGTCAGAGCCGCGAAGCCGGTCGTTTCGCAGAAAAGGAAGTTGCTTTCGACGGAAAATTGTTAGTAATTACATTACCCGAGAGCTCGATTTCCTGCATCATCATTCCGCGAAAGTAGGGGCGAGCTCGTAGCTCGCCCTATTATTGTTAAGGGCGAGGCACGGCCTCGCCCCTACATTTCCCATGGCTCTTGCGGTTTTTTCTTTTTCTTCGCCCTCGGATTTTCCCTGTCGAAATCCCAGTTCACTGGATTATCTATAATATATTGTCTGATGTAATTCAACTCATCTTCATTGCGTATAACACGGTCGTAATAATTTCGCTGCCAGATGTATATTGGATTACTTTTGCGTGTTTTGTTGATTTGTCTTGTTACTGATGACTTAAACTGACCGATTACTCGTCCAAGTGCTCCTCTTGGAGGTGCGATTGCTTTAATTGTAGGGGCGAGCCCATGGCTCGCCCTCTTATTATTCCGGGCGAGGCGCGGCCTCGCCCCTACATCTTCATTGATTACGATTATGCCATGAATGTGGTTTGGCATTATTACAAACTCATCAAGACTGACATTCTTATATACTTTTTCCGAACGCAGCCAGACCTCCTGTACAATCTTTCCTATTTGACTAAGCCGCACCGCTCCATTAATAATCCTACCGAAAATACATCTTCTCTTACGCTCGCATATCGTCACAAAATACGCGCCCGCCTGCGAATAATCGTAATTCTCCAGGCGGATTGAGCGTCGGTGGCCCTGATTTTTATTGCCTTGCATGCGATTTCATCCAGGATACGAAGAGAACGCAGAAACCGATATCGGTTTCTAATATATCTTTGGGCAAGCGTTTGTCATGTGGCATTCATCGCATAATGGTTTTCCGGGTCTGCACCAATTCTTACCTATTGTATATGCTGGATAGTCCAACAAGCCCGGGAATTCCGGATGTAATGCACGAGCACAGTAGATAAGTTCTTCATTCGTGGCTTGTGGTGTTATCAAGCCAAGGCGCTTAAATGTGCGCTTTACATGCCTATCAGGTGAGATGTCGATTGAATAGTGGTCGCGCATCGGCACTTTTAGATCGCGAGCCAGGATATTTGCAGCCATTGTTGCGATTTTAATTCCCATTCCTCGAAATAATATAAACCTTAAAACAATCTGCGCGCTGGAAGGCCTGTTACGCCAAATGAGTGATGCATCACCATTGTATTTTTCTGAAATATGTTTTATCGCCGCGTAAATATATTTGCTCATTTTCTTCGGATAATGGTGCAGTTTATCGGGTTTTGTCATGAGGCGATTAATTTCTCCAATCGTCAATCTTTTTAGGCGCCTGAAAGAAAACCCTCCGAGCTTTTTATAGATTTCGTATGGAATCAGCCACGCTTTTTCCGCTTTCATTTGCTGGTCTGCCAAGCAAGCAAGTACAAATGCGTGGGGATACTTGTCAAGATTATTTAGAAACCGGTCGGCCGCGGCCACTTTTGTGAAAGGATAAATCCTTTTCCTTTTTCTGAAATGCTCGCGTCCCTTCTCGATTAATATTTTGCGTATTTTTTTCATTTACTGTTTTTGTCTCCGAAAAACTGAGCGCGTTCGGTATTGTAGGGGCGAGCTCGTGGCTCGCCCGTTTATACCGGGCGAGGCACGGCCTCGCCCCTACAGTCTACTTCTCCCCGAAAAACTCGGCGACGTTGGCGAGGTATTCCTGGATGGGGAGCTGCTGCGTGCAGAGGTCTTCGCAGGAGCCGCATTCGGTGCAGTCTTTGGCGTACTTGTTCTTCAGCCACATCTCGGCGTTTTTGTTGAACATCTCATACAGCCGTTTCGCCTCGGCGTCCATGCCCATGCGCAGGCAGTCGGCGAGGCGCATCAGGATGTGAATCTGGATGCCCTCGGGACAGTCCTCGAGGCAATAGCGGCAGCCGGTGCAGTATTTCTCGCCCAGCTTGTCATATTTCTCAATTATCCGCTCAACGGTTTCGGGATTCGGCCCTTTGACCGAGTTGGCGACCTCGACGTTGAACTCCACGTGCTCCGGTACGCCCATGCCGGAAAGAACGACCGTGACTTCGGGATGCGAGAAGATGAACCGCAGCGATGCGGAGATGAAGTGGTCGGACTCGTCCTCGCGCAGGAATCCGAGCTTTTCCTCGCTGTGGCAGAGCATGCCGCCGCCGAGCGGGTTCATCGTCATGACGGCGAGCCCGGCCGCGTGCGCGGCCTTCATTCCCTCGTTGCGCAGGCGGTGGTTCAGGATGTTGTAGCCCATCGTAACGCCTTCGAATGGGCTGTCCTTTACCATTTCCGCGATCTCGTCGCCGCGGGCGTGGGTCGAGAAGGCGAGATGCTCGATAAGGCCTTCCTCTTTAGCTTTTTGCGCGCCCTCGAACGGGCCGCCCGGTGCCATGACCCTTTTGAACTGGTCGAGGTCCATTATGCACCACTGGTTGTAAAAGGTGATTGTATCGCGCCGGAGTTTCTTGAGCTGGTCCTCGATTCGCTTGCGGACGTCGTCGGCCGTCGGGTCGCTGCCGATGCTTGTTTTCGTGGAGACGTAAATCTCCTTCTGTTTCTCCGGCGGCAGAAGCGACAGCGCCTTCCCGAGAAAGGTTTCCGAGTTGTCTTTGCAGTAGCCGGGCGCGCTGTCGAAATAGTTGATTCCCAGCTCGACGGCTTTGTGGACGGTCTTTATCGCGTTTTCCTCGTCATCCGGCGGGTCGAACCGCATGGCGCCGAAGCCGAGAACTGAGACCTGTTTCCCCGTTTTTCCGTATTCCTTGTAGCGCATGGTGTCCCTCGTGAAGTTGCGTACTTTTTCCCGTCAGATGTCGGCGCATGATACCATTGTTATGCTCTACGTGTCCAGAGCTTTCGCGTTTGCAGCGTAAGCGTTTCCAGTGTAAAACCTTGCAAAAGACATCGGAGTTGATATAATCGGAAGTCTTGTTCGTTCGCGAAGTTGGACTTTCTGACTTATCCGGCGTTTTGGAGAAGCTGGGAATGGAAATCGGAATCGGCATACTCGGTTACGGCGGTATCGGGCAGGGAGTAGTAAAGTCTATCCTTGACAAGCGCGACCTGCTCGAGAACCGTAGCGGCATCTGCCCGGTCATAAAGAAGATCAGCTACCGCTCACGCAAGCCGGGGCCCGAGCTTGCGCTGCCGGAAAGCATGCTTACGCAGAACCCGGAAGATGTCGTTACTGACCCGGACGTGCAGGTTGTCGTTGAGCTCCTGGGCGGTTACGAGCCTGCAAGGTTGCTCGTGCTCAAGGCGTTTGAGAACGGCAAGCACGTCGTCACGGCGAACAAGGCTATCGCGGCGAAGCATCTTGTCGAGCTTATGGAAGCCGCATCCGAGCACAAGGTCAACTTCGCGTTCGAGGGCGCGGTCGCGGCCGCTATTCCGATTATAAGCATGATTCAGCATTCGTTTGTCGCGGAAAGTTTTGAGTACCTTTACGGGATTCTGAACGGGACGACGAACTATATTCTCACCAGAATGCGCGAAGGGATGGAGTACGGGGAAGCGCTCAGCCTTGCACAGGAGAAGGGCTTTGCCGAGCCCGACCCGACGTTCGACGTGGAAGGGCTCGACAGCGCGCAGAAGCTTGTAATCCTTGGTTCGCTGCTTTTTAATAACAAGATCAGTGATGATATCCGCACCGTCGGTATCACGAAGCTTACGCAGGACAACATCTCTTATGCGGCCGACCTCGGTTATACCGTAAAGCTGCTCGCGATTGTGAAGCGCACCGAAGCCGGGCTCGAGATGCGCGTGGGGCCGACGCTGATTCCGAACGAGCACGTGCTCTCCGGCGTCAACGACGAGTACAACGGCATATTCCTCAGCGGCGACGACACCAGAACCACGATGATTTCAGGCCTCGGCGCGGGGCAGCAGCCGACGTCGTCGATTGTCGTGAGCGATATTGTCCGCATCGCGAAACGCGTCGAGACGGGGTGGTTCGTGCCGCCTGTGAAGTATTTCGAGAATATTCCCGTCGTCGATTATAAAGATACGAAGTCGAAGTTTTTCATCCGCTATCACGTTATGGACAAGGCCGGAGTTCTCGCCCAGATAGCGAAAATCCTGGGCGACAACGACGTTTCGATTGCGGGCGTGTGGCAGAAAGCGACCGTCAGCGGAGTCGTGTCGCTCGTTATGACGACGCACGAGGCCGTGCACAGGAACGTATTCAAAGCGGTTTCGGAAATCGACGGGCAGAAGAATCTCGTGCAGGATGAAAGCCTTATCCTGCCGATTGACGATATCGATACGTACGAATAATCCGGAATGAAGAGGCAGCCCATGAGATTTAATACAAAAGTCATTCGAGCCGGCAACAACCCGGACCCGACCTCCGGCGCGATTTCGGTCCCGATTTACCAGACCTCGACATACGTGCTCGAGGAGATCGGGAAGCTGAAAGGCTACGACTATTCGAGGTCCGGGACGCCGACTTCGCGCGCGCTCGAGGAAAACCTTGCCGCGCTCGAGGGCGGGAAAGGTTGCGTGACCTTCGCCTCGGGCCTGGCGGCGACCGATGCGCTTTTCCATACTCTTTCAAGCGGCGACCACGTCCTTGCCTGCGACGACCTCTACGGCGGCACGCGCAGGCTCGCGAACAACCTGTGGAAAAACACTGGCCTCGAATTCGATTTTATCGACATGACTGACCCGCAGCGAATTGCGGAAGGCATAAAACCCAATACGAAACTCGTTTTTGTCGAGACGCCGTCGAACCCGCTTCTGAAGGTTATCGATATAAAGGCTGCATGCGATATCGCGCACGGGAAAGGGATAAAAGTTATTGTCGACAACACGTTCCAGACGCCGTGCTTTCAGAAGCCGCTGGAACTCGGCGCCGATGCCGCCCTTCACAGCCTTACGAAGTCGCTTTCCGGCCACCACGATGTTATTGGCGGCGCGGTGGTTACTTCAGATGATGAGCTGCTTGAGCAGCTTCAGTTCAATCTGTTGTCGGTCGGCGCGCCTCTTGCGCCGATGGAAGCGTTTCTGACTCTGCGCGGAATAAAAACCCTTGCGGTAAGGATGGAGCGTGCTGCGGAGAACTCGATCAAGATTGCGGGGTGGCTGGAGAAGAATGAGAAAGTAACGCGCGTAATTTATCCCGGCCTTGAAGGCCACCCGGGATATGCAATCCACAAAAAACAGAGCACAAGCCCGGGCGCGATGCTCTGCTTCGAGCTTGACGGCGGTTTCGATGAAAGCGTCAAGTGCATGAACAGGGTAAAAATATGGCAGCTTGCCGAAAGCCTCGGCGGGTGCGATTCGCTTATTACCCATCCCGCTTCCATGACTCACGTGAGCGTGCCGCCGGAGGTGCGTGCTGAGCTTGGAATCACCGATTCGCTTGTCCGCCTTTCCACCGGCATCGAAGATGCCGACGACCTTATTGAAGACCTCGACCAGGCGGTGTCGGAATAGTCGTCATTGCTGAGCAGTCAGCATTCAGCTATCAGCTTTCAGCTTTATTAATAATATATATTAGCTGAACGCTGACTGCTGAAGGCTGAATGCTTTTCTGAGCTTGCTGGCTACTTGATAAGCAGTAGTTGAGCATTAATTCCTCAGTAATTAATATGTATGGGTTTCGCGATATCTAGGGCAGTATAACTCTATTTACATCAAGAGGTAATGTCGAGGTGCATTAAGGCGCTGAGGCATGCCTTTTGCGAGATAAAAACTGACTGATTCTCTTCGGAGCCCGCACATCAAACCGCCATTTTCCCGGAAGGAAATAAAATGATAATCATCGAGCCGCACATCCACATGTATTCCCGCACAACCGACGACTACCAGGCCATGTACAAGGCAGGTATCCGCGCATGCGTCGAGCCGTCTTTCTGGCTCGGATTCAACCGCAGGTATGCGGGAACGTTTTTCGATTACTTCGGACTGGTACTCGAATTCGAGACCGTCCGCGCAAGGCGGTTCGGAATCGACCACTTTGCAGCCGTCGGTTACAACCCGAAAGAAGCAGAGAACACTAAACTGGTTGACGAAGTCTGTGCCGGCATGGGCGAATACCTCGATCACGAGCGTTGCGTGGCGCTGGGCGAGATCGGATACAACAACATAAACGATGAAGAAGAGTACGCGTTTGTGAAGCAGCTTCGGATGGCGAAGGAACGGAACATGCCGGTCCTTATCCATCTTCCGCATTTCAACAAGCCGGAAGGCGCGGAGCGGATAATAAAAAACATCCGCGACGAGGGGATGGACGAGACGAAGATTCTTATCGACCACAATACCGAAGACACGATGCCGATCACACGCGAGACGAAATGCTACACCGGCATGACGGTTTACCCGATCTCCAAGCTGACGCCGCAGAGAGTTTCGGATATCATCAAAGAGTTCGGTCACGAGCGGATGATTGTCGACGGGTCGGCCGACTGGGGCATTTCGGACCCGTGCAGTCTTCCCAAGGTCGTCGAGTTCATGCGCGGCGACGGCCATTTAGACGATGTTATTCAGGCGCTTGTCCACGACAATGCAAATTCGTTTTACTCGAATTCACCCAACTGGAAGCCGGAACTCGATCTCGAGCCGGTAGACCCCAGAGAGTTTCAACGTTAATGAAAGCAGCCGCTTTGACACTTCCCGCAGAAATATCGGCACCGACAGGTTCGACAACGAGGGCATGGCTAGAGCTCATGCGCCCACCGAACCTGTTCACTGTTCCGGGCGACCCGCTGGTGGGGTTCTTCCTCGCTTCGCTGGCCCTTAAATCGGCGCCGTCTTTCTATTGCGTTTTACCGTGCATTGCTGCCAGTTTTCTCTTGTACATCTCGGGCCTGCTTTTCAACGATTTCTTCGACCGTGAGATCGATGCTAAAGAACGCCCCGCAAGGCCAATTCCGAGCGGGCGGGCGAATGCCAAGAGCGTGCTCGCCGCTGCTATCTTTTCAATGCTCGCCGGAGTCGCGGTTTCGTATTTGTCCGGCATTTATGTCTTCTACGTGGCAGCTGCACTCGCGTTTCTCGTTCTGCTTTACAACGGTGGAATCAAGCATGTACCGTTTCTCGGCCCGCTCAACATGGGGCTATGCCGGGGATTCAGCGTTCTTCTGGGCGGGGCGGCCGTTTCGGGACTTAAATTTTATGATTCCTCCAGTCTCGAAATGGTTGCATTATTCATAACGGTATATATCTTTTCCGTAACACGGATAGCCGCAACCGAGACGATTCCCGATAAAAAGAGAGATATGCCTGTTATTCCCACCGTGTTTTCCATATTTATCCCGGCCATCGTCTATGTGGACATTTATGCAGGCCGCCTACCCGTAGTAAGTTACCAGATTATTTTTTCGCTGGTAATTGCTCTTACCGGATTTTTCTGGATTGTAATTAATTCATTGAAAGTACGTGATGCAAAATCCCCGGGCGACGTGCAGAAGGCGGTCGGAAATCTTATTCGAGGGCTGCTTCCGGTCCAGGCGGCGCTTTGCGCATTGTTTTTCTGGCAGGGGCTCGTAGTTGCGGTCATACTTATCCTGTTCTTTCCGTTGTCATCGCTGGCGGCGAAGAAGTTTTATGCGAGTTAGGATGAGAAACTGACGAATGGCTTCAAAAGGTAATAAAAAACTTCTGATAATAGACGTCGCTGCGCTGGGGTATGATTTTGTAACGAAGCATAGTAATGCGAAACTGATAGACCTCGAATTCAAGCCGATTGAAACGGTCTTTCCCGCCCTGACATGCACGGTGCAGGCCAGCTTTCGCACAGCCGCTTTGCCTTCGGAACATGGCATGGTAGCAAACGGCCTGTTCCACCGCGACCTTAGAAAAGTCATGTTCTGGGAACAGTCGTCGAGACTTGTCAAAGGTGAAAGATTCTGGAAAAGGTTCCGCCAGAAAGGCGGTGGCGTAGGCATGCTGTTCTGGCAGCAGAGCCTTGGAGAGGATGTAAACATAGCTCTTTCTCCGGCGCCGATTCACACCCACGGCGGCGGTATGATTCAGGACTGCTACGGCAAGCCGGCAAACCTCTACTCCGATTTGAGCGAAGCAGTCGGCAGGAAATTCAAGTTGAAGCATTACTGGGGACCGCTCGCGTCTGTGAAAGCAGGAGATTGGATTTCGTCAGCAACCGAGGCGCTTTTGAACAAAAACGATCTGGCGCCCGAGCTTTGCATGGTTTATCTGCCCACGCTCGATTACGACCTGCAGCGATACGGCCCGAAAAGTGAAAAAGCGAAAGCTGCTTTACAGAAAGCGGCTGGTCAGCTTGAGAGAACTATTAAAGCAGCGAAGTCAAACGGCTATGAAGTCATTGTATTCGGCGATTACGCGATAGCATCCGTCGAGGGCGAGCCGGTTTACCCGAACCGCGCGCTTGCCGATGCAGGCCTTTTGAAAACGCGGCGTGTAAAGAAAATGCTTTACGCCGATTTGTATGCAAGTTCAGCGTTTGCGGTTGCCGATCATGAAATAGCGCATGTATATGTCGGCAATCAGGAAGAAATTGAAAAAACAAAACGCGCGTTATCGGAATTGAATGGCGTGGCGGAGGTCGTCGACCGGGCGGAAATGAAAACGCGCGGCCTGGACCATCCGCACTCAGGAGAACTGTTGATTGTTGCCGGGGAAGGGCGCTGGTTTGCATATCCGTGGTGGAAGGAGAAAAGGGAAGCGCCCGATTACGCGACCCATATCGATATTCATAACAAGCCCGGCTACGACCCGAGCGAATTGTTTTTCGGGTGGCCGCCCTGGAACGTGAGCCAGAACCATTCGCGCATCAGGGGATCTCATGGTAAAATAGGGCCTGATCGGAAAGTCTGTTTTGCGTCTACAATCAGCTTTCCCGACGGGCCGTCAACGATTATCGAGCTTGCATCAGAAGTCAAAAGATGGCTCGAAGATTGAGAGAGAACATGACACAGCATGAAAAGCAACCGGAAAAAAACGGCGTAAAAATCGATTGCGACGTTTACAGGCAGGAATTCTCGGTGAAGTTCGAGCATCCTGTCCATTTCACCCGCGGCCTGTTTAGCCGCGAGAACCCGCTTTTCGCCGACGTTATTAACAGGCTTGGCGAGGGCAAGCGCCACCGCGTACTGGTTTACATTGACTCCGGCGTTGCGGACAAGCATCCCGGTCTTATCGGAGATATTAGGGGATATTTCCACGACCGGCCCGAGACTCTCGAGCTTGTCGGTACGCCTGAAATAATACCGGGCGGCGAGGAGGCGAAAAACGACTGGGAAGTCGTACGCGATATCATGACCAACATCGGAAACCACCATCTCTGCCGCCACAGCTACATTGTGGGAATCGGCGGCGGCAGCGTCCTCGACGCCGTCGGTTTCGCGGCGTCGCTCGTGCATCGCGGCATGAGGATGGTGCGCGTTCCGACAACCGTTCTCGCGCAGAACGATGCCGGCGTCGGCGTGAAAACAGGGATGAACGAGCACGGGATGAAAAATTTTCTCGGCAGCTTCGCGCCACCATTCGCGGTGATAAATGATTTCAATTTTCTCTCAACTCTGGACGATACGAACTGGCGAAGCGGGATCGCGGAGGCTTTCAAGGTCGCGATTATCAAGGACTCGGAGTTTTTCGACTGGCTCTGCAGGAACGCGGCCGCGCTCAGGAAACGCGATGGGAACGCGATGGAGATCCTCGTCCGCAGGACCGCCATTCTGCATCTTGACCATATCCGCACGAGCGGCGACGCGTTCGAGTTCGGCTCGGCCCGCCCGCTCGACTTCGGCCACTGGAGCGCGCACAAGCTCGAGGGTATGTCGGGATATTCTATCGGCCACGGGCAGGCTGTATCGATCGGAATCGCGCTCGACTCTTTCTATGCAATGAAACAGAACCTGATTACGGAAAGTGACCTGAAGCGTATTCTGAACAGTCTTCTCGAATCAGGCCTGCCGATATGGTCGGACCTGATTGAAGAAAAAACACCGGAAGGCGAATTGAAGATCCTCGACGGTCTCGACCAGTTCCGCGAACACCTCGGCGGCGTCCTGACCGTGACGCTGCCTGATAAAATCGGCGAGAAGATCGAAGTGCACCATATGAACGTGGATATAATTGAGGAGGGGGTTCGAAACCTGAAGAAGCTCAATATGGGCACGATTGATCATGAAGATACAATCTGACCCGCCTCTACACCTCACATACTGCCTGAATATTCATCCCGGTGAAACGTGGGAAGAAAACTTTGCAGCAATTAAGGAGCACGCGCTTGCGGTGCGTGATTCCGTCGCGCCGGATACGACATTTGGCCTTGGACTGCGGTTGAGTAATAAGGCTGCGAAAGCACTTTCATCTGTAGAAAAGCTTCAGGAATTCAAAGACTTTCTTTCCGAAAATAATCTATACGTTTTCACGGTAAATGGATTTCCATATGGACGGTTCCACGGAACAGAAGTAAAAGAGAACGTGTACAAGCCGGATTGGCGCACGCCGGAACGCCGCGATTACACCAGAACGCTTGCCGATATTCTTTCCGCGCTGTTACCTGAAAATGTTGAAGGCAGTATCAGCACTGTGCCGTGTTCGTACAAGCCATGGATTTCGACAGAGGATGACGTCGAACGGATGGTGCGCATGCTGATGGATTGCGTTCTGCATCTGGTGGAAATTCGAGAGCGGACCGGTCGGCTTATATCCATCGGCCTCGAGCCTGAGCCGGATTGCTATATTGAGACCACGGATGAGATAATTGATTTCTTCAACGGTCCTTTGAAGGAAAATGGCGTCAGGTACCTGGCAGAAAAGACGGGCTGCAGTCACGATGACACTTTCGGGATGATAAGGCGTCACCTTGGCGTCTGCTTTGATACCTGTCACGCCGCGGTGCAGTTTGAAAAACCGGTCGAAAGCCTTTCCCGGTTGCGTGAGAACGGCATCAGAATTTCAAAAGTTCAAATCAGCTCGGCGCTCAGGACCGTTACCGCACCGCCTGCGCTCGAGGCTCTCGAGGCTTTTCTCGATCCCGTCTACCTGCATCAGGTAAGAGTTTTGAAACCCGATGGAGCAAAGTTGAGTTATCCCGACCTGGCGGAAGCGATTGAAAGGGAAGGTGGAAACGAGGTCGATCTGGAAATGAGGGTGCATTTCCACGTCCCGCTTTTCTTCACTTCAGCCGGTGAGATTGAATCGACTTCGAGCCTGCTTTCGTCGGAGTTCTGGGAGTCTCTGAAAGGGGGCGCGGCGGCGCATCTCGAAATCGAGACTTACACCTTCGACGTTCTGCCGGAAAACCTGCGAAGCGCTTCCGTTGCCGGGAGCATCGCCGGGGAATACGCATGGGTGCTTGAGCGCCTCCGGGGCTACCGCGAGGGCTCTTAGCTTGCCGAATATGTCACGGGGAGGTGTTTGAGGGTTCCGTAAGCGCAGGGCTGTGATTATTCGTTTTCATCCCTGCGAAGTATTTTAAGATACCTTTCTGATTCTTTCTGCAACAGGAAAGTATAAATCATCACGCGGTTGTCGCGCCAGCCGGCCGCGTGCTCGGGCACCCACTGGGCGATGATTTCTGCAAAAGGAATTTCATCCTGGCGTTGCTTGTTGCGAATCCACTTCTCGACTTCCATTTCTCCCAGTTGGATGCGGTTCTCCTTTTCAACGTCGATGCCGCCCCGGCGGATTATAAGAAACTGGGCGGCATTAATTAGGGCCTGATTTTCGTCGACCCTGTAGTCTGAAAGGATCCTGATTCTGGGGGCGTCTTTCTGGATCAGCTCCCGCTTACGCTCAACGAACTTTTCCAGGTCCTCAATGATGTCTTCAAATTCGCCTGCTTCATATCCTTCTTCGATTGTCTTCAACTGGTGCATATTCCCGGTTCCAAAATCGCGGCCGGAGCCGGGGAGGCAATACCGGGCGGTCCGCAGCCGGCCGGCAGGCTCCACGATTCCTCCCCCTCTATTTATTCAGTATACAACATTACTCTTATGAAATCAAGTATAGCCGGGAATTCCATATTCAGTTTTCACCCGCGCCCGCGGCGCGGAGTCCGTTGGATTAACCTTGACGCTAACATTTGGAGAAACTATAATTTTGCCCTGAACTCCCGAAGAGTTTTCAGGAATACCCAGCGAGGCAGTCATGAAAACACGGTCTTTTGCCAGGTCGCAAGCGGCCTTTACCGAAGCGAAAAAGGTAATTCCCGGCGGTGTCAACTCGCCGGTTCGCGCCTTTGGATCGGTCGGCGGTGATCCGGTATTTTTTGAGCGCGGCAAAGGTTCGCATGTATTCGATATTGACGGTAATACTTACATCGATTACGTGGCATCATGGGGACCGCTGATTCTGGGTCACGTCCCGGAAAAGGTCGTAGAAGCTGTCGAGCGGGCCCTTTCCGGCGGCAGCTCGTTCGGCGCGCCCACGGAACGCGAAACAGCGCTCGCTGAAAAGATAGTCAGAATGGTCCCGTCCATTGAAAAGGTCCGGATGGTAAACTCCGGCACAGAGGCGACGATGAGCGCGATCCGCCTCGCCCGCGGCTATACGGGACGGTCGAAAGTCATCAAGTTCATCGGCTGCTACCACGGCCACGTTGACGCCCTTCTCGTGCAGGCCGGCAGCGGCCCGATGACGCTCGGCACGCCCGGCTCGCCCGGAATCCCCGAAAGCCATATCGCGGATACGCTGGCGCTTCCTTACAACGATATCGATACAGTCAAGGAAGTTTTCGACAACATGGCGGGCGATATTGCCGCCGTTATCCTCGAGCCGATCGCCGGGAACATGGGGGTTATTCCTCCGAAGGACGGTTTCCTCGAAGGGCTGCGCGAGCTTACCGAAAAACACGATTCCATCCTGATTTTCGACGAGGTCATAACCGGTTTCCGCATAGCGCCCGGCGGAGCGCAGGAGCTTTACGGTGTTACGCCCGACATGACGACCCTCGGCAAGGTGATCGGCGGCGGATTGCCTGTCGGAGCGTACGGCGGTCGCGCAGACATTATGGACCATATTGCGCCCGATGGCCCGGTTTACCAGGCCGGAACGCTTTCCGGCAACCCGCTGGCGATGGCGGCCGGACTGGCCACGCTTGAAGCGGTTTCGGACGAAAGCTTCCACGATACGCTTGAAGAGAAGGCGGCACGACTTGCCCGGGAGTTCGAGACTGCCGCCAATGCTGCAGGCGTGCCTGCCTTCCATGCCCGCGTGGGGAGCATGATATGCACTTTCTTCACCGACGGGGAAGTGGTTGATTTCGACGGCGCGAAAACCTGTGATACCGACAGGTATGCAAAATTCCATCACGAAATGCTGGTGCGCGGGATTTATCTTGCGCCCTCGCAGTTTGAAACGATGTTCATCTCAATAGTGCACACCGTCGAGGATATCGAGCAGACCGCCTCAGCAGTCCGCGAGGTAATGAAGTTGCTATAACAGCCCGTTTGGGCTTTACCGTACAGGTGTAGGGGCAAAGAACAGGCGCATGCGCGTGTTCTTTGCCTCTACGGATTAAACTCACTAGGGCAGACATGAAGCGATCCAGAAATCCCAACCGGCCTATTATCCTCTTAGCAATCATAGTTACGGTTATCGGGTTCCATCTCTTTCCGCTTTTCGCCGCCGAACACGGCTCAGATGAAGCGACACCGACGCACGAAGAAAAATCGGACGCCGGCCACGGAGAAGCGGCGCCTTCCGGGGAAAAGCACGCGGAGGAAGAGCACGGCGGCGGGCACGGCGGAGTAATGCTTAAAGTTCTGTTTGCGATTATCCTGATTCTTTTCGCGGCGAAGTTAGGCGGCGAAGTTTTCGAGCGCATGAACCAGCCGGGCGTCATCGGCGAGCTCCTTTTCGGCGTGCTTATCGGGAACGTCGGCCTGCTCTGTCTCATGTACGGCGGCTCGAACGAATACCTTGCCGGGTTCGGCGAATTCGTCGACTGGATGAAGGAAAAGGACATGCCGATTGACGTGCTTGCGGAAATCGGCGTGATTTTCCTGCTGTTCGAGGTCGGTCTTGAGACGAACGTGAAGGAGATGATGTCGGTCGGGCTTTCGAGCCTCCTTGTTGCGCTCTTCGGAGTAATCGTGCC
>SOJX01000072.1 GCA_004376375.1 Planctomycetota bacterium
CCTGACACCTGAAACCTATAACCTGACACCTGAGACCTATTATTCTACGGGCCCCCGGGCAGAATTTCAAGGATTTCCACCCTGACCGTTATCGGGCCCGCGGTGTTATCGGTCGGCGCCACGACAATGTCGTACATGCCGGTGTCCAGGGCTTGCTCGTAAATCAGCGACCAGTCCGGCTGCCAGTCTTCGAAAGACGCGACATAACCCCAGCCCATTCCCTTCCAGAGGTCTGCGCGGATATCGCGGGCGCCCGGTCCCGCAATAACGCTTGCGCGGATTCTGGCCCTGACGCCCGCGGTGAAGCGGTACGTTTTCGGGCCGTTGAACGCCATGATAAGGCCCGCGCTCTCGGCCGACTGCGCTGAAAGGTCTACCGTCCCGAGGTCGATGACGCTGTTGCCGAGGTCGGCGTAAATCGGGTCCCTGTGGGCAACGGACGAGTCGCTCCTGCAGCCGGCGGCAATCACGGTAAATCCGGCAAGCAGGGCCAGCGTAATAATTGTTCTGAACATATCCCCCCTCCTTGTTTCGGTTGTTCAGTTGTTCGGTTATTCGGTTATTCGGTTGTTCGGTTATTCGGTTGTTCAGTTATTCGGTTTTTCGGTTACAGCGAACCGGCGTAGAGACCGCCGTCCACCATGATTGTCGTTCCCGTTATGTAGCTTGCCGCATCGGACGCAAGAAACGCGACAAGGTTTCCAACCTCGACCGTTTCGCCTATTCTGCCGAGAGCCGCCTTCCCGGCCTGCTCGGCGCGGATTTTCTCTTCCGTCTCCCCGCGCTGTTTTGCGCGGCGGGCAAGCAGCGAGCGGGAGCGCTCCGTATCTACAAAACCGGGGCCGACGACGTTGACACGAATCCCGCGCGGGCCCAGTTCGTTTGCAAGCGTCTTCGCAAGCCCGACCACGCCCAGGCGCACCGTGTTCGAGAGCAGAAGGCCCGCAATCGGCTGCTTGACGGAAATGCTTGTCAGGATTACTATCGAGCCGCCTGCCTTCGGCATGTGCGGGAGCGTTTCGCGGATAAGCCTGACCGTGCTCATCAGGTTCAGGTCGACGGCTGCCTGGAAAGCTTCGTCGTCGAGCTCGTCGAACGTTCCGGGCTTCGGCCCGCCCGCGTTTACAAAGAGCGTGTCGATCCGCCCGAATTTTTCAGCGGTTTCGGCGATAAATTCCTTTATGGCCGCCGCGTCCGACACGTCGCAGGTTTTTGCGAAAACGGGCGCGCCGGTCTCGTTTTCGATTGATCTGGCCGTCTCGCCGAGCGCTTCGGGTCCGCGGGCGCAGATGGCGAGTTTCGCGCCCTCGCGCGCGAAAACCTGCGCCACGGCCTTCCCGATGCCCTTTGAAGCGGCCGCGCAGACGGCTACCTTGTCTTTCAGTCCGAGGTCCAAAACGGCCTCACAGACAAATTAACGTAGAAACCCCGGGCTTTTACGCCCTTCTCCCGCCCGGATTCTACCAAATGAGGAACCGTAATCAAGCCCATCTGAAATTTTTTTGGGAAAAGTTCGGATTTCAGCCAGGATGGTTCATTCATTTATGTATTTGAAACGGTACCTGCCCCACGCAGCGTCCCATTTAAGGCGGTCCTTGTATCTTTCATACCATTTTCGCACTTTTTCAGCCTGTTTTTTCTGAATCTCTTCTTTTGCATCAGGGTCGAATTCAGGGCAAAAGTCCGGCATTCGTGAATATGTTCTTTTGAGAACTTCAATTATTTTACTGCGAGTATCCTTTGAAGCACGATTTTTTGTCAGTTCTTCAACCAGTAGAACCAGGGTTCTCGGCCCGCCCTTACGTTCAAGGGCGCCAAATAAGCTTGAAGCACGAGTCATACGGTGACCGAGGCGACCGCGTGAATTCATACTCCTTATCCGTTTATCAAGACCCGTAGCGTTTTGAATATATGCGATTATTTCTCCCAAGGCAATTTCATCAGCTTTTTCCGCCAGCTTAACGGCCGCTGAGTATCGTTTATTCTCGTCCTCGGAATAACGCAGAATATGGCAAAGAATATTACGACGGATGGTATATTTCCCGGAATACTCATTTCGCCAGTCAAATCCATGTTTATACAGGACTGATGCGGCGGCATGTGTGGCAGGTGAAAGGGGTGCGTCGAGGATTTTTTCGAGTTCAGGTTTCGCGTTTATCCAGTTCTTGTTTTTTGTTTGAGTCAGCGCTTTGCATGCGGACGTAATCAGTTTATCATTTTTCAGGCGCAACCACCGTCTACAGACGGGTAAAGAGTCACCGCCTCCTTCCGCCAGGCCTGTTATTATCACCTGCATCAGCGCATCGAGTTCAGCGGAGTTTTCCAGAACCGGATTGCTGCAAGCTGTTTCGATTTCGGGGAGCGCAGGCCGCAGGTTGTCGTACCCCGTTCCCGCAAGTGCGATAATTGCGCCCTCCATCAGAGCTTCTTTTTCGGACACCAGCCAGCGGCGGATGTGAGGGACGGCTTTTGTTCCGTCGGAAATCAGGATGTTTATAGCCTTCTTACGGGTTGCATCATTATCCGATTGCAGGCGGGACTCGAGCCATTTGTACCGCAGCGGCTCGTATGAAAACATCCCGGCAATCACCACGCCGAAAAGCGCGATGACGACAATCCCGAGTTTCAGAGGCAGGCCCGGTTTCACTCTGATTGATTTCCCTTTTCCACTTCAGGTATAAGATAATACTTCCGCTTTTCGGCGTCCCATGTAAGGCGGTCCTTGTGTTTTTCGTACCAATCCTTTATTGCTCTTGTCTGTTTCTTTCTCAAAGCATGGTTGGACATGAAATCGTATTGCGGGAAACCCTCAGGCATATAGGAAAACGCTTCGTTGTGAAACCATTTCAGGAGGAATTCGGGCCCCACATACGGGGAGAGCTCGTTTACCAGAAATTCAAATCCGCCGGCGTTCCCCCACCTGATTTCGGCGTAGCAGTACAAAAGCGTATCGTAGTCGCGGAAAGAATCGGAGAAATCAAACTGCAACTCTTCTCTGGCTTCTTCAAGTGATTTCCCGCCGCGCTTCCAGGCCGCGGCAATGTAGGGAAACTCGTATCCGCGTCCGATTTCCCTGTCAATAAGTTCGCCCGCTCCCGGAGCGGACAGGCGAAGCAGGGACAGGATGCATGCTTCCTTTATACCAAAGCCTCCTCTGCAATCCGCTTCTTCAATACTGTTTTCAAGGGCCTTAACCGCCTTATCTCCCCCGAGTTTACCCAGCGCCCATGCGATCATCCAACACAGATCATCGACATAGCTAGGAAACACGGATTTTTTCAACAGTTCCAATGAGTCGTTGAATATGCGGGCAAGCGGTTCGATTGCCTTTTCGCCGCCGATCTCGCCGAGCGCCTGAGCGGACCATATC
The DNA here is from genome assembly GCA_004376375.1 of Planctomycetota bacterium. Classification (GTDB taxonomy): domain Bacteria; phylum Planctomycetota; class E44-bin39; order E44-bin39; family E44-bin39; genus E44-bin39. The sequence goes on from SOJX01000072.1 coordinate 3,371, forward strand.
CGGACTTTGATATCAGCGTCGTTTTCCAGAGCTCCGAGGAGCGTGGAAATCGATGAAGAGTCTCCAATCTGGCCCAGCGCCCACGCGCACAAGGCGCGGGTATTGTTGTCGGTTTCTTGTGCAAGCGCATGGGTCAACGGGCCGATTGCCTCTTTATCCGCAATCAGGCCGAGGCTTTTTGCGCACGTGTTGCGGATTATCGCTACCGAATCGTTGGCGAGGCTTGCACACAGTTTCTTTGTTGCGAGCCTGCTCCCCAGGTATCCCAGCGCCCACGCGGCCGCTTCGCGGTATCCCGGGTGGACATCGGGCTGCAGGTAAGTAACGATGGTTTCAACCACTTTCGGATTACCCAGCTTACCAAGCGCGATAATCGCGGACCTGTGAAGGTTGTCTACCCACCCGCGGTGGGAGGAGAGGCATGAATTAATAATCGGCAGAGAAGGTATCTCCTCGAAGGTGACGCGCATCCCGTATTCCTCGGGCTCTTCTCCGGGTTTTGCCTTGATGACGTCTAGAAGTGGCTCCATCGCGGGTTCTGCCGCCATTCGACCGAGCGCATAAGCAGCTTTGCATTTTACATTCTTGTCTCTGTCGTTCTTTAAAGCAATAATCAGCGCCGGAACAGCTTCCTCCCTCTCGATTATTCCAAGCCAGATTGCCGCTTTGGCTCTGACCACCGCCTCCATGTCGGTCCCGAGGGTTTTTATCAGCTGGCGTACCGCCTGTTCATCTCCGATCATCCCAAGAGCCCTGGCCGCAGTTACTCTGACGTATTTTGATTTATCGTTCTCCAGCGCCTTGACAAGAGGCTGAACCGCCCGCCGGTCACCGATCTCACCAAGAGCAGACGCAATTGAATTCCGGACTATCCGGCTGGTATCGCTCTCCAGTTTTTTACCCAGAAGTTCCACGAAGGAGTTTTCCTTCAACTCTCCGAGTATGTATGCGGCATCCTCTCTGGCCGAGTTGTTCGGACTTTCTCGGAGGATATGAACAAGCCTGTTTGTTATGCTCGGGTCTCTTATGTCTCTCATGATATCGCACAGTTCTTCTGTGCCGAACTTATCAAGTTCGATTATCCTGGCGTACTCGCTATCTTCTTCGTCTTCAGGCTCAGGCTGGTAAGTTTCCATGTTTTCCAGTTTGCAAACGATAAACCTCGCGATCCTGTGCGAGTTTTCCTCGTATTTTTCCTCCCACTGAAAATTTTTCGCAATGAGCAGGCCGGCCGCGGCGCCCGTAATATCCGAGACAGGGCCGTCGAGTAATTCTTCCAGCTCAGGCAGAAGCGCCTTCCAGTAATCGCCTTCCTGGTTTATCAGCACCAGGCACGTGTTCCCGACAAGCCTGGCGTCACCACTTTTAAGCCAGCGACGGAGAATCGGAAGCACTTTTTCCCCCTCTGCGGCGAGGGTCCGGATAGCGGCATCTCTTTCCATCGGTTCATCCGAGAGCAATCTGGATTTCAGATAGGAATACCTCATAGGCTGGTAAAGAAACATCCCGGCGATCACCACGCCGAAAAGCGCGACGATTAATATTCCCAGTTTAAGCGGCAAAGAAATCTTCATAATATCCGTTAATTCCTTATTAGTATAATAACCGAAAATCGCAAATCAGCAACCGGGAATCTTTTAATCCACCGAAGAAACGCGCGCCGCAGGCGGCGCGGCTAACTGATAAATATTAACTTTTAACTTACGACTTACAACTTTTAACTTATAACTTACAACTTACTTGACAGAACCGCTCAAACAACTTATCATGCACGGACATCTTGTCGGACTCGAACCGCAAACGGAGAGCAGATGGACGAGGAAGATCTCTACAAGGCGCTTGGCGTGACACCGGGTGCAAGTTCTGCCGAGATTCAGCAGGCTTACCGCAAACTCGCCAGGGAATACCATCCGGACAAGGTTTCGCACCTCGGTCACGAATTGCAGGAAGTCGCCGAAAAGAAGATGCGGCTTATCAACCGCGCGTATTCCGTCCTTTCCAACGCCCTGACGCGCAAGGAATACGACCAGAAGAGACTCGGTTCCCAGGCCGTTGCGCCGCCGAGAGGCCCGACCGCGTCCGGCTCCTCGGCCGGATACCAGCCGCCCGCGGCTGCGGCGCCGTCGAGCGCGGATGCGCGCGACGTGATGCTTATCGAGACCCAGCTCTACCAGATAAAGGAAAAAATACGTAAAGAGACCAGGCTTGTCTGGACGGATTTCAAGGAAAGTGGCTTTACCTCGGCGATTCGCGCCGTGAAGGCCGGTCTCGGGAAAAAGGAGTACCTGTTTTACTTCCTCGTGAACATGATGATCGAGCCGTCTGAGTTTCGGGATTTCATCCATAGAATAAGGGCGCTCGACGCAAGGAAAAACGCGCCCGGCATGCTGGGCGCGCGGATAACGGTCTTTGTTATAGCTTTCAGGAACCAGGAATCGCCGAAGAAAATCGACGACATGTTCAACATCTTCAACAGCGAAGCGGAAAAGAGCGGCAAGACAAAACGCTATATCGTGTTCCTGAACGTGACCAACAACCGGGTAACGCTTCCGCAAAGCGCTCCAAAGGACCGGTTGCTGAAGAAAATCTTCGGGATATTCAGCAAAATAAGACACAGCTAGAAGAAAGTGTGAAGGCTGAAGTATGAAGTATGAAAAGAAGATATATTAAATATATTTAGCGGGCGAGCTTGCTCGCCGTGTCTTTTGGATTAAGGAGCAGTAAAGGCCATGAAACCGAAAGTCCTTATTCTCCGAACAGCCGGCACGAACTGCGACCTCGAGACAGCCTTCGCGTTTGAAAACGTCGGCGCCGAGGCCGAGCGCCACCATATCAACCGCCTGAGCGAGGGCAGCGTCAAGCTCGACGATTACCATATCCTCGCCATTCCGGGCGGCTTTTCCTACGGGGACGACGTACACGCGGGAAAGATCCTCGCCGTGGAGATGATGGCCGGTTTTGCCGGGCAGCTAAGCGCGTTCGTGGATGCGGGGAAACTCATAATCGGCATCTGCAACGGGTTCCAGGTGCTGGTCAAGGCCGGGCTCCTGCCGGGAAACGGAAACGGCCAGTCGGTTACGCTTACGGATAACAACTCCAACAAGTACGAAGACCGCTGGGTGTATCTGAGCTGTGAGACCGACCGCTGCGTCTTCATAAAACCTGGCGAGGTAATCGAGGTTCCGGTGGCTCACGCCGAGGGGAAGTTTGTGACGAAGGACAGGGAAACCCTGGAGAACCTCGAGGAAAACGGCCAGGTCGTTTTCAGGTACGTGATGCCCGATTCCTCCCCCGCGAATTGCTCGTATCCGCAAAACCCCAACGGTTCCGTCGACGACGTCGCCGGTATCTGCGACCCGACGGGCCGCATACTCGGAATGATGCCGCACCCCGAGAGAAATATCTTCAGCTATCATCATCCGCGCTGGACCCGCGGCGAGGCGAAAGAGGAGGGCGACGGCGTCAGGATTTTCCGTAACGCGGTTCAGTACGTCAAAGAAAACCTGCTCTAGAGTAATCTATGTCTGATTCGCCTGAAATTTCCGACCTTGTTTTTCCCGGTCCGCGGCAGCGTGGTTCACACAAGGGGGATTTCGGACGGGTCCTGATTGTTGCGGGCTCGCCCGGCCTTACGGGCGCGGCGTACCTTGCGGGCAAGGCCGCGGCCCGCACCGGAAGCGGGCTTGTTACGCTCGCGGTGCCGTCGGACCTCAACGCCATACTCGAGGCGAAGACGACCTGCATAATGACGCTGCCGGTTCCGGAACAGGTGGGCGGGTTTTTTACTCCGAAAAGCTTGAACCGGGTGCTGGAATTTGCCGGAAGCTGCGATGCGGTGGGGCTCGGCCCCGGAATCGGCAGAAATCCGATAACCCGGGAATTCGTCCTCGGGCTTGTCGAAAAGCTCGACAAACCGACCGTTATCGACGCAGACGGCCTTTTCCATCTGGCGGAAAAACTCGACGTGCTGAAATCCGCGAAAGGGCCGCGAATCCTTACGCCGCATCCCGGAGAGTTCCGCATGCTTTCGGGAAAGGAAACCGGCGAAATTCAGGAAAAGCGGCAGGACGTTGCGAAGGAATTCGCGTCCGGGCATAACGTTATCTGCGTTCTCAAAGGGCATGAAACCGTTGTCGCGGACGGCGATAAAGTATATGTGAATAAGACCGGCAATCCCGGCATGGCGACGGGCGGCACGGGCGACGTCCTGACGGGAATAATCGTGAGCCTGCTGGGGCAGGGGCTGTCTCCCCGCGAGGCGGCCTCCAGCGGCGTATACCTTCACGGGCTGGCGGGGGACATTTCGGCAAAGTCCAAAGGCGAGCATTCCATGATCGCCTCGGACCTGCTGGATTCATTACCGGAGGCGGTGGGAAAATGTTTCAGGAAAACCTGATAGTCGGTTCTAACGAAAACGTTACCGGCGACTATTACTTAATGCACCTCGAAATCGGCGAGCGGGAAGAGGAGACCGCAATCGCGAGCGCGGCGAAACCGGGCCAGTTCGTGCAGGTAAGGGTGCATGAAGGCACGGCACCGCTGCTTCGGCGGCCGTTCACGTTTTACAAGGCGCGCAAGCGTTTTTTCGAGATCCTCTACAAAATCTCGGGCGAGGGCACGCGCGCGCTCTGCCGTTACAACAAGGGGGAGAGGGTTGACGTCGTCGGGCCGCTGGGTAACGGTTTTACCCTCGTGCCCGACGTTGACGAGCACCTGCTTGTCGCGGGCGGGAGCGGGCTCGCGTCGATGTATCTCCTTTCGCGCATGTGCGGGCGGAGCCCCGCCAAGACCGTTCTTCTCCTCGGCGCGCAGAACAAGGATGATGTGCCGATGAGGCGAAGCGTCGCGCAGGATTTCGACGGACTTGCCATCCCGATTCAGGTCTGGACGAACGACGGCTCGCTCGGCAATACCGGCTTCGTGACGAAGGCGCTCGAGAAAATCCTGCAGGACGCCGCCAAGATGCGTTTTGCCGTCTACGCCTCGGGACCGATCGGGATGCTCCGCAAGGTGGCGGAGCTCACCACCCCGTTCGGAATCCCGACGCAGATTTCCCTCGAGCAGCATATCGCCTGCGGCCTGGGAGTGTGCGAGGGATGCGTCGTGAAAACGAAGGACGACAGCGGCAGCGGTTATGCCTACCGCAAGGTCTGCAGCGACGGCCCGGTATTCGATCCCGCGATCTTCGAAGGATACTGGGACGAAATCGTCGAACCGTAAAGAAAGTATGAAGTATGAAGTATGAAGGATGAAAGTTAAAAAAGTGTTGAAGTGTTGAAGTGCTGAGGTGTTGAAGTTAAGAGGAAAGAATCAATATATATTTACGTTGATGAATTCGTTTAGCCGCCGCGCTTGCGCGGCGTGTCTCTTTATAGAAGGATACAATTAATGACTGCGGACAAACAAAACTTCATCAGCGATACGGTGACGCGGCCGACGGAGGCGATGTACAAGGCAATGGCGGAAAGCCCGGTCGGCGACGACGTGCACGGCGCCGACCCGACCGTGAACAGGCTTGAAGAGCTTGCCGCTGAGAAAGTCGGTAAGGAAGCCGCGCTTTACGTTCCAAGCGGAATAATGGGGAACCTCCTTGCGCTTGGCACCCACGGCTCCGGCGGCGGCGAGGTAATCGCCGAGGCGCTTTGCCACATTCATAACTTCGAAGGCGGCGGCTGCTCGCGCGTCTGGGGTCTGCACGTCAGAACCGTTCTCGGCGAACGCGGCGCGATGGACCCCGACGACGTGAAGGCGGCGGTAAGAAAAAGAACCACCCACACGGGAGAGACGAAAGTCATCCTTATTGAAAACACGCACAATTTCCACGGCGGCGCGATAATCCCTCTTGAAAATATAAAGGCCATCCGGCGGATTTCACTGGAAAACAATGCCCGCCTTCACATCGACGGCGCGCGGATGATGAACGCCTGCGTGGCGACCGGGATAAAGCCTTCCGAGTATGCGGCCCAGGCCGACAGCGTGATGTTCTGCCTTTCCAAGGGGCTTTCGGCGCCCGTCGGCAGCATGCTTACCGGTTCGGCCGATTTCATCGCCGAGGCCCGCGTGACGCGCCGGATGATCGGCGGCGGCATGCGCCAGGTCGGCGTTATCGCGGCTGCCGGCATCGTGGCCCTGACCGAAATGGTCGACCGCCTGGCCGATGACCATGCGAATGCAAAAAAACTCGCCGAAGGCCTTGCCGAAATTGACAGCGTCATTATTGATCCGAAAGACGTCGAAACTAATATCATAATTTTCCGGCTGAAAGAAGGTTTCCCGCCTTACGGCGAGGTCGTTCAGAATCTGAAGAATAATGGCCTGCTGATAAGCTCGATGGCCGACAAGGTCCTGAGGATGGTGACGCACAAGGACGTCGACGCGGAAGACGTAGACAAGGCGCTTGCGATTTTGCGCAATTCTCTTCCAGAGATGCAGCGCTAACTCCCATTTTCGGAACAGGTTAAGAAAATTCGTATATTATTCCCCAAATGTCGGGTATAGTGTTTGACTGCCGGCGCGCAATGGTGTAAAAAGAAACTTTCCACCAGACCAGGCTTTCCACCCAGTGCGGAGGGGACAACCATGAGCGGCATATTCGGTATTGCATCAAAGAGCGACTGCGCGGAGACTCTTTTCTACGGAACGGACTACCACTCGCATCTCGGCACGCAGTACGGCGGGCTTGCCGTTGCAGGGGAAAACGGGCTGACAAGGAAGATACATAATATAAGCCAGGGCCAGTTCAAGTCCAGGTTTTACGGTGACTATGCGGGCATGAAAGGCGGCCTGGGGATAGGCGTGATAAGCGGAAAGGAAGAGCAGCCTATTTACCTGAATTCGCAGTTCGGTCCCTTCTGTATCGTGACGAACGGCCTGATTGAGAACGCGGACGCGCTTGCGAAAGAAACTCTGGAGCATGGCGGCTCGTTCAGTGAGATGACGAACGGCACCGTTAATACGACCGAGCTGGTGGCCAAGCTCATAAGCAAGGGTGATTCGATCCTTGACGGTATCCAGAAAGTATTTGATAAAATCGACGGGTCAATCTCGCTTCTCATCCTCATGGAAGACGGAATCTATGCCGCGCGTGACAGGTTCGGCAACTCGCCGCTCGTGATTGGACAACGGGGAGAGGACTGGGCCGTCACCAGCGAGACCTGCGCGTTCCACAACCTCGGTTTTAAAACACAGAAATACCTCGGCCCCGGGGAAATCGTTTTCATTAATGAAAACGACGGCGTCCGGCAGGAGCATGAAAGCGGCAACCAGACTCGCATATGCGCGTTTCTTTGGGTCTATACCGGGTACCCGGCCTCGGACTACGAAGACGGGCTGAACGTGGAGTGCGCGCGTGAGCGCTGCGGAAAATGCCTCGCGATGAGGGACGACGTGGAGGTCGACGTCGTCGCCGGCGTCCCCGACTCCGGTATCGCGCACGCGATAGGCTATGCGATGGAGAGCAAGGTCCCGTTCAGGAGGCCGCTCGTCAAATATACCGATGGGTACGGGAGAAGCTATACCCCGCCTTCACAGGAGATAAGGGACCGCATCGCGCTTCTGAAACTCATTCCGGTGCGGGAAGTTATCTCGGGCAACAGGCTTATCATTTGCGAAGACTCGATTGTCAGGGGGACGCAGCTCAAGAACTTCACCATCCAGAAACTCTGGGACAACGGCGCGAAGGAAATCCACGTAAGGCCGGCGTGTCCGCCGCTGATGTGGCCGTGCAGGTTCAACCTCTCCACCCGCTCCATCCACGAGCTGGTGGCGCGCAGGGCCATCCGCGCCATCGAGGGCGAAGACATCGAGGACGTGAGCGAATATGTCAAATACGATTCCCCGAAATACAAGCGGATGGTCGACTGGATCGCAAAGGACCTCGGCGTTACGACGCTCAAGTACCAGGCGCTGGAAGACATGGTCGAGGCCATCGGCCTCCCCGCCGACAGACTCTGCCTCTACTGTTGGGCGGGCGAAGGCTCTTAAAACCCGCCGAAGAAAGGATGAAGTCTGAAGTGTGAAGGATGAAAAAGAATTGTAAATTGAGAATTGTAAATTGGAAATTGTCAATACTCAATCCTCAATCCTCAATCCTCAATCCTCAATACTCAATTTCCAATACTCAATCCTCAATTCGCAAACGGAAAGGATGAATTAAGAATTATGAAATCTTATAATTCATCCTTCAGCCTTCAACCTTCATACTTTCCTTCCGGCTTCCGCCGCGTTAATATGCAGGGGCAGACTTTGCGCGCGCGCTGTGCCCCACAATAATACGCTCCGCTCCTTATCCTTTATTTCCTTATCCTTATCCCGTATCCCTTGTTACCTTATCCCTTCTTCTGCCCGCTTGCACTCTCCGCGTTTGCCTGTACAATATAGAAGAAGTACCGAGTATCGAGTAACGAGTACCGAGTACCGAGTACCGAGTACCAAGTACCGAGTACCGGGAAAAAAGAAAATAAGAAATGAAAACAACCTTGCCAATAAAACTCGGCATTTTTGTCCTCGTCCTTTTCGCGCTGGTCATAGCAACCTGCCTGCTGTGGACGCCGGTAAAGATAAGGTATTACACGGCGAAGCTGAAGTCGGGTGACCCGAAGGAGCGAGTAGCGGGGGTTGATGAACTCCTGAAAAGAGGTGCATTGGGTCAGCAAGCACTTGCAGGATATTACGGATGTAGTAATGAAGAGGTAGAGTTCATAAAAAAGTACTGGGATAATGTTGGTAGTAAAATTGAAGATAAAGGTGACGGTTCGGGCTTTTACCCTATCCTGTTTGCTGCAATAAAAGGATACACAAATGCGGTGCGATTATTTATTGAGAAAGGTGCTGATGTAAATGCAAGGGACGATGACGGCTGGACACCTCTACATCGAGCGACAGTAAATGAACATATATGTACAACTGCTTTTCTGATTGAAAAAGTAAATGACCTTGAGGTGAAAGACAATTACGGTCGTACGCCACTGAACTCGACGGGAATGTTTGGATGTAAAGACGCGGCCGCACTGCTTATTGAAAAAGGCTCTAAGATGAATACGAAAGACAATAACGGCTGGACACCGCTGCATTCTTCCATATGCTCTAATAATGAGGATGTAGCTACATTCCTGATTGAGAAAGGTACTGATGTAAATTCAAAAGACAATGATGGCCGAACAGCGCTGCAC
>SOJX01000116.1 GCA_004376375.1 Planctomycetota bacterium
CCCCCCCCCGCGCCCCCCCCCCCGCCCGCGCCCCCCCCCGCGCCCGCCCCCGCGCCCCCGCCACCCCCCCCCGCCGGGCCACCCGCAGGGCGGCCAGGGTCAAGGTATGGGCGGTCCCGGCCAGGGCCGGGGCGGCAGCGCCCCCATGGGTAGGCGAGCGAGAAACATGGTCGATTCAAAGATCGACGGCAAGATCGGCCAGGGCGAGATCGTAGGCACGTATTTCCATCGCGGTCTGCCCGACAAGACTTCGACGGAAGTCCAGGCCGCGCCCAGCGTGCCGTCCGTGGAGCAGGAAGAGGAAGAGGAAATCAATCGCACGCGGGTTCCGCGCGCTCTCCGCGGGGTGGTGAAGAATTATTTTGACGAGTGGAGAAAAGAATTCCAGGATACGCCGCCGGACGACTCCGATAAGCCGAAAAAAGAAAAACCGGAACCGGAAAAAGAAGCTCCGGCAAAGAATCCCAAATAGAAATAGGAACTCGACTTTTATTATGGAGACTCAAAAGAATGGGGACAACCAGATCAGGGGAAAGGGCAGGGATGCTGGTCCTTGCCTTTTTTGTTTTTACGGTCTTATGCTGCGGATGCACGGGGGAGCAAAACGTCGTTGTCGTATTCACTTCGCTTGACAAGGAGTTTTCCGCGCCTGTCCTGAAACGGTTCGAGAAGGAAACAGGCATTAAAGTAAAAGCGCAATATGACGATGAGGCGGTGAAAACCGTCGGCCTGGTCAACCGGCTCTTGCAGGAACATAAAAGCGGGCAAGTCCAGTGCGACGTTTTCTGGAACTCGGAGACTTCACGCGCGCTTTTCCTGAAAAAGCGGGGAGTTACCCAGCCTTACGCCAGCCCGTCGGCGAAAGACATACCCGCCGCGTTCAAGGATCCCAAAAACCACTGGACCGGTTTTGCAGCCCGCGCACGGGTTCTCGTCTATAATACAAAGCAACTGACAAAAGATAAGCTTCCGAAATCCATTTTCGAGCTGACAGAACCACAGTGGAAAGACAAGGTCGGTATCGCCGAGCCGACCGCGGGTACGACCGGCTCCCATGTCGCCGCCCTTGCCGTGGTGCTTGGCAGGGAAAAGGCCCTCGATTATTTCAGAAAACTTGCCGCAAACGGCTGCAGGAAATATCCCGGCAACTCGACCGTCCGCGACCGCGTTGCGCAGGCGGAAGTCCTTATCGGTTTTACGGACACCGACGACGTCTTCGCGGGCATGGCGCACGGGAAACCCATAAACCAGATTTTTCCCGACGCCGACGGGATGGGCACGCTGGTCATACCGAATACCGTGATGCTTATGGCCGGTGCGCCGAACGCCGATAACGGAAAAAAACTCATCGACTGGCTGCTGCGCAGGGAGACCGAGGCGATCCTTGCAAAAGCTGACAGCCGCCAGATTCCCCTGCGGGAGGGCGTGACCGTGCCGGAGGACGGCGTGACCCTCGGCGACATCAAGGCAATGAAAGTCGATATCAGTGCAGTTTCTGATACTCTGAATAAGATTGCTCCCGTTGTCCGGGACATTCTTGATAAAAAATAATCAGGTGGTTTAACCAACGGTTTTCAGAAAACATGGTTTCAAGAAGCCGCTTCAGTAACGTTCTCGCCGCCTGCATCTTCATCGCCGCGCTTGCTTTGGTCGGGGGTCCGCTTCTTTCGTTTTATGCCGGGGCGGTACTGGAATCGCCCCCGGCTCCCGACGATCTCCCGCCCAGCCCGGTGAGCGGCTGGAACACTCTGGGGTGGACCCTGCTTCTTGCCCTGCTTGTCGCGGCGGGGGCGGCGATTCTCGGCCTGCCCGCCGGTATCGCGATATCGCGGTTACGTGGGCGCAGGCAGACGATTGCCGTATGGTTTTCCCTGTTTACGATTGTAGTGCCGCCGTTCGTTTTCGCCGATGCATGGCAGAGCATGGTCAACTCTTTGCGCTGGGTGGTCGCGCCGCCCGCACCCGGGCAGACGGTTCCCGCGTTCGGCAGTTTCTCCACCTGCGTTTTTGTATTAGTACTTGCGCTCTGGCCGCTTGTCGGGCTTGCGACCGCGGCGGCCATGGCGGCAAGGCCCCGGTCGGTCCGCGAATCCGCCGAAATGGGGCTTGGCCGCCGGGCCGCGTTCTGCAGGATCACGATGCCGTTTGTATGGCCGTTCCTGGCGGGGACGGTTTTCCTTGTTTTTCTGCTGGCCTTCGTCAACCACACCGTGCCCACGCTATACCTTGTTCCGGTTTACGGCCATACCGTCTTTTTCGACTACCAGCTTTCGTTCATGAAAAGCGTTGTCGCAAAAGGCACGCTGCCGCAGGTCGTTCTTGTCGCTCTGGGGTGCGTGGCTCTATGGTTTGCGTTTCGAAGGCGGGGTTTTTCAATCCATAAACCGGATACCGCCGGAAGCAGAATCAGTTTGAAGAAAAACACTCCACTTTATTCCATATTGATAATTATTCTGCTAATCAGCGTTATCCTGCCTTTCGGTTATCTGTTTTACCGCTCACTTTCCCGGCCGGGAGTTGTTACCGGACCGGCCGACGCAATACCTCTGGAAGACGTAAAACCGCCTGCCGGAGCGGTCGCGGGATCGTTATCCACCATCGCCGGCGAACTCGGCGACTCGATGCCTTCAATCGGCTGGAGCATTCTTTTCGGCGGGATTGCCGCAACGCTCGTAACCGTGCTCGGTTTTTTCGGTGGATATTTCGCTGAAGTCGAGAGGCGCTGCGGCTGGAACGCGGTGACTGCGCTTGCGCTTTTCGCATTCGCCGTTCCCGGGATCGTGCCCGGGCTCGGCCTCAAGGCGGTTTCCGGCCTGCTGGGCCGCTGGTCTGCGGGTCCATTCGCGTTTATCGGCTGCGGCATCCCGTTTTTCATAATCGCGCTGATTATCGGGAGAGCTGCATTTCGGTTCGGTGACCTGCGGCAGATTGAGGCAGCAGCAATTTCAGGCCTGTCCGGATTGAAAACACTGCGTCATGTGATTCTGCCGATGGTATTCCGCCCGCTCGTCGTGGCGTGGTTTCTCATTTTCGCGTTCGCGCTTGGGGAGGTTACGGTAATCGGGCTTTTTATTCCGCCGGGCATGGAAACGCTCTCGAGAAGCCTGTTCATGGCCATGCACTACGGGAGCCCGGCCGTTATCAGCATCCGGTGCCTTTTCCTTGCGTTTCTTACAGCCGTGCCCGTAATAATCGCCGTTATCATATTGCGCTTTAATAAAGCCCGGGGCGGAAATCCCGGTCTTTCAGGTTAGGAGTATTCGTGGCGCTGGTCGCTCTTGAAGCTGTGACGAAAAGCTACGGCGAAACGCCGGCACTGAGAGACGTCACGCTCCGGATTGAAGACGGAGAAGTTGTAACTCTTCTCGGCCCTTCCGGCGGCGGCAAGACGACTCTCCTGCGCATCATGGCAGGTCTGGAAAAACCCGACTTCGGAACCGTGACCATTGGGTCTGAAGTGGTAAGCGACAACCGGACGCTGGTGCATCCGCGAAAGCGGGGCGTCGGGATGGTGTTTCAGGACCTGGGTTTGTGGCCGCACGTTACAGTCGAAGCATCGGTGCGGCTGACGGCGGAGGCAAACAAGGTTGATGTAAAAATTGCCGGCGAGTTGATCGAGATGGTCGGTCTCGGCGATAAGGCGATGCGTTACCCCCACCAGCTTTCAGGCGGCGAGCAGCAGCGTCTCGCGCTTGCCCGCGCGCTTGCGGGTGAGCCTGAAGTTCTGCTGCTTGACGAGCCGCTTGCGAACCTGGACGCGCCGCTTCGCGAGGATATTCTCGCCATATTGAGCGAGCTTCACCGAAGGCGGCCCGGCATGGCGATAGTCGCCGCAAGCCACCAGCAGGAGGAGGCGATAGAATTTTCCAGCCGGCTTGCAATCCTTGCGGACGGCCGAATCGAGCAATGCGCTCCCGCGGAAGATATTTTCAAGGAACCGGCAAGCAGGCTCGTCGCGGCGTTTTTCAGAATGGGCTTGCTCATTCCCGCGACCCCGAACTGCGGGCGCGTGAAGACTCCTTTCGGCGACCTCGAGGTTGATGCGGATTCCGGCGCGCAGGGCTGGGTGCTGGTACGGTCCGAACAGCTTGAACCGGTACCCGAAGGCTCTCAAGATAACGCCGCTTCGGGAATTGTGCAGGAAAAAATCTTTCGCGGGAACGTGGCGGGTCAACCTGAATCGCTTTACAGGGTGAAAATCGGTGATATAATTACAAGAGTGCCCTTAAGCGGAGAATTTCAAAAGGGCGCCGGAATTTCGCTTCGCGTAAACGGGCCGGTAAAGTTTCTGGAGAAGTAAGAGTTAGTGGTTAGTCGTTAGTGGTTATTTGTTAGCCGCGCCGCCTGCGGCGCGTGTATCAGGAATGAAACAAAAGAACAGGTAAACAAATAATTTCATGCGTATCTTGAAAGCTGGAACTCCGTTGCCGTTACTGCTGTGCTTCACAGCAATGGTCGCGATGCTCTGCGCCGGCTGCAGCGGCGACGCCCAGGACGACGCTTATACGGCCGTCCTGGCCTGGGGCAAGGAAGGCGCGCGGAAAGGGCGTTTCAACCGGCCGCGCACGGTCGCGGTCTCAGCGGAGGGCTCCGTTTACGTTGCCGACATGACCGGCCGCATACAGTATTTCTCGCGCAAGGGCAAGCTCCTCGGCGGGTGGCGCATGCCGGACTATTCGAACGGCAACGCGCGGCGAATCCGCTTTCTCCGCGACGGCACGCTCTGCGTCGCCGATACGCACAACCACCGGATATGTTTCTTCGACAAGTCCGGCAAGCTGCTGTCGCATTTCGGCGAGCACGGCGCCGCGCCGGGGAAGTTCTTGATGGTCTCCGCAGTGGCCGAGGGACCGGACGGGACGATCTATACGACCGAGTACGGCACGACTCCGACGCAGAGGGCCGACCCGATAGACCGCATCCAGAAGTTTACCCGCGACGGTAAATGGCTCGGAGCCTGGGGCAGGACCGGTTCCGGACCGGGCGAGCTCAGCCGGCCGAGCGGCATCGACATCGATAATAACGGCCTCGTTTACGTGGCGGACGCCATTAACCATCGCATCCAGGTCTTTACTTCGGACGGCAGGTATGTCCGGGCGTTCGGCAGGCACGGCGAAAAGCCGGGCGAGCTGAATCATCCGTTCGATCTCTGCATCGGGCCGAGCGGTAATCTTTTCGTTATCGAGTTCGGCAATGCAAGGATGCAGGAACTGACGACCGATGGTAAACCGGTGGCCGTATTCGGCACGCATGGACCGGACCTTGGCGAGTTCTACCAGCCGTGGGGTATTACCGTTACCTCCGACGGCTCGATTTTCGTTACAGATACGTGGAACCACCGAATTCAGGTTCTAAAGCCTTCAGCTGTCAGCAGTCAGCAATCAGCTAATAAAGCTGGAAGCTGATTGCTGAGTGCTGAAAGCTGACTGCTGAAAGCTGACTGCTGAAAGCAGAAAAATGACGTATTACCCGACATTTCATTCACCGTGGTGGCTGCTTCTGCTCCCCCTCATACCGCTTGCCGTGCGGCTGGGGATCAAAAGCATGGCCGGGCTTTCGAAGCTTCGAAGGACGGTCGCCATCGCGCTACGGGCGGTGATTCTGACGCTGCTCGTACTCGCGCTCGCCGAGGTGCATTTCGTCCGCACGAGCCGCGACATCACGGTGCTCTACATTCTGGACCGCTCACGCAGCGTGCCGCGTGCGCTGAACGACCAGGCCATGGAGTTTGTTACCCGAACGACAAAGGAAAAACCGTACGATGACCACTGGGGCGTAGTCGTATTCGGGCGCATGCCTTCGGTCGAAAGGGGCGCCACCAGGGACGGCTATTTCACCGGCGATATGGAGAGCGACCTCGGCTCGGAAGGGCGCGATTTCACCGATATCGGCTCCGCGGTCAGGCTCGCGGTCGCCGCGTTCCCGCCGACCACGGGAAAACGCATTGTCCTGATTTCCGACGGCCAGGAAAACATGGGCGACGTCATCTCCGCCGCCCGCAATGCGAAGGAAAACGGGATTTCAATCGACGTTCTTCCCCTGGCCTATACTCCGGATAACGATATTCTGCTCGAGCGCCTGATTCTGCCGGGCGAGGTAAACCACGACCGCCCGTTCAGGGTGAAGGCGGTTGTCCGCGCGCTTCGGCCGTGCAGGGCGCGGGTCGATCTTATACGCAACGGATCTCTTGTCGACTGGATTGAGCGTGATTTTCCCAAGGGGCCCAGCGTCGTTACCTTCAAGCAGAAGCTCACCGGCTCCGAGCTCCCGGAGGGCCAGTTCTACAGGTACGAGGTGGAGGTCGAGCCCGTCGGGAAAGATGCGGCGCTGGTGGACCGCGAGACGAAGAATAACCGTATTTACGGCTCCACCTTCGTCCGGGGCAGGCCGATGATTCTCGTCGTCGCGAGGGAGTTCGGTATTGTCGAGGATTTCCTGATCGCGCTGCGCAAGTCGGGTATTGAAGCCAGGGAGATAACGCCTGAGGATTTTGTCAGCAAGTTCAACTCCGTCGAGCGGATAAGCCAGTTGTCCGCCGTCGTTCTCGCCGACGTGCCCAAAGACGAAATTAATCCCGTCCAGGAGATGATACACGAGGCCGTGCGCGACGCGGGCGTTGGCCTGGTAATGCTGGGCGGCGAACATTCCTTCGGCGCGGGCGGATACCTGGGTTCCGTTGTAGAGAAAGCCCTGCCGGTCGATATGGACGTCAAGCGCAAGAAGGTGATTCCGAACGGCGCGCTCGCGCTCATCATGCACACGTGCGAATTCCCGGACGGGAACACGTGGGCGAAACAGATTGCGATTGAGGCCGTAAAGGTGCTCGACCCGCGCGACCTTGTCGGTCTGCTGTTTTACGACTGGAGCCGCCGCGGCGGCGTTAACTGGCTTTTCAAGCTGAAAAGGGCGTCAAACAAGACCCGTTTATACGGCCTGATAAACAAGCGCATGAACCCGGGCGACATGCCGGATTTCGATATCGCGTTCCTCAAGGCCCACAACGGTCTCAAGAAGGCGAAAGCCGGCGTGAAGCACTGTATCGTAATCTCCGACGGCGACCCCAGACTGCTCAACAAGGGCCGCATCAAGCAGATGGCCCGGGACCGGATATCGATATCGACCATCATCATCGCGCCCCACGGCGGCAGGGGCGATATCGCCAAGATGAAAAGCATTGCAACGACTACAGGCGGGAATTTTTACAACCTTGGAACGAGCAAGAGCCAGCTGGCCAGGCTGCCCCGGATATTCACCAAAGAAGCAGTGCGCGTCCGCAAAGCGCTTATCCGCGACAAGCTCACGAGGTCAAATTTCAAATCCGATCCCGAAAACATAACCGCCGGCATCGGGCCTCTGGAGTTCCCGAACATTAAAGCATACGTCTGCACGACGGAAAAACAGAAAGCGCATGTAGCCCTTTGCGCCGACGGCGACGATCATGACCCGATCCTGGCGTACTGGCAGTACGGCCTCGGCCGCTCCGTGGCCTGGACCTCGGACGTGCACGCGAGGTGGGCCGCCGACTGGGTCGAATGGCCGAAATACAAGGCTTTCTGGAGCCAGATAATCCGATGGGTCTCGAAACCGGTGAGCGATACGAAGCTCGAGATTATCCCCTCGGTCGCCGGCGGGATGGGCCGCATCATGGTCGATACCACGACCTCGACCGGGACGATCACGCAATTCGATGAGATGAAGGCCCGCGTTACCAGGCCGAGCGGCGGTTGGGAAGACGTACGGCTCCGCCAGGTCGGACCCGGGCGTTACGAAGGCACGTTCGAAGCGACGCGCAAGGGTTCTTATCCGATAACCATTTCGTACAGCGAGCCGCCCGAAGGCCCCAAGGCGGAGCCCAAACGCGGCCGCATAACCACGTCGGTTGACGTCTCCTACTCGCCCGAGTTTCTCGCCGAGCCTCCAAGGATGCATCTGCTCGAAGAAATCGCGACGGTGGGCGGCGGGCGTGTTCTGGATTTTGATACCCGCCCCGAGGAGATATTCAAGCACGATCTCAAGGGGGCCAAAATCCCGACCGCGATCTGGGATTTCTGCCTGCTTCTGGCGCTGCTTCTCTTCCCGATCGATGTATTCGTGCGCCGCGTGATGATCGACTGGCCCATGGTCGTGGCGGCCTGGCAGAGTGTTTTCGGGCGTTTGAAGAAGGCTGAAACGCCTGCGGAAGATATGGCGCGGCTTCTTGCACGCAAGTCGGCGCTCAAGTCGAAAGAGGCCAGACGCAGGAAAGTGGCGGGCTTTACTCCGCCGAAGGACGATGTCCGGATCGAAAAGCCTCTTGAATTCACGGCCGCGGCCGGGCTCCGCGAAGCTGAGAAGCGCAAACCGGCACCGAAGAAACCCAAACCGAGGGAAGAAAAAGTTACGGGTGCGGAGGACGGGTTTACCTCGCGCCTTCTCGCAGCGAAGAAGCGCGCGCTCAAGGGCAGGAAAAAAGAAGAAGAAGAATAAAGGATGAAGGATGAAGGATGAAGTATGAAGGATGAAGTATGAAGTATGAAGGATGAAAAACGGATATATTAATAATATATTTAGCCGCCGCGCTTGCGCGGCGAGTTTGTCGAAAACCGCGCGCCGCAGGCGGCGCGGCTAACATCTAAAAAGGAGCACACATGGACCCCAACGAAGCCAAAGCGAAGGCTGAAGCGTTCTGCAGCGAGTTTGAAAAACTTCGCACGGAGATAGGAAAGGTAATCGTCGGTCAGACGGAAATTGTCGAAGGCGTGCTCATCTGCCTTTTCGTCGGCGGGCACGCTCTACTGGAAGGCGTTCCCGGGCTCGGAAAGACGCTGCTTATACGCACGCTCGCCGATGCGGTCACCCTCAAATTCAACCGCATCCAGTTCACGCCGGACCTCATGCCCGCGGACATCGTCGGCACCAACATCGTGATGGAGGACGAGAGCGGCAAGCGGCATTTCGAATTCCAGTCCGGACCCATCTTTGCGCAGGTTATCCTGGCGGACGAAATCAACCGCGCCACGCCCAAGACCCAGTCCGCGATGCTCGAGGCGATGCAGGAAAGGCAGGTCACCGTCGGCGGAACGCGCTACAAGCTCGCGGAGCCGTTCTTCGGGCTTGCAACGCAGAACCCGATCGAGCAGGAGGGAACCTACCCGCTCCCGGAGGCGCAGCTCGACCGTTTTCTTTTCAAGCTGCTCATGGACTATCCGTCGTCGGAGGAACTTCGCACGGTACTCGACCGGACTACCGAGAACGTGGAAATAAAGGTAGATTCAGTGCTTGACGGCCCGGCAATCCTTGCGAGGCAGCAGCTTGTTCGTGACGTCGTGGTCGCGCCGCACGTGAAGGACTATGCGGTAAGGCTCATCAAGGCGACCCATCCCGGCGACCCGACTGCGCCTGACGTTACGCATCGTTACCTGCGCTGGGGCGCGTCGCCCCGCGCGGCGCAGGCGCTCGTGCTGGCGGGCAAGGTCCATGCGCTTCTCGATGGAAGGTTTAACGTTTCTTTCGATGATATCAAGAGCGGCGTCCTGCCTGCCATGCGCCACCGCGTGATTCTCAACTTCGAGGGCGAGGCCGAGGGCAAGACCACCGACGACGTGCTGAACATTATTCTTACACTCGTTTCGACAACCGCGGAAGCAGCGGGGAAGAAAGTATGAAGGATGAAGTATGAAGGATGAAAGTTAAAAAGTGCTGAAGTTTTGAAGTGTTGAAGTTAAGAAAATAATAATATATTTAGCGGCGCCGCTTGCGGCGCGTGTCTTGGAACAAGGAAACAAGGAAACAAGGGAACAAGGAAACAAGGGAACAAGGAAACAAGGAAATAAGGAAATAAGGAAATAAGAAAATAAGAAAATAAGAACCCAAGAACTGGAGAACCGAAGAACCGAAGAACCGAAGAACCGAGGAACCGAGGATCCATGCCTCCGAAACTTGATGAACTGCTTGATAAAGAATTCATGATGAAGATCGAGCGCCTCACGCTCGTCACGAAGAAAATATTTCTCGGCAAGATGAAGGGCGAGCGCAGGAGCCGCAAGAGGGGCATCTCGACCGATTTCGCCGATTACCGCAATTACGTGCCCGGCGACGACATTCGCTTTATCGACTGGAATATTTACGGGCGGCTGGAACGGCTGTTCCTGAAGCTTTTTCTCGAGGAGGAAGACCTTCACATCTATATCCTGATCGATACGTCCGAGTCCATGAAGTACGGCGAGCCGTCGAAGCTGTTTTTTGCGCAGCGCACGGCGGCCGCGCTCGCGTATATCGGCCTTATCGGGCTTGACCGCGTCGGCATCGGGCTTTTTGATTCGACGCTCCGCGCGGTGTTTCCGCCCATCCGTGGCCGCAAGCAATTGTGGAGGATGCTCGATTTCATCCGCCTTGCGCAGACGGAGGGCGGCGAGACCGACCTGGCCGAGAGCGTGAAGGCGTTTACCACGCGGTATCCCGCCAAGGGTATTGCGGTGCTGGTGTCCGACTTTTTCGACAGGTCGGGACACGAAACCGCGCTTCGCTACCTTCTTGCGCGCGACCTGGACATTTACGCGATTCAGATACTTGCGCCGGACGAGATAAAACCCGACGTTGCGGGCGACCTTCAACTCGTCGACTGCGAGGACGGCGACATCGCCGACGTCACCGTATCCGCGCCTCTTATGAAGAGGTACAAGGAGAGCCTGAACTTTTTCATAGGCGGGATAAAGCAGTACTGCACTCAGCGCGGCATCAACCATATTTTCGCCTCGACGGAAATGCCGTTTGACCAGTTGATTCTGACTTTCCTGCGCAAGAGGGGGCTTTTGAAATGATGGTTCCGGCGCTGCAGTTTCTGAACGTACCCGGCGCGGTCGCGCTCGGCGCGCTGGTATCTCTTTTCCCGCTGGTTATCCTGCTTTACTTTCTGAAGCTGAAGAGGCAGCGGCAGGTTGTTTCTTCGACCTATCTGTGGCGAAAGTCGATCGAAGACCTGCGCGTGAACGCGCCTTTCCAGCGTATCCGTAAGAACCTTCTTCTTCTTCTGCAGCTGTTGATACTTGCGGCCGCCCTGTTCGCGTGGCTGCGCCCGGCGATGCTGACTACACAGACGGGGGGAGTTTACCGCCTCGTGCTTATCGACACTTCGGCGTCCATGAACGCAAGAGACGTCGATGGAAGAGACAGGCTTTCCGCCGCGAAGGCGCAGGCAAGGGAACTCATCGACGGGCTGATAACGACGACGAAAAAGCAGACCGATTTCATGGCGATCTGCTCGTTCAACGAGCGGGTCAGCCTCGAGACTCCGTTTACGTTCGACCGCTCGCGGCTTCACGCCGCGGTCGACCGCATAAAACCGACTTTCCGTGCGACCGATTTCTCGGACGCCGCAAAGCTCGTGAACTCACTTCTCGGGGACAAGGGCGCAAGCGAGTTATATATTATTTCGGACGGCCGTTTCGAGGCGCCCACCTTCGGCGGGGGGAACAGCGCTTTTCACGAGCGTGAAGCGTCAGTCGACATGTCGGAATACGAAGATGAGGAACTGGCGGAAGACGTTCTGGACGCGCTGAGGAGGTCAAGGCTGATCCATACGATCAAGGTGCTTACCGCCGGGCGCGTTATCTTTATTCCGGTCGGTACGCGCAGTCGAAACGTCGGCCTGACCGGGCTGGACGTCCTGGCCGACCCCGCCGACCCGAAGATCCTGCGGCTGCAGGTGCGTTTCAAGAACTTCGACAAAGAGGAGCGAAAGGTTCCGCTCAACATTTATTTCGACGATGACCTGATCGATAACGTCGAGGTGACCCTGCCGGCCGGCAAAGAGTACACGAACTCCATATTCGAGCTCGAAGGCGGCGGCGAGGGGCTCATTACCGCGGTGCTCGACTTCGAGGACGATCTCAAAGACGATAACGTGGCAAGCACCGTACTGACGAAGGCGCGCCCGATTCGCGTGCTTCTGGTTTCAAAACCGGACTGGATCATGCGGAAGATTCTCAACGCGGATGACCGCGTCGTTTACGATACAATGGACCCCATCGTATTCGCGGCGCGGACGGCGGACAATATCGAGTATGACGTCGTAATTGTTAACGGAGCGCAACCGGAAGGATTTGCCGGGCCACAGGAAAGCACTTTGTATGTTAACTGTGTCCCGCCGACGGAGGAAGGTTTTAACGTTGCGGGGACGGAAAAATACCCGCAGATTTTCCCTCCCGACACGACGCATTTCGTGATGCGCGCTGTTAATATGGATACGGTGATGATCGCGGAGGGCATGAAGATCGAGCCGCCGCGGGACGCACACAGTCTGCTGGAAAGCACCGCGGGCCCTCTGATTATATGCCGCAGCGAGGGCCAGCGGAGAGTTCTTGTCGTAGGTTTTAACATATACCAGTCGAACTGGCCGACCAATATCTCGTTTCCCATCTTTTTCCCCAACTCCCTGCGCTGGCTTGCGGGGGCTGAAACGGATATCGCCGACCTGAAGTTCAGGGCAGGTCAGGCCGTGCTGCTGCCTTCGGATTTCCGGGGCAATGACGAGGTTACCGTGT
>SOJX01000038.1 GCA_004376375.1 Planctomycetota bacterium
ACTCCCGGCGCCTGAGTTCAGTGCTGAATTATCCTTTATTGTACATTTCCAGTCAAAAGCTGAAGGAACCACCGAAACATTAATTCCCCCCCCCGTCCATTATGGCCGCGTTATTATCGAACGTGCAGTTAATTATGGATGGAATTGCATCCAGCGCAAAATTCGCACCCCCTCCCCAGTCTGCCTCATTGTCTGTAAATGTGCAATCAACGATAGAATGACTGGAGTTTCCAAACCCCATCATTCCTCCTCCAACCCATTCAGCCATATTATTATCAAATATGCATGCGGTAACTGTTGTGTCGCAGTAAGTCGCACAAATTCCACCGCCTGAGTAAGCCGTATTATTCCTGAACGTGCTGTCAGTAACAACTATGCCTGAGGTGGAATCGCAGCAAATCCCGCCGCCGCCCAATACGGCTGAATTGTTGTCGAACAGGCAGTCCGTGATTGAAGGATTTGCATTATTGTAGCAGTAAATCCCTCCGCCTGTGTCGCTGGCATTGTTGTTTTCAAACACGCAGTTTGAAATTGTCGGGCTGGCGCCTTCGCAGTGAATGCCGCTTCCCGTGGCGCTGTATCCGTTGATAATGGTAAAACCGTCGACAACCGTGTTCGACGTCTCGCTCGAATTAATATAGACGCCTCTTCCGGAAAACTCGCAATCGATAATGCATGCCGCTGCGCCGTTCAGTGATTTCAGATATACCTCTTTCCCGGCAAAATCGAGGTCCTTGTTGCCGGTGCCGGCATATGTGCCGTCTGCGACAAGCACCATTTCGTTATCCTGCGCGGCGCTGAGGCCTTCCTGTATGGTTTTAAACGCGGTCGCCCAGGTTGCGCCGTCGCCGGAGGCTGTGACGCCGCCGTCGACGTGAAGGATTACGATATCGACATTGATGTAATTCGTCTTCGTGGCGGTAGCTTTTATGCCCATATTGCCGACGGTCAGGCTGACGGTGTGGAAGCCCTCGGTGGTGTAGACGTGGGTCGGGTTCTGTACGTACGCGTCTATCACGCCGTCGTTTTCGAAATCCCACTCCCAGCTGTCGACGGTTCCGGTGGATGCATCTGTGAAGTAAACCGGCACAATGCCCTGGACAGATGTTTTGTCGGCATAGAAATCCGGCGAAGGGGCGGCGGCGACTGTGATGTAATCCATTTCGACTCTGGTGCCAGTTCCGCCCGGGCCCGTTGCCGTCAGGGAAACCGTGTAAACTCCTTCATTATCGAAAATGTACTGTGGGTTCTGTACAGTGCTGTCAACTGTGCCGTCGTAGTTGAAATCCCACTCCCAGTCTGTCACGCAGCCAAGCGACGTGTCTGTGAAGTTCACGGCCAAAAACGGCTCGCCTGAAGTGACATCAGACGTGAACGATGCAACCGGCGGAGCGAATACATTGACGGTGAAAGACCCGTTAGCGGAAGCCGCATCCGAATCAGTTACCGTAAAATCGATTACATGGCTGCCTGCGGACGTGAAGGTGCTCTTGTACACGGGGCCGACGAAGGAACCGCTGCCGGAGGTTACGGCGAAGGTAAGGTCTGCAATGGCATCCTTGTCGTCCGAGACGGTTCCTGCAACGGCAATATCGATTGCGAAGAGCTGGTTGAGTGCGGCGGTCCGGTCGGCAATCGCGTTTACCGTCGGCGGGTCGTTGGGTGGCTGGACGGGCACGATATAATACTTTTTCTTTTTGCATCCGCCGCCGAGAAGCAGTAACGCCGCGACAACTGCAGCAATGAGAAGCAGGTTTCTCACGGTAAATCCTTTCAATTACTTAATTAACCGGTCAGGGCTGGTATTCGAATGCGCCGATGTCGACGTCGCCGCCCGGAATCCCTGTTATGCTGATCATTTTACGCGGGTTGCCCAGAAGGTCTTCGGTGATGCCGAGCGAATCTATATGCGCATTGAGCCCCGCGTCGATGCAGGGCGAAGTAGGCGACAGCATCAGTATTACCGGTACAAGCTGCGGGTCGCTGGTAATGTTGTTGTCCGTGTCATCCAGGTTGGCTTTCCCATCGCCGTCGACGCATCCGGCGCCGTTGTCAAAGCAGCAGTAGCTGAGGGTCACGTAGGAGGAAGTGTCCCAGATATGAATCTCGCTGCCGTTTGACGAGATATTGCCGTAAAGGATTGTGTTCCTGAGAACAGGATGCGCGCCGCCCTGGGAGTACACGCCGCCTGCCCGTGAAGTGCCCGTGTTGTTACTGATGGTTGAGTTCACCACGGTCGGGCTCGAGTCTGAACAGTAAAGACCGCCGGTATACAAGGCGGTGTTGTTTGCAATCATGCAGTTGATTATCAGAGCGGTGGTGCCGGGTCGGCACATGATCCCACCCGCCTCGCTGCTTGCCGTGTTGCTTATGAAGACACAGTTTATTAAAGAGGAGTTGCCGCCGTTGATGTAGGCGCCGCCGCCGCTGGACGCGGTATTGTTATCGATGATACATGTGGTCATTGAAACGTTGCCGCCGTTGATATATACGCCGCCGCCGTCCATCGCCGTGTAATTGCTGGAGATGAAGCAGTTGATCACCTGGAAGTTTCCGTTTGATAGTTCCAGGCCGCCGCTCACTTCCACAGCGTAGTTGTTATTGAAGACGCAGTTTTCAAGCGTCATATCGGTCAGGACTCCCCTGAGGCCGCCTGCGCGGCCGGTTGAAGTGTTATTGCTGAACGTACAGTTTGTTACGGCGCCGTTGTAGCCGACGATGTAGCCGCCGCCTCCCCACTGCCCGTTATCGGTGTAGTTGTTGGTGAAGTTGCAGTTGTCGATCGCGTAGACGCAATCATCACTCCACAACCCGCCGCCGTTGTCGTTGCCGGCGACGTTATTGTCGAATTCGCAGTCGGTTATGGACAAGTCCTCCATTAGCCAACCGGAGATTCCGCCTCCGCCCCATAAGGCTGTGCAGAAAGTTATTGAGCAGTTGGACACGTGCAGGTATGACCCCATTGCGGCGCTGATGCCTCCGCCGTTGAAGTCGGCGTAGTTGTAGCTCACATCGGAGTCGGTGATGGAGGCGTTGGAACCGGCCTGCGTATGAATTCCGCCGCCGTCCCAGAACAGGCAGCTGTTGTTTGTTATCGTGCAGTTTGTGATGTCGGCGAAAGAGCTGTCCAGGCATATCCCGCCGCCGTAATCTTCGGACGTGTTGTTGTCGAGCGTGCAATTGGAAATCGTGATTTCGGAGAAGGTGCAGTAGACGCCGCCCCCGTCGGCGTAGACCACGTTGTGCAAGATATCGCTGTCCAGTACCGTGGGGAAGGAATCCGTGCAGTAAATCCCTCCGCCGTCGGCGCCGAGGGATACGTTTTTCGTAATCGTGCAGTTGATAATGGATGCGTTGGATCCTGAAAGGTAGATTCCGCCGCCTTCCATCGCGGCCGTGTTGTTCTCGATCGTGCAGTCGATTATCAGCGGGTTCGACCCGGTTACGGCGCATATGGCCCCGCCCCAGTCCGCGGCGTCGCAGTGCCTGATTATGCAGCTCCTGATCGTCGGCGAGCCCGTATCCATGTATAGTGCTCCGCCGTCGAAGAACCCGTTCCCGTATTCGATTGTAAAACCTTCGACGATGGTGTCTGCTGCTTCTCCGCTCTGGAACGAGAATGCCCTGCCTGCGTATTGGGGGTCGATGATGCACAGGGCTGAGCCGTTTTTCGACTGGAGGTGTATTGACTTGCCTGCAAAATCCAGGTCGGCCTCGTTGTACGTTCCGTCCGCCACCCACACGAGCCCGAGGTTGCCGGCGTTGCCGAGGGCTTCCCCTATCGTTTTGAAAGCCGTTGCCCATGTAGCTCCGTTGCCGGAGACGCTGACGCTGTCGTCGACGTACCATGTATTGCCGGAAACGAAAATGTAATTCACCATCGTGAGCGTACTGTCAATGGAGCCGGGGCGGCCGACGGTAAGGCTCACCGAAAACTGGCCCGCCTCGTCGTAAACGTGCGAGGGGTTCTGCTCCGTTGCATCAATTTCGCCGTTGCAGTCGAAGTCCCACGCCCAGGTCGCGGGGTCGCCCGCGGACAGGTCGGTGAAGCTGACGTTCAACGGCGCTTTGCCGGTCACGCTGTCCGCGGTGAAATTTGCGGTTGGTGCGAAGCCGACGTCGATGTAATCGACTTTCACCTCGTTGTCCGTCCCGCCGGGGCTCGTGACCGTCAGGGTAACGGTATAGAACCCCACGTTGTCGTATGTGTACTGCGGGTTCTGTTCGGTCGAGTCGATTGAGCCGTTATCGTTCAGATCCCACGCCCACGAGGTGACTGCGCCGACGGTCGTGTCGGTAAACTGTACCGTATGCGGCTCAGTACCGACGGGCTGGTCCGCGGCGAAGTCCGCGGCCGGGGGAAGATGCACGGCGACGATTAACCAGCTTTTTACCCTGTGGCCGCCCGGGTCCGAAACTATGAATTCGACGATCTTGTTTCCGGGCGTGGTGAAGGTGTTCGTATATACCGAGTTGTCAAACGTGCCGCTGCCGGAATAGGGCGAGAACTTGAGCTCGTCAATGGTGTTGTCGTTGTCGGTCACGTAGGGCGCGACGTCGAAGCTGAACTCGACGTTGATGGCGGCGGGCTGGTCCGGTATCGTGCTTACGACCGGAGGGTCGCCGAATGGAATCCAGTATTTCTTTTTCTTCTTTTTGCAGCCGCCGCCGAGGAGTACGGCAAAGGCTATGAGAAACGCGCACGCCGCGGCATGCCTGGTATGATTTCGCATGGTTCCCTCGCGTTACTACATGGTTGGACTGGAAGTGCTATTATGACGGCTGTCGGCCTGTCAGTCAATAATTACATCAGTTTTTTCGGTGCACCTATATCATAATATTATACTGTCGCGCCGTGTCTGAAGATCAATGAAATATTATTTTGCCGGTTACCCGCTTGCTACTGCTTCCGCTTGACTGTCCACTCGATGCCGTATTTTTTTACCTTGCCGTAGAACGAGGTCTTGGGGATGCCCATGAGGCGGGCGGCGCTGGCCTTGTTGCCTTTGGCTGCGGTGAGCGCTTTTTCGATAAGGCGGATTTCCATCTCCTCGAGGTTCAGGCTTTCTTCACCGATGCCGCCTGCGGAAAGCATGTTGCTTACGCCCGCGACGATGTTTTCCGAAAGGAACGCGACGTCCATCGCGCCGCCGAACGCGATTATGCGCTCCATCTCGTTCTCGAGCTCGCGCACGTTGCCGGGCCAGTTGTATCTCGAGAGCGTTTTCATGAACTCCCGTTTCCCGTCCGGCGCGATATCTCCGGGATCGCCGCCCGCCTTTTTCCAGAAATGGTCCGCGAGGATGGGGATGTCGTCCTTTCTCTCGCGCAGCGGCGGCAGCGTCAGGTTTATCACGTTCAGCCTGAAGAAAAGGTCTTTCCTGAACGTGCCGGCGTTTACCATGTCTTCCAGTTTTTTATTTGATGCCGCCACGATGCGCGCGTTTACTTTTATCTCGTGACGCCCGCCTATTCGCCTTATCCTGTTTTCCTCGATTACCCGCAGCAGCTTCGCCTGCATCTGCGCGCTCATGTCGCCTATCTCGTCGAGCATGAGCGTGCCGCCGCTTGCGACCTCGAAGAGACCTTCCCTGGATTCGACCGCGCCGGTGAACGCGCCTTTCTCGTATCCGAAAAGCTCGGCCTCGAGCAGGTTCTCGGGGATGGACGCGCAGTTGATGGGGACGAAAAGTTTTTCCTTTCTCGGGCCGCCGTAGTGCAGCGCCCGCGCGGCCAGCTCCTTCCCGGTCCCGCTCTCGCCGAAAATCGTTACCGGCAGATCGCTCTCTGCGGCGCGGCCGATCAGCTCGAAGACGGCCCTCATTTTCGAGCTTCGGCCGATAATGTTTTGAACCCCGTATCGCTCCTCGAGTTCTTTTTTCTGTTTCTCGACGATATCGAGCACGGTTTTCAGTTCGTTGTCCTGCTGTCTGACTTTTCTCTGCAGGCGGTTGCTCTTTCGGCTGATTGCCTCGAGGTGTCTTATCTTTTCGAGCACCATCGTCGCCTGGTCCATCACGGAAAGGAGCAGCTTTCTTATGCTTTCCGACAGCTCGATCGTCGCGAACCGGCTGTCGAGGTAGAGCACGCCGATCGTCTTGTCGTCGACCGCAAGCGGGAAGGCGAAGAACGACTTCACACCCATGGGCGCCAGCGAGGGGAACTCGCGCATTTTCTTCCTTACTTCCATTGACCCGGGGGCGATGAACTCGTTTCCGCTGCCCGCCACCTTCGACGAGATTTCAACTATGGCCGGGTAGTCGGGCTCTTTTTCCAGTTCACCGTGGAAGTTCTTCGCGTTGGCGAAGTCCAGTCTGCCGTTCTCCTTCGTCCAGATGACGCCCCGCTCCGCGCCGCTGATTTCGAGCGCCACGTCCAGAATCTTTTCCAGCGCGCCCGAGAGCTCGGTCTCAGAGATTATCGCCTTTGAAACGTCGAGAATCTTCGCGAGGTTTTCCTGGCTGATTTCGATGCTCGCCGACTCGAACTCAGGTACCTGCGGAAGCTCCCTCACGAGGTTTTCGGCCGCGGTGAGCTTGCTTTTGAAAAGCGGCGTCAAAGGCCGCTTCTTGATAATCTGGATCGACTTCCAGAGGTTTTCCGCCGCCGCCCGCCTGTCCTTGTCAACGAGCAGTTTTCCGTATTCAAAATACGCCAGCTCGAGGCCCGTCGGCTCCTCGTCATCCCCGCGGCCCAGGAACAGTTTTATGCTCCGGTCGAGATAGAGGATCGCCTCGGGTTCTCCAAGGTCCGCGAATGTCGCGCCCAGCTCACGGAGCGCGGCCGGCAGGATGTACTGAAAATCATGATCTTCCGCGATTGCGACGGCAGGCTGCGCGTGCTTGAGGGCCTCGCGCGGCCGTCCCGTTTCACGGTAGATCCGGCCGAGGATCACCAGGCGGTTGCATATGCTCTTGGGGTCTTTTATTTCCTTTGCAACTTCCAGCGATTTTTCCGCGTGCCCGAGTGCTTCGTCGAATTTCGTCATGGCGATGAAGTGGGATGCGATGTTCGAGTTGGATATTCCGATCTGGCCCTTTTGTTCGGCTTTCTCTGCGAGCGCGAGTCCTTCGAAAAGCTGTTTTTCGCCCTCCGCGTACCTGCCGAGCGAGTTGTATGCAAGCGCAAGGTTGTTTATCGCAATGGAATATCCTTCCCTGTGTCCGATTTTCTCGCATATATCCTTGAACTCGAGAAAGTATTCGAGCGACAGATTATGCTTCTGCTGTTCCGCGTACACTCTCCCCATCAGGTTCATAACCGCCATTGACGGGCCGTCGGTCGAGCCTTCCTCCGTAAGCCCCAGCGCCTGCTTGCCGTAGGCCTCTGCCTGGATATAGTCGAGCTTTGATATCGACACCGAGGAAAGCGTGTGGAGCGCGGAGACGTAGAACCCTCTCGGAAGACCTCTTATTTTCCTGGCGTTCTCGGCCTCCATCTCCGCGAGGTCGTACTTGTATTTGGATTGGTAGATCACCGCCGCCACCAGCCGCAGCCGCGCGATGCCGAGCGGGTCGTCCATCTTGTCTATTTCCTGTATCATGGCCGCGAGCAGGAGTTCCGTCTTGTTCAGCTTCCGCCACGGCCGCATGATGTCTTCGAGGAAAAAGAGGACGTCCTCGATCGGGTCCTCGAGCGCCTTGTGTATATCCGCTACCGGATCGCGTTCTTCGTTGTCCATAGTCTCTTTTCCGTTTCGTTTGTGTAGGGGCACGGCGCGCCGTGCCCCTACAACTTATTCCCTTGTTTCCTTATTTCCCTGTTGCCTTATTCTCTTGTTTGCGTTTTTCCTTTTCCGCTTCCTTTGCATATCTCAAATACTGTTCCGCTGCTTCTCTGACATACTGCTCGGGATCATTCTTTATCGCTTTTTCAATCGCCTTGAGGGCCTTTTCGCCCCCGATATTATGTAGAGAGCAGGCTGCCGAAAAACGGACATGCTTGGACTTGTCATTTTCAAGAGCATAAATGAGGGGTTCAATAACTCGCGGGTTTTTATTACGCCATAGAGCGGATGCTGCAATCATGCGGTTAAATTCATTCTCGCCGTTTTCTAGTATTTCCAGCATGGGCTCAACCGGAACGGTTACCGAAATATTCCGATATCCGAAGTATTTCAACGAGAATCCAGCCCAGGCGCGGACGTTCTCTGATTCGTCGTTCTGAACAGCGTCAAGCACGGGCTGGACCGCGTCCTCGTTTCCAAACGAACAAAGTAAATTTGCAGCTTGAGACCGAACAACATCCCATTCGTTATTTTTCAACTCAAGAACAAGAGGATATGTCAGGCTGCTGTTTCCCACGTACGACAGACATGCATCTATCATTCTTCTTGTTTCGATGTCTTTTTCCTTTTTAAAAGCTTCGAACAGCACAGGCATTGTTTCCCGGTTTTCGAAATCAAATAATGCCCTTGCCGCATAAAGGCGAACTCGGGGATCATCATCTTCAAGTAGAATCTTTAGGAGCAATTCTACCGTTTCCTTGTTGTCATGTTTCAGAATTGCGCGTTTTATGTATTTCCTGATCCAGCTGTCGTTATCCGTATATTCAAGCTCTGCAAGCTGAATTATGTACTCCGGTCTGGGGTTTTGCGTAATATACCTGAGAGTCCAGCGTCTTATTTCTTCGGACTGCCGGACATCAAGCCCGGGAATTTTGTGATTGGAAACTGAAAAGTAGTATCTCTGCTTTACGCTGAGTGCGATAACGTACAGGCCCGCGATCATAACTATATAAAGCGGAAATCTCCAACCGCGGATAAAGCGCCCGGCCCGCGCTGCGAATGATACGGGAACTTCATCTGCCGGGCCTTTGGAGTATATGACAAGCATCCAGCGGTTGATTACAAGCCCGAATAAAAATCCGAAAAACAGCCCGGCCGGAACGAACCAGAGCAGATTTATATTATAAGGCTTGCCGACATCATAGGGATCGCGGTAGTGGGGGAAAAAGATGGAAGCCAATAATGAAAGCGCCAGGAATACGAAAACCGAAAACAGCATCACGTAAAAGTAATGCCTCTTTCGTGAGATAAGCTGTGTATTATTATCACTCATTTCTTCTTTTCTTTCCCGACGCCTGACCCTTGATGCTTGACGCCCGGCGCTTTCAACTCTTCTCCCGTCTTCGCGCCATGAGATCGCAGCAGTTCGGCAATAGGTTTTCTTCTGTTTTCACGCCCCCAACGTTTATGAGTGAGAGCCAAATCAAGGGGTGTTTTACCGTCGCCGTTTATAGCGTTTACGTCCGCGCCTTTTCCGATGAGGAGTTTTACGATATCTTTCTCATAGAATTCAACTGCTTTATGAAGCGGGCTGTTGAATACTTTTTTGTTGCCGTTCACGCTTGCGCCTTTATGAATAAGAAATTCTATAAAAGCTTTGTGACCGTCTTCAATCGCACGCCATAGCGGAGTTGTGCCGGCGTGATCTATAGCATTTATATTCGCTCCTTTTTCAAGCAGGATGGCCGCGATATCCGTATGCCCCAGGAAGGCCGCATAGTGGAGCGGCGTAAAACTCAGGTAGGTTTTTACATTCACAGCCGCACCTTTTTCGGTAAGGTATTTCACCACCTCGAGCCTTCCGTGATATGCGCTGCCGTGCAGGGGTGTGGAATTACCCCATCCTCTAACATTAACATCTTCGCCTTTCTCCATCTCGCTGATAACGGTCTCGATATCTCCCCTGCCGGCCGCGCAGAGGAGGGGAGTAGCGTCCGGGGCCCATAACGCCTGTTTTTTTTCCTCGTCACGAAACATGTACTCGAAGGAAATATAAACAGCCGCGATAATGGCGAGGGCAGCCAGCCCGCGTAGTCCGAAAAGAGCTTTGCCGTACCCGGCCAGCCGGGACAGTTTCACGCCCCTGTCATCAGGCTTGGAAACGCTTACCAGCCCCAACCTGTTAAGCGGGAACGAGAATACCAGCCCGCAGATTATAGCGCCGCCGCCGAAGACCAGATAACTTATGTTATGCCACAGGGAGTGGTAACCGCATTCGCATGTGCTTCCCTCGATATAAAAGGGAACAAACGCTGCGATTGTCTCGGCGATGAACAGCCAGGCCGTAAGCGAAAATACCAGCACGTAGAAGTAGTGCTTTCTCCGCGTGATAAGGGATGGGTCGATTAACTCGGGTTCCCGCTTTCCGCATTCCATTCGTATAAGGAAGAACCATATGAAGGAGAGTATTGAAATGATGAGTAACGGGATACCTGCGAATATTGTTCCAAGAACAGATGAGACTTCCAGTAGCCCATCAAACGGCTGCGGCGGCATGAACAGGTCGATGACGATTCTGTACGCGAAGAGCAGGAGTGCGATAATTCCCGAGACGGCTGCGGTTATGAAGTACTTTTTCGAAAGCCTTTTCGCCTTTTCCTCGTCCAGGGTTTTCTTGAGTTTCCGTTTCCGCCAGAATATATAACATGCCAGGAAAAGGAGCATGGCTGCGCACAGATATGAAATAGATGCGTACGAAAGGAACTCCTTCGTGTAGATATCGATTCTCTTACCCGCATAACCAATAATGATGCAGTTCAGGACAATACCGAGTATGAGGCAGACCGCAGCCCATAGTGCAATCTTCCACCAAAGCGGCATTCTTTCTCTGTTGTCAGGCACGTTATTCATTGCTCTCTTTATTCCGGACCCGGGAACAAACTGTTCGTTTCATCAGCACCCGGTGCTTCTTCCCAATCCACTCCCTTTAGAAAAGTGCAATTGGGTAGTTATTTCTTGATCTTCTTCCTTTTCCTCAATTCCTCCACCTCTGCGGCAAGATCAACATGTGGCCCGTTTTCAGGCAACCTCAAGCTGAGGACTTTCCCGTCCTCATTAAAAAACACGACAAAAGCATATGAGGAAGGGCCAAAAAGGTGAAAACCGTAGTCCAGAGGCGGGAAGTACACCCAGTATTCGGGGTGCTTGCTGCTAAGCCAACCGCTGGTTTCACTCCGCGCGCCTGTGCCGGACGGATCGCCCAGCAAATTACGTACTTCAGGTTTCGTCATCCCCGCTGAGACGGCGGCCATGCCATGAACGAATTTTGATTGCCTGAACAAGAGACTGGATACCGCAATCGTGCATACCAGAATAATTCCGACACAACCCGTGACAATTGTCAGCACAATTTCTTTGCTTGGAGGCGACTTTTTGAGCAACGATTTGATAAACAGTATCCTTGCCTGTCTGCTCCGCAGGTACCGGAATATACTCCAGCCAATATAGGAAAACCCAAGGCCCGTCACAACAAGGCATATAATAGTAAAAATATTTTTCTCAATTTCTTTGTGGAGCGAGAATCCCGCGAACAGGGCGAAAAGGGCGATAGCATTAAGAATTCCATGTATGACCATGAGCGCCCGGCCGGAATCGGATTTGACAAGTAGCAGTATGCTGAAGAGAAGAGTGAAAACGCCACCGAATGTTATAACGGCAAGTCCGAAGAGCGAAATTGTCGTCATCGATAAAAACACGTCAGGCATCCCGAAGAATTTCTCGCCGAAGCATGCAATAAAATAATCAAACATTCCGAGTCCTATAACCGATAAGAGGAATCCAAGGATCAGCATGCATATGACGAACGGCTTGTAAGGCCTGCCGGAAGGATTAATGTCGATGCTTCTGGATGTGAATTCCTCTCTAACGACGGAAGCGAACAGATAGATTATTGTGGAAAGGACTACAACCACAGGAATGGAAACCACCGCTATCGGCAGCGCGATCAGGTATGATTTGGAAAGAAAAAGCCCCAGCAGAATAAACAACGCTATGCAGGTAACAGCCGAAATGATTATCGTAGCCCATCGCGCAAAGGCTAGTCGAAGACATAAGCCGATTCCGCATCCGAAACACAGGAAGACTGATATGCTTAATAATATTAACATTAGCGGATAATGGGTTTGGATCTCACCTAAAGGAGTATCAAAGAATTCGTTTCCGATAAACAAGTATCCCAGGCATACGGATATCAGGATTGATACTATCAGCAGAAACCGGCCGATTGCATCAATTCCGTTGAAGGGCCTGCTGAAATTGTGAGGGCTGTATGGCATATTGCTTCTTCTGTTTTATTCCCTTATCAACTTATTACCCTATCACCTAATCCCTTATCCCTTCTTCCCCCGCTGGCGCGCGTTTTTGCTGCGAACGAAGTGAGCAAGCAAAATCCGTGACAGCGGCTGACCGCAATCGATAATCGCAATTCGAAAATCGTAAATCCGCAATCCGCAATCGAAATGACGCACGACACACGACACACGACCAATTCTCCCGCCGGGTCTGACAGAATTTCCGCTTCACAAACACTCGAGAAAAATCCCCGCCCAACAATGCCGACTCCCCTTAAGAACCCGGCTTTATTAATGTAAACTCGCACCTTTTCCGAAAAATATTCTGTAAACACACACCGGTAAAACTCGGCCGAAAATATAAAGACGCGGCGAGCAAGCTCGCCCGCTAAACGAAGAATAACGCGCCGCAAGCGGCGCG
>SOJX01000036.1 GCA_004376375.1 Planctomycetota bacterium
CGCTGTCGTTCACATGCGACCAGGATGCGGATTTCCAGGTTCAGCTCGGCGGTGACGGCAGCCCCTTCAGCGGGGCATTTCTGTATTCCGGCAGCGTGACCGCGGGCGTTCCTGAAAACCAGGTGTTTGATCGTGACGTCGACCTGAACCCGGATAACATTCCGCTCGAAATCTACGTTACGTGTTCCGACCCTGGTAACACAAGCAAATTCGGCTTCGCCCAGTGCGCGGTTTACGACGACCATCTGGCGCCGACAAGCGATGTCACATACCCGAGCGACGGAATGTTCACCGCGACCCTGGACGTAATAAGCGGCAACGCACTCGATACCGGCGGCGCAAACGTCGGCCTTGTCGAGCTTGTCCTTCTCGACGAAACCGACGGGCGATATTACGACAACGCCTCGAACGCGTTCGATTCTTTATCACCGCTCCCCTTTGCGGTTACGAACCCTTCCGAAAGCTGGAGCACGAACGCGTCCCTCATCGTGTTCACCGATGCGCATGTATATAAGGTGGCTTCGCTTGCCACGGATACGGTCGGCAACGTCGGCCCGTACTCCGCCAACACGAGCTTCACGATAGATGCGGCGCTTCCCGACCTTACGATTAACTCGCCGCCGGACGCTTCGACGACGGTAATCGGTCCGACCGTTAACGCCGACGTACAATTCCAGGTCGACGAAGATTGCGATTACTTCCTGCAGATTGGCGGAAACGGCACAATCGGCTCCGGCATCGACGTGGGCTCAGGCGTCGCGCTTGCCGATACGCCGTATGACGTTAGCATCCCGGCGACGTCATTCGCGGACGATGCAGTCGAACACCTGTACATTACCGTGCGCTCCCAGGCAAACCTCGCGGTCGTATTCAAGTACCGTGATTTCCACGACGACCAGACGCCGCCCATAACTTCCGTATCGACAACCTTGAGCGGTGTAATGGACCCCCCGCCGCCACTGATTTCCGGCTCTTCGAGCGACGACAAGGCGGGCGTTGGCACGGTCGAACTGGGGATCCGCGATGAATACGGCCTGTATTTCGATCCGGTAAGCGGCTGGTTCAAGCCGGGCACGACATGGATACTTGCGTCAGGCACCAACTTGTGGAATTACGATACCAATGACGTGCGGTGGAAAAACGACGTGGATTATACGATATCGATCCGCGTAACCGACCTCGTCGGCAACGTCGAGAGCCGCGTCGTCGGCATGTTTACGGCAGTAGCTCCGGTTACGGGCGGCGGTTTCGCCGACGGCGGAGGCGGTGGCGGCGGCTGCTTCCTCGCGACCGCGTGCTACGAGTCAAGAGTCCCGAGCCCCGGGTCGCTGGTCGTAAGAAACCGGACCGGCATTTATTATATTTCGCAGGCCGATTTCGAGAAGCTCCAGACCTTGCGCACATTCCGCGACGGCGTGCTTTCGCGGTACAGTCTGGGCCGTACGTTTATCAGGTGGTACTACCGCGCCAGCCCGCCGCTTGCAGGTTCAATCCGCTGCCGCCCGGCCGCGAAAACGCTGACCCGCTGGTTCGTCGTCACGCCGGCGTACCTTCTCGCTCGTGAAGCCCTCGGCGAATCTTACATGCTGCGCACCTTGGCATTTATAATGCTGCTCAGCGCCCTGGTCTTTTACCGCCGCCGAAAAAGCGCACTTACGCACGCACCGGTTTGCCGGGAGCCGACGCGGCCTGACAGGTAATCGGAGGTTTCTTTCCGCCTGATTGACAGACTATCTTATTCAGATAAGCATACTACCCGAGGCCCCGGCCTCGGGTAGTTTTTTTATTGATATATTTTGAGAATCTGAAGGCCGTTCCCGTCGTCGGCTATGAAGGCACGATTACCAACCACGTCCACGCTTCCCGAAAGACCGACCCGAAACAGGCGTTTTTCCCTTGAAGTCGAACAAACAACAGTTATAATTGCAGTAATACTATTACTTGGGGGAAAGTCTTATAGTAGATAAGGTGTGCATCGTCCCCAAACTTGATTTTATCAATAATTGTTGCCCTGGCTTTCGCCGGTTAGATCGACATTTCCATTAGTGGTGGACCAATGGTTCAAATCAAAACCAATCTTATTGACGGCTATTCCCTGGAAAAGGTAATCGGCAAAGGCGGAATGGGTGTTGTCCTCAAGGCAAAACAGCACAGCCTTGACAAAGACGTGGCAATAAAAATCCTCTCCCCGAAATTTTCAGACGATGCCGAGTACGTAACGCGCTTCCTTCTTGAAGCGAAGGTTGCGGCCAAACTGAACCACCCGAACATCATGCAGGTCCTGGACGCGGGTTGCATCGAAAACAAATACTATATCGTCATGGAGTACATCGACGGTATTACAGTCGGGAAAATGATTGATACAATGGAGCGAATCGATGAAAGGGAGGCCCTTGAAATAGCGATAAAGGTGACCGAAGCTCTCAGCTCGGCCCAGAATGAAAACCTCGTCCACAGAGACATCAAGCCGGAAAACATAATGATGTCTGTAAAAGGCGAGGTGAAGCTCTGCGACATGGGCCTGACCAAGCACTCCAGAGGCGACGCAGCCCTTACGCGTCAGGGAACGTACGTCGGAACCCCTTATTATATCGCGCCCGAGCAGGCCAAGGGTAAGTCGGTCGACACCCGATGCGACATATACGCACTGGGCATGACTCTCTACCACATGCTTACGGGAGAAAGACCTTTTGAGGGCGATACCGTCAAGGTTCTGCTCAACCAGATCGACCTCGATGCGAAACCGCCTGACCTGAGGAGCATCGTACCGTCCGTCTCGCCGGAAACGGCCCAAGTCGTCAAGAAAGCAATCGCAAAACGTCTAACCAGAAGATACCAGACGCCTGAAGAATTCCGCAAGGCGCTTGAGGTTGCATTGGAATGCCTCGACGAGGTGAAGGCTCCGAAACGCCGCACAGGCTCAAAGAGGGACAGGATACTCGCGCTCAAAAAGAAAGGCCGTTCCGGCAAAGGAACTCGGGCCGGGCTATCACCATCCAAGCATCACCTCAAACTGCCCAGCTCCAGGATGGCTGCGCAGCCGGGTTCAAGAATAGCCGAGAAGCCTGCCGCCAGGTCGCCTTTGATATACGTCGGGGTCGCGGCGGGTGCGCTGGTTATGGTCGCCATCGTGCTCATTATTGCACTGCTCAGCATGAAGGAAGATGCCGGGAAAGGGAAAGACAAGAAATCCGACGCAAGCGCGCAACAAGCCCGTTTGGATCGAGCCCGAAGCCATGCAGAAAGGGTGCGGGCCGGCACCGGCGCCGACGCCGATGCCGACGCCGACGATGAACCGGAAGCCCCGATATCAGCGGAAGAACAAGAGTATCGCATGATTCTGCGGCTTCACGCCAAAACGAAAAGGTTCATCAAGGAGAAGAAGTACGCCGAGGCAAACCACCTCCTCAAGCTCGTAAATACTGCCGACAAGGACGTGGATTTCATCGAAGAAATAGGGATTATGAGGCAAAACATCGAAGCGGCCTGGTGCAAATACACCGTGCGCGAGATGGGGAAGGTCGAAGACCTGATCGATATAGGCGATTTCAAGAGAGCGTCAGGAAGAACCGCCGCGCTGCTCTTAAAGTGCGAACCGTCGATGAAAAAACAGGTCGCTGAATTACGGGACATGATCAGAAAAGGAACTGGATGGGATATAGAAACCGGCCCCGGCGAAAAAAAACACCAAGAAACGACAAGGATCAATCTGACGACCAAGGATTACGCCTGGGCTCTCGCCAATATAGCGCCCCTGCTGTTGGAAGGAAACTATGACCGCGCGGTAAAAGACGCCGATTCCTGGCTGAACGAAGATTCAAAAAAAGTCCTGAAAAAACACTTCGACTGCGTGGCCGCTCAGATGGAAGTGTTGAGGAGAAAAACTTCGGACTATTCGGGAAAACAACTCCCGATCCCGATGGCCTCCGGGCTCCTGCTCGAGGAGAAATTCGTCGGGGTAAAAAGGGGATGTCTGCATTTCAAGACGGAAGACGGAACGCGGAAGTTTCCACTCGCGCTGTTTGACCCCGCCCCGATCATTGAAATGCTGAAGGGCCCCGACCATTTTGCCATCGGCTGCTTCTGCCTGCAGAATCTCTGGTTCAAGGAGGCCCTGGGAGAGTTCAAAGCCGCGAAGACAAAGGGGCAGGAGTACAGCGATTTATATATCCAACTCCTGGACATACACGTGACAGAAATCGCAAGGGCGCTGCTCTCGGAGATTGAGAAACCGGCCGAGGACCTCTTTAACGATAAAAACTACGTTGAAGCATTCAGGTACGAAAACGCAATCGTAAGCATGCTCGAGCATTCCGGATACCCCGGCGGGGTTGGTGCGAGACGCGATCTTTTGAAACGCATCCTGACGAGCATGGCCGCAAGGGCGGCCAAAAAGGCCAAATCCAGCAAGGACAAGGATGTCATAGCGGAGTGTTACGCGGCAGAGATGATTAAACTCGCCTACGAGGCCATGGCCGAGGGCAAGAATGGAATCGCGCTCCTGGCTCTGAACAGGGCATTAAGTTTCAACGCCGGCAATCCCATTGCGCTGGCCCTGAAGAAGAAATTGTCGAAATAGGCGGCCACAAATCGCCGCGATGCGGGAGCGCCTCTGTAAAAACGTAAACGTTGTTCTGACGGCTGCACGGACCAAGAAGGATGATAAGGTGAAAACTTCAGCAGGTATAATCGTTACGGTTCTTCTCTTTGCCGGTTTGCTTGTTCTTTCCGCAAAGGCGGAAGATAAGAAAATGGCCGGCTTTTTCCACCAGGCCGGGGAGAAGGCGGTCAAGGAAGGCAACGACGAAGAGGCTATCAAACAATTCAGAATGGCATTGAAGTGCGATCCCAACCACTCCGGCGCGGTCTTCGCGCTTGCCCAAGTCTATGCGCGAAAGCTCGAGCCCACGAGTGTCACCGACCTTTACAAGACATGGCTGGATGCGATGAAGAACGTTCGCAACCCGGGCAAGGAACAACGCGCCGCTGCCAAAAAGATCAAATACGAGATGAGGATCCTTACGAAACTTGTGGAAATCGAGAAAAAGTATGCAAAGAAATTCGCCGCGCTGGGGCAATCGCTGAAAGGCCATGACAACCCCAAAGCAATAGAATGTTACGGAATCGCAATCAAGCTGGACCCGAAGAACTCCGCCATTGCCCGCGTGTATAAGAGACTTACCGGCGATAAGGCCAAAGCTACAGCGGACGACAGTGAAATCGAGAAGCTCGAAGGCATCAGGATCGTGAAACAGCTTGCTTTTGAGGATTTCACCGCGAAAACCGCCGGCTGGCCGCAGAGTTCCAAAGCCTATTGCAAGGACGGCAGATATCTGGTAAAGGCGGGCACCCGCCGGATCAATATCTACTATCGCCAGAACAACAAAACCAAGAACTTCTACGCGGAATGCGAGGCCCAATTCGTAAGCGACAAAGCCGAAGAGGCGTCCGCGGGGATGTGCTTCAGGGTTCTGGACAGCAGGAATTACTATTTATTCCTCGTCTCCACCAGCGGAAAGTTCGGCGTCTGGGTCGTCAAGGACGGCATAAAGACCGACCTGACCGGCGCGGAAGAACACACCTCGCCGGCAGAGTTC
This sequence comes from Planctomycetota bacterium, assembly GCA_004376375.1. GTDB lineage: Bacteria > Planctomycetota > E44-bin39 > E44-bin39 > E44-bin39 > E44-bin39. The sequence continues at coordinate 5,598 of SOJX01000036.1, forward strand.
AAATGCTTCAAACCATCCTCGGAAATAGGAAAGTGGACGTCAAAAAACATTATTTCCGTCGCCATGATTAAAGAGGAAATCCTATGCTACGTTAATCGGAAGCTCGTCTATTCGTGCACGAACGATCAGATATATTCCGGCGGCCAAATCGGCTACTGCGTTAACGGCGGCAACAGCCTCTACGCCTTCGACAACTTTAAGATATACAGCGCGATTTTGCCCAGATAGACACATCCTGAACCTGCCTGCAGCATAATGCAAACTCCTGTTCATCCCGCAATTATCGTTATCGATACGGCGCCCGTGGAACCGTGAAATCGGAACGTTTAAATTTGCTATTAACGCTTCCATTTGTAGTGGATTTGAAGTCTTAAAAAATATTCTCAGATGCAACATTGACAAGATATGCGGTTGCCGGAATCTCCAGCACAATCCAAGGCATTACCATCAGTTAGAGCGTTCAGGTTTACGTGGCTCTTATAATAATAACTTTGTTTTTTCTTTTCTTTGGCGCAATTTGAAATTCCGCCATTTCATGTGTTATACTTGAACAGTTTAACAGGGAATCTCTAGGTCTGCACCTCGCCAGCTGGTCCACTTAGTCGCAACACCATTTGTTCAGCACCGGAAATGGCAAGTGTTTTTCGCTCTCTCACACTATATGGCTCCCCTGGTTTGAAACCCGGGGAGCAGACCGCCGTACATGGCGCAGCCCGCAACACACGGCATGTCCGGTATGATTTGATTATTAGAAACTACAAGGCTGAATAACGAAACAGAAGACTGGCTCGCGGCCGGAGTTATTACCTCTAATCCTGCTGCACGGCCAAACGTGGGGACGATAACCTGTGCCTTCATTAACGGCGCACCCTCGCCCATCTCGCGTTCTGAAGCATCCTGATCGCCAGGGGCGGATCATACGGCCCGCCTTTGCCTCGCGTGATAAAAGCTTACCGGGTGAGCCGGAACCGCGAAAGGGAAAATCGGCGTTTGTAATAACTTTACTTGCGTTAGTGCTTTTCTTTGCGCTGTGTTATACACCTGCCATTGCCGGACAACCAAAGCAGAACGTCCTGGTTACCTGGTCACCTCTCACAAGTACACCAACGGCTAATAACCATCATTTCAGATGGTATAACGGCACAGATATTTCATCCGAGCTCACATCACCGGCCGGGCCTCCAGATGAAGCCACCAGGATTATCGCAAGAGCGCATCCGTTAAAAACTGAGTATCTTATCGGCCACTTTTACATTGGCGGGGATGCACTTTATCTTTACAACGCGAGCGGGACTGCTGAAAGTTACACATACCAGATAACGAACGGTGGAACCGCCATAGCAGGCCTGGAAGATGATCCTGACAGCCAACCCTTTGACATTGCCTATGAGCAGCTTTCCGGAGACGGGTTGATCGTATATCAGAACAATTCGTATTACTTGTGTTACAGGACATATATCGACGGCGTGCTTTCAAGTGAAATTGAAATTGACGATGCAACGGAGCTAAGCGACACTAACAATTACCGGGCATGGATTACTCTTGTACCGAAACCCAACTCAAACGAGGTAGCGCTCGTTTATTCCACTTCTTCATCCTCCACATATGGTACTGCATATAGAGTATGCGTTGCCATATGGAACGGCTCGGGTTGGGATTCATCTTTAGACAGGGAATTTACCAGTACAGCCAGAACAATGTACCACCGGTGTTTCGATGCCTGCTACGAGGAAGGCGGAGACGGTGATCTCGTAGTTGCATATGGCGCAAGCAGTGCGGGTCTTAAATACTGGTATTTGCGAAGCGGAACCTGGAACGGTGAATTCAGCTATGATATCGGCTCAACAGACCTGCTTTATGCCGTCGACCTCGCATGCGAGCCCGGTTCCGACAAGATTGTAGCCGGGTTTGTTGAAGACAGCCTGGTCACATACGGCTTGTACGGTGCGGCAAGATGGAGCGGCGGCGACACGTTTGCAGATGGTCAAAACCTTGATATAACCGGTCATAGACCCGACATACAGATACACTCCCTGCCTGTCGCAGCCGGATGGTACAACGACAGCGGGACATATCAGCCTATTATTGTTTATTGCGATTACAACGATACTTCTCTGGACTGGTATTATTCCGCCAACCAGGGACAGACCTGGAGCCTTGGTGCCGACGCTACAGATCCCACAGTCGGATATGTGTGCAATTTTTTCCTGTACCCGATGCCGAATGGGAAGCTCCTTCTGGCCATAGAGGATTACGATACTAACCCTGATCTCGCGATAATGGAATATGACGGGATCACGTGGACAAATTTACTGGGCGGTTCTACTCAACTTGAAGGTGCCGCAAAGGACGACGATGGCTGGTGCATTTGCGTCGCAGTCGGGCCGGAACTTCCTCCAACGCCGACGATAAACGCCTGGGATTCCTCCGGTAAAGGCACTTCGTTCAGCAGCGGCGTCTGGAGTAATGACGCCAACCCGTACTTCGAGTTCAATTCTTCCGAGCTGGGAGTGGAAGACGTGGACGGGTTCTATTACAAGTGGGACACCGGCTCATGGGTATGGGTCGCCGACATCCCTGACAACGATTGTGAGAGCTGGACCGTATCTCCTGATATCTCTTCCGATGGAACGTATTATCTGTTCGTAATGGCCCATGATACAAGTGGGAAGAATTCAACCGAAGCCGTGTATGAATATATCTATGATTCTGTTGGGCCGACCGCACCTAATCCATGCTACTGCGAAGGTCAGGTAAATCCCTCGGGGGTGGGTGATGATACGCCTGAGTTCAGCGCGGTTTACAATGATGCGTTGAGTCCCGGGACAACCTATTGGATTGAAGTGGGTGACGACAACAACTGGGGCGACGGCGCGGAGATGTGGAGTTCCAGTTGGACGACTTTGCCTTCCGAGGTCAATATCGGCGAGGAATGCAGTGAACTCTCGTATGCCGGAGGCGCCCTGGGCTCGGGCACTTCGTATTATTGGCGCATCTGCTTCAAAGACAAGGCGGGCAACAATGGTGCATGGAGTGCAACCCAGGAGTTTTCCACGTTGGAGATTCCGCAGAATTTCAGATGCACCGGTTGCTCGAGCACGACTCTGACCTGGGCGTGGGACGACGTGGCCAGCGAGAACGGTTACCTGATTTACGACAACGATACTGACAGCGCACTTGTTCCCGATATTGCGGAAGACATTCTTGAAGCGGTAGAAACCGGCCTTGCACCCAACAAGACATACCGGCGTTATATCAGAGCATACATCAACGATCCATTGCTTGAATATTACTATGCGGAAAATCTGAGCGAAATAAGCACGGGAGCAACCACCGCATGGCAGAACATCTGCACATTACAGTTCTCCCCGCTGAAGACAGCAGACTATGTTGTAATTGCCGCGATGCAGGTCAGGAGCTCGACGACTCTAAGCTACTACGTGGAATCCCGACTCGTCCGCGACGAGGTGAGTGAAATCAATTACGGCTATGAGGAGACGGACGACTACTATCATTCTTTCATGGGATCGGAAGTCCTCTCTGCAAGCGGTTCAGACCCTTACAAGTATCAGTTGCAGATAAAGACCACAAACGCATCCTACCCCGCGGAGGCGCAGAACGCTGCGATAATAGCCATCCACTTGCCTTCTTCGAATTACCATAATATTGACAATCTGACGGAAGGCTTAACGACCCTGGGCTCGTTTGTCAGACATTCAGGTGTAACTGTTACACCGGCTGTGGCAAACGATGATTACTGGGTAATTCACTCAAGCAATTGCAGATTAAGTGCAGCCTCTGGTCTATGCTATTCACGTCTTTACGACGGAACCAATGAGTTGACGTACGGCGTGCGGGATCCTTATGGCGTCAACGAATGGTTCACCCGGGGTGGCTTCTCAGTCCTGAAGGGAATCTCGTCAGACGTTACTCTGGAAGCCCAGTATTATCGAAGCACAAGTACTGCATATAAGAAAAATGTTCATATTACCGCAATTCGCCTGAATGATGAGTCGTGGGCCGGTTATGCGGACAATGCTCTTTACACGGAGCAGACCTGGAACAATACGACCGGGATGCCGGCTGCGACGAAAACATTCACGGTTGCGACGCCGCAGAATTACTTGATTATGGGTTCCTGTAGTATTGGAGATTTACAGACCCTTTCGGGTTATTATCCAGTCGCGTGGCTCGAGCATGATTGCGGAAGCGGCACTACCGTCCTTGGCGAGATGCAGTTTTATGAACAGGATGCTACTACAGAGCGGGCATCGTTTGCCGCGATGAGGCGCATGTATCTGACGGCAGGCAGCCACACAGTCCGCGTTATGTTCAAGAGGGGTTCGAATTCTACTACCCACTATGTGCGGTGTCCTTCCGTTATCGCTATTCCCCTGGAAGGCGTCGGCTCCAGGAATTATTCAGGCAAATCGAACGTCGTCGAGACCTGCACGGCCGCCGACGTGCCGACAATGGACAACACGCTTGAAACTTTCATCGACAGGGGATCTGATTTCATCAACGTCCGGGTGGACAATTCCAGCAACCCCGGTAACACGGCGATCGAGCTCTTCTACGCACCTGATGCGGGTGGCACACCCGGCAGTTGGATTTCGCATGGTTGGAACACTACGGATTACATCTGGAACGTATCCGGTCTTTCTCCCGGCACGTCATACTGGTTCAGGGCGCGCGCACAGAACTGGCGCAATTGTGTGACAGCCTATTGCGACGTAACGACCTGTATAACGGCTCCGCCGGTACCCGCGAATTTCAGGGTTGACGATTGCTCCAGTACGACAATTACCTGGGGGTGGGATGACGTTACCGGCGAGAACGGCTACTGGATTTATGATAATGATACTGACGCTGTAGCTGTTCCCGATATTCCAGCGGACGTTTTAACTACCGTAGAAACCGGGCTCAGCGTCAACACTACATACCGGCGCTATATCAAGTCGTATACGAACGATCCGCTGAATTACTACTATGCCGAGAATCTGAACGAGGTCAGCACCGACTCTGACTCCGGGTGGGAAAACGCCTGCACGCTCGATATGTCGCCGGATAAAGCCGGTGACTATCTTGTTATTGCAGCCATGCAGGGGAAGAGCCATTCGACTCTGGGCTATTACGGTCTTTTCCGTTTCGTTCGCGACGAGACGAACGTGATTAATTATGCGTTTGAGGAGACGGACGACTATTATCACTCGTTCATGTCGTCCGAGATTCTTTCGGCAAGCGGCTCGGATTCATACAAGTATCAGCTTCAGATAAGATGCGAACTTAATCTTTACACCACCACTGCCCAAAATGCCGCGATAATAGCCATATTGCTGCCCACAAACAATTACGCCTGTCTTGAAAACATGACTCAGGGTTCAGTTCAAAGTCCTGCATTCGCCAACCATTCCACCCTGGAGGTAACGCCGTACGGCACAAACGATGATTACCTGGTAATCCATTCCAGCAATTTCAGCCATTCAACGGCCGGTGATGAAGGTTACTCGCAGTTGAAAGACCTTTCGGGCGGCAACGAGCTTACCTATTCATGCCGCGACCCGTACAACGACGCTAACGAAATATTCACACAGGGCGGCTTCAGCGTACTGAAAGGGATTTCTTCAAGCGTCACGCTGGCGAGTCAAATCCGGTCATACTCACTATCATACCTTTGTTATGAGAATAACGTTCACATAACGGCAATTCGATTGAGTGATTCTTCGTGGGCCGGTTACGCGGATAACGCTCTTTATACGGAGCAGACTACGTTAAGCACGATCGGAGAACCAGCCGCAACAAAGACGTTCACAGTCACGACACCGCAGTATTACCTGATTATGGGCTCCTGCGGCATCGGCACTTCAACGGTCACTCAAACTTACTGGCCTTTTGCATGGCTCGAGCACGAGTACTCGAGCACCGTAACCAAGCTAGGCGAGTTGCAGTTTGACGAGCGTGCTGCTGTGACGGAACGCGCGTCTTTTGCCGCGATGAGGCGTATGTATCTGGCGGCGGGAAGTCATACGGTCCGCGTGATGTTCAAGAGAACGACTTCCGGCACCGCCTCTGCGCGTTGTCCCGCCGTAATCGCCATCCCGCTCGAAGGCGACGGAATCAAGATATTCTCATACAAATCGAACGTGGCCGAGACCTGCACGGCTGCCGACGTGCCGGTAATGGGTAACTCGGCCGGCACTTTCATTGCCCGGGAATCTGACTCCATAACGGTTGAGGTGGACAACGCGACAAATCCCGCCGGCACAGGGATCGAGCTTTTCTGCGCGCCGGATTCCGGCGGAGTTCCGGGGTCCTGGGTATCGAAAGGTCTGAACAATACGGATTACACCTGGAACGTATCGGGCCTTACGGCAGACTCAGTTTACTGGTTCAGAGCCCGCGCGCAGAACTGGCGTGGTTGCGAGACCGCATATTGCGACGTTACGACCTGGGCGACGCTGTCGCTGCCGCCCGCAAATTTCAGGTTTACTGACTGCTCGAGCACGACGCTGACCTGGGCGTGGGACGAT
>SOJX01000018.1 GCA_004376375.1 Planctomycetota bacterium
CTGGTGCAGGCACTGGCGCAGATTATAGATCCGGCCCTCGTACCACAGAAACTGCATCCGGCCGTATACAAGCGGCACCCAGCCCCACGCGCCAACGTCCAGCTTTGACTCGTAAGTTTTCAATTCGTCTCCCGCGCGGGTCTCGACGACAAGTTTCGTATTGATATCTCCGTCCCAGAAACACGGAACCAGGCCGCCGGTCGGTACGTTGAGCCACCCGAGAATGAAATCGACCGGGAAGTAAAACGCATTCAGGCCCGTGCCCCAGGGCCATTTGTGTCGCACCTTGAAATGGAAGTCTCCCAAGTGTCCGATAAACGGCACGGCTTCAGACGGGCTGTACGGCGTGTCGGACCAGAAACGGAAAATCGTCGTTCCGGAGACGCCGATGGTCTGGAAGACCTTATTCTGCGCGAGGACAAATATAAGGTCTGAATCGGCGGTCGTTGCCTCGTATGGCAGCCGCCGTTCCAGTTTCGGGTCGGAGAACCTGATTGCATTCATATCAACTTCGACGTCGCCGGATTTGACAGACGTAAACACGCATCCGGTCAGGAGCACAAGGACAAGCACCGGTGCGAAAAATATAAACGCCGGTCTGGTCCGGTTTTCCGGCTGTCTAGGAGAGGAACGCTGCGACTTTGTCGCATACATAGTCGACCTCCTTGTCGGTCATTGTCGTATAAAACGGTAACGCGAGCGTCGATTCGGCAACGCGTTCGGTTACGGGGAATTGGCCTTTGCTGAATCCACCATGATTTCTGATATGGTCGAAAAAATGGATAGGTGGAAAATATGTCCTGCTGTCAATTTCAGACCTTGAAAGATGGCTGGAAAGCGCTTCTCTCCTTGAAGGATCTTTGAGCATTATAACATAAACAAACCAGCTTCTGGAACCCCCCGGCACGGGATTCAGAAGGCGAATATCAGCTAGATTACGAAGTCTTTCAGAATATAGATCAGCGACTCTGGTTCGGTTCTCAAGTATTTCATTCAGCCTTTCCAGCTGTGCACGCCCAAGCGCTGATGAAAGTTCATTGATGCGGTAATTATAGCCGAGCCGGACGTGCTCGAGCATTTCGCCCGTTCCGGCTCCGGCCCGGCCCTGGTTTCTCAGTGAGCGAATCTTGACGGCGGCGTCCGGGTCGTCGGTGACGACGGCGCCGCCTTCGCCCGTTGTTATCTGCTTGTTCGGATAAAACCCGAACACTGCGAAATCCCCCGACCCGCCAGCCTTATGGTTTCCGCGAGTAGCGCCGATAGCTTCGCATGCATCTTCGATTATTTTCAGGCTATGTTTTTCCGCCATGCTGCAGAAAGCATCCATGTCTGCAAGGGCGCCGAAAATATGAACCGGCAGGATGGCTTTCGTTTTTTCCGTTATTACACTATCCGCCTTCGCAGGATCGAGGCAGAGAGTTTCTTCTTCAATGTCGGCGAATACTATCCTGGCACCAACGTACATGATCGCGTTTGCCGAGGCGACGAAAGAGAAGGGTGAAGTAATAACCTCATCACCTTTACCGATGTCGGCGGCAATCAATGAAAGGTGTAATGCGGCTGTCCCGCTTGAAACTGCAATCGCGAGTTTGCGACCTGTGATTCCCGCGAGCGCTTTTTCAAAAGCTTCCGTCTCGGGTCCAAGCGCAAGGCGACCGGATTCCAATACGCGCATGACGGCGGTTTTTTCCGCGTCGGTGATGTCCGGTTTTGATAACGGTATGCGCATCCGGGCCATGCGTAATTTTTCCTATTCTTCCGGCAGAATGCCTGAGTTTCCCAGAAGCTCGCGGATTTCATCCTTGCCGAGCAGTTTCACGTTGCCCGAGGTGACTGCGCCGCCTTTATAGGGGCTTGTCGTGCCCATGACATCGTATACCTTTGTCGAAAACGATTTATTGTATTCGGGAAGCGCAATGTACATGTCTTCCGTTTCATAGGTATGCTCGGCTTCGATGGAGGTCAGGAGCCCCTGGTCGAAGCTTTCGCCCCAGTGTTTCCCAATCACTTTTATTTCGATGCTTTCCGGGTCCCGCCCGACCGTCGGCGCGATTGTCTCTATAAGGACTTCCAGGAGGTCTTTTATTTTCATGGCCGGCATTTTGAGTACGAAAATTTCGCCGCCTTTCATCCGCATGCCCGCTTTCAGGACCAGTTTTGCGGCATCCGCAATCGTCATGAAAAACCTGGTCATCCGTTCGTTAGTCAGAGTTACGGGTCCACCGGCAACTATTTGGTCGATTACAAGCGGTATCAGGGAGCCGCGGCTTGCAATCACGTTGCCGAACCTGCATGCGGCAAGCGTGATTCCCGGGGTGAAGAAGTCGGCGGCGATGGCAATCCGCTCGGCAAGGAGCTTTGTAGCTCCCATCGTCGAGGTCGGGTTGACCGCCTTGTCGGTGGATATTGTAATCATTCGCTCCACGCCGGCGTCGACGGCGGCCTGGATAACGTTTTGCGTACCGAGGACGTTGGTCTGCACGGCCTCGAAAGGATTATACTCGCATATCGAGACGTGTTTGAGCGCAGCCGCGTGGAACACGGTATCGATATCCCGCATCGCCATGCGCAGCCGATCTTTGTCTCGCACGTCGCCGATGAGGTAGCGGACGTTTTTGTGTCCCAGGAGGTCTTGCTGCATCCGAAACTCGTCGGCCTCATGAATTGCAAAGACTCGGATAACGGCCGGGTTGAAGGCGAGCAGTTCACGCACGAGTGCGCTTCCAATCGAGCCTGTGCCTCCGGTTACGAGAATGCGCTTTCCCGAATAGAAATCTTTCAAGTATCACCTCTCGGAGTTGACGATTTCAGTAAATGATTCCCCGTTCCACATGATACCGGGTTTTTCGGGTGTCCATGGCGGCAGAGTAACGAGGCACCGCGGTTGGCCGTTGCGGCTGTCCTCGATGATTCTTCCGGTATGCACATGGCCGCAGACGATGGCGTCGAAACCGCCTCGGGGTGCAAGCCGCCTTGCGGAGCCGGGGAGCCGCGGATCGCGGCCGGCAAAGAAGCGCGCCGCCGTGGCAGCGTCTACGTCCATTGATGAGCTTCCTTTGAGTTTTTTTTCAATACGGCTGCCCGCCTGCATCAGCGCGCCTATGCCGTATGCGAGGCTGCGGGGAAGCCATCTGGTGAAACGCATCAGCACATCCATGTGGATAAGGCGGCGGTATATCTGGTAGCGCCAGTCGCGGCCGCAGAGAAGGTCGCCGTGGGTTGCGAGGGCTTTCCTTTCGCCCATCCGAATGACGGCGGCGTCTTGGGCAAGCTCCATTCCGACATACTGCGCGGTCGATGCGTCGAAGAGAAAATCGCGGTTTCCCGGCACAAATATGGTGCGTTTTGCCTGGGCCGCGCGTTCGTGAAAAGCGGTGAACACATCCCGATAGGCGGGAAAGCCGAGAAATGAAGGTCCCAGCCAGAGGTCGAAAATATCGCCCACGAGTACGAGGATGTCGAACTTCCCCGCGCTTGCGCGAACGAAATCCGCGAAGGCTCCCGCCCGCTCTCTTTCGTCGGTGGCGAGATGCGCGTCCGCAATAAAGGCACAATTTAGCTGCATAAAGACATTATAGAATGAGTGCCGAAGGTGTCAATTAAATTGTGGATTTACGATTACCCGCTGTAATTTACAAAAAAAACGCCGAGACACAGCGTCTCGGCGTATGAATGTCGCGATAAAGAACTTTCCTAGCCGGCGTTTTCTTCGTCGGTTCCGGGAGCTTCAGGAGGGCTTTCCGGAGCGTCAGAAACGGATTCTTCAGTTTCCGGGGCAGTCTCGGTTGCGTCGCCTGCTTCCGTTTCCAGTTCCTCTTCTTCAGGCATGAGGAAGGCGAAGCGGCGATCGATTTCCACGACCAGGTTGTCGTACTCTTTTTTCTCGGCGAAACTGAGGTCACCTTTGACCCGAATGCGAATCATCGAGTCAAATATCTCGCCAACCGTCCAGGTGGTGTACTCGTCCATAGCGTGCCTTTTTACTGTGAAAGAAGTCGGCGCCGCGCACCCGCGCGACGCCTAGAACAACTGGATTATAGCAACGGCAAATGCGTATTCAAGGAAAAAGACAAAAAAACTGATACACCATCAAGTTAGGGCTGTTTCGATTCCCCAAGAAATGAAAGTGCGGCGTTGAAAGCTTCGCGAAGGTTGTCGAAGGCAATAAGTTCAAGCATTTCTTTTGAAGACACCCAGCGGTATTCATCATGTTCAGACGAGATAGCCGTTTCCTGCGAAGGGGTGAAAGCCAGATAATAAACCACGCGTTTGAGGTATGTCCCGCGCCGGGGCGAAACAACTTCGTACTCGATTTCACATTGGAAGCCTTCAATTACTTTTACAGCTTCAATTCCGGTTTCTTCCTCAAGTTCACGATGTGCGGCTTGAAGCAGGCTTTCGCCTTCGCGAGAGTGGCCTTTCGGAAATCCCCACGCGCCATGCGTGGCGTTGCGCAATGCGAGCCACCTGGGCGAATTAACTTCTCCACAGTAAAGAAAAAAACCGGCGGCTGGCAGCGTGGGTTTGTCGGGCATGTCATTCATGTGCGCATGGCGAGCTGGCCGCATGCGGCATGTATGTTCTGGCCGCAGCTTTTTCGCACGGGAGCCTTGACTCCCGCCGACTGGAGCGTTCGTTTGAACCGCGTCACGTTCTTATCGCTCGGCGATTCAAGAGAGCAGAACGGATGAGGGTTGTATGGTATCAGGTTTACGTTGCAGGGGATGTCCCGCACGTAATCGGCAAGGGCCCTTGCGTCTTCGGGGCTGTCGTTGACCCCGCGGACCAGTACGTACTCAATCGTAACTTCGCGTCCGGCCCGGCGCGTGAAGGCGCAGCAGAACTCGCGTATCTCGTTGGGGTTCATCACCTGCCTGGCGGGAACGAGGCGGGACCGCACGTCGGGGTCGACGGCATGAAGCGACAGCGCAAGGTTGAACTGCATGTCGAGCTCCTGCAGCCGCTCGAGCCCTTTTGCGATTCCGATCGTCGATATCGTGATTTTCCGCGCGCCGATGTGGGCGCCGTCCGGGTCGTTGAAAATCCGGATCGCGGTCAGGACCGCGTCGGCGTTCAGAAGCGGTTCGCCCATCCCCATGAACACGAGGTTGGAAATTTTTGTGGACGGTTTCAACTTGCTGCATACTGCAAGGTACTGGCCCACGATTTCAGACGCGCGGAGGTTCCGCACAAAACCGTGTTTGCCGCTTGCGCAAAACGTGCAGCCGAGAGGGCACCCGATCTGAGCGGAAAGACACAGGGTCCTGCGGTCGCGGTCCCTGATCAGCACGCTCTCGATAATGTGGCCGTCGGATAGGTTGAGTGCGAACTTGTGCGCGGACCCCGGTTCGGTTTCCTCCTTGACGACCTTCGGCAGGTCGATCCGCGCGGTGGATGAAAGCTTGAGCCGTAGCGAGGCCGGAAGGCTTTTCATCATGGCGAAATCGAAGACGTATTTCTTGAAAACCCACCGGTATATCTGGTTTGCGCGAAAAGACTGGTGGCCGAGGTCTTCGAAGCGCTGCCTGAGGTCGGAAAGCGTTTCGTCGAATATTGAGAAGGTCGCCATACCTGCTCCTTAATATAACTTCTTAATTATACATAATTAAATGCATAAAAGCAAGGTTAGAACGTGAAGTGTTAAAATCCTTTGAAAAGAAGTTAACGTCTGATAGAATGTCGCCTGCATTTTAATTTCTGCAAAAGAATCTGATACGGAAAAGGTTTTATGGATAAGGAAGTCAAAGCCGAATCCAAATGTCAAGAATTGCTTCAAATCCTTCGCGGACTCGGTTCTGTTGCGATTGCATATTCCGGGGGCGTTGATTCCACGTTTCTTGTATCGGCGGCTCGTGAAGTGCTCGGCGAAAATGTCGTGGCGGTGACCGCGCGGAGCGAGACATATTCCGAGGAGGAGGGCGCTGAGGCTGCGTGCAATGCGGCTGCGATCGGGGTCGAGCATATTATAATCGAAACCAGCGAACTCGGCATCCCCGGTTTCTCAGACAACCCGCCCGATCGCTGTTACCACTGCAAGCACGAGCTTTTTATAAGAGTATTTCAGGCAGCAAAAGAGCGCGGGCTGAAGCATGTCCTCGACGGGTCCAACGCGGACGACGTTGATGACTTCAGGCCAGGCATGCGCGCAGCCGCGGAGATGGGCGTGCGACAGCCTTTGCGCGAAGCTGGCCTTACGAAGAATGATATTCGTGCGCTCTCGAAGAAGCGCGGCCTTCCTACATGGTCAAAGCCGGCAATGGCCTGTCTTGCGTCGCGGTTCCCCTACGGTGAAAAGATAACCAGGGAAAAACTCTCCCGCGTGGCCGAGGCCGAGCGGTTCGTCCGCGATCTTGGTTTTCATGACGTACGCGTACGCTCACACGGCACAATCGCGAGGATAGAAATCGGGAGCGAGCAATTAACCCGGGTGATGGAGCCGGATGTGCGCAATCAGATTACAGCGAAGTTGAGCGCTCTTGGATTCACGTACGTTACTCTCGATCTTCAGGGTTTCCGCAGCGGCTCGATGAACGAAGTGCTGGACATGTAATGGAAGAACGGTTTATCAGTTTTACCGGGGCACGCGAAACTATTCTCGACGCGGTCGCACCGCTTGATTCCGAGGTGGTTCTCGCGTCAGAATCTGCAGGCCGAACGCTTGCCGAACCGGTTAAATCACTTATCGATATTCCCCCTTTCGATAATTCCGCAATGGACGGGTTTGCCGTGAGGTTGAAAGACCTTGCAGATGCTGCCGCGGACAACCCGGTGCGACTGAAGGTTGTCGGGGAAATACCTGCCGGCGTCGTAGCGGGCCGGCCGGTTACCGGGGGTAAAACAATTTCGATAATGACAGGTGCGCCCATACCCTCCGGCGCGGATACGGTTATCCCGGTAGAGGAAGTCGAGCGTGAAGGCGATACGATAACCGTTTCTTTCCTGCCCGAGCGGCGGCACATTCGAAAAGCCGGCGAAGTCGCGCCGTTGGGTGCGAAAGTGCTTGAGGCTGGTATTCGACTTGGGCCCGCACAGATGGGCATGCTGGCAACGGTTGGCGCGGCGGAAGTGCGTGTTTCGCGCAGACCGAGGGTGGCGATTATCGCAACCGGGGACGAGCTGGCAGAACCGGGAGAGCCTCTTGAGCCGGGGAAAATTTACGCGTCAAACTCCGCGGCGCTTGTCGAGCTTGTCAGGTGTTACGGCGGCGTGCCGATAGACCTTGGCGTTGCACGTGATACTGAAGAAGAAATCGAAGCAAAAATGCGTGACGGTCTGGCGCGCGCAGATGTGGTTATTACTTCCGGTGGTGTATCGGTCGGCGAATACGACCATGTGAAAAAAGTCATGGCGCGCCTCGATGCAAGTCCCCGTTTCTGGCGGGTACGGATGAGGCCGGTGCAACCGCTGGCCTTCGGTTTTGCGGACGGTAAACCGATATTCGGCCTGGCGGGAAATCCGGTCGCGGTGATGGTGTCGTTTTTTCAGTTCGTAAGATGCTCGCTCCTGAAGATGCAGCATCGTTTGGAAATTCTCCCTCCGACGGTTGATGCCGTTCTGGATGAGCCCATAAAAACGAGAAAGGACTTTACATCCTTTATCCGTGTCCACCTCGCGTACCACGGCGGCGCCTTTCATGCAAGCAAGACCGGCCCGCAAGGGTCTGCTATTGTCGGGAGCATGGTTGCAGCCGACGCCCTGCTCGTTATCGGACCGGAAGAGACCGACCTTCCCGCCGGCGCACGCGTACTTGCACAGCTTCTGGATTTTACACCGCCGCACTGGGAATACGAATAGCAATTTCAAGACTGGTACTTGGAGATCGACTACGGTTTTCGCGGCTGGGTTTCCTGCAGTAATTGCCTGAGATATTCCGGCAACTTTTCCGGTTTGATGCCCAGCGCAATCGCCTTTCTCGCCGCCGTGCAGGCATCAACTTTTTTATCGAGCTGGTGGTATGTGAGTGCAAGGCCGAGTTGTATATCGCAGGACTTCGGTGCCTTTTTTTCGGCTGCGAGATATTCCTTGATTGCCTCTTCGTAGCGTTTCAGTTTGTACAGCATTCCGGCGATGGCGTTTGAGACTTCGATTGTTTCCAGCCCGATTTTTCGGATTTCGAGGTACTGCTCGAGCGCGGCCGAGTAGTCTTTCTTTTTCTGAAACACTTCCGCAAGTTTCAGGCGGGGTTGCCTGACGTTGGGTGCGCGGGTAATTGATTCCTGCAAAGCTTCTTGTGCTTCGTTCAATCTTTCCATTTGCATGAAAGCCTGACCGCGGAGCAGATGGATGTCCCAAGAGTTCAAGCCGAGCGCGATGGTCCTATCCAAGTGCTCAATCGTTTCTTCGGGTTTTTTTTCCTCCAATGCTACGACACCCAATGCAAAGTGCGACGGAGAGTAACCGGGATCTATTCTCAGCGCAGCCTGAATATGACTTCGCGCCTGTGAATAGTCTTTCTGTTGCAGCCGCACTTCGGCGATGAGCAGGCGGCATTCCGGGTTCCCGGGGTAATACCGCACCGCGTCTGAAGCTATGGTTGCGGCTTCCGAGAAACGGGAGAGTTTAACGAGCAGTGCTGTATACTTTTTCAGCGTTTCGTAGTAGGTGGGGTCCGCGCCCAGGGATTTCACGAATTGCCTTTCCGCTTCGACGTACCGGCCTTCTGCCATGGCCACGCTTCCCCGGATGAGGTGATCGTTTTCAGGCCGGACGCCTACGCCCTTCTCGAGAGCTTTCATTGCTTCCATGAGCCGACCGCGTCTGTACTCCAGCATGGCAAGGTTGGAGTATGCCAGCGTGTAGATTGAGCCCGGGTGCAGCAGGTTCCTTTTATAATTATATGCAGCAAGTTTGAATGCCTGTGCGGCCTCTTCGAAAAGCCATCCCTTTTTGGCTTTGTCGGTTTCCCTGTGTGCTTTAATGTAGATGTGCGTTCCCTTCATCAGGGGAGGGCGGGCCTTGTCCGGTGCAAGGCTTTCGGCTTTTGCCCATAGAGCGACCGGGTCACGCCAGTCCGCGTTGCGCACCGCACTCATCAGAACGCCCCATATAACAAGCAGTATAATGGGAGGAATGATAAGCAGTTTCCGCTTTCCCGGCAATGCGTTGCGGAGTTCCGCTATCGTAAACCCGAAGCACACTGCGACGCCTGCAAGCGGCAGGTGCAGCTTGTATTCCACGATTATTATGGATGGGATAGCCCAGTAGGGCAATAGCGCGATAAAGAAACAGGCAAGACCGAAACCTACGGTCGGGGCCCGCAGGTACGCGAACACGATTCCGGTAAGCAGCGCGGCGAGCAGTAATATTCCCGCCAGTACCCGGAAGTCGAATTTCGCTTCCCAGGGAGTATGGTGGTCGATGGAAAGTCTGTCCGGGAGAGGGGCGAGTAAGAGCGAGATTATCCTGGGGAATTCCCGCAACCTGGAAAGCTGGTATGATTTAAAGACCTTAGCGGGAGGAAACGGTTGAACGGCGACGTCGTCGTCGATAATGGTATACTTTTTTTTCACCTGTTTCCAAAGATCAGGTTCGAAGGATTCGGCGAGCGTGACACCAGCGACAGCGAGAGCAATAAGGCCCCCCAGCGAAAGAAAGAATGCGGTTCGGTGCCGGCCGATGAACCATCTGACCTCTTTCGAGAATGCGAGGACAGTCGCGATTATGAAGAGCAGTGGAAAAACGAGTCCGACCTCTTTCGACAGAAACGCGCCTGCATACGCGAGGAGTACTCCCAGCGTGCAGCCGCTCCTTGCAGCCGGGGTAGGGGCGTCTATCGCAAGTATGGTCAGGTAGACGGATGCAAACGTAAAAAACGTAGCAAGCATCGTCTGCCTGGCGGAGATGTAGTTAACAGCCTCCGTGCCGATCGGCCAGACGGCGAAAACAATCGAGGCAATGAGGGCGGTTCCTCGCGGTGCAATCTTCAGCCCCTCGGCGCGCGCAAGAATCAGGTAGAGTAGAAGGGCGCAGCCGAAATGAATAAGTATGTTTACAATATGCCAGCCGGGCAGAAACCTGAATCCGTGCAGCACGTAGTTCGCACGATAAGTCCAGATGCTGAGCCAGCGAAGACGCAGTTGGCTGCCTTCGGTAATGTGGTAAGTGTCGGGCGAACTTTCATCGGAAGGCGTGGTTACCCGCGGGTTGCGGACCACCCAGCCGTCGTCGTCGAAGGTGAAATCACCCCACAGGCTGTTGCCGTAGGCGCCGGCGACTGCCAGGAGGAGTAATGCTATCGCGATGTAATGGCGGCTCATTCTTCAGTCCGGTTCTTCGGTTCTTCAGTTCTTCGGTTTTTCAGTTCAAAAGAAATCGAAAATCCTCAGGCCTCAGGTCTCAAGTCTCAGGCCTATTTTGACCCTTTTCGCCCCGGCAAACCCGGACCGAAAGGGTTATTGCCGGCGGGGCCGAGTGGACCGACTCGCGTCGGTTTTTCCGGTTGAGTCTTTCTCCGGCTCAGCCACTCTTCGACCGCTTGCTCAAAAGCGAGCCGTTCGCCTGCAATGATTTCGGCGGCGCGCTCGGCGGCGCGCCCGGGCTCGGAAATCGGCATAACGCCCAGTGCACGGTCCCGCTCCTCGGAGTAGCGCTCAACCGCATGGAAATACGGTCTTTGCTCTTTGAGCAGTTTTGAATACTGCTGTTGGACATATTCCACATTGCGGTTGTCGCTGATATCCTCGTAAGCCTTGTAAAGAGTTCTGAGGAATTCCTCCTCAAAGTACCTCGCCTCGAGCGAAAGCTCGATCATGTCAGAGTGCTTTTTCAGGATTTGCGATACGGCCCGCCCGTGCTGGGCGAACCTGATGCAGTATTCGGCCCGTTTCTCGGTTGAAAGTTTTTTCTCTTTCACAAGCGAGTTTGTGCCCTCGCGAAACGACCGGGAAAGCGAAAGCAGTTTGCGCAGGAACATCCTGAGCGCGTCCGATATCGATTCGGGTTGCCAGTTTGCCGCGGTTGAAAGCAGGACTGCCTTCTGCCATCCTTCAGGCGCGCCCGGCGGAATACTCTTTGGGAACTTCGTTTGCTCGAGAAGGGTTTTGCGTGCGGCAAGAATAGCGCTTCTGAATTCGTTATACTCAGCGTGCTTGTATGCGCTTTTAAGGTAATCTTCCATTGAGCCGCCGCCCCTCTTTCCACTGACATGCTTGTCCAGAAGCGCCAGGTGGGCGGACAGAAGCCATGGCAGTGAATTTTTCTGGAGGTGTTCGCGGGCATGTCTCAGGTTGCGATCCAGTTTTTCGCGGTTTGCGGTAACGTCGTTCAGATATATGGCGGTAAGGAAAAGATAAATCTCCCCCCGTTGCTCGATTGCTTCATCCGTTTCCGCCTTGTCCGCGTATGTCAGCAGCATCTCGAGCGCCTGGGCGCGGGGTTGGAAAGTGGTCGCTGTTAAATAGGGGAAAAGGTCCCACTTGCCGCGGACCGCCCGGGCGATAAGGCCGGGGTCGGGTCTGGTGTATTTCGCAAACGCCGCTCCGATTTTGGCGCCCGTCTTTTCACGGTCCTTGATGAAGTCGTCTATCAAGACCTCGGGCGTCTTCTCGACAAGCCCGGCCAGGAAGTCGAGAATCTTTACCAACTCCTCGTCTGCGATATTGAGTCGCTCCGCCGCCTCGGAAAGCACTTTACGAACAAGCTGGCGGCCGTAAGCCAGTTGATCTTCAGTGAAACGATAGCTGCCGGCCGCTTCGACGAGGACTTTCAGAGTGCCGTCGGCTGTGAATTCAATCTTGCGTTTCTTTTTGGATAGGTTGCGGTCGAGTCCAATGTAAGTCCCAATCGCGCGGGTGGCCTCGGTGAAGTCGGGGTTCGGGTCCTTCGCGGCCAGTTTGCCGAGCGCAAGGCCTTTGAGGTAGTGTGCACGGGGGGTTTTTGAATGTTTTTTCAGGACGGCTTCGGCGGTTTCTGCGGCTTTCTTATGTTCGCCGCGCCTGAAATGAACGTGCCCGAGCCCCAGGCGGGCGGAAACGGATTTCGGGTCTTTTTCGAGAACGGTCTTGAAGTTCTTCTCCGCGGAATCGAGATTACCCTCCTTGA
>SOJX01000065.1 GCA_004376375.1 Planctomycetota bacterium
AACCTACTAACCGAATAACCGAATAACCGAATAACCGTATAACCGAACAACAGAATAACTGAACAACCGAATTTCATGAATCCACCTGGGAACGAACGCCTCGAGGGGGCAATACTCGGTACTGCCGCGGGTGACGCGCTCGGCATGCCGCTGGAGTTCGTCTACCGGGGCAGGTTCAAGGACAGGATTATCCGCGACTACCTGCCGGGAAACGAGTTCGACGGACCCTGCTCCAACCTCAACGCTGGGCAGTGGACCGACGATACCCAGATGATGATAGTCATTCTCGAAAGCCTGCTCAGGAATAAGCGCTGCGACATTGATGACATTCGCGACGGCTTCCGCAGATGGGCCATGTCGGACGACCAGCGTTTTCCGGGTATTACCTGCAAAACCGCTGCCATTGGCGGCAAGCCCGTCGAGAGCGAAGGATGCGGGACCATTATGCGCACACTGCCGCTCGGGTTCCTGGTAACGGCCGACGAGGCCGTTGCCATCGCCGAGCTGACGCACGTCGGTAAAAACGGCGAAAAGTGGGTCCGATTCCTGCATAAGGCTGTGCGGCGCAACATCAAGTTCTGCAGAGATTTTTTTGTCTTGGAGCGCGATGACTGGAAAGGCGGCAACGGCGCATGGGTCGTCGATACCGGCATGACCGCGCTCAAGGCCGTGATTACGGCAGAATCGTTTGAAGAAGCCGTCGTCGAGGCCGTGAACTCCGGCGGTGATACGGACTCGATCGGCGCCGTCGCGGGCGGACTCGCTGGCGCATTGTGGGGCTCGGGCGCAATTCCCGAGCGGTTTTTGACCGCTCTGGAGCGTGTCGATTATCTCCATCGCCTTTCATCCTCTCTCTCAGCGGTTTTCCTCTAACCTGATATTCCGAACAGGCTCGCGTTGCTTCCGTTCGTATATCCTTTATTTTGCAGTGTAACACCGGTCCAGACCGAAAGACCGAAAGACCGAAGGACCGAAGGACTGAGAGACAGGTTTATTGTGACAACTGTGTGAAGTGCTTGACACTGATATTGAATATTGATAGACTGCAGACGTACAAAGAGAGAGGGGGAAGCCGTATCTTCGCATTTTCAAGCCAAATCCCCCGAAAAAATGAAAACTAAGTAACCTCGTTCGGTTATAGAGCCGGAAAGGAGCCGTTATGCGTGCCCGCATGTTTTTTGTCTGTTTAATAACCTTTGCCTTCGCGCTTGGCTGTGCTCAGAAGAGTTTTGTCCTGGCCGATATTCCTTCAGTGCCGGACGTCACCGCTGCAGCCGCGCTTGCGATTTCCACAGGCCCGCTGCCGGATAGTGTTTCGCCGTCGAGCGGCCACGTCTATGTGCCGATTTACGGCGGTATCAGGATGTCGCTGATAACCTTCGCCCGCGACGGCCAGTTTGACCCGACGGTAAAGTTCGACATATTCACTTTCTTTGAAGCCACCAAGTACCTGATGCTTGAAGGCGCGCTCGGTTTCACCGCATTGTCGGCCGATACCGACCCCGACGGCTGGCTTCCGGACAGCAGGGGGCTCGGGGACGGCAGCTTTTTCTTCATGCCGCTTACATTCAGCGCATACCTGAACCTTCCCATCGCCATCTCGCTGGAATCGGAAAGCACCCGGAGCCTGGTAGACCTTTATCTCGGCGGCGGTGCCGGGCTTTACCTGATCGATTTCGATGTCGCCGCCGACGCGGTTCACGATGCCGAGGCGATATACGGATTGCGTTACTACGATCAATGGGTCGACAGTACGGTCGCCTTCCATATAGCCGGCGGGCTCAACATCTTCCTGAACGAGCAGGCCGCGATAAACGTTGACCTGCGATATGTCATGGGTATGGCCCAGACGCACTGGCAGGCCTATAACACGAGCGCGGGCGTCTGGATGCGCGACGACGACTGGGTCGACATCCATCACCTCCAGATCGGCGTGGGCCTGTGCGTGGAATTCTAAAAACGAGTTACAGGGGCAACAGAAACTGCCGGGCATTGAGCCCGGCAGTTTTATTTTAAAATCTTTGTTGAGATGGAAAGGTACACCGCCTACTGCTCTGCGTTGTGCTTTCTTAATACCCCAAATGCTCAGCTGTTGTGAGACGGCGGCAATTGTATGAGTTCCATGCAGTCAGTTACGTGCGGTGTTAGACTGGCTTATTCTATTCTTCCTTCTCGTTTTAATCTTTCTAGCGTTTTTGATTTATGTTCCGGTACAGCAATACCCATGGCGTCAGCGGCTTGTTCCTCCCGCCTTGTCGGATTTTTAAGTCTGTCATGCAGTATTATGGCAATAGCCAGATTTATAAAAAGAAGTGGCGTAAAGAAAGGCATGAGTGCTACTATTATTGCTCTACCTTGACTTGGATTAGGCTTTAGCAGACCCGAAATTCCACAAACAAAAGCTATGGCGAGAATTGAAATATTTATCAGTATAATAATCCATAATATTCCGTAAGTTAATTCTAGGGCTAGCCCGGTGCCTGTGATTCCGATGGGAAAGCTTCCCGCAGTTGACGTCGGCCCGCTGGAACTCTTCAGGCCAATCGTAACGGCATAAAAGAGCGCTGCTAACAAAAAAACACCGTACCCGATTATGTTTGCATAAAAGGCAATATAACTGGATTTATTAAGACGTAATTTTAAAAGCGTACCTGCAAACTCTGGAGAATTGTGGAGATATGCAGGTCTGGAGGGAGCATCTCGGGTTTTCTCATTTGCGTCAGCCATTAAGAATCATCCATATGGTTCAAAAGCAGAGAATACAGCACTCAGAAATTCCCCAGATGAGTTTTACACTTAAACGCCGTGGGATAATTTTACGGTATTGTACCACAGATTAAAAACAGCCACAAAGGAATTCAAAACCAGTAGGTGCATCTTGAGGCTGTGAGTTGATTTGTCCTAGTGGTCTTTAGTCTGCAGCTTTTCTTTGTCCACCGGCGTCGCACCATTCGGGGTTTCGATTGGTGCTGCGACCGCTGGAGTTGGACTTGTGTCCTGCGGCTCCTCACCGGGGCCGCACAGCGCGCCGATTCAGCCCGGCACCGGCACGCCCTGTACGCCGGCGAGGTTTAATATTATCGGTATCACGAATACCGCTGTAACCGCAAGTAATATTATAAGCTGTATTTTGCCTTCGCTCATGGTGCTTGCGTTCCGGTTGATTTATCCCGTTCAGTTTCGGCTTTTATTTCATCTTCGTCTCCGCGCACGGCGGTTTTTTTGCGCTTGCTTATGTCGCAAGCGTTCGCCATTCACGTTGAGACGCCGAAGCGGGGGAGAACCCACCGCATCAGCACGAAGTAGCCGACGATTAATCCAAACGCGATAAGAAAAGTTATCCACGAATCCATGATCCACCGCCTTGGTTATATGTATTGTACAACACTGTAACCGGCAGAACAAACGTTATTGGCCGGCCGTGGCGTTGTTGAGCACTTTTTTCTCGAAAACGAACTCTCCGCGCCCGGCATCTACGAGGATTGTATCACCCTCGATAAAGTTGCCGGTAAGCAGTTCTTTCGCAAGCGAGTTCTGGAGCTCCCGCTGAATCACCCGCTTGAGCGGCCTCGCGCCGTACTGCGGGTCGAAGCCGTCTTTTGCCAGCTTCTCGAGGGCCTTGTCTGTGAGTTCAAGACCGATTTTCCGCTCCGCAAGAAGGGTGCGCAGCTCGCCGATCCGCAGCTCGGCGATCTGGCGGATGTGCGAAAAGCTGAGCCTGTGGAAAAGGATGGTGTCGTCGATTCGGTTCAGGAATTCCGGCCTGAAGTTCGCCTTCACGGTTTCCATGACTTCTTCGCGCACCTCGTTTACGTCCTCGCCCTCGAAATCGCGAAGCAGTGTGCTGCCCAGGTTGCTCGTCATGATTAGAATCGTGTTCTTGAAGTCCACGGTCCTGCCATGGCCGTCGGTCAGGCGGCCTTCGTCGAGCACCTGGAGCAGCACGTGGAAGACGTCCGGGTGCGCCTTCTCGATCTCGTCAAGGAGGACGACCGAGTACGGGCGGCGCCGGATTTTTTCCGTAAGCTGCCCGCCTTCCTCGTATCCGACGTAACCGGGCGGGGCGCCGATGAGCCGCGCCACCGTATGTTTTTCCATGTACTCGGACATGTCGAGACGCACCAGCGCCCGCTCGTCGTCGAACAGAAATTCCGCAAGCGCGCGGGCCAGCTCGGTCTTGCCGACCCCCGTTGGACCGAGGAGCAGGAAGACACCTATGGGACGGTTCGGGTCCGCAAGACCCGAGCGCGAGCGCCGTACCGCGTCCGAGACGACGCGTACGGCCTCTTCCTGGCCTTTTATGCGCTTGTGGATATTCTCTTCCATGTTGATAAGTTTTTCGACCTCGCCCTGAAGCATCTTGGTGACCGGGATGCCGGTCCATGAGGATACGACTTCGGCGATTTCCTGCGGCGTCACTTCCTCCGCGAGGAGGGCGCCGCCCTCCTGAATCTCTGCAAGCTTCTTTTGAGCTTCTTCCAGCTCCTGCTGGAGGGAGGGAATTTTCCCGTAACGGATTTCGGCAACAGCTTCGAGTTGGCCTTCCCGTTCCAGCTTTTCCGATTCCAGCCGCGCCTGCTCGATTTCGCGCTTGATCGCGCTTGCGGCGTCGATGAGGTCTTTTTCATTTTTCCAGCGGAGCGCGAGCCGGTCGTATTCTTCCTTCAACTCGGCGATATCGCACTCGGTTTTTTCAAGCCGCTCTTTTGAGGCTGTATCCTTTTCCTTTGAAAGCGCCGCGCGGGCGATCTCGCACTGGCGGAGTTTGCGCTCGAGGTCGTCTAGCTCGGCCGGTTTCGAGTCCACCTCCAGCCGCATGCGGCTCGCGGCCTCGTCCATGAGGTCGATTGCCTTGTCGGGCATGTAGCGGTCGCTTATATAACGGTTCGACAGCGTCGCCGCCGCGACAAGGGCCGTGTCCTGTATGCGAATCTTATGGTGGTTTTCGTAACGTTCCTTGAGACCGCGAAGGATGGCGATAGTATCTTCGACGCCGGGCTCGCCGACTGTTATCGGCTGGAACCGCCTTTCGAGTGCAGCGTCCTTTTCGACGTGCTTGCGGTACTCGTCAAGGGTTGTGGCGCCGATGCAGTGCAGCTCGCCGCGCGAAAGAGCGGGCTTGAGCATGTTGGCGGCGTCGGCCGCGCCTTCGGCCGCGCCCGCGCCGACAATCGTGTGCATCTCGTCGATGAAGAGAATGATTTCCCCCGCTTTCTCGCCGATTTCCTTGAGAAGCGCTTTGAGCCTTTCCTCGAACTGGCCGCGGTACTTGGTGCCCGCGATGAGGGCGCCCATGTCGAGTGCCATGACGCGCTTGCCCTTGAGGCCCTCGGGCACGTCGCCCTCGACTATCCTGCGGGCAAGGCCTTCCACGATTGCGGTTTTGCCCACGCCGGGGTCGCCTATGAGGACGGGGTTGTTTTTCGTGCGGCGCGAAAGCACCTGCATCAGGCGGCGGATTTCTTTGTCGCGGCCGATAACGGGGTCGAGCTTCCCGTTCTGCGCAAGGTCGGTAAGGTCCCGCGCGTACTGTTCGAGCGCGTTCATCGACTCGTCCGGGTTGTCGTCGGTCACGCGCTGGTTGCCGCGAACCATCCGCAGGGTGGCTTCGACGATTTCATGCGTGATTCCGTGTTTCTTGAGAACATCCGACGCTTTATCCACCGTAAGGTCGCACATGGCCATGAGCAGGTGCTCGGTTGAAACGTGCGAGTCACCCCGTTTCTGTGCTTCCTTCTGTGCTTCCGCAACTATCCTGTTGAGGTTCGCAGAGGCATACAGACCGCCGCCGGAAGTTTCTACCGGCGGTATCTTTTTCAATTCTTCCTGAACGTCCATGAAAACCGCTCCGGGCGAGACGCCCATGCGCTGGAGCAGTTCGAAAAATATCCCCTGTTTCCGGGTAAGCAGCGCCTGGAGCAGGTGGAGCGGCGCAAGTTCGGTATGCCCGCACTCGCCCGCGATGGTCTGCATCTCGGCGACGGCTTCACGCGCTTTTACGGTAAACTTATCAAGGTTCATTTTTTTCCTCCGCGATAAAACGGTGCCGGCGCACCCCGGCCGGCTGGGACGATCGTTCCGGTTCAAATGAGCACGCCGGCGACCGTTCCTCAACATGAGCCTGCAGCAGATACCGATTCCGGTGTTGCAAAGGGACAGGTATGGCTGCGAACCGGCAAAAGTTACAGGCTCCGTAACAGCGAATTTATAAAGTACCGCCTGATATCGTGCAACTAAAGTGCCACATTGGCGGTAAAAAGTAGTCGTTGGAAACAAAGGAGTTATGACGAACTGGTTATCAGGCTGCCGCTTCGTCCGTGTCAGAATGGCAGGATTCTTCCACTATCTCAGTTTTAGTAAATGATAGCTCTCCACAATATCCCTTATTATAGCCCTGAGGTAAAGTTATAACATGAATTTTTTTATAAATTTGACAAATTTCTATATTCATTGTATAATATTGTAGGCCAAATGGCCTACAATAAAGGAGAACGGTATGCGATTTATAGCTATGCGGAATTTGCGTAACGATACGTCAAAGGTTTTAGCAGGCCTTGTTGATGGGCCCGTAATTATAACCAAAAACGGTAAGCCGTCGGCCGCCCTGATTCATCTTAACGAGGAGTTGCTTGAAGAGTTTATGATCGAGAACCTTCTCAAAGACAAGCTCAAAGCAGCGCTTGAAGAATTCGACGAAAAAGGCGGAATAACCCCTGATGAGATGAGAAAGCGGCTTGGCCTGTGACGCAATATTCCATCTATTACGCACCTCCCGTCGAAAAAGAACTCGCGAGCATCCCCAGGAAGCAAGCCGCGAAAATAATGAAGAAAATTGACCGCCTTGCACAGCCACCTTGGCCCAACACTGTAAAGAAATATTCTGGTATTGATTTTTACGGCATGAGAGTAGGAGACTACCGGGTTGTATTTCTTGTGCGCGATAATGACATAATCATCGCCCATGTGGTACTTAGAAGGGATTTGCAATCTCTCACAAAGCGCATTGACCCCGATGAATTTGTAACATGGCTACGGCAACGCCTGGCTGAGCAAGAATAGGAGAATAGAGCAGAATGACAGGGTGGTGAATTATATGGCTGTTCGGGAAAAGATTCAGAATTTCACGCGGATGCCGGCGGTCAGCTCGCCGCGCCGGCCGACGCTGAAAAACATCTTGTCGAAAAAGGATTTCTCTTTCACCTGTACTTTGAATTCTTCGTGCAGGTCTTCATTGTACTCGGTTACCGAGACGGCGCCGTTGTAGATGTTCCCCATATAGAAAGTGAGTGCGACTGAAGCGAAAATATAGCCCGCGGTGTTGTTGTCTCTCTTGAAACTTTCGTAAGAGCCCCACGTGAAAAGGCCGGTCAGGATGAACGAGCCGACCGCGTTCTCCCAGCGGTGGGCGTAAACCTGGCCTGCGCCGGGGATGATTGCCGAGAGGATGCCGCCTGCGATTTTGTTTTTCTCGGGGAGGTCGGTTCCTCTCAGCAGCTCATTCGGCATTATTTCCATCGTGCTCGAGATCCATGTCTTCCTGTCCTTGAGTTCGGTCAGCGTCGCGTACGCGTCCTCGTATTTTGCCTCCTCGACGTGGCTGCAGTAGATGAGGTATTCGGCGAGGTCGGGCCGCGACGGCGCTGGCCGTACAGCTTCGAGTTCTTTCTCGATTATTTTTCTGCAGCGGCTGCGGCACGGTTCGTAGCGCTTCCCCAGGAAATCTGCAAGCGCCGCCTTGAGCGGAAGAAAATTGTAGGCTGCATCATGCTGTTTTTCCATGACGCGGTCGTAGGCTTTTGCGGCGCTCCCGTACCGCGCGCCGAGGAAGTAGCACTCGCCGACAAGGAACTGAGCGTCGTCGGCCAGTGGATGTGCGGGATAATACGTAATAAAACGGCTGAACTCCGTTATCGCGCGGTAGAGGTCGCGGTCGGCGTAGAGTGCGAGCCCGTAACGGAACAGTTTCGCCTGTTCGCCGGCCGCCGCCCCGAGTTCGGTTTCCCAGGGCCCGGTTTTCGGCACAATAGCTTTCAGAATCTCGGCCAGGCGGGTTTCGCCTGCGTTTATTTTCGGCGGGAACTCGGGCCGCTCGGAGCGGTCGGGGTCGGGCAGGTAATTTGCCGCGGGCGGGTCGTGGAGCTTTGGGCCGTCCGGCGTCCGGATCTGTGCGTAAAAATGCCTCGCCCCCCAGTTGCAGCGGATGAGCCTGTCGGCCGTCATCAGAAGCCCCCAGAAGCCTCCGAACTTTTTCAGCGACTCGACGGAGTAGCCGGAGCAGCTCGGTTTGAACTGGCAGCCGTAATGCTTGTGCTCGGACGCGGTTATCTGGTAGGCGCGGACGGCGAGCCAGAACGTCATCCCGGCCGGGCCCATCATGCGGGAAGGTTCCTTTTCATCTTCAAGGCCTTCCCGGTCGGGGATTTTTCCGACTAATGTCGTGGCCCGCGACGGCAATGCCCAGGGGATTTCGCCGAACGGGTCGAGCAGAGGTTTTTTCTTCTTCGGCGCCGCGCACCCGGCAAGCAGCGAGGCGGTCAGGATTATTACAACTGTCCTAGTGTGCATGATACGGTCCATCCAGGTGATGTAATTCTCATGCTTTAGCACGCAAAGCGTGGCATGTCAAAGGATTTTCGGGCAAAGAGGTAATGCGGCAATGCTTCAGTTAAGGGGGGCGGATGTTAGCCGCGCCGCTTGCGGCGCGTGCCATTGCGAGGAGTTTAAATATTAACCTATGTCCTGGGAATATCCTGATCATCTACATAATGCGGGTCAAATTCCCCGCAGGCAGCGCCGAATCCTATCTGTACACAACTACTTCCACGGGACGTTCAACAGCAAGGCTTTTTCGGTGCATCTTGATGCGTTCAATCTCGTGCAGCGTCTCAGCAGTGAAGTAACTCTCCCCACACTTTGGGCAACTGACCACGGGTATTTTCTCTATGACAAGCAAATTCCTGCCTTTCCCGTATGTCCTGTTCACTTTTCGGATACGCGCGCATCTTTTCCCGCAAACATCACAGACCATTCTTCAACCTCCTCCATCACAGTGCGTACACCGTGATAATAACAAGTTTCCCGCTCATACCTGTCTTGACAATCACTTCTATATTATTTCCGCTAACAGACTTGCCCTTGACGCGGTACTTGCGCTCGCTGGTAAGCCTGTCTTTCTGCCTCTCTATCACTGCGCCCGTCAAAATGCAGCGTTCAACATCATAGATACTCAATCCGTCGTCGCTCATTTCCTCTTCAGCGTGGAGCGTCATTATGTATTCGTTCTTGCGGATCTTTTCCCGCATATTCTTCAACACTCGTTCAAATTTCATTTATTCATTTTACTGAAACTCCGCGCATTGGCAAGAAGTTCCTTGAGAAAATCACAAAAATGCCCCGCGATTCCGCCTGAGGCGGACGCGGGAACGCGGCGCGGAGACACGAAAAAGCGCCGGCGGTTGCCGTTCGGCGCGGAAGTTGCGGTAGGCCCGACTCTCTAGTCGGGCAAATGGAAACGCCCGGCAAGAGTGCCGGGTCTACCGATTACCCCCGGTAACTGAGGCATTACTGCGCGAAATCGATTTCCCTTGAATTCGGGAAAGGGCATTTATATAATCAGGCTCTATTCGGCAAAGGAGGATAAGAGAGTCCGATTTTGCCGAAAACCAGAGACGAAGCCCGCGAGGATGCCATGCCGGTTATCGATTCCACCCAATCTGAAGTTGACGAAATACTGGACAACCTGCCCGGCCGTTTCGGGAGAGAGCAGTCGAGCATAATCCCCGTTCTTCAATACACGCAGGAGAAATTCGGCTACCTGCCCGAGCCCGCCGTTATCGGAATCGCGAAGTATTGCCGCGTTTCCGCGAGTACCGTATACGGCATCGCCACGTTTTACGCCCAGTTCCGATTTACTCCCATCGGGAAGAACGTGATAACGGTCTGCCGCGGAACCGCCTGCCACGTGAGCGGCTGTCAGGGTCTGCTTGACGAGCTTGAAAAATTACTCGGTATCGGACCGGACAGCACGACGCCGGACCTCGAATTCACAATCCAGACGGTTGCATGTTTCGGCTCATGCGCACTCGCTCCGGTAATACTGATCAACGGGAAAGTGCACGGGCGCCAGACGCCGAAAAGTACCCGCAAGCTTATCAAGAAAATAAAAGCGCCGGCCGAGGCCGAGGAGAGCGTCAAATGACGAAGCTTTCCGAAAGCCGCGACCGGGCGAAATCGACCTGGGATTCAATTGAAAATAATTCAGAGCCGATTATTTTTCTGGGCGCCGCGACGTGCGGGCTTGCGGCAGGGGCCGATACTCTTGTCGAAAAGCTCGAAGCGGGCGGCGTAAAGGCGCGTATCGAAAAAGTCGGATGCCTCGGGACCTGTTTTGCCGAGCCGCTCGTCTACGTGAAGCTGCCGGGCGATCCGATCGTCGTATACAGCAGCGTAACGGAAGAGACGCTTGAAAATATCGTGGCCGACCATGTGGCCGGCGGCAAGGTGCGGGGCGACCTGGCGATGGGCGTGCTGGCGGATGAAGCGTTCGACGGCATCGAGCCGTTTTTCAAATTGCCCGCACTCAAACCGCAGGTGAGGATTGCGATAAGGAACTGCGGAATAATCGACCCGACAAATCTCGACCACGCGCTTGCACGCGGCGGCTACGAGGGCTTTGAGCGCGCGCTTTCGATGAAGCCCGAAGAGGTGATTGAAGAGGTAAAAGCCTCCGGCCTCCGCGGGCGTGGCGGCGGCGGTTTCCCGACCGGCCTCAAGTGGGGGTTCGCCCGCAAGTCATCGGGTGACGAGAAATACCTGATATGCAACGCGGACGAGGGCGACCCGGGTGCGTTCATGGACCGCAGCCTTATCGAGGGCGACCCGCACGCGGTGCTCGAGGGCATGCTTATCGCCGCGTACGCCATCGGCTGCGCGCACGGATACGTTTACATCCGCGCCGAGTACCCGCTTGCCATCTCGCGGCTTGTGAATGCCATGGAGCAGATGGTGGAGCTGGGACTTCTCGGCGATAAAATTCTCGGAAGCGATTTATCGTTCGAGCTGAAGATAAAAGAGGGCGCGGGCGCGTTCGTTTGCGGCGAAGAGACCGCGCTGATGGCTTCAATCGAAGGCAAGCGCGGCATGCCCCGTCCGCGGCCGCCGTTTCCGGCGCATAAGGGCCTGTGGGGCAAGCCGACCAATATTAATAACGTCGAGACGTTCGCGAACGTCGGTTCCATACTTCGCGAAGGCGCAGACTGGTACGCCGGTTACGGCACCGAGAAATCCAAAGGAACCAAGACGTTTGCACTCGCCGGCAAGATTGAAAGGCCGGGTCTTATCGAAGTGCCGATGGGGATAATCCTCAAGGATGTTATTTATGAAGTCGGCGGCGGCGCACCCGACGGCGCCACGGTCAAGGCCGCGCAGACCGGTGGGCCTTCGGGCGGTTGTATTCCCGCGAAGTTTTTCGATTCCCCCATCGACTACGAGCGCCTGGCCGAACTCGGCAGCATAATGGGCTCGGGCGGGCTGGTCATACTTGACGAAACGAGCTGCATGGTCGACCTGGCGCGTTATTTTCTGGCGTTTACCCAGTCCGAGTCGTGCGGCAAGTGCGTGCCGTGCAGAATCGGGACGAAGCAGATGCTGAACACTCTCGAGAATATCTGCTGCGGGCGCGGGAAGGAAAGCGATATCGAGCTTCTTGTCGAGCTGGGCAACTCGATAAAGAAGGGTTCACTCTGCGGGCTCGGACAGACGGCGCCCAATCCCGTCCTGACGACGATTGAATTCTTCAGGGATGAGTACGAAGCACACGTTAAGGATAACCGCTGCCCCGCGAAAGTCTGCGGGGGAATGTATTCGTTCGAGATACTGGAAGACCTTTGCAACGGCTGCGGCGTCTGCCGCAAAGTCTGCCCGTCGGACGCGATCGAGGGAAAGAAGAAGGTGCCTCACAAGATAATTCAGGAGAAGTGCATCAAGTGCGGCGCATGCTTCGACAAGTGTAAATTTGAGTCAATAATAAAAATATAAACCGGAGGCGGTGAGTGGCTTACCCGATGCCGTTTTACGCCATAACCCGCCTTCAGATGATTAATGCCGGCTTTCCCACTATTGCCTTCAGACTGTCTGCCGAAGATTTCCGATTATTGTTTCTGATTTTTTCCGCTTTGTTTGCCCTGTTTGCCGCGCGCGGAATTTTTCATCTTTACGGCAAAATCCTGCGCAGGAAATACGTTTTGCGGACCCCGGAAGGGAAGGCCGCGCGTTTCGGATGCGTGCCGACCGTCGTGGCCTTTGTTATTGTCTTCTACGGCGCGCAGTTTACCGCGCCATGGATAAAGGCGGGAGCCGGCACGCACGGTCAATGGATATATGCGGCTGCAATCGGAATAATAGCGTTTTTTCCCGTTGTGTACGTTGTTGCATGGTGGTTTTCGCGAAGGGTCGACATTTCCGCGCTTCAGACCGGCATGCTCCCTGAAGATGCGGTCCGCTCCGAAACGAAGAGAGGCGAGGAAATAAAGCAGACGGAACCTGCCGACATTGCCCGCATCGAGCCTGGTGCGATTCTCCTGGTTGAAATCGCCGCGTTTTATTCCGCCGAGCTGGTTTACCCTCCAAGGCCGGCGGCCGTTTACGGCTTCGGCCATGCAGAACCCGTGCTGGAGCGGCCGCTGCGGGGCGCGTGGCTGCTGGAAGACAGGCTGTATCTTGCAGGCGCACATGCCATGGCCGGGGAAGGCAAATTACCGCCCCTGCTCGCCGCCGTCGCCACGCTGAGGGAAGGCGTGGAGCACGAGTTTGTCCGGCGTGTTTCACTTTCGTCTGTTCCGGTCACGCTCAGGCCGGGCGCCGTCAGGATATACGGCCTGGACGGGGAGGGCGCCCTGGTCTTTGACGTGGGTGTAAAACGTGAGCGGATTCTGCCGGGTAACCTGCCGGGTTCACCGGTAAAGTGGTCGGGTTACCTGCGGGCCGGTAACGCGGTTGCCAGGGAGAAAGTGGAAGCGTCGGTGGTTTCATTCAGAGTATTTCCTTCCGACAACGTGGTGATAATGCGCCCGGGAGTGAATATCCTCGACGTCGCAGAGGGCGCGCGCCCGGTCGTGCCGAATACGCCGGCGCCGATAACACGTGAACCGGGGCCTGGATTCTTTAAAAGTTAGCCGCGCCGCTTGCGGCGCGAGTTTAATTGTAGGGGCGAGCTCGCAGCTCGCCCTCTTTTTGGGGCGAGGCACGGCCTCGCCCCTACAAAATAATTTGCTTCTACTTTCAGGTAGAATACTTCCGGGAGAAGTGAATTAGTCTCCCTATTTATGCGCTAAAAAGTGCCAACATTTCGGTGAACGGGACAGTCAATGGTTTCTTCCCATCGGGGAACTCTAAGTCAAGCAAATCTCCTTTCCATCCTTCATCGTTTCAAGTAGCGCCTGCCTCCAAAGTATTAAGAAATATGTTCTGAGAATAAAAAGTTACCAAGCTCACATAGTATAACGTATTTTCAGTGGAATCTAACTCTATGGTATCATGGAAAACAGGATTATTATTGAGGTAACTCCCATAAAAGTACCTAAAATACATAAAGATATTTTGTAATTTACCCAAACAGAGGATGCTCTAATATTTAATGCGAAGAAAAAATTTATAAAAGCTAAAATTACTGCCCATAAACAAAAAAAACTATCTGTTATCATGGCGTCTCCTAATCCTCTATCCAGGAATGCACCGCCAAAGGCCACCATGCCTAATGAGAAAAATCCACACAAAATGCTTGGTGTGGCAAGTATTAGATTTCTTTTAGAATTATCTTTTTCCATAGTATTTCTCCAATAATCTATTGTGGCACAGTTCGGTATGTTTGCTTTTTCTTCTTAGGAAACAATGTGGTCTCTATGAAATAATGGCACATTTTTCAACATTAATTGGTTGACTAATTCAGCCTTTTTCAACATTCATTTTACAGAAAATTCGGGCGAGTGCAAGGAGAAGCTAACATCTGACACGTTGCGGGTGCGGGTAATATTTGTTGCTGTTTTGCCATGATAATATAGCGTGGAGCTCAATTAATCGCCCCGCAGGGGCGTAAGTTCTCAGCCCTGGGTGAAACGGAGCGCCTGGAAGGCGCGGAGTGGAACCCAGGGTAGCGAATAAATAAAAACTACTTGCCCTGTAAGGGCAAAACGATATCCCCCAATTGTCCCGCCCATTCAGGGCGGGTTGTTTATTGTGGACCTTTACCCAGGGTTCCATCCGGCTTCGCCGGATTCCACCCTGGGCTGAGAACTCTCGCCGCTTCGCGGCGATTACTTGAGCGGCTTCGCCGCGCATTTATAACAAAAAACATTACTCGCATCCTGCGTTGCCAAATAACGTATCCGTTCTTGCATATTCCCTTGTATTAAGGTATATTATACACGCAGCCGTTTTACTGCAAAAGGACTTTTGAAGTGCGTATTTTGAGGTATTTCCGACGTGCCTTCAGTACCTGATCCCACTCTCCTGACAAGATTTAAAGTAATACTCGGTGAGATATCGGAAGAAGTTTCCGACCTTATCCTGCGGCTGCTTTACAACGAATATGCCCGGCGCACGGAGGAAGTCGATTTTGAACCCGGTGACGTTACCGCGGGCGAGCGCTCCGAGGCGACGGCCGCCCTCTGCGAAGAACTCGATGTCACGTACAATCCGGAGACTACGGAACTGGAACTGGATTCGATTGTGTCGGCAAACCTGGGCAGGACGCTTGTTGCGCTCTGGAACTGGCTCGTTGAGGCGACGCCGCACGATGAGGAAGAGCACTGGAAGGCGCGTACGGTATCGGAAGCCGCGCATTTTCTTTCCAGCTTTTCCCCCGGGGTACGGGCGCAGTTCCTGTACGCCTTTCCTCCGGAAGAAACCACGGGTATCCTGGACAGATTTCCCAAGCAGGAGAGGATAACCGTCTTCAGGGAACTGGGCAAGGTTGAGGCCTATTACGGGACTGACGCTGAGCGGCTCAAGCAGATTTACGATCTATTGGTTATCGATGAGCCTACGCTTGCGGCCAGCCGTGGGATCCAGGACGTTTTCGACCAGCTCGAACGGCTTGACCGAAAGCTGATTGGAAGACTTTCGAAGCTCGCAGCCATGTTCGGCCAGGTGCTGGAAGTTTCACCGGGCAGGGCAAAGCGGGTGCTTGAAGTGCTGAACAACACCGAAGTGGTGACAATGGCATCGGGTTGCAGCCGGACGCTGCGGCGCGTCCTGTTGTCCGAAACGCCGGTCGAGCGGATATCGACCGTTCGAAAAGAACTTTGCGAAATCGGACCTACGGATATTGGTACCGCGGCCTCCGCCCGCCTGCTTGTCGTGGAGGCGCTCAGGCGGCTTTCCAAGAAGAGCCAGTTCTGGGGTTATGTCCGCGGCGAGCGCATTGTCGGCTGCCCGAAGTGCGGGCGGACCTTTGCCGTGCCGGTGGCGAGGAAGCGGGTCGTCGCGAAATGCCCGCATTGCGATGAAACGCGGATAATAAAACCGATCAGGAAGACCGAGCAGCTTATGATTCCGCGGATCGATTCGGGCAAGGGTGCCAGGCCCGCTATCAAAAACGTGACGACTGATGAGCTTGACGGCTACATCCGCGACGTCGAGATAGACCTGAAGCTGATAAGGCGCCAGGAGAGGCTCAAAAAATCCGCTCCCTCGCAACAAAGGGAACAGGAAACGGCTCTGCGGGATCTTTTCGAAACGTTTGCAATCAACATGAAAGACCTGTTCTTTATTCACCTTTCAAAAAAGCTCAACATGGTTGTCGAGAACGTGCGACAGGATACATTTGAGAGTTTCGTGCTGCCGAACCGCTCCGGCACGAAGATTTATATAATGGCTGATCCGGTTCACGGGGCAAAGTTTCTCCTGGACCTTGATCCGCCCGTCGTCAGCGCGCTGCTTTCCGTTCTGCGGGAGCGGATAAAAGACGGTTTCCTGATAGAGTCTTCGCCTGAAAGGCGGGTATTTCATTACTTCCTCGATATTTTCAATCGCGCTCTGAAGACGATCGAGCCCCGTAACCGCCGCTTTGATTTCAGGATGGCGGCTTTTTACGACTCGATAACCAAGGTAGGCGAATTTCGCCCGAACGAGCAGGTTACGGAGGTTACTTTCACTGCCGGGCCTGCCGGTGAAGCGGGAACGATGAGGGCGATATTCCCCGATCATCTATTGCACGGTTTTACCTTCCCTTCCGGCTCATAAGGCGCCGCGTATCCGCTTGACGCGCGGTCGCTTGTTTTGTTAGACTCCAGTACAGGAAGAAAGTATTCTTTCGGAACTGCCAATCGCTGTACGGGTGGAAGGGAGCCGGCATGGGTGTTAGAAAGAGCACCGATTATCGCAAACACACGGAGCGGGTAATCCGCACCCTCCGCCTTGTCATAAAAAACAAGCCGGGAAACTTTGCGAAGATTGCGAAGGTTATCGGGGATGCCGGCGTTCTGATCGGCGACGTCACTCGCCTGCGCGTTGATCCGAATTACATTGTCCGCGATGTCACCGTCATGGCAAAGGCCGAGAGCGTAATAGACCTGCTTGTCGGTGAGATCGAGGCCCTCCCGGGCGTTCGCGTAACCGATGTTCTTACCGACGCGCTCGAGGTGCGCAGGGGCGGCCTTCTCGGCACGGCGACCCGGGCGGAAGTTTCCTCGCTGGAAGATTTTCACAAAGTAATAATGCCGGGCGTATATGAGGCCTGCGAATACCTGGCAAAGACCCCCGGGGACGTCGAGGTTTTTACCGGCAAGCGGCATATGGTTGCGATTGCGTCAAACGGGACGCTGATGCCCGGCGCAAGGCAGGAAGCGCCCGAGGCGTGTCTTCCTCTGCTCGAGGCAAAGGGGCTGGTGCTGCACCAGCTTTCAGGCCTCAATGCGGTGCCGCTCGTCATAGCCCTCGATGAGTATTACGGTTTCGTTAACATAATTACTCATATCGCCCGGACGTTCGGCGCGCTGATGCTGACGGGTATTGCTCCGCCGAACTGCCTCCAGATCGAACAGCGGCTCAAGGACGCCCTGCCGATACCGGTTTTTCACGATGACAGCAACGGTGTTGCAACGGCTGTTCTCGGTGTGCTTATCGCCGGCCTTGAGCGCGTTCGGAAATTAGCGGGAGACGTATCCGTCTGCATCGGCGGGTGCGGCGTCGCCGGGCCTGCAATTGCGCGACTTCTCAGCGCTTATGGTTTTCAGGATATAGTCGTTGTCGATCGCAGGGGAGCTCTTTATAAAGGCCGTAAAGGCGATGAAGGGACCCACAAGGCCGAACTCGGCGCAGTAACGAACACGTTCTTCCAGAAGGGAAACCTGCGCGACGTGATAAAAAGCAAGGATGTTTTCGTTGGAATTTCCAAGGCGGGCGCGCTTACAAAAAATATG
This sequence comes from Planctomycetota bacterium, assembly GCA_004376375.1. Lineage (GTDB taxonomy): Bacteria > Planctomycetota > E44-bin39 > E44-bin39 > E44-bin39 > E44-bin39. Next base: position 17,418 of record SOJX01000065.1, read on the forward strand.
ATCAAGTCGATGGCCAAGAATCCAATCATTCTCGCGCTTTCCATTCCCCAGGCTGAAATCGAGCCCCATGAGGCATACAAGGCCGGTGCGGCGGTTGCAGTGGATGCGCACACATGTGCGACGGCGCTTTCATATCCGGGAATCCTGGCTGGTGCGATTGCCGCGAAGACGAAACATATTACAGACAAAATGATGATAGCTGCATCCGAGGCCCTGGCAACGTGTGCGAAGGACATCGACGCGGTCGTTCCGCCGATGTTTGACACCAGCGTGCATCAGGCCGTCTGTAAAGCGGTATGCGACGCTGCAATAAAATAAGGTTCATCCGGCTGAAACGCACCTGCCCGCATTTTTCCTCACTCAAACTTACGGATGAGCCTTAACCCTTTGATATTCCGTGAATTATATATGACTACCTTGCATTGCAAGGTAGTCAAAGGAAAATCAGTACAAAACGGTATGCAACGATTCTCCGGTCACCGCGTTCAAAGGCAGGATACTTTCAAGACCCGGTAAGCGGCGGACGGCGCACACAGGAAGGACAGATGAATAAATATCGTGTTACCCCATCCTCTCTGGCAGCAATGAGTTGCGCATACAAATAGGTGGCTGTCCCCTATTTCTCTATTTCTCCCAGCTTTTGTTTTAGCTCAGACTGATATATCTTAGTATCTTTAATGGTTTTTTTGTATTTTATTTCTTTTTAAGAAGATAGTTCGGGTTTTTTACGACGAGTTCATATTTTGCTCCGCGAAGGACTTCCTCAACAACTTTGCATACTTCCCAGTCTGAATCATCGCTTGAATCATCGAAAAGAATATAACCGCCTTTGGCAAGGAAACGGTCAGTATTTTCAAAGTCGCGGCGGGCGTAGTCATATGTGTGATTGCCGTCAATAAAGCAGAAACCAATCTCGCCACCCAGCCTCACCCTTTTTCCGAAAAAATCAACACATTCTTTGGACTTGCCCCATGCCTCGAAAAACTCGTCAGAGAACATCTCAATCGTATGGGGCATATCGTCCTCGCTAAAAGTTTTGACGTTTCTTTCAAACGTTTTCATAACGAAGTCGCGGTACTCCTCATACGTAATGGAGGAGTCACTAATTCTACCACCTTTTTCAGCGCCTTCGAACTCCCAGCGGTCGCAAGTGAAGAAGGGAGTCTTGACCGAATGCTTCCGCTTGTAATAGGTGATAATATTTGTGGAAAGCCCACAAAATGAGCCGACCTCAACGATGACCGAATCTTTTGGCAAGTTCTTAATCGAAAAATCAATGCAGAAAAGGTTCCCCCTGTTCAGCATTCCTGCGTTTGCAAACGCAAGCCAGTTGATGTATGTGTCAGATATATCGATAAATTCTTTTTTCTTTTTTAGCTTAATAAGAAGTTTTTCCAATATGGCAATTTTCAGCCCTTTGAGCCCCCCCTCTTTGATGATTTTCCTTACATTGCTAATCTTCATTTATTTCCTTTTACGAAATACTGATTTTCCATTGTTCATCGTCGCGAAAGATGGACTGCAAATTGATATAAGCCGAGATTTTCCAGATAGAATTCTCCGCGACCGCCGCGGCGTAATTCTCTTGTATTTTACTTCTACATACTGGTTGCCGCAAGCAAATTCAAAGCCGGAATGCCTGTTTCGGCTCCGGGGAAACAAGGCGGAAAACAAGGGACGAAAACAAGGGACAGGCACCTATTATTCTCCGAAACTCATTGGCATGTAAGGAGTTGTGGAACGCGGCTTCAAACCCCTGGTTTTGCCTCTGTAAAAGGAACGCATTCCAATTGTCAATACAACATGAAATACCGGGTTTTCCAACCGCTATCCACTGATAAGTCGTGAGTCCTGAGTCGTGCGTCGTGAGCCTTATATCCTGCATCCATGAAACCAGGTGCGCTTCAGTCGGATGAGCCCTCTTTTCTTCCTTCTTCCTTCATCCTTCATACTTCCTACAACATTATCCCGTTCACTGAATTGCCGTCGTCTTCACCGCTGTCGATTACTATCGGGTTGATTGTGATTTCAACCAGCTCGGTCGAGGCGTCGTTCATGCGGGTTTCAAGCGACCTGACCGTTTGGGCAGACATGCCGGTGAGCTCGTTCAGCTTGGCGCCGATTACCCCGTCATCGGCGGCTTCGGCCATCTCACCGTAGAGCTTTACGGTGATCTGTTCGAGGACTAACGCAAATTCAAAGACCTGACTGATGCTCTGGAGAGTATTGAGAAGTGCTTCCAGGTTCTGCGGTTTTATTAACATGGAAAGCCGCTTAATGGCTTCGAGGAACTTGGGGTATATTTCAGTTCCGTCGAAAGAGGCAGGCAGTTCCGGAGTATTCTCGAAATCATAGAAAACTTCCACCAGCTCGGCCAGGCGGCGGTTTTGTTCGTCGGCGAGCTGGGTGAAGACGGGCTCGAAAACAGTTCCCAGAGTCATCCGCTCGAGGTATTCGAGAAGCTGCTGCCGCGTACCCTCGTACTCGACAGCCATCGTGCGTAGAAAGATCGAGTTAAGCTGCAAAGTTCACTCCAATCCTCACTATAAAGAATATATCCTCTTTAGCCGGTTCTGTCAACCTTGTAACCGGCGGGTGATGCTCAGGCCGTATATGTTTGTGTCTTCCTTTTTTTATTATCCTTCCATGTTTCCTGACTCCGGTTTCGGTTGGATTTCAATGAGGTTGCGGTTGAAAGTCTTTCCATGACCGTTATATGCATAAGTTTTGTGATTGCGAGTGCACGCAGGATACAAAAACCGCTTTTTGTTTGTTTTTCAAACGGATTTTTCATTGACGCGAACGGCAGGATGGTTAAAATAGTTGTTCTACAACCAACTCATAACCACGTTTGCACAGGAAAGCACCCACCATGAAACAGGAAGAAATCAAGGTCGATGGTTACGAGCAGGTAGTGAAGTGTGTTGACGGGAAGAGCGGCCTGCGTGCAATAATAGCAATCCATGATACGACGCTGGGGCCCGCGCTCGGCGGCATGAGGATGTGGCCGTATACGAAGGAAGAAGACGCCCTGACCGACGTGCTCAGGCTTTCGCGCGGTATGACGTATAAGTCCGCGGTTGCGGACTGCGGCCTGGGAGGCGGGAAATCCGTCATTATCGGCGATTCCCGCAAGGACAAAACGCCCGAGCTTTTCATGGCGATGGGCGAGTTTGTCGAAAGCCTCGACGGACGCTACATCACGGCCGAGGACGTTGGCACCTCCGTTGAGGACATGACGCACGTGTATAAGAAAACCAAGCACGTTACCGGCCTTTCAAGGGAAGTCGGCTCGTCGGGGGATCCGTCCCCGTTTACGGCACATGGAATTTTTCTGGGAATAAAGGTATCATGCAAAGAAAAATATGGTTCCGATGATGTCGAGGGAAAGGTTATCGCGGTTCAGGGGCTGGGGCATGTCGGCTGGTATATCTGCCAATTCCTCGCGGAAGCAGGCGCCGGGCTGGTGGTCACGGATATTTCCGCCGGGCTTGTCGGAAAGTCCGTAAAGGAATTCAAGGCCGATGCGGTGGACGCCGACGTCATCTATGACGTCGAATGCGATGTTTTCTGCCCCTGCGCGCTCGGCGCCATCATCAACGACGATACCATAAACCGCTTCAAGTGCGGTATAATCGCCGGGGCCGCCAACAACCAGCTTCATGACATCGACATGCACGGAAAAATGCTGCGCGATCGCGACATCCTGTACGCGCCGGATTACGTTATCAACTCCGGAGGCCTTATCAACGTCTCAATGGAATTGGAGCCCAGCGGCTATAATGAAGAAAAGAGCCGCGCAAAGATCAGTAACATCCCGAAAGCGCTTGAAGAGTGTTACCGCATCGCAAAAGAAGAAGGTATCTCAACCGCTGCTGCAGCGGACCATCTTGCGGAAGCACGTATCGCTGCAGGCAAAAAATCCTAACACCATTATCACGATTTGCGTATAATATCATGGATAAACCGCTTGAAAAAAGCCGGTAAAGTGTGCAAGTATGCAGGCCGGATGAGGAGTATTCAAAATGAACCGCCGTATCCCATGGTCAACCGTTATTCTCGTCGCCGTTGCGGCATTCTGTGCGGCAGTTGTCCTTTATGAGAACCTTGGCACCGCCGCCGACCGCGCCGAAAAGATCGAGCGCGACAAGCTGCTTGTAGATATCGCCAAAATGGAGGACATCTCGAAAGCTTTCGTCGCCGTTGCGTCGGCGCTCAAACCCAGCGTCGTCTCCATAACGACGATTTCAAAGCCGGTTAATTTCCCGTTTACGAACGATCCGCGATTCAAACGGTTTTACGGCCGTATTCCCGGCAAGGAAGGCGCCGGCTCCGGCGTGATCGTCTCCGAGGACGGGTATATCCTTACAAACAACCACGTCGTCAGGGGCGGCGACATGATAAACGTGAAGCTCGCCGACAAGCGGGAGTTCAAGGCGAGCGTGGTCGGCACCGATGCGAAGACCGACCTCGCGCTTCTGAAGATAAACGCCGAAGGCCTTATCCCGGCGCCGCTGGGCGATTCCGATTCGTTGCGCCCGGGGCAATGGGTTATCGCCATCGGCAAGCCGTTTGGACTCGAGCAGACGGTGACGGCCGGCATTGTTTCCGCGCTCCACCGCAGCAAGGTGGGCGTCGCAGATTACGAGAATTTCATACAGACCGATGTTTCCCTTAACCCGGGTAGTTCGGGTGGGCCGCTTATTAATCTGAAAGGCAAGGTCGTCGGCCTGAATACTGCCATTGCCACTGCCACGAGGTCAGACCGCTACCAGGGAATCGGTTTTGCAATACCGATGAACCTGGCCAAACGCGTCATGGACAAACTGAAGGCCGAGGGACGCGTGCGCAGGGCCTACATGGGCGTGTTTATAGCTGATATAGATGACGTTCCCGATGGAGTTATTGAGGCGTCAGGTTTTAAAGAGGGGGGCGGCGCGTACATTACTGACATTGTTCCCGATGGCCCCGCGGAGAAAGCCGGGTTCAAAAAGGGCGATATCGTTATCGAGCTCAACGGCAAGAAGGTTGCGACAAAAGACCAGTTCAGAAACCTTATATCGACTTCGGAGATCGGCGAAGAAGTCACGATGAAAGTTTTCCGCGGCGGCTCTGAACTGACATTGAAGGTCACACTTGCTTCTCTTGAAGACGCCGATATCCTGCCACGGAGGCTTACGCCGCAGCCGCCGAAGATACTTACTCCTCCGCAGCCGAGGCGAAAACATTCAACAACAACCAGGGTACGCAAACCGATCGGCGTGGGCATCGACGACATTACTCCCGGGCTTGCTAAAAAGACGGGAATAAGTGTCGGCGGCGGCGTTTACGTAGGCGACGTTCTTGCCGGCTCTTTTGCAGAAGACCGCGGCATCAAGGTCGGGGACGTTATTCTGGAAGTCAACGGCAGGAAGACCGGCAACAGCGACAAGTTCGCATTGGCGATTAGAATGGCCGCTTCAGCGAAAAGTATCAGTTTCATGATTGCCCGTAAAGGCTCAACATTGCAGATTCACTCTGCCTGGTAACAACGCTCGATTTAACAAAGTTTATTCTTGAAATCCGGCGCCCGTCCGAGTAGTTTTGTGTGCAGACAAACCTTCCTTTGCGAGGTTCAGATGACATACTGTCAGCGTGTTTTCTCCCGCAGCGAAAACGTCCCCACGCTTGCCGCTTTACTGGATGCGTTCGAAGAGCACGACATAGGGGCGGAGATATCTCACGGGAACGAGCCGGTCGACATGGTTTCGACCAAGTGGACCGATATCCATATAACCTACCATACGGACCGCCGGCCCGTCCGGATTGAGCGCCTTGTAAGCACTGGCGACATAAAGCGCGAGTACGGCGCCTTCCTCGAGGACGTTGCCGAAAAACCCGATTCTCCGGAAAAGCGCGATGTTATAGCCCAGCTCGAGGCAAGCTCCCAGGTCTACGTCTTTACCGTTCCCACCGAAGACATCGCGGAGGACGGGTGGCGGATGATGTCGACCGCACAGCAGTTCTTCGTCGAGAACACCGACGGAATCCTCCAGGTCGACGGCGAAGGCTTCTTCTACCTCGACGAGGATACGTTCGACATCCTTCTGGATATGGAGGAAGAGGAATAAGTCGTTTGTCGTTGGTGGTTAGTGGTTAGCCGCGCCGCTTGCGGCGCGTTCTTCGATTTTCGAATTTCGATTGTCGATTTACGATTGAAAAGAAAATCGCAAATCGCAAATCGAAAATCCTTTACTCTTTCTCCTGAAATCTGTAAAACCGTCTTGCGTGCCGGTGTGCGTGGAGTTATACTATCTCCACTCCAAGGGGGCCATAATGCAGCCGGTCGAAAAAGCTGAATACATATTCAACTCCAACTCGCTCGACGGAGTAACTCTTTCGTACGACCAGACGAAATCTCTTGTCCTTGGTGAAATCGACCCGCTGGCGGTGGAGGAGATCGAGGCGCCCGGCGGCGAGGTTTACGAGTCGGCGGTCGTGTCCAGCCATCTCGATGCGCTGAATTTTGTTTTGAGTTACCCCAGGGCCAAGCAGCTGGGCGAGGCGCTCGTGCGCGAGATACATTCGAAGTGTTTAAGAGACGTCCTCGTCGCGCCGGGGGAGTACCGCGAGCACAATCCACGCGTGCCGATATCGTTTCACGTGGATTACACCGAAGTGCCGGACCTCATGAAACTCATGGGCGCCATGCTTGCCAAAGGTCCGGAATGGAACGAGGACCAGGAAATTTTCGCCTGGAAGATGCACCACGAGCTTTGCGGCATCCATCCGTTCGTCGAGGGCAACGGCCGGACCGCGCGGCTACTGATGAACCTTATCCGCACGCGTTTCGGACTCCGTTTTGAGCTGGTTTCGCTGGAGGAAAAAGACACTTACATCCAGATGATAAACGATTACATCCGCCGCCGCTCCGAATTGTAGGGGCACGGGCGGACAGACATTTCGACGGGAGGGGGAACGCAGCCGGGCTCCCGGCTGTTGCAGTTTAGAGGCAGGAAATGAGTGAGCGCTCCGCAATAATATTTCTCGAGACCGAATACAACCGCAATTCGGTCGCCGCCCTTGCGGGTTCGCTCGAGGACATTCTCGGCGAGCTGAGCGGTACTGTGAAGATATCTTTCCTGCCGGTTGAATACCTGGGCGAAGATATCAGGCTGACTGAAGCAATCGGCGACGCGGGAACGGTGATGTTCGCCGCCTCGCTCGGAATTCTATACGATAACCCGGGAGCTTTTCTTGCCGACCCGAAATCGCCCGCGCTTGAAGGCCGCAGGATCTACCACGTCGCGGGCGGGCCCGGCGCGGTCAATGCGCCCGAGCTACTCCTGTACGCCGGCTTTGACGCGGTCTGCGCGTCCGAGGGCGAGGAAGTCATCCGCGACCTTGCGAGGTTTATCGGACTCGGCCGGTTCCGCAGGTTCTGGGACATCCCCGGCCTGTGGGTGATGGAGCGTAAAAACGCGTATTTCACGGGCCGGCGGCCGAGGGTCGATTTATCCAACTATCGGCCGTGCAGCAGGAGGTGGAGGAAGTTCGGGTTTATCGAAATCGTCCGCGGTTGTCTGAACGGTTGTATTTTCTGCCAGACGCCGCGCTTCTTCCGCGGCGGCGTGCGCGAGAGGTCGCTGCGCGTGGTTTACGGGTCGGTCCGCGATTTCGTTAAAGGCGGGCGCGACCACGTCCGCCTGCTTGCGCCGAACGCGCTTTCATACGGCTCGCATCTGCGCGGCCAGCCGAACCTCAGCGCGCTCGAGAGGCTGCTTTCAGGTATCCGCGCGAACCTGCCTGATACGGGGATGCTTATTTACGGCACGTTCCCGTCCGAGATCCGGCCGGAATGGGTCACGGTCGACGCCGTGCGTTTGCTGAAAAAATACGTCTCGAACCGAAAAGTCGCCATCGGCGCGCAGACCGGTTCGGACACTTTGCTGAAAAAAATCCGCCGCGGGCATACGACGAACGATACTCTGCGCGCGGTCCGTATCTGCCGCGAGGAGGGGCTCAAGGTCTTCGTCGATATGATTTTCGGCCTGCCGCACGAGACGCCCAGCGAGTTCGAGGAATCGAAACGCTTCATGTACGAGATATTCCGCCTCGGCGGCGTCGTAAACGCGCATACGTTTATTCCGCTTCCGGGCACGCCTCTTGCGAACGTGCCTGCGCAGAAGCTGCGGGCCAGGTTCAGGCGCGAGCTTTCAACCCTCGAGGCCGGCGGCCAGATCATCGGCAACTGGCGCGACCAGGCCGCGTTCCGGAAGTGGAGGGTGAAGAGTTAAAAGTTTAAAGTTTTAAGTTAAAAGTTAAGAGAATATATTAATAATTCGATTAGCCGCCGAGCTTGACCGGTGTGGTCTGCTCTGCGTTGTTTTAAAATGGTGAAAAGTGAGAATTATTATTATAACTAACGACTAACCACTAACGACTAACCACTAACCACCAACCTCAATTCCACTTTACAATCATGAGACCGATTCCAAGGATGAGGAACGCACCGAACGCGGTCAGCCTGAGCAGGAAATGGAACCAGCGCAGCGTAGGTTTGTCGGGATAGAACCTTTCCCATTTGAGCAGCATTCTCACAATCATGACGGCCGAAATCGCGGCCCACGCGAAAAAGAGGATGGCGAGCTTGACGGAAGTGACCAAAGATTTATCCCGCAATTGAGCTCTGTTTTGTTTTCATGAGTATAAGCCGGAAAGCTCCCACGTCAAACGGAAAACAGAATTGCAGTACCGAGTTTCGAGTTACGGGTTTCGAGTGGGGAAAGAACAAGAATTACTTCCCTCGATACTCGATACTCGGTACTTGGTACTCGGTACTTCTTCCACGGGAGACTATTCTTTTTCGTATCCGCATTTTGTCAGGAGCAGGTTTTCATCCTGCACCAGCCCTATTCCGGGCGCGTGTATCTTGAATTCCTGTTCACCGTCCAGCGGATTTTCTTCCTGGGATTTCAGGCAGCGCCTGAATTTCCCGGCGGGGGTGGTGAGCGTTGTGTTGAGGTCGACAATCTCGGCCCGGTCCATGGCGATTTTCGGGGCCACTTCCTGATAATACCTTGCGCCGAGCATGGCTTCGCCGGGCATCATCATGCCGGCCTTTGCACCGTTTTCTCCCGCGATCCATGCGCCTTCGTGTCCGGCCACTTTGCCGTCCTTGTAGATGTCGACTTCTTCGCCGAAATAGAAGACGCTCTTCGTGTCCTTGCACATGGCGAAGAAGTTTTTCGATATTTCAACGAGTTTTCCGTCAACGGATTCTCTTTCCTCGACGACGCGCGTCTCGACGTCCCCGATTTTCTTCGTCCTGTCCGTTACGACGATTTCCATTTTGACGGTGTGCCTGCCTTCTTTGCCTTCGAGGACGAGCCTGTAGCCCGGCATAAGGATGAAGAACCTGTTCTTCCCCTTGGAGGTAAATTTCCGGTTCTCGATATCGAAAAACTTCTGGTACTCTTTCTTCTTCATTTTCTTCTTTGTGGTAGCGGTTTTCTTTTTCTTCTTTGCGGTCGCGGTTTTCTTTTCCACCTTTTCGGGCTTGAGGCCTTCGAATGTCCTTTTCAGTTCTTTGCCCTTCGCGTCGAACACGACGTCCCATTCCTTGCCGTCGACGATCATTTCTATCTCGTAGGTCTTCTTGTTTCCCTGGGTTATCTCACTGATGTCGACCAGCCTTCCGTCGCCGACAGCCTTCAGTATAGCCCTTTTGACTCTCCTCGGCACCTGGTCGATGGTGACCTTTTTCTCGTAGAATTTTTCTACTTTCTCTCCCGCCGACACGGGGACGTAGAACGCGCTCTGTGCCAGAACGCACGCTGCGGCGACAGCCACAAGCAGCAATACCTTTTTCATCCTGCACCTCCCTGGTTATCTCTGGACTGGAAATTCCCGGCCTTTTTGAAACAGGTTTTCGATCTGCCTGTCGGGCGGCAATTATACCACTGGGAACATTAAGGGAAGATTAAAAACGGATATATTTTGCAGGGGCAGGCACGTGGGTTTGCCCCTGTAGCTAATCCAGCGCAGGGGAATTCTGGGTCGGCTCGCTTCCGTCCGTGGTGAAGCGTATTACCCCGGAATGGTCGACGTAGAAGCCGCGGGTGCCGGTCTCTCCGGTGGTTTGCGGGACTGCCGTGCAGGTCCACTCGTTTTCGTATGCCCAGATTCTGATGTCGTAACCGCTTTTCTTGCCGGAGCCGAGGATGGGATCGATGAAGTTCGCGGTTGAGAGCTCGTCGAGGGTGCCGTATGTGCCGTAACGGGCGCGGTATTGTTCCTGCGTGGACGAGATTGTCCGCAGGGACGCGATAACGGCTGCTTCGCGTCCGGCCCTTCTCGGCGCTTTCAGATCATCTCTATTCTGCCTCGGGTCCACCGTCTTGATGAAACCCGCGACGTAATCGAGGTTTTCATTGACCTTGTCCAGTTTTTCTTCGAGCTTCTTTACTTTTCGGTCAAGCCCGGCCAGGTTCGAATCCGTCTTTCTCAGCGATTTCGACAGGTCGCGGAGCATGGGAGCAGTATCCGCTTCGGAGCCGGGCCTGAACCTGATTTCTTCACCGCTTGCCGAAGCGGTTTCCTTTACGATTGTTCTGGAGTGTTCTCTGACTTCCGGTTTTCTGTTGAAGGCAATAACGGCGATTATGAGGGCGAGAATTCCGTTTGCGAGAGCTATCCATCCGATAAGCGGTATTCTTTTACTCATTGATATTTCTCCCTGGCAGAAGTACCGGGTACCGGGTACTAATTATATTTTCCGAAATCGAAAATCGATTAATAGGTTATTAGTTTTTGGTTTTTAGTTCTTGGTTAACCAAGAACCAAAGACCAAAAACCAATTACCAAAAACCTCTTTCCCGCAATCCGAAATCCGCAATCCGAAATTGAAATGACCCACGACTCGGGACCCGGGACACGGGACCCTTATTCAAACTCCTCGTGTTTCTGGCCGGCGGATTGCATGATTGATGGGTCCTGCTTCGTGCGGGCGAGGGCGTATTTGTAGCAGTGGTCGTAGACGTGCATGCCCTTGGAGATGGCGACCATCTCGCCGTTCTCGACGCCTATCTGGTCGGCCATGTACTGCTTGAGGAGCTCCATACCGCCGAGGTTCGCGGGGAAACCGGCGTAAAGGTCCCACGAGCGGAAATAGATTATGAAGTGAAGTTTGCCGTACCTGATTCGCGTATCAATCAGGCGGCAGCAGGGCGGGTCGACGAGCCGGATGTCGGACGGCATGCCGATTTCCATCGTGGCCTGGTTGGTCTCGTACCCTTTCTCCCTGTACATCTTTATGACTTCGTCGATCTGGTTGATGTTGAGCGGGATTTCCTCGATCATCCTGTGGCCGTTTTTCTCGCGCGGGACGCGGACCTTGAAGTCGACGAGCCGCTCGCCGTAGGTGTAGTCCTCTTTCTCGGTCTTCTCGCCGGTCATGAGGTAGAGCATGTAGTTCTGGATGTAGTCCATCGAGGTCGGCGGTATGAGGCCGGAGCCCTCGGGCATGAGCGGGAGAATCTGGTGGTGGGGCTTTTTCACGTGCACGGTCACGAAGTCGAACTCGAAACGCTTCTGGCCCTCGTATGAGCCGTGGTCGATAACGTACTCGTAGCCGTACTTGAATATGTTGTAGAGGCACTTGAACCATGCATCGTCGAGGTCGAATGCCTCTATAAAGACGGGATAAAGGCCGGTGCGGGTTTCTTTCTCAGGCATTACTCCCCCTCTCGGTCGGGAATTTCTGAACAAACTCGGATAAACTGCATCAGACATGCACCAGACAGGTTGAGATTTTACCGCCGGTGATTCGTTTTGTCAAGGAAAGATAAACCGGCCTTGAACCAGCTACCAACCGGGTGAGTAGCGGCGAGGTCGTGCTCGCCATGTGTAAAAGTGATAAGTTGATAAGTGATAAGTTAATAAGGGCTAAGGAGCTTCGCGCAGTAAAAGTGATAAGTTGATAAGTGATAAGTTAATAAGGGGCAATGAGCTCCGCACATATTATTAATATATTCTTATCACCTATCACCTATCACTTATCTCTTATCCCTTATCCCTTATCCCTTATCCCTTATCCCTTATCCCTTATCCCTTATCCCCTATCCCCTATCACTTATCACCTATCACCTATCACTTACCCTTATCTCCAGCTGCGGTGAGGTCGTCGAGGAGCGCGGGCAGGTCGGGATAAATCAGGTCAGGGCCGGCTTCGCGAAGGGTTGCCTCGTCGCAGTGACCGGTGAGGACGCAGGCGATGCGCAGGCCGAGCCTGACGGCCCGCGCGGCTTCGATGTCGACCGTGGTATCGCCGACGAACAGGGTTTCGATCGGGTTTCGCCCCATCATGTTCATGACGTGCTGGAGGATATCTGGCGCCGGTTTAAGATTTTCCACGTCCTCGGCGCCGGCGATTGCCTTGAAGTATTTCAGGACGCCGAGGTTTTCCAGAATCGGCTCGGTGAAGTACCGCGGTTTTGTCGTGGCGACGGCAAGGTCCCAGCCTTTTGCGGCAAACTCCGGCAGCGCGTCTGCCACGCCGGGCAGGAGGTGCGTTTTTTCGAGATAGATTTCCTGGTATCGTGTCCGGTAGAGCTCGACCATCTCGTCCGGTCTCTGGCCCGGCGGCAGGTAGGGCGCGAACATTGCCTCCAGGGGGTGGCCTATTGTGGCGCAGATCGCATCCGTCGGCGCTTCCGCATATCCTTTCCGGCGCAGCGCCGAGTTGAATGCATCGGCGACGGCCTCGCCTGAGTTGACCAGCGTTCCGTCAAGGTCGAAGATTATCAGAGATATCGGTGGTCCAAACATTCCGGTTTTCAGGTGTCAGAGGAATACTGTAATCAGGAAAGCCAGTATAAAGAGGAAAAGGAATACGGCCTTGCCGAGACAGCCTTTTTCCTTCTCCTCGGAGGCGTACGGGATCGGGTCGGGCGGTTTTTCGCTTTTCTTCCAGTCGCCGTCGCGGACGTAGCCGAGGCGGCCGCCGTCGCGCTTGAGCGCCCACCCCGTGTCGAACTCGGTCGAGAGGGTCTTGAGGACCTCGATTAAGAGCGGCTCGACGTTAAGGCCCGCGGCCTCGAAGACGATTGACGAGCCGACGTTGAGGGTGCCGATGATTCGCCGGGCGCCGCTGCGGCTCGAGACGGAGCGGAACTCGGGCGGCGTCGTCGGCCAGATCATTGCGTCGACCAGCTCGTTTCCGCGATCCACGATTGGATCGATTTCGTCTGCGCGCTCGGGCGGCAACGGATCAATGAGATGGAAGGAGTAGCGGTATGTCATGGTTTACCCGCGCATGTTAGCATTTATCCGGTGAGGATGCAATAGCCCACTTGCGCCTTGCTTCCATTGACATTTCCGTAAAGTCGTGCTATCATGTCAGGAGCAGTCGAACACTTGACGGAGGTGCAGATGGATCAGAGCCGTTCACCAAGGCCGCGCCCGCATTCACGTCCGCAGCCGCACGGACAGCGGCAGCCGCGGAGCCAGTACAAGCCGCCGATGAGCTGTTTTGCGAAGTTCATGCTCACGATTATCGTCTGCGCCGTGCTCGTCGCCGGGGCGATGGCGGGGCTTTTCCATTACCTGAAGAATTCCAACCCTGACCTGACGCCGAAGGAGTTTCTGACCTTTGCATGGAAAAGCACCAAGAAGACCGTTGCGAAGTACAAAGACGAAGCCGAGGCGAAAATCGAGGAATGGAAAAAAGCGCTCAAGAAATCCAAGAAGACACAGGCGTGGCTGGACAAGATGTTCCCGGCCGAGAAGGACGACGGACCCGTTTCGGCCGGACCGACCAGGCGCCCGAGACCCACGTCGAAATACGTCGACAGCTCCGGGAGAAACGTCGACCCGGATAAGAGAGCGGGGCCCCGGCCCACCGACAGTTATGGAAGGGAGACGCCGACCGGCGATAAGCCGCCCACGGAACCGGGCGATACTCCGAAAGGCACCGAGCCGGCGGATACGACAACCCCGCCCGAGCCTAAAAAGAGGCCTGAACCGACCACGCCCAAACCGGTTGCAAGGCCGAAGCCGGCGCCCGCGCCCGAATCCGACTGGAACAAGGAAATCCATCCCGAGTTCCAGGCCACGGCCGACAATATGCGCGCCGGTCTGAAATATTTTCAGCAGCAGAAATTCAAGAAAGCGCTCGAAAAGTTTGAAAGGGCGGAACAACATCTCGACAAATACAAGGCGGCGAACCCGGATGATTACAGGGTTGAGGAAATGCAGGGAGAGATAACCTACTGGAAGCAGGCGGCGATGAAGCATTCCGGATGGGGCGACTAAAAGAAGGTGTCAGGTTTCAGGTTTTAGGTGTCAGGTTTATCTTTATTATTTTCTTATTCCTGAAACCTAATACCTAATACCTAATACCTAAAACCTAAAACCTGATACCTATTAATTACAGGGGCGGTTTATGGCTTACGCGGCGTGGATCGTAATTTTCTTCATGATTTCGTTCGCGCTCGGCTGCCTCTACGGCCCGATAACGCGCAGCCAGGCCTGCCGCCTGATTTTCATGCCCGCCTTCCTCGCCTTCGCGATTACAAAGGCGATCGCCTGCGGCGTCACCGGCACGAGAATAAAAGAGTTCGCACCCTTCGGCGACGACACCGACCTCGTCGGCTACAATATCAGGACGGCCGGGTGGTGGCGGGTGATGCTCGTCAACCTGATAACCTACATGCTCGCGCTTTCGCTTTTGATCGTTATCGCGTGGGCGTGCGAGTCGCGCATCGGCTATCGCGGCAAGCTCCCGGTCAAGGCAAAGAACGCGGAACAGGTAATCCACAAAAGCGCGCACTTCCTGGTCGACGCGTTCCTGAAGACGACCAAGCTGGTCTGGAAGGCTCTCGGCCGCGCCATCTTCAAGGGCGACGTCGCCGTCCTGCTTTACCTTTACCTCGTCGTCGGGCTGCTGCTCGCGATGCCGACGCCGAAGGAGGAATTCAAGTACGGCCTGCTCGCGGCAATTCTGCTCGGGCTGGTTATCTGCGGGCTCTCCTACCTGATAATTCTGAGACGGCCCGGGTACGCCTACAAGGCGTGGGCCGTCCTCTCATTCGCGACCGCGATGACGCTCTACCTCCTCGGCGCCTCCCTCATCGGCGTCGGCGGCCTGCGCATCTTCGGCCTCGTCAAACAGAAACCACCCCAGCGGGATGATGATTAATTAATAATCGGTTTACATTATAGAGCCCCGTAGGGGCGCGAGTTCTCAGCTCAGGGTGGAAAAAGGCGAAGCCTTTCGGAACCCTGGGTAAAGGTTCATAAAAAAACCCGCCCTGTAAGGGCGGGACGTTTTATACAGGATTTATATTTGTTTTGCCCTTGCAGGGCAAGGGAAAAGGTGGTGTGCTTTTTACCCAGGGCTTACGCCCTGGGCTATTTCATTTCACCGCTTCGCGGTTCATAAAAGAAGAATTCTATTTTTATTAATTAATACAAACCTGCAATCGCGTATCTACGCGCCGTATTTTTCGAGTTTGCCGGCGGAGGAAAGCATCAGGGGCATGAGCTCCCAGCCGGGGAAGCGGCCGAGCGAGCCGCGGGCGCATTCGTTTTCCGTGAATGCGGCAAGGTTGTCGTGCCGGCACCAGGCCCCGTGGAGCAGCACCGGCGAGGCGTGCCACGAATGCGCTTTCCATACGGCGGGCGTGGTATGGTCGCCGGCCACGGCAAGGGCGTCGGGCTCGAGTGCGAGCAGCCTCTCAATCGCCGCGTCCGCTTTCTCGAGCTCCGCGGCCTTGGCTTCGAAATCCCCGTCCTCGCCGCGCGAGTCCGTGTACTTGTAATGTATGAAAAAGAAATCGTACTTCTCCCAGTTCGCTTCGAGAACTGAAAGCTCGTCGTCCATGTTTTCTATCGTGTCCGCGCCGAGAATATCCATCCCCGCGAACCGCGCGACGCCGCGGTACATCGGGTAGGTCGCAATCGCGGCCGGGGTCAGCTTGTATAGCTCCTGGTACGTCTGCAGCTCGGGATAGCCGGAATAGCCGCGGGTCAGAATCCCGTTTGCAGGCGATTCGTCTTTGAGCAATTCCATTGCCTTCTCGATGAATTCGTTTGCGATATCCGCCGTTTTCTTCGATGCGTATTCCAGGACCATCGCAGTCAGAGGCGGAACCCCGGTCGCCTGCGGGTCGGTGTCGCCCACGTCGGGACCGAGTCCTTCCCCGCGGAAGATGACCACGGAGCGGTATTCCCGAACCGTTTCGCAGAAGATTTCGACGTCGGGAATTTTTATCTCTCTCAGTTTCGGCATCAGCTCCTGGTTCTTTTCCGTCGGTATGCGGCCCGCGCGGCGGTCGACGATGTTCCCCTTTTCGTCGAGCGTGCAGAAGTTTATCCTTGCTGCCACGTCGCCGGGCTGTATCGGAAAGCCGATACCGGCGGCCGCGAGCGCGCCGCGCCCGATAAGATTCTCAACGGGATTATAACCGAACAGGCTGAGGTGCCCGGGCCCGCTGCCGGGCGTGATGCCGCGCCCGACCGGGTCAATGAGGCCGCATTCCGAGATTCTCGCAAGCCTGTCCATGTTCGGCAGGTTCGCGGTTTCCATCTCGGTCTTGCCGCCGGGACCGGGCAGGCCCGACATTCCGTCCATGACGTAGAGGATTATTTTTGAGCCCGTTTTCTTGGCCAGTTCGGGGATAATTGGAAGCATTTTGGCACCTCGATGAGCTGTATGAAGCCGCCTGACGCTTTACCGTACGGCGATAATACCATGCGCCGATTTTTACGCCAAGAAAAATTCGCGTCAAAAGCGGTATTAACCCGGTTTGACTTTCACGGGCGATAATGCTATAAATTGCGAATCACGTTTTTCACGTTGTGCCCCGGAGTTCCTCAGGATTCATGAACCGCCTCTGCCGAAACATCGCCGAAATCTGCCGCGAACTGCCCCTTGATGAGAAGTGGCTCATCGTGCCCTCTTACCGCATCGGGTATCAGTGGCTTGAGATTATTACCCGCTCCGGCTGCCCGGTCGTGAACCTGAGGATGAAAACACTGCGCCGGGTAGTCCTGGACCTCGCCTCGTCCGGGATAGCGGAAAAGAACCTCCGTTTTCTTTCCGGGCTCGAGGGTGAGATTCTCATAGACAGAATCTTCTGCAGGTTGAAGAGCGATTCCGGCTATATGCTATCCCTGGACGGCGGGCCCGAGCTTTCGCGGATGATCTTCCGCTCGATAAGCGATTTACGTCTTGCGGGCGTCGGTCCCGGCGGGATTCAGAAAAAGAAATTCGAGGTTTCCGAAAAGGCGGACGAGCTTGCCCTGCTGATGCGGGAATATCTCGGCGAGCTTGAGGGCGCGAACCTGATTGATTACGCGGGCGCGCTGGCGATTGCGGCCGGGAAACTGAAAAAATCCGGGAAAATGTTTGACGACGTCCGGGTCCTTATCCCGTCGGAGATTATGTCCGGCATCAGGGCTCTGGAAAAAGAACTGATAGAAAACATTCCCGGCGGGAAAAAAGAGTTTCTCGATTACGATGAGCCGCTGGATAAAAAGTCCAAAGGTTTCAAACCTGAAAACGATACGGCGCTGCTGAGTTTCCTGCCGTCTCCCGGCGCCGCGCCGAAGCCGCTCGGCGACGGAACTGCGCGGATCTTTCACGCCGTCGGGGAAGTCAACGAGGTGCGCGAAGTCCTGAGACGGATACTCGAAAACGGCCACAGCCTGGACGACGTGGAAATCATCCACACCGATGTTGAAACATACGTTCCAATAATCTACGAGACGCTCCATCGCGTGGCAGGTGGTTCCGGCAGGTATGACCTCGGCGTCCCGGTCACTTTTTCGGAAGGTATTCCATGCCGCTACTCCCGGCCCGGAAGGGCGCTCGCCGCCTGGATACGGTGGATTGCCGGGGACTATCCGCAAACAGTGCTTCTTCGCATGATTCGCGAAGGCCTTCTGAACGTTACGGAAGATGAAAAACCGCTTTTCAGCCGCGTTGTGGCGGTCCTCCGCTGCGTTTTCATCGGCTTCGGCCGCGACAGGTATGAAAAAAAGCTTCAGGAACATGTAAACGAGTTGAAGAAAAAGCTGAAAAATGCGGAAGACGATGAGAAAAAAAAGTCGATCCGGGCGAAACTGGATTCGGCTTCAGATGTCCTGGATTTTGTCCGCAAATTCATGGATTCTCTTCCCGGGAAAAATGCGGACCAGGTCGATATGCTGGACTGTGCGAAAACGTTTATCGAAAAATTCGCCAGGACCAAAAACCGCCTCGACGAGTATGCGAAAAGAATAATGCTTGAAGAGATCGAGGATATGACGCGCATCCTTGCTGGCGGCGGCGAGACCAGCATAGATATACGGGAATGGCTTTCCGACCTTCCGGGCGAATTGATGGTTCACGCCCGCGGCCCCGAGCAGGGGTGTCTGTATGTATCGGGCATCCGTAACGGCGGCCATTCCGGAAGAAAACACTTGTTCGTAGTCGGCCTTGACGATATGCGGTTTCCCGGCGCCGGGCTCCAGGACCCGCTTGTCCTCGACTCGGAGCGCGAAAAGCTCTCGAAAAACCTGAGCAGGGCGGCTGATTCACGCGGCCGGAAGATCGCGGACTTTTACAGATTGCTCGCACGCCGGCGCGGCAATATAACTCTTTCCTTTTCCCTGCGTGACCTTGTCGACGAAAGAGAGCTGTTCCCGGGCCAGGTGCTTATAAGCGCGTACAGGATTCTCTCGGGCGAGCGCGAGGGCGACCAGTCGGCGTTTCTGAAATGGCTGGGGCGGCCTTGCTCGTTCGCGCCGGAGCGCGAGGCCTGCGCGCTCGACGAATCGGAATGGTGGCTGTGGAAGCTTTGCGGGCCGGACCATGTTAAGAACCCCGCAAGGGCGGTGCTGGCGCGCTTCCCCAATCTCGCGCAGGGCGGGAAGGCGCAGAAGGCGCGAGAGAGCAGGGAGTTTACCGAGTACGACGGCAGGATCGACGAAGGCCTCGATGAAATCAGCCCGTTCAACAACCGGGAAATCCCGATGTCGCCCAGCCGGCTGGAGATGGTCGGGAGGTGCCCGCTTTCCTATTTCTTCAGACATGTCCTGCGGATTGAACCGCCCGGGGACCTGGAAGTGGACAGGGAGGAGTGGCTCGGTCCGCTCGGAAAGGGCGAAGTGCTTCACACCGCCTTTTACCGGCTCATGAATGAGCTCAGAAAGAAAAAAAAGCTGCCCGCCCGTTTCGACCGCGACTTCGGAAGGTTGAACGAAATCCTTGATGAGGAAATTGAAAACAAGAAGCAGGAAATTCCATCCCCGGGCGAAGCCGTTGTCCGGAGCGAGTGCATGGACCTGAAGCTTATCGGCCGGATATTCCTGACCGAAGAAGCGAAACGGCCGAAGGAATGCGTCCCGGTGCTGCTCGAGGCAAGCACTTCGGCCGCGCAGCCGTTCAGTCTGGGCGACCGGGAAATCTGGATTCGCGGCAGGATCGACCGTGTCGACAGAACCGGCGACGGCTATTTTGTATGGGACTACAAGACCGGCAGCGATTCGAAGTATAAGGAAGGCGACCCGTTCAGGTGCGGGCGCGTGCTCCAGCCGGCCCTGTATCCCGAGATAGCCCGCCTGCATCTTGCCGAAATGGGGAACGAGGGCTGGCACCTCGAAGGGTTCGGCTTCTTCTTCCCCGGTACGCGGGCGAGGGGGCGAAGCGTCGAGTACAAGCCGGAAGACCTTTCGGGAGGAAAGAAAGTTGTTGAACTCCTTTGCGAAATAATCGCGCAGGGCGCCTTCATCGCCAGCGATTACTACGAAAACGATATTTACAACGACTGCGGGTATTGTGACTACGATGCGATATGCAGGGACGCTGCGGCGCTGGCCGAAGCGAACAGGAAGAAAGTCGAAAATACCGAAAACGAAAAACTCGAAGCGTTCAGGGAATTGAGGAAGAGTGAGCGGGAAGAAGAATAAAAAACTCGTCGACGAGGCCGCGCGGGAAAGGATTCGGACCGACCTCGAGAAGACCCTGCTCGTCGAGGCCGCCGCCGGCACCGGCAAGACCACGAGCCTCGTCGACAGGATGATGGCGCTGCTGGGGAGCGGCCTGTGCAGGGTTGAGACCCTGGCCGCCGTGACTTTTACGCGCAAGGCGGCCGGAGAGCTCCGCTCCCGTTTCCGTCTCGAAATCGAGCGTGAATTGAAAGAGGCAAAAGGCGACGAGGCCGGGCGCCTGACCCTTGCCCTTTCGAACCTCGAGCGGTGTTTTATCGGCACTATCCATTCCTTCTGCGCGAGGCTGCTGCGCGAGCGGCCCGTCGAGGCCGGGGTAAACGTCGAGTTCGTGAAGATCGACGAAGAGCTTGACGCGCGCATCCGGGAGAAGGCGTGGGATGAATTCGTCGCAAGGTTGTACGCCGCGGGAGCCCCTCTTCTCGATGAGCTGGACGGGCTGGGGCTGAAGACGGGCGATCTTGCCGGAGCGTTCGTCGACCAATTCGCCTCGTACCCGGACGTTCATGAATGGCCCGTCGAGGAAGTCGAGCTTCCCGATCTCGGGCAGGTCGCCCGGCGGTTGAGCGAATATGTCTCGCACATGGAGCGGCTTATCCTCACGTTCCCGGCGGAGCGGGGAAGCGACAAGCTGATGGCCGCCTACGAGCGCGTTGCCCGCGTGTTCAGGCAGACTCCTCCCGACAGGGCGCGCGAAGTCATGGACCTGCTGATGCGGTTTCGCAGTAACGTAAGGCTGACCCAGAGTAACTGGCCGGGCGGTAAACCGCAGGGAAAAGAAGAAGGCGGGAACTGGAAAGATTTCTGCGAATACGTAAAACCGATTATCGCCCGGTGGCGCGCAAAACGCTACGGAGTGGTGATAGACGTCCTGAAAAAGGCGAAGAATATCTACGACCGCATGCGCGGGGAAGGCGGCATGCTGAACTTCCAGGACCTCCTGATGAAGGCTGGAAATCTGCTCCGCGACCGGCCGCACGTCCGGAAGTATTTCAGGAAGCGCTTCACCCACATACTCGTCGACGAGTTTCAGGACACCGACCCCATCCAGGCCGAGATGATGCTCTTCCTCGCCGCGAAGAATCCGAAGGAGACCGACTGGACGAAGTGCGCCCCGGTGCCCGGGTCGCTCTTTATCGTCGGCGACCCCAAGCAGTCGATTTACCGTTTCCGCCGGGCCGATATCGTTACCTACAACCATGTCAAAAAGATAATCGAGGAGAGCGGCGGCGAAGTGCTGAAGCTTTCTTCGAACTTCCGGACGGTCGAGCCGGTTGCGGATTTCGTGAACGCCGTTTTCGAGAGTGAACTCCCCCGAGAGGCGAACGATTATTCGCCCGAGTACGTGCCGCTCGTCGCCGCCCGGCCGGACGCGCAGGAGGAAGGGCCCGCCGGAGTCGAGACCCTTGCGGTCCCGAAGGAAAATACGAACGCGTCCGATATCGCGCGTTACGATGCAGCCCTTATCGCAAGGAAGATCCGCGACTGCATCGACAGCGGCTGCGATGTCCGGAGGACTTCGGGCCGTGACGCAGAAGGCGCAAAGCCGGGAGCCGCCCCGGGCGATTTCATGATTGTGACCTGGAGGAAGGCGCGGCTGAATTATTATGCCGACGCGCTCCGCGAACTGGGAATCCCGTGCCGCGTTACCGGCGGCAGCACGCTGAACGAAGTCCCGGAGCTCGATCTCTTTTCGCTTTGCGTCAGGGCCGTGACGGAGCCGGAAAACCCGGTCGCACTCGTCGCAGTGCTCAGGAGCGAGCTTTTCGGGATCAGCGACGCGGCGCTCTACGCTTTCAGGCGCGCGGGTGGGAAGTTCAACTACGCCGCGCCCGTTCCCGGCGCATGTACCGGCGAAGGCATGGATTTTATCAGGGATGCGTTTACGAGGCTGAAGAAATACGCCGAGTGGTTCTCCAGGCGCCCGATGATTTCCGCTGCGGAAAAAACCGCGGGCGATCTCGGGCTTTTCGCCATGGCCGCCGCCGCGCCCGATAGTTCCATCGCCGCGGGGAGTTTCGCCAAGACGTTCGAGCTGCTCCGCGCCGCGCGCGGTGAAATCACAACCGTCGCCGAGCTTGCCGACTATCTCGAGAAACTGGCCGGGGCCGGGGAGATTCACGACGGATTGCCCGCGCGCGAGCCCGGCGAGGACGTGGTCAGCGTGATGAACCTTCACCAGGCCAAGGGCCTCGAAGCTCCGTTCGTCTTTCTTGCGGACCCGAGCGGGAAGAAAAAGTATCCCGTAAGCCTTCACGTCGACCGGGCGGAGGGTGAGATACGCGGATACCTCGCCATCCATGCGCCGGGGTGGGGATATCAGGTTGTGGGCGATCTTATCGCATGTCCACTGAACTGGGCGGATAGTTTTGAAAAGACTGAAGAAGAATTCAAGGAGGCGGAAGAAAAACGGCTGATGTACGTCGCCGCCACCCGTGCCGGAATGAGCCTTACGATTTCGCAGCGCGGCTACAGGAACGGTCTTAACCCGTGGAAATTCTTCGAGCCGTATCTCGGTGATTGCCCCGACACGGAAGACCCGGGCAAACAGGAAGCGCCCGAAATCGAGAAAACCGTTCTGCGAAGCGCGTCGGTCAATAAAGCGGTATCGGAAATCGAAAAACGGTGGCAGGAGATTCTCGAGCCGACCTACGAAATCGTATCGGCCAGGAAACGGCTTGCCGGCGCCGTTCACGCGGAGCTCCCCGCCGCGCCGGATGACGAGGAGGGCCGGGGGATTGCGTGGGGCTCGGCTATTCACGCACTGCTCGAGGCGAGGATGGAGAACCCCGACAGCGACCTGATGCCGATTGCCGAATCCGCGCTCAGGGAAAACGAGCTTTCCATTTCCCTGGCAAAAGATGCCGTTGAAACAGTCGACCGGGCGGTGAATTCGGAAATCTGGAAACGCGCCGCGGCGAGCGGCAGAAGGTTTGCCGAAATCCCTTACCATGTTTCTCTGCCCGAGGGCGTGCACAAAATCGAGCGCGGCGTGATCGACCTTGTCTTCAGGGAAGAAAAAGGCTGGGTGATTGTGGACTACAAGACCGACAGCGTTACGGAAAAAAACGCGGCCCGCCGCGCGGAAGAATATGCGCCGCAGCTTGCCGCCTACGCCGAGGCATGGGAAAGAGCTGTGGACGAACCTGTCGTGGAAACCGGAATCTATTTTACGAGCATGGACAAATACGTGAAACTCGAGCAGTAAGGGGTAAGAAGTACCAAGTACCGAGTAACGAGTAACGAGAATTTTATATTCAGCCTTTTCCCACAAGGGGTTTCAAATGTATAAACTCAGAGTCACCGTCGAGGAAGTGAAAGGCAAGTGCACGGCGCCGCACCGGGTGGGGGATTACTTCGACGTGAAGAACGGCAACATCCGCGTGCCCGACGGCAAGTTCGTCTGCCTTTACAGCCTGCAGAGTTTGATACCGCTACTGCCCGCGAACGAGCGCGAGCTCGACGAAAAAGACTGGATGTACAGCGAAAAACACGTCATCTGCCCCGATCCCAACGGCGGCGTTCTCTGGCGCATCGACAGGATCGAGAAATAAAACATGATAGTCGTCGACGTCAAAAAATGCTCCGGCTGCGCGATGTGCGAGATGGCGTGCTCGTTCGAGCGCGGCAAAATCTATTCCCACTCGATGTCGGTGATAAAGCTCGCGAAGGAGGAAGCGCTCGGCCTCGACTGCCCGGTAACGTGCATAATCTGTTGCCGGTGCGTGGACGCGTGCCCGGAAGAAGCGCGTTCTTTTACGTCCGACGGATTAATCAATCTCGATTCGGAGAAATGCACAGGCTGCATGTCGTGCCAGGAAGCCTGCCCCGTCGGCGTGATAGAATTCGAGGAAGAGCCGGTTTTTTGCACAAGCTGCGGCAAGTGCGTCGAGGCATGTAACCTGGACGCACTGTCTCTTGCCGATTGTTCCGAGCTGCCGAAACCGCCTGCGGAAAAAGACGTGAACGGCTTGACGCCGGCGGCGAAGCGTTACCTGTGGGCGCTCGGGCGCGCGACCGGGCTGCCATGGGTGAAAGAGGAAGATGTACGGATATACGGGTAAAGTACTGGAAGTCGACCTTACCGGCGGGAGCATAAGAACGGAACCGCTTCCGAAGGAAATCCTTCTATCCTCGATAGGCGGGCGGGGGCTTAATTCCCTGATGTTTTCCATCCACCGGAAATGTCTTGCCGAGCCGCTGACGCCCGAAGCGCCTCTGTTTTTCGGCGTCGGACCGCTTACCGGCACCGGCCTTCCCGCGAGCAGCCGTTTCACGGTCACGGCGCGCAGCCCGCTTACGAAAATTTTCGGCCACTCGAACGCGGGCGGTCACTGGGCGAGCGAGCTCAAGTTCGCGGGCTTCGACCAGGTACTTGTTACGGGTAAAAGCGATAAACCCGTCGCCCTTTTTATAGACAGCGGCGTAGCTGAACTTGTCGACGCGTCGGAGGTGTGGGGGAAGGGAATCAGGGAAACGACGAGAATCCTGAAAAAGAAACTCGCCGCGCCCGACGCGCAGGTGCTCGCCATCGGGCAGGCGGGGGAGAACGGTGTAAAGTATTCCTGCGTCGGCGCGAACCTTACGCGCATCTGCGGCCGCACCGGGATGGGCGCGGTGATGGGCTCGAAAAACCTGAAAGCCGTCGTCGTCCGCGGCCGCGGCTCGATCCGCACGGCCGGGCCGGATGAGTTCCACGCCCTCTGCAAAAAAATAGAAAAGCAGATAACTTCGCACGAAGGGTTCGAGAAAAGAAAACTCCTCGGCACGACTGCGCTCATGAGCGGTTTGAACGAACTGGGAATTCTGCCGACCCGCCATTTCCAGGAAGGGACGGCCGACTATATCGACCGCGTAAGCGGCGAATACCTTGCGCAGACCTATAACGTAAAAGACAAATCCTGTTTCAACTGCAACGTCCACTGCTCGCGTTACTACATCACCAAAGAAGTCATGGGGGAGGGGCCGGAGTACGAAACCCTGTGCACGTTCACGAGCAGGCTCGGGTGCGACGATGCCGCGTTCGCGCTGCGTATGAACAACCTTGTAAACGACGCCGGACTCGACTCGATAAGCGCAGGCGAATCTATCGGCTGGGCGATCGAGTGCGCGGAAAATAATCTTATTTCAAAAGACGAGGCCGATGGCCTCGACCTTTCATGGGGAAATAAAGAAACAATCGAAACGCTACTTGAAAAGATTATTAGAAGAGAAGGTTTCGGCAAGCTGCTTGCCGAAGGCGTCAGGGCCGCGTCTAAAAAAATCGGCCGCGGTTCCGAGAAATACGCTTTCCACGTCAAGGGCCTCGAGATGATATGCGGCGACCCGCGCGGCCTGAAGGCGTACGGCCTGACCTACGCCATCGCCAGCCGCGGCGCCGACCACCTCCACGCTGAGCCGTTTTTCGAAATCACCGGCGACCCGAAAGAGGCGAAAGAACGTTTCGGCACCGAAGACGCCGCGAACCGTTTGGCGTGGCGCGGCAAGGCGAAGCTCGTCCACTGGAGCGAGCGGATGGCGCTCCTTACCGACTGCCTGACCATGTGCAAGAACATCGGCCTGTGCATGGATATTCTGACGTTCCCGTTCGCGGCGGAATTGCTTTCAGTCGGCACTGGTCTCGAATGGGACGAGGCAACCGTGAGGAAAGCGCTCGACACGGTTCTTCTTGCCGAGCGGGAGTTCAACAAGAAAGTCGGCATTACCGAAAAAGACGACACCCTTCCCGAGCGTTTCCTCAAAGAGCCACTCAAGGACGGCCCCACCGCCGGCTCCATCGTCGAGCTCGACAAGATGCTTGACGAGTACCGGGAACTCGAGTAAGAATTCTACCGGCAAATCCGAAAACAGTTTATTTCCCTCCTGCGTCTGGATATGATATAAGAATACCGATTCATGCCTGAAGAAAGAGGATATTATGAAAAACGGATTTGCCCTTCCGCTGCTTCTCGCGGTAATTCTTTTTCTGACAGGATGCCCTCCTGGAATGCCTCCTCGTAGTGGTGATATTCTCTCCGAGCGGGACGCAAGGATTACGGCTTACGAAGCTTTCCTCCATGAAGCCGGTATAAATCTTACTCCGGATGTCCAGGTCAATGTGGGAGGATCGAGTATTGTACTCGACGGGTACGATAACGCCACGGGAGTCGGTTTTTTCTACGAATCGGAGATAGATAAATTCTCCGGAGATTGCCTGTCCGATACCGACCTTCAGAACATTTACGATGCCCGTAACTCCGGCACAATATTTATCATGTATTCCGATATGATTATAGGCAGGGGCAGTACAAGGCAGGGCGCGGTAGGGGAGGGCGCCGCGGTGCTGTATGACAGGGTCCGCCGGTACATAAAAGCACTGCGCGAGGACGGGTACCTCCCATGAACAGGTACCTTTCATTTTCAGCACTGCTTTTTTTCTTCCTTTCCTCCTGCACGCCGGGCCTGATGCGTGATGGCCCGGACGAGCCTTACAAAAGCCCTTTCGATTCCGACGACGACTACGGAAGGCCTGCCGTCCGTCCTTACGATTCTGACGACGCCAGGACGCCCGCCGCCAGTCCGTTCGAATCTCCCGGCGGGATAAGTAAAAATCGAATCAGCTTTTCCGGCGGGCTGCAAACCTATATTCTTTTTCTGGGCCCCGCCTGGGAATACGTAAGAGTTCCGACCGGCGAAAAACTCCGTGATTATTCGACCAGGCTGAATTACCTGACTATCGACTACCACCACGTTTTCAGCAAGCGGCCCAGTGCGCTCGGCCTCTACCTGTCATATGCAATGTACGAGGGTATCCACGTCAATCACAACGTGGCGTCGGTAAATCTTTCCGCGTGGAGCAACGAGAGAGACGAGTACTATTTCGGCGGGCTGTGCTTCGGGTATGCGAGGCCGAACCATAACTGGGGGGTGTTTCACAGCAAGCTCGGCGTCCAGATGGGGTACGGAATCCACATCTACAGATACCTTCATCTGCAGTTTGCGATAAGGGTCCTGCCGGGGCATTTCAAGAAAACCGACCCGTTGCTTGCTTATTACGTCAAGCATTATAATATGTCGTGCCTGAATTTCGCCATCGGCTTTTCGATCCCGTTCTGAAGACTCAATCGTCGAGCTCGACAAAATGCTGGACGAGTACCGGGAACTGGAGTAGATGAGGAATAAATGGATTCTGCATCTCTAATATCCCGCAAGCGGCATTACTTTTACGTGCTGGTGTTTTCCGTTGCGGTGTGGGTATTCTTTGCCATGCTTGTTGGGGGATTCGTACCCTTTTATTTTAAGATAGGGCAATGCGAATGTCAATTGCATGAAAGTTATTTAAACATTGGCGTATTGTTATTCTTAACCGGAGGAATAGTTACTGGAATTGTATTTTCTTATCCGCTTCATCGCCTGATGCTGGTTGCACATTCAAAGCATAGTCAAAATAACGTACCTATTTCATGGGTCGCTCATAGAGGCCAACTTCTACTTGGCTGGCAAGGTATTTTCGTTCTTGTTCTTATGGCCGGAGCGTATATTGCCGCGTTTATTGCCGGTAGTTGTATAATAGGCGATTATTCACTAGAAGAATGGAACATGTATAGGAACACTACGGCCCTTCATTGTGCCATAATCCGTGGAGACATTGCCGATACATGCGATGCTCTTGAGGATATTGATATTAACAAACTTGATAGGGTTGGTCGCACACCTTTATCTGTTGCAATACGCCATTGGAATACAGATATTTTCGAATTGCTCTTAAGAAAAGGTGCTGATGTTAATTTACGTGACGGTATGAATATGACCCCATTAATGGATGCTGTGGATAGAGCGGAATCACCTCCACCTATTTACGATTATGTCACAAGGCTTATTGGAAAAGGTGCAAATATTAATGCAGAAACCCGTTCAGGCGAAACAGCACTTGATATTGCCCAAAACTGGAAGAATAAAAAGGCCATCGAACTCCTCCGCTCACACAGTGCAAAGACGGGCGAGGAGTTGAAGAAAGAGGCGGGGGAATAATCTGATTCTGCCCGGGACGGGCAGGACAGAGTAGCCTGGGGTGGAGCGGAGAGCCTGGAAGGCTCGAAGCGGAACCCCAGGTAAGGGGACCATAAATTATCATCGGCCCTGAAGGGGTCGGACAATTCGCGTAATATGTTTTGCCCTTACAGGGCAAGGGTTTTTGGGGGGATTCGCTTACCTGGGGTTCCGCCCGCCTTCGCCAAGCTTCGGCGGGCTCTACCCCAGGCTACTTTGTTTCGCCGCTCCGCGGCGGTAATACGGGGAATTGTCGAGGAATAAATGGATTCTGCATCTCTAATATCCCGTAAAAGGTATAACATTTACGTGTCCTTGTCCGCGATTGGGGCAATGGTGGTTCTGGACCTCATCGAGATCGCTGTTCATATAATTTATGGATGGGGATGCTGGGGCTTACAGGCCGGGGGCCCGATAAATTCCCTGCTGGTTCCGGTGATGACGGTCGTGTTTCTCGCGACAGCCGTATCGGTCATGATTTCGGCAAACAGTATATTGCGGTTCCTGATACGTGCTTTCACTTTATTGCTTGCTTCGGCATTTATTATTACCGCATACGTTCATACAGGCTGGCGGATTTTTACATCAATTCACAATCAGGGTCCTGAAAACCTGTTATTAATTGCCGCTATCAACGTCGGAGTCCTCGTGCTTATCGCTTCGCTTTGGATAGAGTTGCCCCTACGAAAAAAAACCGCCGGTCTGGGACCGGCGGCTAAATAATCTCGATACTCGAAACTCAAAACTCGATACTCGAAACTCAAAACTCAAAACTCGAAACTCGAAACTCAAAACTCGAAACTCGGTACCCGGTACCTGGTACTTCTTCTTACCCAAAATCCTGCGTCCAGTATGTCCCGGCCTTGCCTACGCCGAGCGACCTGTACCTGCCGAGCATGTTCCTGTGGTGGCCCGAGGAGTTGTACCAGCCGTTGAAGGCCTGGTAGGAGGTGCGCGAGCCGCGGGCGATGTTCTCACCCGCGATGCCGGTGCCTTCGACCCGGCCGCGGGCGCCCATGCTGCCGTGTATCCGGCAGCCGTGGGAGAAGAAGTTGTTGTCGCGCATGCACTGCGAATGCTTCCTCGCGGCCTGGACCAGTGCCTCTTTATTCCTGAAAGGCGTAAAGCCCAGCATCATCCGGTACTCGTTGGTTATGTCGAGCACGCCGCGCTCGTCGTCGGTCAGGGTAGTCTTCGTATTTTTATTATAGCTGAGGATCTCGAAGCTTCCCTTTGGAGAGCAGAACTTGCGCATGTTTATGATTTCGGCGCATTGCTTTTCGAGGCGAAGCTTGAGGCTTTTTTCCTTGGTGACGTTAATGTATTTACGGGCGATGCCGATGAGGTCGAGCAGGTCGTCCCACTTCTCTTTTACCGGCTCCTTCTTGGGCAGGCAGTAGGACAGCGGCTGCTCCCACAGGAGCCGGACCGCGTCGACGCGCTTGTCCACCTCGGGCTGGCCGGCCTTTCCGTGGTTGGCGTCGGGGTATATGGTCTTGCTGAAGATAGCGGCCCGCGCGTGCTTCCGGGCGGGCTCGAGCTTCCTGTAAAGCTCCTTGCGGATAGACCCCGCGTTCGTCTTGAAGTAGCCGGTCAGCGATTCCTCTTTCCTGGTTATGAGTTTGGGCAGCTCCTGCCTGAGGAGTTTCGCCCCCTCGGGCTTTGCGGCGATTTCCTCGCAGGCTTTTAAGCGGTGGTCGTGGTCGCCGTTTTCGATAGTATCGAGGAGGCCGGCAATGTCCTCGGGGACCGAGATTTCCTTTTTCACGCCCGGTTTGGCCGTGCCCTTGCCGCTCTTTTTCGCGCCCGGCAGTACCCAGCGCCCGTGTCTCAGCACCAGCCCCGCTTCGAGCCTCTCCGCCACGTGCTTGGGGTAGTACCTGTCCTTGTACTTTACGAAGCCGCGCGCCTTCTGGTATTCCTCGTAGGGGAGCCACTTGTCTTCCCACTTGTAGAGACCCAGTTCCTCCTGGGCGGCGATGTGCTCGGGCTGGATTTCGAGGCATTTCTTCAGGTGTTTCTCATATTCCTTTTTGTGGAACCGCTTGCACCACATCGCGAGGCGGTACTGGTTGCTTGCCCTCGTGAGGTCGGTCTTTTTCAGGAGTTTTTTATAAAGTTCGGAAGGTTCGCCGTCGTCGATCGAATCGACTTCATCCCTGTCGATAACTACGATGCCGCCCATCGTCTCGACGACGATTTTTTTCCCGTCATGCTCGAGAATCACGCCGGTGACCTCGCCCCCGACGTTGAGCGTAATCACGACGAGCTTTGGCTTCTTCTTCTCCGGTTTATCCGGTTCGTCGCCTGTGACAACAGCGAAGGTGAGGAGAAGCGCGAGAAGAATAACTGATGCAATTACAGTACGGCGCATGTCAGGCTCCTTATAAATTGGAAATAAAGAACCCTTTTTCCCCCATTGATATGCCAGAATTATACCACAGATTTGAAATAGTATTGTAAAAACTGTGTAAAACTTGCAGATGAGATTATCAGGAAGAATCAGTATTCGGTACGACAGACATTCCTGTCTGTCGATTAATAATGAACAGACAAGAATGTCTGTTCTACCTTTTTCTCCTCTTCCCTTCTTCCCCTTTTCCCTTTTCTTCTCTTCTTCTTTTCTTCCTTATCCCTTACCCCTTATCCCGTATCCCTAATACCTAATATCCGTCCTGCCCTTCGTCATACCGATGTTGCCGACTTTTTTGCCGAAGGTCCAGAATTCGCCGCAGCCGGCGGCCATGCCGAAAAACTGTTTCGAGTCCGGAATCAACTTTCCCTCCCCGTCCGTTACGCCGGGGTGGGTCGTTACCCGGAGCACTTCTGTAAAAAAGACAGTCCTTCCCGGCGGCAGGGGGTAGGGGGCGATAACCTGGCATTCGAGAACGATGGGCGCTTCCGCAATCCCCGGCGCGTTCACCGTCTTCGACGGCAGACGCGTAAGCCCGGCCTTCGCAAACTTGTCGCCGCGCTCGGACGCGCACATATCGATGATGTCGAACTGCTCGACCCACGACGCGTCCGGCACGTTCAGCGTGAACTCGCCGTGCTTTTCTATCAGCGCGAGCGCGACCTGTTCCTCGGAGCTTATCGCGCTTTTCTTCGCCACGCTCACGCCGACCTGCGGCGGTTTGCCGTTCAGAATAAACGTCCAGACAATCGTGAGATCGTCCTCGGTCTCGTCGTCGCCCTTGACGCCAAGCACAATCGCCTGCGCGGGCGGCAGCATCGGCCCCGGCTCGGGCAGTTCGAAACGGTTTCCAGTATCTGTTGTCACGTCCGCACTCCTTCCATCAGTTGTTCTCAATCCAGAGAATATAATATAAGGTCCGTTTATATTCAACGATAATACAATGACTTCACCTCTTTCTGTAGGAATTATATAACCTTTTATTGTATAAGCAGTTATGCCGAAGGGTGGTGCTTTTTTAAAAAAAGTCCTGTGAATTATGTGACAAATCGGCAGTTTTCACGTCTAGATTGTAAGGAACATTACAAACCGCCGATTTCCAAGGAGCAATCGTTGTTCCCCCATCGCTTGAGAATCCGGATACTTGCTGCATTTCTGGTGCTTGGATTTGCTTTCGTGCCGGCCTATGCTTTTCTGGCAGGGATGTCGGGCGAGCAGAAAAGGGAAGCCCTCAAAGACCCGAAGCTGGTCGGCTGGTTCTACGAGGACCTGCCCGGCGCGATAGCGGAAGCGAAGAAAACGGGCAAACCCCTCATGGTCGTCTTCCGGTGAGTGCCGTGAGGGAGTTTTCGAAACTTCGACGGGCAGGTCGCCCGCACCAACCCTGAAATCCAGAAGCTCCGAAAGGAATTCGTCTGCGTCCGCCTGGTGCAGATAAACAACGTCGACCTCAGTGTCTTCTCCTTCAATTTCGACTTTTCATGGGCAGTATTTTTCCTGAATTCCGATCTGACAGTCTACGGCCGTTATGGAACGCGGAGCAACCAGAGCCCGGAGTCTCACGTTACCGTGCCCTCCATGGTAAACGCGATGAAGCGCGTCCTCGAGCTGCACAGGAATTACCCAAAGAACAAAAAAGAATTTGCGGGCAAGAAGCTTCTCAGAAGCAAGATGAAATGGAAGACACCCGAGCAGATCCCCGCCTTGGGCCGGTTTGTTAAGAACCGCCCGAATTTCAAGAAACCTTTTCCAAGCAACTGCATACACTGCCACCAGGTTGCCGAAGCGATTGCGGCGACTTCCGCGACGAGCGGACAACCCGTACCCGATGAAGTGATCTGGCCTTATCCGCTGCCCGAGGCCATTGGAATCAACATCGACAGAAACCACGGAACGAAGGTCGAGAGCCTTGTGCGGAAGGGCCTCGCCGCGAAGTCCCGCCTGAAGCCCGGAGATATTATCCTCTCAATAAACGGTCAGACGATTATCTCGATCGCCGATATCCAGTGGGTGCTGCACCATACAAAAGACAGGAGTACGCTCAAAATTAAGGTTCAGCGCAGCGGAAAGGAAAAAGAACTTTCTCTGAAACTGAAGGGCAAATGGCGCAAGACCGAAAACAGCTGGGGCGGTGTCGGCAGGAACAAGATACTGCCCAGGGCGAATATCCAGCCCGTGCCTGACGCGGAGAAACGCCGTCTTGGTATTTCCAGCAAAAGGATGGCGCTGCGGATTGTAAATGCCTGGCCCCGCACACAGAAAGCCGGTTTCAAAGACGGAGATATTTTTATCAGGATAGACAATAAAAGCAACAATATGTCCCTGCTCGACCTGATTGTCTATCTCGGTAAGAAGTGCGTGAGGAAAAAGGCGCTCCCCGTTATAATCCTCAGGAAAGACAGTTCCGGAAAATACAAGCAGATAAAAATGACGCTGCAGCTTGATCCGAATTATCTTGGCTGATAACCCGCCCGAAGCTTCCGGTTATTTCTTGATTTCCAGTATCCGAAGGCCGGCAATCCCGTCACCCACGTAGGCGCGGGAGCCGGTTACGTAGATTCCCTCCGCATAGCCCGGGGTGTCGTACGAGCCCGCAAGGACGGGCTTCCGCGGGTTGGAAACGTCGACTATCAGGATGCCCTTTTTCCAGTTCGCCACGTAAGCGCGGGATTCACGGACGAAAATGCCGGTCGCCTTGTCCGGCGTGTCGAACGAACCGGCAGTCTTTGGATTTGCGGGGTCCGATATATCGATTATCTGCAGCCCGCCGAATTCGTCGGCCACGTATGCGCAGGAACCGCTGACATAGACCGACCAGGCCGAATTCGCCGTCTCGCACGAGCCGGTGAGGGTGGGGTTCGATGCATTCGAAATATCTATGACCTGGAGCCCGCACTGCTTGTCCGCGAGATATGCGTACGAATCTCTTACGTGCGCGACATACGCATAACCCGGTGAATCAAACGTGCCGACAATTTTCGGCTTCGAGTCGACGGAGACGTCGATTACATGAAGCCCGGCCGAGCCGTCGGAGACGTATGCGTGCGTACCGACCGCGTGAACGGCGTAGGCCGTGCCGGGCGTGTCGCATGAACCGATGACCGTGGAATTGGACGGCACTGAAACGTCTATCACCTTGAGCCCGATTTCGTCCGCCGCGTATGCGCGGTTGCCGATTACCCATATTCCGCAGACCCGGCCCGGCGTCCTGCATGTTCGGACAAGCGCAGGTTTTGAAGTATCGGAAATATCGATAATCTGGAGCCCGCCCTCGAAATTCGCCAGGTATGCATGGGAGCCCGCGACGAAAACCTTGAGCGCTGCCCCCGAAGTCTCCCACGCGCCCGCCGGTTTGGGGTTCGAGGAATTCGAGATATCGATTACCCGGAGCCCGCCGCGCCAGTCGGCGACGTATGCAAGCGAGTTGTTTATACATACGTCATAAGCAACGCCCGGCGTGTCGCAGGAACCGGTGACCACCGCTTCCGATACGTTCGAAACGTCGACTGTTACAAGCCCGGCGTTCCACGAGGCAACGTATGCATGGGAGCCGCTTACGGTAATGCCGCGGGCGAAACCCGGGGTCCAGCACGTGCCGGCGGGTTTCAGGGCCGACGAATTCGAAATATCGACTATCCGGAGGCTGTTGCCGTCCGCGATATAAGCGAAAGAATCTTTCACGAAAACGTCGTAAGCATCGTTTGGCGTATCGCACGATCCGGTGAGGGTGGGATTCGAGGAATTCGAAACGTCGATTACCTGTAGCCCGGCCGTCCCGTCGGCGAGGTACGCGTATGAGCCTGCGACGTAAACCGCCCCCGCGAAACCGGGCGTGTCGCACGAGCCGGCAAGCGTCGGGTTCGACGAATTTGAAATATCGATTACCCTGAGCCCGTCTGTTCCGTCCGCGATATAGGCGAACGTACCTTTCTGAAAAACGCCCGTTGCCAAACCCGCGGTATCATACGAGCCGACGAGCAGGGGATTTTTCGCGTCCGAAATATCTATTATCTGGAGGCCGTTTTCATTGTCCGCTACGTATGCAAAGGAACCGGCGAGCGCAAGGTCCGTGGCGATGCCGGGAGTAAAACAGGTCCCGACCGGGACGGGTTTTGCGGGATCGCTGATATCGAATATCGTCAGACCGCTTTCGGTTGCCACGTACGCGAGGGAACCGTCGACGCGGACTGCCCTGACGTAATTGCAGTTGTTGTAACTTCCAACCGGTGTCACGACAAGCGTGGACGCCTTGCCGCCGCCGTTTTCACTGCTCGGGCATCCGGTGGCAAACACCAGTATCATGATTGACCAGACGGCCGCCGCCGCGGCATGTGATGCGGATGGTTGCGATTTCATCTGAACGACCTTTGCCCGCTTTTTGAAGAAAAATGATCGTTATCATTATCGCCTGCGGATTTCGTAACCTCAACAAAAAAAGTCCTGACAGAGTTTTTTTTAATGAAGGATGAAGTGTGAAATTTCATAATTCAAAATTCATAATTCAGAATTTACCTCGGGTTCCGCACGCAGCGGAAGTTACTTGACTTGCAGCCCGTACTTTTTCACCATGTAATAAAACGTGGACTTCGGTAGTCCAAGCATCCGCGCCGCCTTTGCCTTGTTGCCATTTGTCTTTTCGAGTGCAGAGACAACCATTTTCACTTCCATTGCCCTAACTGCTGCCCGCGAATCGTCACCCGGATTGATATCCGGAAACACAACAGCCTGTCCACGTGCAATATGTTCGGACAGTAGCGCCGGGTTCATCGTTCCGTCGCCAAGCGCGGCGACTTTCTCGATCTCGTTCTCCAGTTCGCGGACGTTACCCGGCCAGTCGTACGACTCGAGTTTTCGCAGGAACTCGCCTTTCATTGCCGGCGTCGTTTTCTCGGGGTCACCGCCCGCCTTTTTCCATAAATGCGAAACAAAGAGCGCAATGTCGTCGATCCTTTCCCGCAGCGGCGGCAGGTTGAGCGTCACCACATTAAGCCGATAATACAGGTCTTCCCTGAATACGCCCGTGTTCGCGAGTTCGAGCAGGTTCCGGTTCGAGGCCGCGATGATACGCACGTTGATTCTTATATTCTTTATGCCTCCGATCCTTCGAGTCTCATTTTCCTGTACGACCCTGAGCAGTTTCGCCTGCATGCCCGCGCTCATATCCGCGACCTCGTCAAGAAGCAGCGTTCCGCCCTCGGCGATTTCGAAAAGCCCCTCTTTCGAATCATACGCGCCGGTGAACGCTCCTTTCTCGTAGCCGAAGAGTTCGGCCTCCAGAAGGTTTTCCGGAATCGCGGCGCAGTTTATCGGAACGAAGGGCTTTCCGCTCCGCGTACCGCCGTAGTGGAGCGCCCGCGCGACGAGTTCCTTCCCCGTCCCGCTTTCGCCGTAGATCAGGACGGGCAGATCGGTCCTCGCGGCAAGTTCCGCCCGCTCGAGCACCTTCCTCATTTTCGCGTTTCTGCCGATAATGTTTTCAAACCGGTAGCGCTTCTCGAGTTCCTCTTTCTGCTGCTCAACGAGGTCCAGGGTCTTGCGAAGCTCGCCCTCCTGCAGCTTGACTTTTTTCTGCAGCCGCCGCCGCTGACGGCTTTCCTCCTCGAACTGACGCAGTTTGTCGAGGATTATCACCGCCTGTTCCAGCAGCAAGTCGATGAGCTGCTTCAGCGCCGGCGGAATGGAGAGGTACGCGAACCGACTGTCCATGTATATCACGCCCGTCGCCTCTCCGTTGCCGGAAAGCGGGAGCGCGAGCACCGACTTTGCCGGCATTTGCCCGGCCGACACCAGTTCGAGAAGCAGCGCCTCGATCTCCTTTGGATTCGAGGCGAGGATTTCCGCTCTGCGGCTGGCCGCGCGGTGCGAAATCTCGACGATAGTCCCGTAGCCCGGCTCCTTCGCCAGCTCTTTGGCGAAATTTTTCGATCCTGCCTCTTTCAGGCTGCCGTTCTCAAAGTTCCAGATAATTCCGCGCTCCGCTCCGCTGATTTCGAGCGCGAACTCGAGCACCTTTCCGAGCGCATCCGGAAGTCTGCTCTCGAGGTTTATTGCCTTCGTGATGTCGAGCAGCCGCTTAAGGTTCGCGCTGCTGATTTCTATCTGCTCCGATGCCGAGTAGGCGAAGTCGCCCTTCAGGTTCCACAGGATGTTTTCCGCCTCGATGATGTGTTTCCGCGTGCTCTCCGAGGACGGTCGTTTCCTGAAAATCTCCAGGCTCTTCCAGATGTACTTGCCGCCGCGCGCGTCGTCCCGCTCGAGCAGCATCTTCCCGTATTTAAGGAATGCGTACTCGACGTTCTGAGGTTCCATTCCCGCGAACTGCGTTTCGAAAAGCTTCACGCTTTTGGATAGCATGAAAAGCGACTCCGGATCGCCCCTCATATGGAGGAGATCGCCGAGCATGATGTATGCCGACGGTATAATTTCCTTCAGGTCCAGTTCTTCGGCGCGCGCGACGCAGTTCTTCGCAAGCTCGAGCGCTTCGTCCTCACGGTCCAGGCTGTTATAAACCGACGCCAGGTTTATCGTTGTCGCGCATTCCTGCATCGGGCTCCCGGCCGCACTAATGATGTCCAGCGCCTGCCTGCCGTATTTCAGCGCCGCTTCGTAATTCTCCATCTGAGAGAAATGGTTTGTAATGTTCGCAAGCGCGACTCCCTCCTGCTCGCGCTCGCCGCGCGCCCGCGCGAGTTCGAGCGCCTCGAACAGGCACTTCTCCGCTTCCGCACTCCGCCCGAGAAAGCTGAACGTGATGGCGAGCGAGTTCACTGCCCGCGCGCGGAAACCCTCGAGCTTCTGCTCAACAACTGCATCGTAATGGGCCTGAAAGTATTCGAGAGCAAGGTAGTACCGGGTATGATCAAGAAACGCCCGCCCGAGCATGTGGAAAAGGTAAATCGAGAACTCGCCTGTCTCGTCATCGAGAAGCCCGAGCGCGTGTTTGTAATAGCGCTCGGCCGTCGTCATGTCCAGCTCGCCGTAATAGGAATCGCCTATACAGTTGAGCGCGTATGCACGGATGGCAACCGGGAGATTCTCGTCTTCAGCGATCCCGGAAGCAATTTCGCGCGCGTGCTCGTTATTGAGAAGTTTGTTGTTTATCCGCGCCATGAGCAGGTGGAGCAATGCCCGCTTTTCATGGTCCTTCGTTTTCTGTAGCTGCTGAGTCGCAGCCTCGAGTAATTCTTTCTTCGCCTCCGTACCCGGCGGCTGTTCGAAAACGTCTCTAACGAACTCATACGCTCCCACCTCCGGCTCTGCCAGCCGTTCGCGTATCCGCTTCCTCAGTTTTTCAATTTCCTTTCCCATCCGTCCGCCCTTCCAATTAGGAACCGGTGTAATCCATTACAGATAAACTTACTTTCTACCTCGTAAAATTACCATAGCGGAATCAGGAAATCAAGCTGAAAAGGCAAATACTTGCCCCAAAGGACAAGAAGTTGCCCTTAATGGTCACTAAGGGCCTTTCTAGAATCTGCTGTAATCGCGTGTAATCCCTTGAGGTTATAAAGGATACGTCAGCGCCTCCGCTTTATGTGCGTGTGGCATAATAATTACTATATACATAAGTGTTCTTTCACACGTTCCGATGCAACTTTATCGGCAAAAAGAAAGCTGCCCGGTAAGAAACTGACAAAGCGCTATAGGAGGAGACATGAACTACAAGCTCGTTAGGTTTGCGCTTCTTGCATTATGTGCAGTATGCATCGTCGCTGAGGGCTGCAGTAAAAGCGGAAGCAGCGGCAGTCGAACCGCCGCCTTGCCCACCGGGTCAGGACCGGGAGCCGGTACCGGCACTGGCTCCGGCACTGGCACTGGCTCTGGCACTGGTACTGGCACAAACCCGGGGAACGTGACTGCTGACGAACAGACGGTCTTCGAAATGATCAACGACGCGCGCGCGACCGCGGGCGTCGGACCCCTTGAATGGTGCGACGGTCTCTATGCATGTGCCAAGGCGCACTCCAACGACATGTGCGTCCGCGGCTTCTTCTCCCACACCAATCCCGAGGGTGAAGACCCGTCCGACCGCGGACGGCTCGGGCACGCCGGAAGCTACACATTTACCCCGATTGTCTCCTACCCGTACGTCCGCATAAACGAGAACATCGCCTACGGCTACAGCACACCCGCGGAGGTCATGAACGCGTGGATGAACTCGCCGGGCCACAGGGCCAACATCCTCAACAGCGGATCCACTCACATCGGCGTCGGCAACTGCGATCAGTGCGGCTCTCACTGGACGCTGAATTTCGGCAACAGGTGGTAACGTTGAATAAAATCAGATACTGAACGGGCGCGGCGGCAGTCGGAGCGGGAGTATTGCATTCGACGGCAGGCCGTGTTTCAAGCCCACATATATTGTACAGCCAAGATGGGAGACAAAATGACGACTGCAACAGCAAAAACCAAGACTATTTTCTTAATAGATGATGATTATTATGCTGCAAAAATTGCCTACGAAGAATTAATCATTCCCACTCATAGCGACAATCGCGTGTATGAATATGATGATGAATCAGATGAGGAAAAGAGAAGGGATACAGGGCAGGTTACTTATTGTCGCTTGCATCGCACTTGCACTCTAAGGCACTTTCCCCTGTAAGCGAAAAGTATATAAAGTAGAACTCCCTGCAATCATTAGTATGGAAGAAAGGTAAGAACTAAAAACTGATTTCATCGACCGCAGCGGTTTTGTTGTTACACAATTCAGGTAAAAACTAGCGGCTAAAGGAGTCTCTACGCTCCCGCCTTAAATACAGAGAGGCGGCACCCGGATTCGAACCGGGGATAACGGATTTGCAATCCGTCGCCTTAGACCACTTGGCTATGCCGCCGCACTTATAAGTATATCAGAACGGAAAAAACCGGTCAAGAATAATCCGTTTTGTGCTGAATGTGGGGCGCATTTGCATTTTATCGGATTCTCCTGTCACTGGATTCCCACATCACTCCAGACAGCGCCTGTTCATTTGTTATCAGTAATAATAATTATTACTAATAACAGCTGTCCTGGCAGATAGTGTCAACAAATTACTTTGCAAAGTTCAAAATGAATTACGGATTGCCGGCGCATGTGCCGATGTTCAGGGCTTCGCCCACCTGGCATTGCTACAATTAGCTTGACACTTCTTACCGCGGCTTTTTATAATCCATATTCAGTTTCTTCGGGAATATATTGGACGAAAAGGTGCGACTTGGAAAAGCAGGCGACCGGTTATAGAATAATCAGTCTGGGCAGCGTCGATTCGACGAATGCCGAGGCCTTGCGGCAGGCGGCTAAAGGCGCTTCGGACCGGACCGTCGTTGTTGCCGAAACGCAGACCGCGGGGCGGGGAAGGCTTGACCGCAGGTGGCATTCGCCGTCGGGCACCGGCCTGTATTTTTCCATTCTGCTTCGTCTGCCGCACGGTGCGGCTGTCTCGCTGGTTCCGCTCGCCGCTGGAGTTGCCGTCGTGCGTGCAGTCAAGCGCGTCGCCGGCGTTGACGCCCGGATAAAGTGGCCCAACGATATCCATATCGCCGGCGGCTGGAACAAGGTCTGCGGGATTCTGACCGAAGCTGCCGATAACGGCCGGGTGGTTGTGGTGGGAATCGGTGTAAACGTAAGCAAATGGCAGGAACCGATACCGGAAGACGTTGCGAAGCGGCGGGCCGTGACTCTGGAGGACGTGTCCGGACAACCGGTTGACCACGGAGTTTTGCTGAAGGCGATTCTATCTGATTTCGAAAACCTGCTTGAAGAACTACGCAGGGGGAAATCAGCCGATATTATAGAAGCCGTGCGCGATGTGCATGAGCCGTTCGGCAGCGAGGTCTGCGTTGTTGCCGCCGGCAGTGAGACGCGTGGTATTGCCAGCGGTATTGACGACGACGGGCGGTTTGTACTGGAGCTTCCGGACGGAACGCGAAGAGCTTTTGTCGCCGGTGACGTTGAATTGATAAGGCCTGTAAAATGACAAAGAAACTCGACCCGAAAATTGCGGAAGCGTTCAAGGCATGGGAAGATAAAATACTCGGCGCGATGATTAAGCGCGCCGAATCCAAGGGCAGGAAGGCTGAGACGCGGGAGTCGTTCGCGACCACAAGCGGAATCGAGCCCGACCGCGTGGCGCTGCCGGACGCCGGTTTCGATTATGTTTCAAAGCTGGGTTTCCCGGGCACTTATCCGTTTACCCGCGGCGTGCAGCCGACGGGTTACCGCGGACGTTTCTGGACGATGCGCCAGTACGCCGGTTTCGGCACGGCGAAAGACACAAACGAGCGCTACCACGCGCTGCTGAACGCGGGGCAGACCGGCCTGTCCGTTGCATTCGACCTGCCGACCCAGCAGGGCTACGATTCGGACGACCCGATCTCGGCGGGCGAGGTCGGGAAGGTCGGTGTTTCGATTTCGTCTCTCGCGGATGTGGAAATACTTTTCGACGGGATCGAGCTTGCGAAAGTCTCGACCTCGATGACGATTAACGCGACCGCGGCCGTACTCCTTGCGATGTATGCAGCGCTCGCGAAAAAACAGGGCGCCGATATCTCGAAGCTCGCCGGCACGATTCAGAACGACGTCCTCAAGGAATACGTCGCCCGCCACACCGACCGGTTTCCGCTCGTTCCCGCGATGCGGCTTATTCGCGACACTTTCGAGTTCTGCGCAAAAGAGATGCCGAAGTGGAACATGATTTCCATTTCCGGCTACCACATCCGCGAGGCCGGCTCCACGGCAGCGCAGGAAGTTGCCTTCACGCTCGCTAACGGAATCGCTTACGTGCAAATGGCGATTGACGCGGGGATGGACGTTGACGCTTTCGCGGGACGGCTTTCGTTTTTCTTCGGCGCCCACAACCATCTTTTCGAGGAAGCCGCGAAGTTCCGCGCCGCACGGCGGCTCTGGGCGAGGATTATGAAAGAGCGCTTCAACGCGAAAAAACCGCGCTCCATGATGCTCCGTTTCCACACGCAGACGGCCGGATGCACCCTGACCGCGCAGCAGTATAATAATAACGTCGTCCGCGTCGCGATGCAGGCGCTTGCGGCCGCGCTCGGCGGAACCAACTCGCTCCACACAAACAGCCGCGACGAAGCGCTCGCACTTCCTACGGAACAGAGTGTCATGATCGCGCTCCGCACGCAGCAGCTTCTCGCGGAAGAGAACCGCGTCGGCGACTCGATCGATCCCCTCGGCGGTTCCTATTACGTCGAAGCGCTGACGGACGAGATCGAGGAAAAAGCGGAAGAGCTTATTTCGAAAATCGACGACATGGGCGGCGCGGTCGAGGCCGTCAAGTCCGGCTGGATGGAAATGGAAATCCGCAGAAGCGCATTCGAATACCAGCGCGCCATCGAGTCGAGCGATATCACGGTTATTGGTGTCAACAAATTCACTGTGGACGAGGATGTGCGGCCCGATATTCTCCGCGTCGACCCGGCAATCCAGAAGTCACGCACCGAAGAATTGAAGAAGCTCAAAACGGAAAGAGATAACGCGGCCGTCGAGAAAGCGCTCGCAGAAGTAAAAGCGGCGGCGGAAGGGACCGACAACCTTATGCCGCCGATAATAAAGGCTGTGGAGGCCTACGCGACAATCGGCGAAATCTGCTCGACGCTGGCGGATATCTTCGGCGAATCCAGGAACGGGATAGCATGAGCCAAGGAACCAAGGAACATTAAGATGCCTGAGCGACCGATAAAAGTTCTTCTCGCCAAGCCGGGCCTTGATGGCCATTCGCGGGGGATATACGTTATCCTCGATGCGCTGCGTGACGCGGGGATGGAAGTCGTGTTCGCCGGCATCCGCCGCCGGCCCGATGAGATTGCCGCGGCCGCCGTCGAGGAGGACGTGGACGTCGTCGGGCTTTCGTGCCTCTCCGGCGCGCACATTCCGCTTTTCCCCGAGACCGCGAAGCTGATTCGGGAGCAGATGGGGGACGACGTGCTCCTTATCGGCGGCGGCATAATCCCGGACGAGGACCACGAGGAATTGACGAAAGCGGGTTTCGGAATTATCTACGGCCCCGGCACCGACACGCGCGAGATCGTGGAGTTTATAAAAAACGAAGTAAAGTCGTAGGAGTAAAGCCATGTCGATCAGTCGCGCGGTTCGGGAAATGTCGAATTCAAAGGCGAATGTTTCATTCATGCGCGCGTATGTTTTCACCGGCACCGTGAACCTTATACCGTGGATACTTGCCGGGTTGCTTATCGACCGCTGGCTGGTGGTGCCGGGGGTGTTGTTCGCCGCGTTGATTATAATCGGGACCATACGGGCGCAGAGGCTGTACCAGATGCAGGTTGCGAGGAAACTCGAAGGAGCGAAGGCGCTCCGGTTCAGAAAAACGAAGACCAGTCCGATTATGAAATCGGTAAAAGGGTTCCCAACCGTCGAAAAGAAACGGTCAGTTAAGAAATAATACGAAAGGCAGCCAAATGCTGAACAACGTCGACCATATCGGGATTGCCGTCAAGTCAATCGATTCCGCGCTTGCGTTCTACAAGGACGTGCTCGGGCTCGAGCTGCACGGCGTCGAGGAAGTGCCGTCGCAGAAGGTGCGCGTCGCCTTCACCGAGATCGGGGGAGTGCACCTCGAATTCGTCGAGGCGACGTCCGACGACTCCCCCATCGCGAAGTTTATCGAGAAAAAGGGGGAGGGCTTCCAGCATATCGCGTTTGCCGTCGACGACCTCGCGGGCAAGCTCGCCGCGCTCAAGGAAAAAGGCATCCGCCTTATCGACGAGTCGCCGCGGCCGGGCGCGGGCGGGAAAAATATCGCGTTTATCCACCCGAAGGCGACCAACGGCGTTCTGGTCGAGCTTTGTGAGAAAGCAGAATAATGTAGGGGCAAGGCATGCCTTGCCCCTACAATCATCCGGAGGAAATGATGAACCGCGAAGAGAAAATCAGGCAGCTCCAGGAACTCAAGGTCAAAAGCCAGCTCGGCGGCGGGCCGAAGCGAATCGAGAAA
Source organism: Planctomycetota bacterium (assembly GCA_004376375.1). GTDB lineage: Bacteria > Planctomycetota > E44-bin39 > E44-bin39 > E44-bin39 > E44-bin39. Next base: position 60,786 of record SOJX01000065.1, read on the forward strand.
CAGCACGGAAAAGGGAAGATGACGGCCCGGGAGCGCGTGCACGCGCTGCTTGACGAGGGCACGTTCGAAGAGCTCGACATGTTCGTGACGCACCAGTGCCAGGACTTCAACATGAAGAAGCAGCGGATTCTCACCGACGGCGTTATCACCGGTTTCGGCAAGGTTGACGGCCGGCCCGTCTGCGTCTTCTCGCAGGATTTCACGATCTTCGGCGGCTCGCTCTCCGGCGCGTACGCGAAAAAAATCTGCAAGATAATGGACCTCGCGATGAAGTGCGGATACCCGGTAATCGGGCTCAACGATTCCGGCGGCGCGCGGATCCAGGAGGGGGTCGAATCGCTCGGCGGCTATGCCGACATCTTCCTGCGCAACGTCCTCACGAGCGGGGTGGTGCCGCAGATATCCGCCATCATGGGCCCGTGCGCGGGCGGCGCCGTCTATTCGCCCGCGCTTACCGATTTCATCTTCATGGTCGACAAGACGAGTTACATGTACGTTACCGGCCCGAACGTCGTGAAGACCGTAACGCACGAGGAAGTGACCCACGACCAGCTCGGCGGCGCGGTCGTGCACAACGCGAAGTCCGGCGTCGCGCATTTCCTTGCATCCGACGATACGGAATGCCTCGAGAATATCCGCACGCTGCTCTCTTACCTGCCGCTGAACAACATGGAGAACCCACCGGTAATCGAGACAAGCGATCCGGTTAACAGGATGGACGTGGAGCTGGACTCAATCATCCCGGAAGACCCGGACCAGCCTTACGACATGAAAGACGTGGTGAGGCACATCGTCGACGACGGCGTCTTTTTCGAGGTCCACGAGCACTGGGGGAAGAATATTATCGTCGGCTTTGCGCGCATCGGCGGTTACTCGGTCGGAATCGTGGGCAACCAGCCGAACCATCTCGCGGGATGCCTCGATATCGACGCCTCCACCAAAGGCGGCAGGTTCGTGCGTTTCTGCGACTGTTTCAATATTCCGATTATAACTTTCGAGGACGTTCCGGGCTTCCTGCCGGGCACGGGCCAGGAGCACGGCGGCATTATCCGCAACGGCTCGAAGCTGCTCTACGCGTTCTGCGAATGCACCGTGCCGAAGATTACGGTTATTACGCGCAAGGCCTACGGCGGCGCGTACGACGTCATGAGCTCCAAGCATATACGGGGCGATTTCAATTTTGCCTGGCCGAGCGCGGCGGTCGCGGTGATGGGCGCGCAGGGCGCCGTCGAAATCCTGTATGCGAAAGAATTGAAAAACGCGGAAGACCGCGAGGCGCGCAAGTCCGAAATCGTGAAAGACTACGAGGATCTCTTCTGCTCGCCGTTTGAGGCGGCGAGGCGCGGGTACATAGACGACGTCATAGAGGCGCACACGACGCGCCCGCGTCTGGTGGCCGCGCTCCAGTTCACCGAGAACAAGCGCGACTCGAATCCGCCCAAGAAGCATGGAAATATACCGCTATAGCGGAATATTTCAAAGGTCTCAGGTGTTAGGTTTTAGGTGTTAGGAAATGCTGCAATACTTCTTAAAACCTAAAACCTAAAACCTGAAATATCGTTCCCGCGATAACAGATTATATTTGCGTGTTGGATTAAACCTTTGCCCTGTCGAGCGCCCAGCCGCCTAGAATCAGCGCGATGATGTAGACGCCGAGGACCGACAGGTACGCGGCAGGCGATTCAAGCTTCCATATTATCAGCGCAATCAGGCCGCCTGCAATGCCCAATAAGTATAGGGACATCGCGGCCTGGCGCGTGGAAAGCCCGAACGCTTTCAGCCTGTGGGAGAGGTGGTCGCGGCCGCAATAAAGAATTGCTCCCTTTATATTGCCGAAAAGGTTGCCGGTTTTGACCGTCTTGTTTTTGAAACGGAGGATTGTTGAAAGCGTGATATCATAAAGCGGCACGGTGAGCACCACGCAGGGCACGATCATCGACTTGAGCGGGTCAAACGACCACTTCCCGATAACCAGCATGGCGGCAAGCAGGAACCCGAGCAGGAAGCTGCCGTTGTCGCCGAGGAATATTTTCGCGGGGTTCCAGTTGTAGCGCAAAAAGCCGAGGCATGCCCCGGTCAGGGATATCGCGAGAAATGCGAGCCACGGCTGGGCGCCGCGAATGTCGCTGCCCCAGGCGAAGTAGAATATGAACGCGGATGCGATTGCGGTTACACCCACAGCAGCGCCGTCCATGTTGTCAAGGCTGTTCATCGCCGAGGTGACGCCCACGATCCATAACAGGGTCAGCGCCAGGTTCAAGGGCATCGCCGCGAACCCGAGCTGTGCCGGAAAGAGCGTAAGCCGGATGCCGAAACTGTAGAGAAAATACGTTACGCCGAAGAGAATAATGAGCTTCCAGATCGCGTTTATGGGGTGGAAATCGTCTATCAGGCCGAGAATGAGCACGATAAGTCCGCCGGTGACGAGGCCGAAGAAAGGGCGGTACCATTCGAATGTAATCAGTCCGATGAACGAGTGCGCTGTTCCCGGATCGATTCTGAGCGTGGAAAATACCGTGATGGAAAACGCGATGTAGATCGCGATACCGCCCAGAAACGGAGTCGCTTCCTTATGCGTCTTGTATTCTTTGGGTCTGTCGAGCGCGCCTATGCGCTTTGCGATTACAATTAAATACGGAACGACCAGGAATGCTAGAAACCAGGCGAAGATTAACATCCCGACATGCGGGTAGCTCAGTTTGGTGGTTAGACCCGAATTCGCAAGCATTAATTGTTTCCAATGTCCCCGACCCCAAGGCAGGAAAGCTGTTTGCAGCGCGTATATTATACGGCCGATTCCTCCGTTTGCAAGGGTTGTTCAAAATTTTTCATCGATTTTAATTGGGAATATCTACTTGCACTCTAAGCCTTAATAAACATTTTGATAACTTTGTATATTCATATTTCAAACTCCAATAAAGTCGCCATCGAAAAATATTTATAACCCGGGCAAAGAAAGGATGAAGGATGAAGTATGAAGGATGAAGTTTCATGCTTCATCCCAAATATTTGTTATTGCGGCGCCGCAAGCTGCGTTGCCAAATATTATTTTTAATATAATCTGCTTTTCATACTTTATACTTCAGACTTCATACTTTCTTCTCACAGGTCCTTGTACGCCTGCTGGCGGTTGGTGGCGACCAGCAGATCGGCGATGAAGCCGAAAAAGATTATGAAAAGGCCGGTAATCAAAAGAATGATAGTGCTGGCTCTTATCGCGGGCAGAACCGACCAGTAACGGTCCATGAAAACCTTGGCCGAGCCCGCAAGAATGAAAAGAAAACCGACCGGCAGGAAAATCCTGAGCGGGTTGAAGTACATTATCAGCCTGAGCACGGTAAGAAAATAGTTCCACGTATCGGCAATCGGGTGGAATTTGGATTTCCCGATCCGCCTGTGGTATTCGCTGTCGATGTATTTCACGGGGTGACCGTTGCAGAGAAACGCCATCGTCATCGACGTGACGCAGGAGAAACCGTTCGGGATTACCCAGAGATAATTCCGCATCACGTCGCGCTTGAAAGCTTTCAGTCCCGTGTTGAGGTCGGGGATTTTCGTCTTCGCGAGGTAACCCGCAAGCTGGCGCAACGCCCATTTCGTGGGGACGCGGAGGATTTTCATCGAGCCTTTTTCGCTCGTGCGGGCGCCGTTTACCTGGTCGTATTCGGGGAAATGCTCCAGCAGGCGCGGTATGTCCGCCGCGTGGTAAGTGCCGTCCGCGTCCAGCATGACGATTATTTCGCCCCTGGCGTGGAGTATCCCGGTCTTGCGCGTGGCTCCGGCGCCGCCGTTCTGGACGCGCCTGACAACGCGGGCGCCGGCTGCGAGCGCCTTTGCCGCGGTTTTATCGGTGGACGCGTCGTCGATGACGAGTATTTCGTATGACTTGTCGGCATTCTTCATCGCGTCCCGGACGTCCGCGATCACGGTTTCAATGGCTTCCGCTTCGTTGTACGCGGGGAGCACCACCGAAACGTCGTAGGCGGTTTCGCGGATCGGTTTCGTGGCGGCGGTTTCGTACTGTGCGTCCATTATGCCCTCTGAATTCAGCCGGTAGTATAACTGCGGGAGGTGGAGCGGTCAACGAAGAAGTTATTACAGCCCCGGATGCAGCTCCGTCATTTCTTCTTTTCTTCAGCGTGGATTTCTGAGAGTTTATTTTTCAGATAGGAATGGCGCTCGGTCTCGGCGTTCGTCCAGTATATTTCGATTGCATGGTTCTTAATCCAGAATGCCGGCGCGTCCCACGGGCCGATGCGGCCGAGCGAAGAGTAGTTCTCCCGGATATGATTCCACAGGAGTTTGCCGTGCGTTTCGCCGAGAATGCCTTTCCACCAGGCGTGTTTCGGGGCGTGTAGAACGATGTTCGAAATAATTATGCATCGCACCCGGTTCTGCTTGAGTGCTTCTATTACGGTTTTATCATTCTCAGGTGTGATTTTGCAGAGTAACTGGTACTGCGCGAATGGGCCGGCCTGACGGCGGTGCGTCAGGGCGCAGTAGAGCGGGTCATAGGCCAGCGCGAGAATCTTTTCATCAGGCTTCGTGTTTTCGAGAATAAACCTGGCCCCGCTGTTGACTACGTCGGCCCAGGCGGGATCGTAGACTGAGATTTGCCCGCCGGGAGCCTTAATGGGTTTGCCTTTCTGCACTCTGAACCTGTATGCGTTTTCAACGTTTGTCCAGATAACCAGAAATGCAAACCACGCAGACAAAGCGCCGATTATGATGTTTGTAATAATCTGTTTCCGTCCGGTAGCGTTAATCGCTGCCAGCTTCTGAAACGCCGCCGAGACGGCGAGGCAGAAAAGTATCGAACCGCCTGCAAGGCCCCAGTAAGTCACGGCGTATTCGGAGCCGCTGAAAAGAAATTCATGCACGGCCAGTATCGTTGGAAGGAAAAAGATAAGCGCAATTCTGTGTTCATGGAGCCAGCGGCGGCGGCGGGCCGCAAGCAGGAGAAGGGCGAATCCGCAAACGATTGAGATACACCAGATATACATGCTATCGCGCCACAGCGCGACGAATGCCGCAAAGGTGTATCTATATCCTTCCATTATAAAAAAGCGCGAAAAAGGTACGGCCATCGACCCGGTGAACGTCCCCCATACGGGCCGCATGTCGGATGAATACGGGAATGACTTTACGAGGAAATCACCCGGCGCACCGACGACGAATACCAGCAGATATAGAACTATTACACATCCAAAAGCGGCCGAGCCCGTTACTGTTTTTTTTCGCGAAGGGATGAATGAATCCGATGAGTTTCGCGTTACCAGATGGAGCAGAAAAAGGCCTGCCGCCATCCCGGCTGTGAATGCAATGCCGATGTTCGACTTGCACCCGACCAGCAGGGCGCACCATAGCCCGAGTCTCAGCCACGGTCCCCGCTTCGCATCGGTTCGCATTAATTGAACGGCTGCAATGAACGCCTCTACCATGCAGACCATGGCCGGTGCCGTTATGAATGAATGCATGTGGTTTCTGTACGCAAGCACGAACGGGAGAATTCCAAGCAGGGCGATGTGCCACTTTGTAATTCGGACCAGGAGTTGCGCCAGGCGGAAAGTGCCGATAAGCGTGTAAACGTACCAGGACAGGAACGCCGCCTTGAGCGTAACGCCGAAAACCAGCAGAAAGGGCGCGACCGCGTAAAGCCCGACCGGACCGTAACGGAACGGAAAATTCCTGTACGGGATCTCTCCGCGGATAACGTTCCACGCGGCGTAGAGCCCGCGTCCGTGGTCGCCGGTCGCGATCGTATTCGCAGCCACGTCCTGGTAGTAGAGAACGGCGGCAAACAGCGTAACAAGAACGGGTACAAGCAGGCGGGGAAGCTTTGCCGGGGAAGGTGCGCCATCGGCTGCGGCGTTCACTAGTCTTTCCCCCGGATAAAGGAAAGTACCTGCGTCGCGGCAAGCGAGACGCGCATCAGCTCCGAGAGGTCGCCGATTTTAAAAAGCCACTTCAGAATGTAGTCCGGCCTCAGATAAAATTTTCTGTAGGCGAGGCGTATGAACTTCTGGAGCTCCTCCTCCGTGAGCGAAGTGAAATGTACGTTATAAAAGGATTTCGTGTGGAGCGTCGATAGGTCGCTCTGCGTGCCGTCGCCGATTTCCGGGTGGGCGGATTTGAGCTCGTCGAAAAGTTGAGTGCCCGGATAAGGCGTGCAGATGCCGAAGGTAACGATTGTCGGGTCGATATCGATAACAAAACGAAACGTTTCCTTCAGCGTGTCTTTTGTCTCGCCCGGCATCCCGATCATCATGTGCGCGTGCGTGTCGATGCCGACCCGGTTCGCCCACTTCAGAGTCTTTCGCGTCTGCTCGACGGTGATGCCTTTCCGGACGTTGTCGAGCAGGTCCTGCACGCCCGTTTCCACGCCGAGGCGCAGCATGTGGCAGCCCGCCTTCTTCATTATCCGTATCATTTCGTAATCGACCGCGCCTATCCGGCTCGAGCATATCCACGAAATTTTGATTTCGCGTTTGAGTATGCCTTTGCAGACGGCGTAGACGCGTTTCTTCGAGACGGTGAAAATCTCGTCGCGGAAAAAGATTTCCTTATACCCCAGGCCCGCGATTTCCTCGATCTCGGCAAGCACGCTTTCCGCGCTGCGGTAGCGGATTTTGCGGCCGTAAAAAGTCGGCGACGAGCAGAACGTGCATTTACCCGGGCACCCGCGCGACGTGAACATCGTCGTGTACGGCATCTTCTTTACAATCGGGTTGAAGTAGTCGATGCCTTTGGGGAGGAACGTGCGGTCCGGTATCGGAAGCTCGTTGAGGTCGGCGATGAGCGGATAATCGGCGTTGACCTTTACTTTACCGTTTTCCTTGAAAGCTATTCCATGGATTTTTTTCCACGCACCGCCGCCGTCGTCAAATGCGCGCACGAGGTCGCGGACGATATGCTCCGCCTCCATGCGGACGACGATGTCGATGCCCGGCCGCTCGAGCGTCGACTCCGGCTCGGCCGTTACGTGACCGCCGAAGACGATTGTTTTTAGTTCCGCCTTCGCCTGCTTGAGCGCGCCGAGGACGGCCGCGTCCTCGTTCAGCGTCATCGTGCTCGTCAGCATGACGACGATATCGAAATCGCCGGCCCGTTTCTGTATGTCTTCAATCGACAGCTCTTCGGCCGCGGCGTCGAGAAGCTCGACCTTTTTTCCGTCCTTTTTCAGAACGGTGGCGACGGAGATAAGCGACAGCGGCGGGAACTGAATGCCCGCGATACGCTTGCCCTTGCACCAGCATCCGTAGACGAGGTCGCGCGCCACGTTCTTGGCAAACTTCGACGGCGGTATGAGGATAAGCGTCCGGGTGTTTGACATGACGATGGTATTATACAAAGGTGATGATGACAAGGCAAGAGTTAGCCGCGCCGCCTGCGGCGCGTGTCCGGGGGCGGGTCTGAGATCCGCTCCTACAGAATCAAACGGGCTGTTTCCCGACCCGGAGTTTTCTGTTATAATGCAAAATCATATTATGCCGAGGCAAAGTACGCCATATAAGAAAAAGACTGCGCCCCCGCGCCGGGGAGTGCGGATTGCATTCCGGTTTGCCGCGGTTACCGCGCTGCTTGCCGCTTATCTGGTAATAGCCCTTTCCGGCTGCAGGCCGCGGTCCGGTAATAGATACGGCCCCTATCCCGTGCCGGTTGTCGCGAAAAACGTGATCCTGATCATCGGCGACGGTATGGACCTTGCCAGTGAGGTTGCGGCGAGCAGATACCTTTATGGAACGGACGACGGCCTTGCGTGGCACGACTCCGACAGGTTCACCTACCGCGGGTACTGCACGACGTGGGACGTAACGACCTATAACGGATACGCCTCGGGTCTTGGAAAGAAGAACTACGGCATCCATGATTTCAGCCCGTCCGTCGGCTACGATATTTCGAAAGGCGGCGCAAAGCCGTACCCGACTTTCACCGGAGGCGATAACAGCTATTTCTTTTCAGGTTACGCGGCCGACTCCGCGTCCTCTGCCACGGCGATGGCAACGGGAAAGAAAACGGATACCGGGAATATTGCCTGGGAATCGGGCGATCCCGCGGGCGGCGCGATTGTAAGCATTACCGACCTGGCGAAAAAACGGCGAAACGCTTCCATCGGAATCGTCACCACGTTTCCCTTCAACCACGCCACGCCCGCGTCTTTTGCATCGCACAACCCCAACCGCTACAACCTTTATACGGGATACCGCGGCTACGCCGGGCACGGGGTCGCGGATGAAATAATTACGGCCGTCAAGCCGAAAGTTGTCATCGGCGGAGGGCATCCCGCGTGGGACAACCCGGCCTTCGACGCGACCAAAGGCAATATTTCGAAGGAATTGTACGACGGCCTGAAGGACGGCGCGTACGGTTATACGTTTGTTGAAAGAGAAAGTTCGGTGGACGGCGGTGTAGCGCTCCAGGCCGCGGCTGGGAACACCAACGCAAGCGAATTCAGCAGGCTTTTCGGTCTGTTCGGCGGAAATACTTCCATCTTTGAACCGCCTGTGCCGAGCGATAACGGCTCCGCCATTGTCACGCCGGGCTCGGAGGAAAACCCGACACTTGCGGAGGCAAGTATCGCCGCGCTTACCGTTCTGAGTAAGAACCCGAACGGTTTTTTCCTTATGGTTGAGCAGGGCGATATCGACTGGGCCAACCACCGGAACAATTACCACTGGATGATAGGCGCGATGTGGGACCTCGAGCAGGCCGTGAAGGCCGTCTGCGGATTTATCGACGACAGCGATACCGTTAACTGGAGTAACACACTCGTTATCGTGACCGCCGACCACGCGGTCGGCTTCCTGCGTTTCAACCCGTCGATAACCATGACCAGGGGCGACCTCCCGACTATGGAAGGTGCTGACTACAGTCACACTTACCCGGACGGCGAAATAACGTACGGCACGACCAGCCACACGAACGAGCTTGTGACTGTATCGGCTGCGGGCGCGGGCGCGTGGTTGTTCCATCAGTACGAAGGCAGTTGGTATCCGGGCAGGAAAATTATCGACAACACGCACATTTTTAAAGTCATGTCACGCGCGATGGGGCTGAGCCAGTATTGATATGCTGCTATTTCTTTTCCGCTTTTAACTCTTCTCCTGTTTTTCCACCGTGCTCTCGGAGTTCTTTTGCACATTGAGGAACGCCTTCGTCAATTGCATAATCAAGCGGAGTCTTACCTTTTTCATCAAGTGCGTTTACCTTGGACCCGTTTTCTATAAAGAAACGGATGAGTGTTTTGTCGTCGTGCTCGAATCCACAAGCAGCAATGTGAAGCGGTGTCCATCCTAGCTCGGTTTTCGCGTTTATCTTTGCTCCATGTTCAAGAAGAATCCCGGCAGCTTTCTTTTTGCAGTTCACCGCTGCCGTATGCAGCGGTGTCATTCCCATCATTCCCTTCGCATTCACGTCTGCGCCTTTATCGATAAGAAAGTTTATTATTGTCTCGTTCGCGAGACCTACAGCTGCATGCAGCGGCAGGTCCGACCCGTTACTCTCATAGTTTAATAGCGCGCCCTTCTCTATCAGGAGAGCCGCTATTTTAATTCGGCTTTTTATTGCAGCATACGTAAGCGGAGTATAGCCCCATTTCGTACGGGCGTTTACGTCGAGACCTTTTTCGATAAGAAGTGACGCGACTTCCAGGTGCCCCTTTCCCGATGCGCCGTGGAGAGGAGTCACCCCTCTCTCGTCTCTGACAGTTATATCTGCGCCTTTTTCAAGGAGAAACTGAACAGTGTCTTTGTGGCCATATGTTGCTGCGAGGTGAAGAGGTGTGAGCCCGTATTCGTAATTGGCATTTATGTCCGCCCCCTTTCGAAGCAGAAGTGCTGCCGTTTTATTGTGGCCTTTTCTTGCGGCTTTGTGTAACGGTGTTTCCGGTCCTCTGTCTGTGGCGTTTACGTTCTCGCCCATGTCGATCAGGAGGGCGACGACGGTCCGGAAGTCATTTTCCGCCGCCAGGTGAATGGGGTGACGATTGCGTTTGTCGCTAGGTATTTTCGAAAGAGGGTTCTTCCAGTGCTTTTTCAGAAACTCCGCAGCATCTTCACCGCCGTGAAGTTCTTTTGCGAGTGCTGCCGTTCCTCTCCTGCCGAGGGAAAGCAGTTTGTCGGTTGCCTTGATGCGTTCTTTAGCTTCATCTGAATGAAACTTCGAGACATTCCACCGGACCTGAAGCGGTACCCGTAGAAAAAGGCCGGTCATTAACAGGACAAATATTATAATCAAAGACAGGGCGAGTTTTAATGGCAGGTTGGACTTCATAATTCCATTCTAGTTGTTTTTAAACCATAATTCAAGCAGCAGGACCGCCATAAGGCGCTTGTTTTCGAGAAGCTCTTTCGAGCGCGGCGCGTTCCTGAGCTTTTCGACGTAATCCGCGTCGAGTATTCCCTTCTCAACGCATTTCGGCGATGCGAAAATATCTTTCACATAAGAATCGAAATCGTCTTTAAAGACTTTTTCCACCGGGATATAGAAGGCGTGCTTGGGCGTATAAGCAGTGTTTCCCGGCAGCATCGGCTCGGCCGCGCGGCGGAGAAGCAGCTTGTCGGTCATCAGGCGGAACTTGGCCTTCGCGGGCAGGCGTGCGCAGAACTCCACGATGCGGTGGTCGAGGTACGGCACCCGCGCCTCGAGCCCGCTCCCCATCGTCAGCTTGTCCTGCTTGAAAAGAATATTGTCGGGCAGCCAGTTCGCGAGGTCGTACTTCGTCAGCCGCCCGAGAAAAGATTCGTTTTCCGAAGGCGTCAGCAATCCGCGCAACCTGTCTTTGAAAGCCGCCCGCCCGTTCTGCGTTGATTCAAAGAATTTCGAATCGTAAGCTTCCTTTTTCTCGTCTTCGGAGAAAAGCGACGCAAGCGTAAGGTACGCTTCAGCCGGGTCGTCGAGGACGGAAAGCAGGTGCGCGAGCTTTTCCTTCCCCTGCTGCCCGAGGTCGGCCGGGTAGCGGAAAAATACGTTCCAGAAAGATGTGGGGAGGGCGCGCACGATCGCGGGCGCCATCCTGCGCACTTCTTTCGGCGCAAGGCGTTTCAGATAATCAGCGTAATAAAGCGCGAAATGGTGGATGTAACCGTTGAGGATTTCGTCTCCGCCCTCGCCGGTGAGCACGACCTTGACGTTTTTCGCCGTCTCCCGCGCGAGGAGGTAGATCGGAATTATTATCGCGTCCCCCAGCGGGTCGTCGAGGTGGCCGAGGATTTTCGGCAATAGGTCGAACGACTGGGCGCCGACCGTGAGCTCGTGGTGGTTCGATTTGAAATGTTGTGCGAACCGCCTGGCCCGCTCGGTCTCGTCGATGTCGGTGCCGAAGTCTATCGTGAAAGTTTCGACCGGCCGCCCCATCGCCTGCGCCATGTGCCCGACGACGCAGCCCGAATCCACGCCGCCGGAAAGGAACGCGCCGAGCGGCACGTCTGACATCAGCCGTATCCGCACGCTGTCGGAAACGAGCGCGCGGAACTCTTCGAGCAGGGCGCTTTCGGATCTGTCGCGCCGCTCCGCAGTATCGAAATCCCAGTAGCGGTTTACCGTCACCCGTCCGTTTTCGACGACAAGGCTGTGGCCGGGAAGGAGTTTGCGGACCGAGCGATACATTGTCATCTCGCCCGGGATGTAGCGGAACGTGAGGTACGCGTCCACCGCGTCGAGGTCGAGTTCGGAATTAAAACCGGGTATAAGGCGAAGCGCTTTTATCTCACTCGCAAATGCAAAAGTGCCGTTGCCGCTGGAATAATAAAACGGTTTTATTCCCAGCCTGTCGCGCGCGGCGAAAAGGCGTCTGTTTTTTGAATCGTAAACCGCGAATGCGAACATGCCGTTCAAACGCTTGACGCATTCTGTGCCGTATTCCTCGTATGCGTGGAGGATTGTTTCGCTGTCGCTCCTGGTCGTGAAGCGGTGGCCTTTCGATTCCAGTTTGCGGCGGATATCGAGGTGGTTGTAGATTTCGCCGTTGACGATGATGTGGACGGACTTGTCCTCGTTTGCGATCGGCTGCGCGCCGCCTTCGACGTCGATGATGGAGAGCCGCGCATGCCCGAGCGCGGCCGCGCCGGATTTGTCGACGTAAACGCCGCGCCCGTCCGGTCCGCGGTGTGCAAGCGAATCCGTCATCCGCTCGATGAGCGCTTTATCTTTTATCCCGATATAGCCGCAGATTCCGCACATTTTAATTCAGTGATAGGTGATAAGATGTAAGTGATAAGTAAAGAATATCAGAAGAAAGAGCTCTCGCTTCAATCATTGTTAATTTGCCTCCTGAGGTAGTTAATATACCCGTTTAGTAACTTCTCAGCCTCTTTTCCTTTGCTGTATAAGGCGTCGAATTTTTCCTGGCTGATATAACCGGCGTCAAGGGCTGTATAAAGGTGATCCAGGGATTCGCTCAGAGAGCCTCTTGCAATACAGGTGATTTGAGTGGTTTCTCGGAAATGATATCGCCCATGTCCTTCCGCTATATTTGCAGTTATGGATATTACCGCGCGTTTCATCTGCTGCGCAAGGACATAATCTTCATTCTTCGGCAAGCCCTGAGCGATTTCATAGACACCCCTACGAAATTCCCTTGCTGACTTCCAGGCCTCCAGTTCTTCAAATCCTCTTCCCATGATCAATCTCGCATATTAAAATGGTTTTCCTTATCACCTATCACTTACCACCTATCACTTATTGGTGAGGAAATCCTTTATACCGTTCACAACCGCTTCGATCTGTTCGTCGGTGAGTTCCGCGAACATGGGCAAAGACAGAATCCGCTTTGCCGCTTTTTCGGTGACGGGGAAGTCGCCTTCCTCGTACGGAAGCTCGGCGTAGGCCTTCTGCATGTGGATCGGGATCGGGTAATGGAGCCCGGCGTAGATTTCCCTCTCCTTCAGAAACTCGAGGCATCCGTCGCGGTTGTCCATCTCGATAACGAAGAGGTGGTACACGTGCCTGACGTAATCTACTTCGACCGGTGTTTTAACTTCCTCCACGTCGGCGAGCAATTCGCGGTAACGCTCCGCATTCGCCCGGCGGGCATCGTTCCACTTGTCGAGATACTTCAGCTTCACGTTGAGAATCGCGGCCTGCAACGCATCCAGCCGTGAGTTGCCGCCTTTTACCGTGTGGACGTATTTCTTCTCCTGCCCGTAATCGCGGAGCATTTTTATTTCTTCGGCAATCCCGCCGTCGTTTGTCGTAATTGCGCCGGCGTCGCCGTAGGCGCCGAGGTTTTTCCCGGGGTAGAAACTGAACGCGGACGAGGCGCCGATCGAGCCGCAGCGCATGCCCTTATATTCCGCGCCGTGGGCCTGGCAAGCGTCCTCGATAACGACGAGGTTGTGTTCGTTCGCGATTTTATCCAGCGCATCCATATCGCAGGGCTGGCCGAAGAGATGGACCGGCATGAGCGCTTTCGTTTTTTCCGTTATCGCTTCGGCGGTTTTTTCGGGGTCGATATTGTAGGTAACGGGATCGCAGTCGACAAGAACGGGAACCGCGCCGACCATCGAGACCGGGAGCGCGGTCGCGATAAACGTGTTCGCGGGTACGATAACCTCGTCGCCCGGCCCGATACCGTGCACCTCGCACAGCAGGCGCAGCGCTTCGAGTCCGCTCGAGACTCCGACCGCGTGTTTCGCGCCGCAGAATTCCGCAAATGCTTTTTCGAAATCCGCGACGGCCGGGCCAAGGATGAACGCAGTGTTCTCGACCGCGTTACTTATCGCGGCGTCGATTTCGTCCTTGATTGAAAGATACTGCGCTTTAAGGTCTACGAAGTTGACTCGCATGATATTTCTCCGCTTGTAGGGGCGGGCCCCTGCGCCCGCCCGCGGAAGGAAGACGGGCAACCGCGGGGGGTTGCCCCTACATATTACGATTTTACGCCGAGCGCGAGATAAATCAGCGGCCGCAGAATACTCCACCAGCCGGTGATGGGCGCCATCTTCGTATAGCCGAGCTCTTTCGGCGGATAGATTTTCGTTACCGGCGCCTCCGTTACGCGGTATCCCAGCTTTATCGCCTTGTAGAAAATATAGGGCTCGAGCTCGTACTTGTCAAGCCATGGGTCGTTTATGCGGAACCGCGGATCGTCAAGCATCGAAATCCGCATCGCGCGGAAGCCGTTGGTCGAGTCCGTAATCTTCCGCCCGCTGACGGCGGAGAAAAGACACGGGTGCACGAGCCGCGTCGCGAACTGGCGGTAGAAAGGCATGTTGCCGAAATTGCCGCCGGGAAGGTAGCGCGAGCCCTGAACGAAATCGTAGCCGCTTTTGATTATCGGGTCGATAAGGCGCGGTATCTCCGCCGGGCGGTCCTTGTTGTTCCCGGCCATCACGACGAGTATGGTGAAACCGCCGCTGCGCGTTTCGCTGATGGCGAGGCGGATGACGTTTCCGACTCCCGTGCGGCCGCCGGTCGAGACCACGCGCGCGCCCGCTTTTTCGGCCGCCTCTTTCGTACGGTCGGTCGAGCCGTCGTCGATGACGAGCATCTCGTCGACGACGTCCATCGGTACCTGCTCAACTACAAGCCCGATTTTATTTTCCTCGTTAAATGCCGGCGCGAAGGCGAGTACGCGGTGGCCGTTACGATTCCGAGCCATAGGCAAGGCCCTTTTTGCCGTGGGTGCAGGGGAGTTTGCTTACCGGCCCGATAAGCTTTGCGGGGTTGCCGCTGACCAGCATGCCCGGCGGTACGTCCTTGCGGACGACTGCGCCGGCGCCGACGAGCGCGCCTTCTCCGATTGTGATGTGGGGGAAAAGCACCGCGCTGATGCCGATTCGCGCGCCTCGTTTTATCGTCGGGCCTTTCATGCACTCGGTGCAGATTGGGTGGAGGTCGTTGGCGATTTTCACGCCGGGCGCGAGAAACACGTCGTCCTCGATAACCGTGAACTGGGCCACGTAAACCTGGTTGTGGATGCGGACGCCGCTGCCGATTCTGCAGCCGTAGTCGATGGTCGAATGGTTCCAGATGCGCAGGTTTTCGCCGATCTCGTTTTCCTCGCGGATAACCGCGTAGTGGCCGGTCTCGAGCCCCGGTCCGATCGTGCTGCCGGCGTAAATAATTGTTCCCGTGCGGACGACCGCACCGTCGCCGATGGTGAGCGTATTATCTTTAATGCTGCGGCCCGGAAGCAGGCCGACTACCGCACCGTCGTGAGTGACGACATTTTTGCCGAGATTGATTTTATCGGTGATTTCAGGTTTCATCTTTTAAACTTCAACCGGTGCGCCGCCGGCCTCGATGGATTTCTGCGTGGCTTCGAGCACCGCCACCACGCCCGCAGCGAACGCGCCGTCGCTGAAGGATTCCGCGCGCTTTGAAATACAATCGATGAAATGCTGCGACTGCGCCCTGAGCGGCTCGGACATCTTCACCTTCGGAATCGTGATGTCGCCCTCGCGCGCAAGAAGGTGAAACTCGCCGAAGCTCTCGTAATACGGCTCCTGTATCACGCTTTTGTCGTAGATATGGATCGGGCCGACCGGGTCGAGGTCGTCCCATGTGACCATTTTCCGGTCGCCGACGAGCGTAATCGTGCGGATTTTTTTCGGGTCGAGCCAGCTCACGTGCACGTTGGCGACCTGTCCCGACGGATAGGTGAGGGTCAGGAACGCGAGGTCTTCCAGCTCTTTCTGCAGAAAGCATTTCCCGCTCGCCGACACCGTCGTCGGGCATCCGCCGAAGATATAGTTGAAAATCGAGATGTCGTGCGTCGCAAGGTCGAAGACCGCGCCCACGTCTTCGCGTATGGGGCCGAGGTTCACGCGCGTCGCGTGCCCGTAGTAAACCTTTCCAAGCGACCCGTCGTCCGAGCATTCCTTGAGTTTCAATATCCCGGAATTGAAAAGAAAGACGTGGCCGACCATAAGTACGCGGCCGTTCTTCTTCGCCAGTTCGTCCAGCTCGCGGCACTGCACCGCCGTGACGGCAAGCGGTTTTTCGGCCAGGACGTCCAGCCCGGCCCCGAGCGCGGCTTTGACAAGCTCGTAATGCGTCGCCGTCGGCGTTGCTATGACGACCGCGTCCAGCCCGTCGTGCGCGAAGAGCTCGTCGGCGGTTTTGTAAGCGGTAACCTCCGGGTAAGAGGCCAGTATCGCTTTTCGCCGCTCCTCGCTGGTGTCGGCGACCGCGACGACCGTCGAGCCGGACAGCTGGCTGAAATTCCGGACATGGTTCGGCCCCCAGTGCCCGATCCCGACAACGCCGATGTTGACCATGTAACGCCTCCACGATTCCGAGTTGGCGTATTCTAGCACCGCGCATAAATCGTTGCAAGGGGAATTACGGATTGCGGAGTTCGGATTTCGGATTGCAGATTCGTTTAGCGGCGCAGCTTGCTGCGCGCGTAATAAAAATACTGTTAGCGGCCGCGCTTGCGCGGCGTTAATAATGACCAATAGACCAATCGTTTGAAATCCCCGAATACCGGGTTAGAATGGAACCATGAAACTCGGCCTCCCCGTCAAACTTGCCGTATTCGTCGTCCTGCTCTTCGCGGCGGTTATCGCGGCGTGCCTGCTCTGGACGCCGCTGCGGATAAAGTATTACGTTTCAAAATACCGCTCCGATGACGCGGAGCTGATTGTGCGCGGCATCAGGGGGCTTCTGTCAATCGGTGATAAAGGCAGGAATGAGCTTGAGGAAATATTGCATGACGAAATGCAGAACTCGACCGTGAAGCGTCGCGTTCTGCTTGTCGATGCCCTGCTTTCAATTGGCAAAGACGGCATTGACATACTTTCAAAAGAGTTAGGCGGCGGTGAAAAAGAAACCGGTTTTCTGGCAAAGTATTGGGCCCGTTTCAACGAGCCTGTGAAAGGTGATGAATACGACCGTTATCCTCTGCACCTTGCAGCCAAAAACGGATGGAAAGATGCAGCCGCGCTTCTTCTCTCCAAAGGCGCTGATGTGAATGCGAAAACCAATAACGGCTGGACGCCGCTGCACTGGGCGGCAAATAATGGTCATAAAGACGCAGCCGTCTTTTTGATTGAGAAATGCGCTGATGTGAATGCGAAAGACAATGGCGGCGGGACGCCGCTGCACTGGGCGGCATGGAGTGGCCATAAAGACACAGCCGAATTGCTGATTGAGAAAGGCGCTGATGTGAATGCGAAAGCCAATGACGGCTGGACGCCGCTGCACAATACGGCACGGTGGGGCCATAAAGACGCAGCCGCATTGCTGATTGAAAAAGGCGCTGATGTGAATTCGAGAGATGAGAATGGTAAAACGCCGCTGGATCAAGCGTCAGATGACAAAACAAAATCCCTCCTCCGCGCTCGCGGCGCAAGGACTGGCGGGGAGTTGAAGAAAGGTAATGCGAAGTAAGTATTTCGAAAATCGTTCTCTTTTGCTTATTAACTTTTAACTTTAAACTTACTACTTATAACTTCAGTTATTTTTTTCTCATCATTCCCGGCAGCGGTTTTTCCGGCTTGTGGGGCAGGTCTTTCCAGACCTTGTCGTCCGCAGGCGGCAGGTTTTTCGCGAGCTGTTTGAAAAGGTCGGTCAGGAAAAGCGTGTACGCCTCGAAGAACGCGGTGCATTCCGGCCTTTTTCCGGACCAGCACGTGCCGTGAATTACGGTACTCCTGCTCTTGATTTTTCCTTTCCAGATTTCCTCGCCACCGGCCGTGACGAGTTTCGCGTCTGCCTCGAATTCGTACCAGACGCCGCGGAACGGGCAGCCGATGAGCCAGAACGACGCGGCCGCGACGAGCGGAGTCAGGCCGTAGGTGTAGAGCCTGGAGTTCCGCCTGAAGACGGTGAATTCAATCCGGAGACGGGCGCCTGCGGGTTTTTCGGTCTCGACTGTTTCGAAGATTCCCGCGCGCCGGAGGCAGTGAGCCAGGTTCTGCGAAAAGGCCAGCGATACCTTGTCCCTGTTGCCTTTTAAAGAAGGCAGGTTCTCCGTGGAAGGGGTGCGGAAGGTGGGGTCGTAAGTTTTGTTCGAGCTTTCAGAGGCGTCTTCACACCACGTTCCGTAAAGAATGCAGGGCAGAAACGCGTACCATGGAACGTTCCGGTCCTGGTCGGGGAGTTTTACTTTTTCGAGGCGAACTGAAGCCGGCCGGACGTCGTCGAAGTAAAGCACGCGGCTCACGTAGTCGACCGCCGGCTCGGGCGTTATGCCGGAGCAGCCGCAAATGCAGAAAAGCGCAATGGCCGAAATGATGAAGCTGGCCGAATGGATTTTCATGACGGCATTATAGCTTTCGCAGCTTGTATTCGCAATGTCATTTCATCCGTGTTTTGCCGGAATCGTACTGGAAAAACAGGCGGCAAGGATATACAATAGCTTGAGTTTCGAGTAGCGAGTAGGGGCGGGTCTGAGACCCGCCCCTACGAAACGCGCGGCACTTTGCGCCGCTGACCGTTCGAGGGGCGAAATGAAACTTGAGTTGAAATACAGGGGAGGCCGCCGTATTGTAACGGAGGTCCGCGGCCTCGAGATTGCCTTCGACAACCGCGAGAAGTACGGCGGTACCAACACCGCGGCCGAACCGCCGGATGTTTTCGCGGCGGCCGTGGGCGCGTGCATGGGGATGTACGCGCTGGGATTTCTGGACCGCCAGAAACTTTCGACCGACGGCTTCCGGATCGAGGTCGATTTCGAAATGGGTGAAAACCCGAAGCGCATCGCGTCGATGAAATTCAGGTTCCATCTGCCGCAGGCCATCCCCAGCAAGAGGCGCAAGCAGTTTATAACGACCGTAAAGAAATGTCCGCTTACCGGAACCCTTGAAGTCTTGCCCGAGATGTCAGTGGAGCTGGTGGAGCCTGAAGGCGCGCGGGAATCGTAAACGGATTGAAGAAGGTTTCAGGTAATAGGTTTTAGGTTTTAGGTTTATATTTTTTAAAATATAAGACCTGACACCTAAGACCTGACACCTGATACCTATGAAGAAGGTTTCAGGTGATAGGTTTTAGGTTTATATTTTAAAATATAATACCTGACACCTAAAACCTGACACCTGACACCTAATACCTATGGACGATACGGGAAAAATTCTCGAACTCATCAAGGCGCTTCGCGCTTCGCCGGACGATTCGGAGAAGTTTTACGAGCTCGGCGTTCTGTTCGGCCGCTCGAGGCAGCTTTCCTGCGGGCGGGAGCGGGAGACGCGCCGCGCGAAATGCAACGGTTACTGCTGCGCCGAGTGGGCGTTGCGCAGGGCATGGGTATACGCGCCCCAGGACCCGCGTCCGCCCTGGGCGCTCGACCGCGTTCTCAAGCGACCGCCGAAGAACATGCGGCTCCCACATCCGGGCGCGGTAACGCAGTACAAGGACAAGGGCCGCAGGGTTGATTTTCTCCACTCGCTCGGCCTTCGTGGCGGACCTGTATACGAGCAGGCCCTTCTTTCGTTTATCGAGAACCCGAACGTAACGATCCGCAGGGGTGCGGTCCTGGGCCTGGGGGAGATAGGAAATCCATCCTTTGTTCAGCGGCTGATAATGATACTCGAGCACGACGCGCACGAGGTCCAGGCGGAGGCGGCGGTCGCGCTCGGGCTTATCGGCGACCCGCGCGCGGTCGACCCGCTTATCGCGCGCTGCGTCGCGGCGGACGAGGTTATCCCCCCCACCGCGGACGAGGAGCAGACGGGCGAGTTCCGCGCGGGGCTGAGCGATTTTTTCGAGAACGTCGCACTTTCAAACGTGCGCGCGAATTCCGCGTGGGCGCTCGGCATGATAGCGGACGAGCGGGCGGTCAAGACCCTTTCCCAGCCGCTGCCCGAGCACGATTCCGAGTTCCGCGCCGAGGCCGTCCGCGCACTAGCGCATTACGGGCGGCCCGATCTCCTGCCGGATATTATCTCTTATGCAAAAGACAGTGAGTCGATGGTGCGCTCGGCGGCGATTGACGCGCTTTCCATGTTTCTGAACGAGGTTGACGCGGTAAAGACTATTGAAAAGATTGCGGAAGAAGACCCGGACGCGGACGTGCGTTTCACCGCGGCCAACATGCTGGGGAAGGAATTCGAGCCTCCGCCCGAGCCGGTAGCGGAAAAGAAGAGTATGGACGTCGAATCAAGTCTTATCGAGTTCCCCGAATTCGACCTCGCCCCCCCGCCCGACATGCCCGAGCCGCCGGAGTAGAAATTATGAATTATGAAGGATGAAGGATGAAGGATGAAGAAAGTATGAAGTATGAAGGCTGAAGTATGAATTAAGAACATTTATTTTATGATCCGTCCTTCATCATTTACACTTAAAGAACCCGCCGAGCAAACCGGTCTGGTTGCGCTCGGCAGCTAATTATTATATTATTAATATATTCTTCTTTTCAGCCTTCATCCTTCATAATTTATCTTGCCAGCCATTCCCGGCATGCTTCGAGGAATTCCTCGTCGTCGGGGCTTGCCGCGCATTCCTCGACAAGCTGCCGCGCTTCCTCGTCGAGGTGGTTCAGTATCTCCATCCTGAGCCTGGCCGGCGCGGCCGAAACGAAGACTTCACGAAGAACTTTTTGTGCGCGGCCGCCGAGGGCGGCGACGGTCTTTACGGCTTCGCCGCGCACTTCGAGGTCTTCCTGCTCGTCCGTCACTCTCAGCTCCGCGGCACCGAAACCGCGCTTGAATTTTGCTTTCCGTATCACGCGGAGGGCGATAAGCTTTTCATTTTTCGGAGTATCTTTGTTGTTCAGCTTTTTAACCGCGAGTGTTGGCTTGAAGTATTTCGCATACACTATCGGCACCACGATGCAGACGATAACGATTACGGCGATGATGCAGCCGATGCGCCCGAGGCTTACCTGCCACCACGAGCGGCCGTAGTATTGCCGGTCCTCGTCTGCGTAAACGATTTTTCTTGCCATGGGATTCTCCAGGTTAAATTATCAGCATCGCGTCGCCGTAGGAATAGAAACGGTATTTTTCCCTGACCGCGGTTTCGTACGCCTCGAGTATTTTCTTTCGACCCGCAAGCGCGCTCACAAGCAGAAGCAGCGAGGAGCGCGGCAGGTGGAAGTTCGTCAAAAGCCCGCCCGTGATGCAGAAGCTGAACCCCGGGCGGATATAGAGCGAAGTCACGCCCGAGGTGACCTGCCCTATTGTATCCCAGATCGCCAGAGTTTCAAGTACCCGGCACGAAGTCGTTCCGACCGGGATGATCCGCCTGTCTTCACGCGCCGCGCCTGCGAGCTTGCGGGCGTTGTCGGAGTCGATCTCGAAAAACTCGCCGTGCATCTTATGCTCGCGGACGTCGTCGACCCGGATCGGTCGGAAAGTTTCGTAGCCGATGTGCAGGACGACCCGGGCGATTTCCACGCCCTTGCTTTTAAGACTTGAAAGAATTTCGGGCGTGAAGTGGAGGCCCGCCGTCGGCGCCGCCGCCGAGCCCGTCTTTTTCGCGTAGACCGTCTGGTAGCGCGAGCGGTCCTGCGCATGGTTTTCGTTTCGCTCGCGCCTGATATACGGCGGAAGCGGCATTACGCCGTGCTTTTCGAGAAGCGAAAGAAGGTCCTCGGGCGTTTCGAGGCGCCAGCCCTCGTCTTTTTTTTCAGCGACCGTTACCGAGAACGCGCCTTCGGCCAGCTCGACTTCTTCACCCGGTTTGACGTTGCCGCGTACGAGCGCAAGCCATCCGCCTGCAATATCCGTCCTGAGAAAAAGCACTTCCACGTTTCCGCCGGTCGCGCGCCTGCCGAAAACGCGGGCAGGGAAGACACGGGTAGTGTTTATCACCAGAACGTCGCCGGCCTTGAGGTATTTTTCCAGTTCGGGAAAACGGCGATGCTCGATTCCGCCCGTTTTGCGGTCCAGAACGAGGAGCCGCGAGCCGTCGCGGCCGGGCGCGGGTTCCTGGGCGATCAGCTCTTCGGGTAGCTCGTAATCGTAAGCCTCGATGTTGAATTCGTCCGGCGTTTCCATTGTTACTGATTTTAGCGCGTGGTCTTTTTATAACAAGGAAAAAGAAGGAAACAAGGAAACAAGGAAACAAGGGAACAAGGGAACAAGGGAAGAATAAATATAATATATTTAGCGGCGCCGCGTGTTGAAATTTCCTTGTGTGAAAGCGGAAAGCGGAATATAATCCGGCGACGGCATAAAATCCGGGTTTGTGAGATGACAGTCAAGCTGAGAAAATTCCCTTACCCTTTCCGCGGGGCCATCGCAATCTGTAACGATTGCGACCTGATGACGCGGGAATCTTTTCAGAAAATCCATGCTTTCCTGAATACCGCGGAGTCCACCGAGTTCGGCGATGGGCTGGGCCTGGATATCGCAGACTCCGTTTTCTGGTACAACAACAATCCATACGAGCCCGACCAGCTTGCGTACGCCGGCCTGGACGGAAAACCGACGCGGGATGCGGGCTTCATACGCGAATGTATCGAAAAAGGCCGGATCGACTGCCTGCATGCGTACGGAGATTTTTCGCACCGCGGCGGTTTTGCCCGAAAGCACGCGGAGACGGCCGCCGAAGAAATGGAAAAGCGCGGCATCAGTTTTCGCGTCTGGCTCAACCACGGCGACCGGCACAATTTTCAGAATATTGCCGCGGAGTATCTCCCGTCGCTCGGCGACACGCCCGAAGTCGTAATGACCGATGGAAAAACCTATCCTGTATGGGAATATCATACAGACATAACGACTGCGCTCGGCGTCCGCTATTTCTGGAACCATACTCTCACGGAAATCCTGGGGCAGGACAGGCCGCTTTCCCGCACCGCGTATTACCGCGAGCTTGCGGCCGGGAGCGGTTCCGGAGGCGGTTTGTTCGCGGCACTTGTCGATAAGGCGGGCTCGCTGTTTCCGCGCGGCTCATTTATGTCCAGGGCTGCGAAGCTTACGGTGGAAAATTCGGGCGTTCCCGTTTTCGGCGGTAATGACCTCCTGATACCGCACGTCCTTGGCGACGGCCGTCCGGTCTGCCGCTTCCGGCGCTGGGGCCACTGGAGGACCGATACTTCTGAAGCGCTTGGGGAAATGCTCAGCGGCGAAAACCTGGATACCCTTATCAGGCGCGAAGGCTACGCGATAACCTACGCCCATTTCGGCAAGAGGCGGGAGCCGGCCGGACCGCTTTTGCCGGATTCGCTTGTCGAATCGCTCAAGCGGTTGAAGGGGGAGTCCGAAAACCGCATCTGGGTCGCGCGCACTTCCAGGCTGCTCGAGTACAACCGCGCATGGCGCGCCGTCGGGGGGAGTTCGGTTTTTCGCGCAGGCGGCAAGACCGGGGACGCGATACATCTCGTTTACGATGCCGGGGGCGATCCGCTTGCCGGCACTTCGCCGCAGGATGAAACGAAAGCTGCGGCAGGCCTGCCCCCGGTGGAAGAGCTTGCCGGCCTTACGTGGTATTTCGACGGCGATTACCCCCCGCGGGTGATTCACGGCGACCGCGACGCCGACTTCAGGGAAAACCCGCCCGACCACGAAGGCATGCGCAGCATTACACTAACTGGAAACTATCTATAATAAGGAACAAGGTAACAAGGGAACAAGGTAACAAGGGAACAAGGTAACAAGGGAACAAGGGAACAAGGGAACAAGGAAATAAGGAAATAAGAAAAGACCTTGTTACCTTGTTGCCTTGTCCTGATAAGCGTTGGAGTTGCATAAGTGTGAGACAATATGACCCGTTTTGATATCAAGAAGAATCTTCCTGACTTGCCTCCCGGGGAAAGACTGCGTTTTGCGATATTGACCGCGCGACCGATTCCCGAGACGGTTTCGCGAAAGATATTCGAACGCTATTTTGCATACTCTGTTCTTACTCCCGGTGAAGTTCCCGTTGTCTCGTTTCTTTCGAAGATGCGCACGCCGCTTTCGAAAAATGCGGTAAGGAAAACGTGGCGGGGAGTAAAACGCGCCGTGGCATGTGCACGCCCGCACGTTGTTCTCGTCTGCGGCGCCGAGGCGATGTGGTCGCTTGTTTCGCTGAATAAAGTCATGCCCGATATCCTTACGGAGGATTTTTCGCAGGACGCGAAACTTCACGGAGGAAGGCTTACGCGCACGGGCGGAGTCTACCGCGCGATGCTGGGAAAGACTTTCCGGACCCAGGGCTGGCGGGAGGTCGTCGCCCTGATGCCCGTGCTCGGGCCGGGGCGGATTATCAAGATCGGGAAGCGGAAAGGACCCGACCGCTCGGCATTGACAAATATCAACCGCCTGCAGAGCTTTCCGGGACAGTTTTATCCGATACGGTATTACCGGAAGTTCAAAACGCATAAGACGGCCCATTACACGATTCATTATCCGGCCTCGAATCATGCGGCCCGCAACATCCGCAGGCTGGCCGGGGAAAAGGAAAAACAGTTCAGGTGGTTGCTTCGCGAGCTGAAACTGTGCAGACCACGTTTCAGTATTACCTATTACCTGATGAACTCCATACGCGACCAGAAGCGTTTCACCGGCCACTCATGGGAGGGGCGCTGTAATGTCTGGCGGCGTGAAATCTACCGCATCCATACGAAACTGCGCCCCGGGTTCAAAAGCCCGCACGAGGACGTGCATGTCCTCGAGGCGCGCGAGAGCTACGCCGCTTTCCTCGCCGAGGGGATGGCGCAGTACCTCACATCAAAATGGTTCAGGTACGAAGGCGACGACTGGCTGAAGTATTTTATAAGGGAGTTCCATGTGCCGCCGCTGGAGCAGCTGCTTGACCTCGAGTTTTTTCTCGGCTCACGCGATTATCCCGCGCAGGCGGCGTTCATGTACAACCTTGCGGAGCATTTCGTCGGGTTTTTCGTCGAGAAGTACGGCGTCCGCGCCTACCACGTCCTGATGGCGGCGTCCGACCGCAACGAGCTTTTTGCCGACATCCGCCGCGAAACCGGGAAAACCGTCTCCCGCCTCGACCGGGAATGGCGAATGACGTTTCCGATGTAGAACTTGCGCCAGGCGTCGTGCGTCGAGCGTCAAGCGTCAGATACTTTCCCCTTGACGCCATCCGAATAATACAGCTATAATCGCACATTACATTTATGAAAATTTGGCAGACAAGTCATTATAAGGGACAACCATGCAACCGATTTCGATAATGAACGTTGACCCGGCGATACCGGAGCGGCTTGCACGGCTGCGCGACCTCGCCTACAACCTCCGCTGGACCTGGGACCACGAAACGTTCGACCTTTTCCGCCGGCTCGGCGGCGACCTGTTCGAGACATCCGGCTACAACCCGGTCGAGATGCTTGGCCGCATGCAACAGGAGCAGCTCAACGCGGCGGCTGAAGACGACGGCTTTGTCGCACTGGTCGAGCGCACCGCCCGTCGGCTCGACGAATACATGGCGGGCGAGGTGACCTGGTTCAACCGCGTGAAGAACCGCGCGCCCGGGCTCTGCATCGCATATTTCTCGTTCGAGTTCGGAATCATAGAGTGTCTGAAAATCTACTCAGGCGGGCTCGGCGCGCTTGCGGGCGACCACCTGAAGTCGGCCTCCGCAATTGGAATCCCACTTATCGGCGTCGGGCTGATATATCAACAGGGTTTCTTTCAGCAGTATCTGAACGCGAGCGGATGGCAGCAGGAATCATACCCGGTCCACGATTTCTACAGGCTGCCTATCCAGCTTGTCCGCGATGACGACGGCAACGAGGCCCGCGTCTCAGTCGAGTTTCCCGGCCGCGACGTTTTCGCACGCGTCTGGCTCGCGCAGGTCGGCCGCATACCGCTCTACCTGCTTGATACGAATATTCCGGTTAATTCACCCGCGGACCAGGATATTACCGACTCGCTGTACGGCGGCGACGACGAGCTTAGAATTAAACAGGAGCTTCTTCTGGGCGTAGGCGGCGTTCGCGCGCTCCACGCACTCGGATACGAGCCGACGGTCTGCCACATGAACGAGGGCCACAGCGCATTTTCGGTTATCGAGCGCATACGGCTGCTTATGGAAAAAGGGCTGAGCACCTCCGAGGCGGTGGAAACAGTCCGGGCGGGAAGCATTTTCACGACCCATACGCCCGTCCCCGCGGGCATCGACAGATTCGATCCCAAGCTTGTCGAGAAATACATGGGCAACTACCAGAGTCGGCTCGGACTTTCGGAGAGAGAATTTCTGGGCCTCGGACGCATTGATGAGAGCGATACCAAGTCTCCGTTCTCCATGGCCGTGCTGGCAATAAAACTCGCCGCCAACAAGAACGGCGTCAGCAGGCTGCACGGCGTGGTTGCACGCTCGATGTGGCACGAGCTCTGGCCCGATGTGCCCGAGTCGGACGTACCCATCACCTCGGTGACCAACGGCGTCCATTATCCGACGTGGATATCGCGCGACCTCGCCCACCTGTACGCGCACTACATCGGCCCGCACTGGGCGGACGATCCGACAAACCCGCACCTCTGGGAAAAAGTCAAGCATATTCCGCCGGACGAAATCTGGCGCACGCACGCAAGAAGACGTGAGCGGCTTGCAGCTTTTTCGCGCCAGCGCCTGGAAATACAGCTCAAGCGCCGAGGTTCGGGTCCGGCCGAACTGGGTCATGCGCGGGAAGTTCTCAACTCCCGCGCGCTGACAATCGGCATTGCACGCCGGTTTGCAACCTACAAGCGCTCGACACTGATCCTGTCCGACCTCGACCGGCTGCGTGCAATCCTCACGAATCCCGAGCGGCCCGCGCAGATAATTTTTGCAGGTAAGGCGCACCCGAAGGACCAGCCGGGCAAGGAGTTTATCCAGAAGATCGTCCGTGTCGCCAGGATGCCGGAGTTCCGCGACCATATTGTTTTTCTTGAAGACTACGACGTGCGCATCGCCCATTATCTGGTGCAGGGCTGCGACGTCTGGCTGAACACGCCGCGCCGCCCGAGAGAAGCGTGCGGCACGAGCGGGATGAAGGCTGCGGCAAACGGCGTGCTCAACCTTTCGGTCCTCGACGGGTGGTGGGACGAGGCATTCAACCCCGGCATAGGCTGGGCGATCGGCGGCGGCGAGCATTACACCGACGAGCAGCACAAGTACCAGGACCAGGTCGAATCGGAAGCCATCTACGAGCTTCTTGAAAAAGACGTGGTTCCGCTTTTCTACGACCGCGGCCGGGACGGTCTGCCGCGCAGGTGGATTGAGATGATGAAGGAGGCGATGCGGCAGCTCGGCCCCGTCTTCAACGCTTCCCGCATGGTATACGAATACGCGGAGCGGTTCTACCTGCCGGCATCCGAGCGCTACCGCGGACTCGTTTCGGGGAATCTGGACGGCGCCCGCGAGCTTGCGGCGTGGGTGGAAAAACTGAATCAGAACTGGAAGCGAATCAAGATAGAAAGAATTTTCAGTATTGAAAATGAAGACTCCTACCAGGTCGGGCGCGTCCTTGAAATAAGGGCGGCGCTCAGGCTCGGCGAGCTTACGCCGAAAGACGTCGATGTTGAATTGTACCACGGAAACGTGGATCCCAAAGGCGCGATTGCCGGAGCCGACACGATAACGATGACTCATATGGAAACAGATGAGCGCGGCCAGAGCCTTTACAGCGGTCTTCTGCCGCTCAAGGCGAGCGGGCGTTACGGCTATACCGTCCGCATCCTTCCCTCGGCCGCGAAGATGCCTAACCGCCTTGACCTCGGCCTCGTTACGTGGGCGGATGTGCCGGAGCACTAAAAAGTATGAAGTATGAAGGATGAAAAAGAATTGGAAATTGAGAATTGGAAATTGAGAATTGGAAATTGAAAATTGTAAATTGTCAATACTCAATTTCCAATACTCAGTTCGCAGACGGAAAGTATGAATTAAGAAAATTAGCATTTCTTTATTTCATACTTCAGCCTTCATACTTCATACTTTCTTCAGCTGGATTTATACTTTTGCGAAGCGTCCTTGAGGAACTTTTTCTCTTCTTCCGTCAGCGCGGACATGCCTTCGCGTGAGACTTTGGCAAGGAGCTGGTCGACCCTCTCGCGGATCTGCTGCGCATCCCGCGATTCGCGCTCCCGTCGTTCAGCTTCTTTTTTCATGCGGCGCCGTTCAAAGAAGCCCGGTTTTGCTTTTTTCGCAGTTTCCCCGTAGCCGAAATCGCCGCCGACCTGGCCCAGGTATCCGGCATGTTCGAAATCTTCACGATACTGCATTATCTTTCGTTCCTGCCAGCACGCGAAACCTATGAAAACACCGACCGCGACCAGAAGGAAATTCGGGCCGTTCTGTTCTTTTGGAATCGAGAGGCCGACGACGGCCAGGAGGATCGCGAAAAGATAGCCCGTCGTCGTTACCGTCATGGTTGCCTTTTTGAAACCCGTTTTCGGCCAGAGGAGGGCGCGGAAAATCTGACCGCCGTCGAGAGGGAACGCGGGGATGAGATTGAAAAGCAGAAGCAGGTAAGACAGGTATGCGATCAGTGAGAACCAGCTGAACAGCGGCGGGAACTCGAACGGGTTCCAGACAACGTATCCGTCGACGAGCCATGAAAGCGGCATAAATACGGCCATAAGAATAACGTTGACCAGCGGTCCGCCCGCGGCGACAAGCCCCTGCGCTTTCGGCGTGTGCGGCGCGCTGCACAGGGCAAGCCCGCCCAGCGGCCAGAGGATAATGCGGTCCGCATCGCCGCCCTGGCTGCGGGCGGTAAGCGAATGACCGAACTCATGCAAAAGCACGATGCCGAAAAGGATAAACATTTCGGCGGTAACGAACCCCGTCCACTTCAACCTGTCCGTATGGGCCCGGAGAGATACCGAGAGTATTTCGCTCGCGATAAAGATTATGAAAAAAAGGTGAAGATAGACCGGTATCCTGAAGGCTCTGAAGATTTTCCAGAGCCAGGGCCACCCGCGGGAGGTGAAGATGTTGCCATAACCTCTGTTCATGCTTCCAGTTGCTCCACGGCCGGACCGGGCTGCGATCCTGGCTGCAGGTATAATTATACACGCAAACCGCCTTTCAGTCAATCACGGCAATTCAACTTGAAAGCGGCTTCAGATACTTTCGCCCCGTGCCGATATAATTAAAAACGGACGTTGTAAACCTTCCTTGAGAGGGGTTTCCCATGAAACGCAGAATGTTGTGGCTTTTTCTCCTGCCTGCCGTCCTGATGGCTTTCAGCGGTGCGACCTGCCGGGAAGGTCTCAACGGGAAGGATGCGATTGATGCCCAGAAAAAAGGCATGATTTCCGGCATGGGGCCGGGGGTAATCCGCGAGGAAACGACCTCGACCGAGGGTGAGGACTTTCACGTTGCGATGCACCCCTTCGAAGACACGCTTGTCTTCGCGTCGACTGCTTACTCGAAGAACTCGGACCTGTTCTACAAGAAGATAGGCTCGCGCCAGCGCCGCCAGCTCACGTTTCACAAGGGCAGCGACGTATGGCCGACGTTCAATCCCGAGGGCGACCTGCTTGTTTTCACTTCCGACCGCGGAGGGCACTGGGACCTTTACATGATTTCGTTTCCGCCCCGCCCGGACGAAAAGCCGGAAAAGCTTGCACCGAGCGACACGACGAAGGTGCACGCTTCCTGGTCGCAGGACGGCCACAGTATTGTTTATTCCGAATATGACGAAATAGCGGGCGACTGGCGGCTGAAAATCCTGGACCTTGGAGGCGGCGACCCGGAAACCGGAGAATTTGCGGTTTCCGAAACTCTTATCCGGGAAGACAACCTGTACGGAATTTTTCCCGAGTGGTGCCCCAGGCAGGGCGATAACAGGATTGTTTTCCAGCGGGCCCGCAGGCGGGGAGGGCATCTCTACGGTATCTGGACGATAAACGCGGACGGCTCGGGCCTGACGCGGGTGGTCGACTCGACGGATTACGCCACGATCAACCCTTCATGGCATCCCACGCTGGACAAGATTGTTTACGCGACCGTCGCCGTTGACGAGTACGAGAAAAGCAAAGGCACAAGAGGCGTGGTCCGCGCGGAAGACATCTGGGTTATCAACGTGGACGGCACGGGCGAGACGAGAATAACCGATACGGCACGGATAGCCGACTGGGGGCCAATCTTCTCGCGGCCGTTCGGGAGACGCATATTCTTCACTTCAGAGCTTGCGAACCGCATCAACCTCTGGTCGAAAGACTACCATCCGACGCGATGAAGCTTAGACAAGGGATACGGGATACGGGATATGGGATAAGGGATAAGGAATAAAGCGCGATACGGCGGGTATGAAACCCGCCTTTTTTATTTCCGATTTCCGATTTACGATTTACGATTTACGATTGCGGGTTTTTAACCACGGCGTCACGGAGGGTGCGGGGGGGAAAAGGGTGAAGTATGAAGTATGAAAGATAAAGGATAAATATATTAATAATATATTTAGCCGCCGGTCCCTGACCGGTGTGTTTTTTTGGATTAACCAGGAACCAATAACCAAGAACCAATAACCAAAAACATCATATAAGCGCCGGTTGACAAAGTGATGCTTTTCGTTTATTATGAAGTCAGAGAGCCGAAGTGCAGGAGATTGCCGTGCCGTTGAAGCGTTCAATTGTAGCCGCCCTGATCGGAGTCCTGTTGTTTTCCGCGGCCGCGGCGGCGGGCGAGGGCAACCGGAGCCGGACTTCATCCGCGGACGGATACATGTTCCGTGCCCGGGCCAAAGGTATTTTCGGGATGAAGCGGGGCGAGGAAGGCGACGCCTTTTTTTATCTTACGCCCACAAAGCTGCGCATCGACCTCGACAGCGGCGAGTCGAGCTCGATCCTCGACCTTGACTGCAAGCACCTTATTGAAATGAGCCACGTCAACCGGGAGTACAAGCTGAGGCTTTTCGACAAGCTGCCGTTCCGCTGGAAGAGCAGGCGCAAAGACCTGGAATACATGAAAAAGCGCTTCGAGGATGGGGTGCGAGGAGGAGTCCTGACCCGGAAAGCGGCGGCGGAACAGGCGCGCAAGTGCGGGCTACACGTGAACGATGACTATTCCATCGAGGTAAAGCAGGTCGTCGAGGTTATTAATACGGGAAACAGCAGCACTATCGCGGGTTATTCCACAAAGGAAGTCGTGGTAAAAGAGAACGGCATCGAGGTCTTCCGGCTGTGGCTGACCGACGAGCTCTCGCGGCCGTTCAACGTCATGAAGTTTTACACCGCGGTCGGCTATATTTCTCCGGAGATGGTTAAAGAACTCGGCAGGCTGAAAGGCTTTCCGGTCAAGCTGCATATGAAGATCACAGTCAAGCAGAAGGTCATGAAGGTCGACATGACGCTTTCCGAATACCTGCCTGCAAAAATCTACCCCGCACTTTTTACAGTTCCCGGCAGCTACAGGAAGAAAAAACCGAAAGGGCTTCCTAAGTGGGTCTGCCGCTATTGCAGCGGTGAATTGCCTGAGAAGCATTTCAAGCTTTTCGAAATAGAGACTGTTTATGAGTTATGCAGCAAGGAGTGCGTAAGCAAGCTGGAGCTGGAATTCAACGCGGCGGATGAAGGCGGTTATTTTTCGCTTCTGAGGCAGCTTCTGGATAAGCGCGGCAGCTTCAAAATGATAGAGAAAGAACTTGATGCCAGGCTGAAAGTGGGTCGCCCGCCGGTGGATCGTGAAAGAATCAAGAAGGCGATTCAGGAGGACGAGGAGTAGCAGTCCGGGCTTTGAATCGCGGCAATCAAAAACAGCGCCGACCCTGCGGGCCGGTGTTGTTTTGTTGTTGCGGATTGTCTTACAGTTAAAGCGCGGCGTCGCCGACCGGCATCAGTACGCGCAGCTGATCCGCCTCCGCCTGGGACTCGAGCAGGCGGTAAACCAGGAGCCCGACTGTTGAAATCGCCAGGGGGTCCTCGTGCTTCATTGCAAACGCGGCCAGGAATTCAGCGACCTGCGGGTTTTTCTCGCGCACGTGTTTGAGCAGGTTTGCCAGGTAGTCGCTGCTCATGCCCTTGGTCAGCTCGTGAATCACTGAGTTTGTGGTATCTTTGGATACGACTGGTATGCCCATTTCAATTCCCCCTCTTTTTATAAAACACCGACATGGGCGTCGGAAGATGAGCGAATCATGTCGCGTTCCTGCGTCAAATTATTGACCGTCAGGATTGTATTTACCCACAAGCAGACAGGCGTTGTGGCCGCCGAACCCGAATGAATTGCTGAGCGCGTAATTAATCTCCATCGGGCGCGCTTCGTTTGGGACGTAATCGAGATCGCAGTCCGGGTCCGGTGTTTCATAGTTTATCGTCGGCGGCGCGATATCATCGTGGACCGCTCTTACTGTTGCTATTAGTTCGACCGCTCCGGCACCGCCCAGGAGGTGGCCGACCTGCGACTTGGTCGAGCTGATGACGAGCTTGTCGGCGTGCTCGCCGAAGGCCCGCCTGATAGCCGCGGTCTCCATCCGGTCGTTATGGTACGTGCTGGTGCCGTGCGCGTTGATATAATTAATCTGCGAAGGTTCGATGCCGCCGTCCTGGACGGCAAGAAGCATCGCCTTTGCCGCGCCTTCACCGCCTTCGACCGGCTGGGTGATGTGGAACGCGTCGTCGGTCGAGCCCATGCCGAGCAGCTCGGCGTAGATTTTCGCGCCGCGCCTCAGAGCGTGCTCCAGTTCTTCGAGCACAAGCGCGCCGCCGCCTTCGCCGAGCACGAAGCCGTTGCGGTCCTTGTCGAACGGGCGCGAGGCGTGGGCGGGGTCGTCATTGCGGGTGGAAAGCGCTTTGGCGCTGCAGAAGCCTGCAAGCCCGAGCGCGGTCAGCGCTGCCTCCGTCCCGCCCGTGATCATGATATCGGCCGAGCCGTAGCGGATTTCGCGGAATGCGAGTCCGGTCGAGTGGGTGCTCGAGGCGCACGCGCTCGCCACCACGTAATTCGGTCCGCGCAGGCCGAAAATGATGGCGACGTTTCCGCTGGCGGCGTTCATCATCTCGTTCGGGATGAACCTGGGCGAAACGCGGCGCGGCCCCTTTTGCTGCATCTTGACGAAGTTTTTCTCGATTTCGAGCAGCCCGCCTATGCCGGAGCCCAGGACGACGCCCGCGCGGTCCCGGTCGATTGAGTCCAGGTCGAGGCCGGAATCCTCGATGGCCTGCCTCGCGCCCGCGACGGCGAAGTGGGAGAAGCGGTCCATCGTTTTCGCCTGTTTCGGCGTCATCCATTCCGTTGCTTCGAAGTCCTTGATTTCGCCGCCGAACCTGACAGCGTGCTGCGAAGCGTCAAAGTTTTCGATGAGGGAGATGCCGTTCTTCCCTGCTTTGACGGCCTCCCAGAAGGTCTCGGCGGTTCCGCCGATGGGGGTCACCGCCCCTAGACCCGTAATGACAACGCGTCGGCATTCACAGTTCATTGAGATCCTTCCTTGAATTCTGGGAATAACTCAGCTACTGTGCTCTTCAATGTACTTGATGGCCTTGCCTACGGTCGTGATCTGCTGCGCTTCCTCGTCCGGGATGGAAACACCGAATTCTTCTTCGAGTTCCATCATCAGTTCAACCGTGTCGAGGGAGTCTGCCTGGAGATCGTTTACGAAGCTGGACTCGAAGCTCACGCTTTCCTTCTTGACCCCAAGCTGGGTGCAGATGATCTCGATTACACGATCGGTGATTGCTGCCACGGTAAAGCCTCCTCGTAACGTAGTTCACGCAGTGCCGCATGCGATCCCCGCGCATGCGGTTGCGGTAGTTATTCTTTCATCGCCTCGATATCGGCAAGCTCGCAAAGCGAGCTGGTATTTGAATCCTTCACCGTGCGCTTGAGCATGCCGGCTATGCTCTTTCCCGGGCCGAGCTCGAGATAATCGGTAATTCCCATCTCCCGCATGCCCGTGAGCGTCTGCGCCCAGCGGACCGGGCTGTCGACCTGGGATATCAGGTTCTGCTTTATCGCCTCCGGGTCGTCTTCCCGGCTGCCGGTTACGTTCGAAAAGAACGGGATCTCCGGCGCCTTGAACGTTACCGCGCCGATGAACGGCGCAAGTTTTTCACGCGCCGGAGTCATGTACGCGGAATGGTATGCGCCCGCGACCTTCAGTTTTATCGCCCGTTTCGCACCCGCTTCTTTAGCTTTTTCGCACGCTTTTTCGACGAGCGGGATATCGCCCGAGAAGACATGCTGCTTCGGTTCATTGTAGTTGGCTACGAGGAGCTCGCCGCCGTCGGCGGTAAGCTCTCTTACGATGTTCTCGCACGCGTCGGCGTCGAGGCCGATAATGCTCGCCATCGTCGACGGGTTGGCGTCGCAGGCCTCCTGCATGAAGGCGCCGCGGCGCTCCACGATCTGTACCGCGTCCTCGAACGGAATAACGCCGGCAAAGACAAGCGCGGAATACTCGCCAAGCGAAAGCCCGGCCGTCGCGGCAGGCTCGAATTTCTCGAGGCCGACAATCTCCCTGAGCGCGCTGAGTACGGCCACGCTCACGGTGAAGATGGCGGGCTGGCAGACGTTGGTCTTCGTCAGCTCCTCCATCGGCCCTTCGAAAGTTATTTTCGCCAGGTCGAATCCGAGCGCGTCGTTCGCCTTCCGGAAGAGTTCCTTTACGCTGTCAAACCTGTCGTAAAGGCTCTTGCCCATTCCGACGAACTGTGCTCCCTGTCCCGGAAATAGAAATGCAGTTCCCATTTACCACCTGAATATGACTGAGGCCCACGTCATGCCGCCTCCGAAGACGCATGACAGAATCAGGTCGCCGCGTTCTATCAGGCCTTTTTCAATCATTTCCGTAAGCGCGATCGGCACCGACGCGCTCGACGTGTTGCCGACGCGCCAGAGGTTCGAGAATATTTTTCCCTCAGGCCAGTTGAGGCGCTCCGAAACCATGTCCATAATCCGCTGGTTGACCTGGTGCGGCACGACGTATTTGATATCGTCAATCGTGAGGTTGTGGCGCTCGAGTTCCATCCTGGCCAGGTCCTCGAAGATTTTTACGACGATCTTGAAGACTTCGCGCCCGGCCATTTTCATATAGTGTTGCCTGTTGTCGACTGATTCGTGTGAAGCCGGTATCCGCGAGCCGCCGGCGGGCGTGATAAGGACTTCGGGCATTCCTTTGGAGCCGAGGAAAGCCGGCCCGATCCAGCTGGAGTCTTCCTCGCACGGCTGCAGGATGGCCGCGGCGGCGCCGTCGGCGAAAAGGACGCAGGTGTTCCGGTCTTTCCAGTCGATTATTTTTGACAGCGTTTCCGCTCCGATCAGAAGTATGTTCTTATAGCCGTCGAGCGTGATATAATTGCGCGCCATCCCCATGCCGTAAATGAAACCGGCGCATGCAGCGGATACATCGACCGACCCCACTTCGTTGCAGTCGAGCCGCTTCTGAATCCAGTTGGAAAGGGTCGGGAAGATATTGTCCGGCGTGACGGTGGCGCAGATGATCAGGTCGATATCCTTCGCGGTGATGCCGGCCATTTCCATCGCGCGCTCGGCGGCGACGATCGCGATGTCCGAGGTGGCCTGGTCCTTGTCCGCGATATGGCGCTGCTGGATGCCGGTGCGTTTCCTTATCCATTCGTCGGACGTAATCAGGTCCGGCATATTTGCGATCTCGTCGTTCGTTACCACTTTTTCAGGCAGGCACGACCCGATGCCGGCGATTCTTATTGGCGCCCTAAACACGCGGTATTTCCTTCCCCGTTGCCTTTGCGGAGCTTTCGCCGTCGAAGCTGGATATCAGTGTCGCAATTTCGTCGTGTACGCCTTCGGACGTGTACCTCGTCGCCACGCGGACGGCGTTGAGAATCGCTTTTGCGTCCGAGCGCCCGTGGCAGATGATGCAGAGGCCCGATATGCCCAAAAGCGGCGCGCCGCCGTACTCGGCATAATCCACCATGGAAAACAGCGCGCCGAGTGCGCCGCGGACCGCCTTGTCTTCCATGGCGCCTGCGTCCGTGAACCAGTGCTTTAGGAAACTCAGCAGCATTTCGCCCAGGCCTTCGCTGACTTTCAGGATAGTGTTGCCGACGAACCCTTCCGCGACGAAGACGTCGGCCACGCCGCGGTAGACGTCCTGCCCTTCGACGTTGCCGACGAAGTTCAGGTTTGTCTTTGCGAAAAGCGCGTTCGTTTCCTTTACGAGCACGTTGCCCTTTTCCGTTTCCTCGCCGATGTTCAGCAGGCCGACCTTCGGCTCCGATATTCCGAAGACGTGCCGCGCGTATGACGCGGCCATAATTCCGTAATGGACGAGGTGGAGCGGTTTGCAGTATATGTTCGCGCCCACGTCGATGAGCAGGCTTCGTCCCCCGCTGGGGTTCGGCAGCGGCGCCGCGATGCCGGGGCGGTGGACGCCCTCGAGCGTGCGCGCGTAAAGCGTCGCGGCGGCGACGAAGGCGCCGGTGTTGCCGGCTGAGATGACGGCGTCGACTTCGCCCTCTTTCAGGAGTTTTACCGCGCGGACGATCGAGGAGTCCCGCTTCTTCCTCAGGGACTCCGCGGGCGACTCGTGCATCTCGACGGTCTGGCTCGCGTGCACTATCTCGATGCCCGAAGAGTCGCTGTGCTTTTTGAGCTCGGCTTCGAGGGCTTCCTTGTCGCCGACGAGGACCAGCCTCGACGCGATATTTTCGCCGGTGGCGAGCACCGCGCCTTCTACTGTTGCAGTGGGAGCCCTGTCCCCCCCCATCGCGTCGATTGCGACCCGCAAGGCTTACTTCCCTTTTTTCTTTTTTTCGCGGATGAATTTGTACTGTACGCCGCGATACTTGAAGCAGTTTGGACAGACCCGGTGCGGAAGGATTGCCGCTCCGCAGTCGGGACAACGACGCAAGGTTGGCGGTGTCAAAGCCTGGTGGCTCCGCCTTTTTCTTTTCCGCGCTTTTGCTGTTTTACCCTTAGGGTGTGCCACGACTTTCCCCGTTTCCATAAAAAAGGCCGTTTCCGGCCTTGGACGCCGAATTCTAAACCACATTTTAAGCCATGTCAAGGCCTGTTTTGCATTTTTCCGCATGTAGGGGCAAGGCATGCCTTGCCCCTACATGAGCTTCGCGTATTTGGTAGGGGCGCAGCATGCTGCGCCCCTACATTTTATCCCTGCAGGTTTTTCTTTACTTCGTCGACGAATTTTTTCAGCGCATCTTCGATGCCGCCGGGATTTTTTCCGCCCGCCGTCGCGAAGTCCGGCCGGCCGCCCCCACCCCCGCCGATGAGCTTGCCCAGCTTCTTTATTATTTTAACCGCATCGAAACCGTGATTCACAAGTTTGTCGCTGAAGCCGACAACAAGATTGACTCCGCCCTCAAATTCGCTCGCCAGGCAGAAAGCAGTGTCAAATTTTTTATAATCGCGTATAAAATCCGCAACTTTTCGTAAATCCGTTGCAGGCATTTGTCCCACATTTTCGGAATACCAATGGAAATTAACCGGAGATGTTTCAAAGTTTAACTGGCCAAGCAATATACTGTCCGCAAGGTCCTTCAGATCGACCTGTTTGGACTGCGTGCCGGCCTTCTTTTTCTCTTTCAGTTTTTTCTGAAGCTCTTCAATGCGTTTCGGGATAAGGTCGATACCGGGAGCTTTGAGGAGCCGCATCGTCTCGGCCTCGCGCTCCTCCATCGCCTGCATGTCTTTTATGACTTCGGTGCCGGTCTTTGCGAAAATCCTGCGCACGCCGGCCTGGAGTGCTGATTCCTTAACAATCTTGAACGCGCCGATATCGCCCGTGCGGTGCGCGTGCGTGCCGCCGCAAAGCTCGGCGGAGATGCGTTTGTCACCGTCGTGGATGCTGACGACGCGGACGGTTTCGCCGTATTTCTCTCCAAAGAGAGCGGTCACTCCCTGTTTCTTCGCCTCGTCGAGAGACATCATTTCGGTTTTTACTTCGAGGTTTTCCTGAATACGGTAGTTTACCCAGCGCTCCACTTCTTTTATCTGTTCTTTCGTAAGCGCTTTCGGATGCGTAAGGTCGAAGCGGTATTCATCGGGTGAAACTTCGCTTCCTGCCTGGTTAACGTGCTCGCCGATAATATTTTTCAGAGCCGCATGCAGCAGATGCGTCGCCGTATGCGCGCGCATTATCGCACCGCGCCTTTTCTTGTCAACTTTCGCCACAACTTTCATGCCCGGGAAATGTGAACCTTTCTCAACATAACCCTGGTGCACAATAACGTCACCAGATTTCACCGCATTTTCTACAATAAACTTATAATTTTCACCTTCAAGTATTCCCCGATCTCCAGTTTGACCTCCACTTTCAGCGTAAAAAGGAGTTATTGTTAGCAGCATATTATGTTTTTCATGTTCCCGCATTCTAATTTCAGACTCTATCTCCAATTTGTCATAGCCAACAAATTTAGTTGCTGGTTGAATTACCCTTGCAGTACCCCTAACTTGAATCGCCGGTACTTTTACAGATGATACTTCGACATGCTTCTTGGCTTCTTGGTCGTATTCCTCCATATTAACCGAAAGCCCGTTCTTGCGCGTGATAAGCTGCGTCAGGTCGATGGGGAAGCCGTGGGTGGAGTGGAGGTAGAACGCTTCCTCGCCGGTGATTTCAGTGCGGCCTTCCTTTTTCGCTTTCCTGATAAGCTTTTCTATGTATTCGTTGCCGCGGTCGAGAGTTTTGCCGAAAGCCTTCTCCTCGCTCTCGATTGTCGGAATAATTAACTGTTTCTGTTTTTCCAGTTCCGGATAGGCGTGCGACATAATTTTGATTACGGTCGGCGCGAGTTCTTTCATGAACGGGGGTTTCAGGTTGAGGTAACCGCCGTGCCATACTGCGCGGCGGAGGATGCGCCGAAGCACGTAACCGCGGCCATCGTTCGACGGGAGAACTCCGTCCGCAATTGCGAAACACAGCGTGCGGATATGGTCGGCGACGACGTGGAAATATGACTTATTCTCGGAATCATTATAATTAATGCCTGAAAGCTCTTCGATGTGATTAATTATCGGGACGAAAATGTCTGTCTCATAGTTCGAGGTCTTTCCCTGCATGACGGCGGTGATGCGCGCGAGGCCTGCGCCGGTGTCGACGCAGGGTGCGGGGAGTGGCTCCATCGTGCCGTCCGCTTTCGCGTCGAACTGCATGAAGACGAGGTTCCAGATCTCGAGCCACCGGTCGCAGTCGCATATGCCGATGCCGCATTTGTCGCCGCAGGAGAGCTCCGGTCCCTGGTCGTAGATGATTTCGGAGCACGGTCCGCACGGCCCGGTCTCGGCCATCATCCAGTAGTTGTCTTTCCTGCCGAGCCGCGTTATCCTGTCTTCGGGAACGCCGGCCTCCTTGTTCCAGACATTAAAGGCTTCATCGTCGTCTTTGTAAACGGTTGGGAAGAGCTTATCCGGGTCCATCTTCAGGACGTTTACGACCCAGTCCCATGCCCAGGTGATTGCCTCGTGCTTGAAGTAGTCGCCGAACGACCAGTTGCCGAGCATTTCGAAAAACGTGTGGTGGCGCGCCGTGAAGCCGACCTCCTCTATGTCGTTGTGCTTGCCGCCGGCGCGGATGCATTTCTGCGAGTTGACCGCGCGGGTGTAGCCGCGCTTCTCGAGGCCGAGGAAAATATTCTTGAACTGGTTCATGCCCGCGTTCGTAAAGAGCAGCGTCGGGTCGTCGAGCGGGAGCAGCGGCGCCGACGGCACGAAGGTGTGGCCGTGCTTCTTCACGAAGAAGTCGATATAGCTCTGGCGTACGTCGTCGGATTTCATCTTATAGTACCGAAAACCGGTGTTGTAGGGGCGGGTCTCAGACCCGCCCGGGATCGGGTTCTTTAGGCTACGATTGGGCGGGTCTGAGACCCGCCCCTACATTTTTACCCAGCGGGATGGTCGCGAGCACCGTGTATATCGGGCCGGTGCCAGTCAGCTCGCTCATGAAAAATGTCACTTCTTTCACCTCAAGAGTTCCGAAGTCGATGCCGTTCATTTCCTCGAGGCCGGGCGCGATATCTTCGTACCCGATTCTTCCTTTCACGCGGCCGATAGTCACGTGCGCGTGGTAGCGTTTTGTCTCGCGTGCTATGCCGAAAGGCTCCGCGGCTTTGTCGATGGCTTCGAAGAGATCCTGGACCCGGCCGGTCGGCTCGCTTATTCCCGCCCAGATAATTCTCGGGCGTCCTTTGGGAGGGAACGTTCCCGAGCCTCCGATCTTTATTTCAAACGGCTCGATACCGCCTGCGGCCCCGGTAAACGCATCGGTTATCTCGGCGGTATCGTCAATCGGCACGTCGCCGAGGAATTTGAGCGTAAGGTGGATTGCGTTTTCCTTTACCCACCGTATGCCCCTTGCGCCTGCAAAAACCGTATTGCCCATGTCGGCGAGGTCTTTGCGCAAATCCTCGGGAAACGCGATGCCGGTGAATGTCCGTATCTTCTTCATCAGCTTCAGCGTAGAACTTTTCCGGCAACGTGTCAATGTAAAAAAGCGGTACAAACGTACCGCCTGGAATGCGAGAGTTTATCAGTGGCGTTGTTACGAGTCAAGGCCAATTATTGAACAGCAATATTTCTTGACAGTGTTTCTACAACAGCGTATAATTTCGCGAGTTACAGGGGAAATCTCTATTGAGAGAGAATGTGTAGTTGTAACTTCGCTTGGGAGTAAACCGGTGACCCTCAAGGGCGACCTGCATGAAATGAACCTCGCCGACCTCTTTCAGTCGCTGGGGATGAACCAGCAGGCGGGAACGCTCACCGTTTATTCCGAGGATAAGCGGACAAACGTCTATTTCTCCAACGAAGGAATACGCCTTCTAACTTCCGACAGGCAGAAGTATCCGCGCCTGGGCGAGATACTCGTCAGGCGGCATATCGTTACACCCTCCCATCTGCAGGAAGCGCTCGAAAAGCAGAAGGAAAGCGGCGCGCTCCTGGGCGAGATTCTGATTTTCCAGAAAGTCGTTACTGAAGAGGATATCGAGAGCAGCGTCAGGAGTCAGATCGAGGAA
This sequence comes from Planctomycetota bacterium, assembly GCA_004376375.1. Taxonomy (GTDB): domain Bacteria; phylum Planctomycetota; class E44-bin39; order E44-bin39; family E44-bin39; genus E44-bin39. The sequence goes on from SOJX01000065.1 coordinate 101,489, forward strand.
ATCATCTATGACGTCTTTTCATGGAAGGACGCCAAGTTCGAGTTTAAAGTGGGAGAGCCCACCGAGGAGTTTTTCGACCAGACCGCGACGGGCAGGAAAATCACTTTCAACATTCAGGGAATAATAATGGAGGCTGCCCGCCGGATTGACGAGTGGGAACTCATCCATAAGGTCATTCCGAGCAGCTCGCACATCTTCGCCGTCGCCGTCGACAGCGCTTCCTTCGACCCCGAGCAGGCCGAATATCCTCAGAAGATGGTAATGGAGGTTATGGGGCTTATCGACGGGATGAAATCCGTCGAGGAGATCTGCAGGGAGTCGCCCTATTCCACTTTCGAGACCTCGAAGATTATCGCGTTTCTTATCGAGTCGGACCAGCTTCGACAGCTTACGACGGCCGAGTACATGGCCGTGGCTTTCCGCCTCCGGGAGGAGGGGCATTTCGAGGATTCGGCTTCCGTGTACCTCAACGTTATTGATAATGAGCCGCAGAACGACGCCGCCCGCGAAGCCTTGGCCGAAATCCTCAAGCACCTGGGCCGCGCCGGCGAGGCGGCCGCTGAGTTCGCCGAGCTCGGCAAAGCCGCAAACGAGGCCAAAGACGTAGACAAGGCAACGGGCTATCTTAATAAAGCGGTCGAGCTTTCGCCGAAGTGCCTGCTCGCGCACGAGCAGCTCCGGTTGATATATATCGACCGGGAGCGCTGGAAGGAGGCGGCCCGCGAGTCCCGCGATGTCGCGAGAGTTTACCGCGATTATGGAAGATTTGACGATGTGCGCCAGATCCTCGAGGCTTCAATCGAAAAATACCCGGGTGATATCGAAGCCAGACAGCTCTTGATAAACGCCCTTGTCGAAAAAGACGACAAGTCTGACCATCAGGTTTTGATAAAGAATTACGAGGAGCTTGCCAGGGAGTTCGGCAGCCGATCCGAATTCGGGCAGGCGCAGGCTTTGTACAAGAAGATTCTGCACCTTGATTCCAGGCGGCACGATATCAGGTCGAAGCTTGATGGCCTTCAGGGCCAGCGTTCCGGTCGCCGCAGAATGGCAGGCTGGGTCAAGGTGCTGATTGTCCTTCTGATTATCGCCGTTCTCATCGGCGGCGGCCTGGCCACATGGGTCGTATTTAACGGAAAAGCGGACAGGGAATTCGAATCTACCGTGGAGAAACTTAACAAGCGCATCGACCTCGCGATACGGGATGCCGACGAGAATGAAAAACCGGCCCTGATTCAGAGCGCGCTGGAGGAGGTCCGCGAGGAGTTTGAAAACATAAAAAAACGCCTTTGGTGGAGTAAGCTCGTGCTGTTTGAGACGCGTATCGCCGCCGAGCTCAACAAGGTCGATAAAAAGGCGCTTGAGAAGAAAAAGGAGATTGAAGATCGTTTAGGTTCGGCAAAGACCGCCACCTACAGCCTGCTCAGCGAGGCGCAGCAGCTGGAGCAGGCGGGCCGGTACGAAGAGGCCCTGGCCAAGTATCGGAAAATTGATCTCAAGTATCTGGAGGAAAGCGGCCGCCCCAGATTGAATCAGAGTATTAGGAAAATTGAGGACCACCTGAAGGCCGCGAAAGAGGCATACGAAGAAGTTGAAGAGTTTCAGAAAAAGATTAAAACGGCAAGCGATCCTGCCGAACTGAAGCGCTATGTGAGGGCGGCTTTCGAGGCGGGAAAGCGGCTGGCGCGCAAAAAGAACTCGGCGCAGTACAGGCTTCTTCGTTTCCCGCTTTATATCGAGACAAGGCCGGCGGAGGCGGAGGTGATCTTTGCCGGGAAGCGCCATCCCGAGCGAACGCCCACGGTGATTTTCTACAGCCCCGAGATGCCCCCGGTGGACGTCAGCTTGGAAATGGCTTCGTTTAAACCCCGGATTTTCAAGCTCAGGCCGAAAGTCCTGACCCGCAGGGCTGACGGCTGGCGGATAAAAGCAATTCTCGAGAAGAACCTGTCATGGAGTTTCAAGGGCGGCGCCCGGGTCGCCAGGGCGCTGGTTGCACACGGCAGGTTTGCCGCGCTGGGGGATTATGACGGCAAGCTGTATTTCGTTGATTCAGAAAACGGGGAAAAGTCCTGGCATTACAGCCCAAAGGAAGCGCTTGCGGAATTTTTTGCATCTCCCGTGATTCACAGCGGGAAAGCATATGTCCCCGGTTCGAACAAATATTGCTATGCCCTCAATCTGACCACCCGCCGTGAGATCTGGAAGCAGCTTCTGCCCGCACCCGTAAGGCAGACGCCCGCCATGGATGATAACGGGATTGTCTATGTCGCAACGGAAAAATCGCTTCATGCGCTCGACGCCGGGAATTCCGGGAACATTATCTGGTCAGTCGACCTGACCGTCACGGGGCGAAGAGGTGTTGTTGTGGCCGCTTCTCCCGTTGTCTTTGGTGAATACATTGTGACGGCAACCGCTGACGGGAGAATATTTGCCTTTTCGGCAAAGGACGGCGGCAAGTACTGGTCGCATACGCTGCCGGGCAGAATTGCCAATCAGCTTTTAGCTTTCCGTGATAAGATCCTGGTTCCCTGCCAGGATGGAAAGCTCTATGCGCTCAACCCGGCGGACAAAAAAGTCGCATGGATTTTCGATCTGAAAGGCATGCCGCACAAAGAGCCTGTAACGGCGCCGGTTGCCTGCGGCGACGATGTTATAATCGGTATGGCGGATGGACGCCTCCTGTGCCTGGACTGCACCGGAGAACCCGCTTTCAAATGGGAATACAGGTTAAAGACTCCTGCAGCCGTGCCTCCGGTTGTTGAAAGGCGCATGATTTATGTCTCATGCCGGGATGGTAGTGTGAGCGCACTCCGTTTTGCCGCAGATGCGGCAAATGCCGCGCCGACGCTTCAATGGGAATACAGTTTTCCGCCGGAGGAAGAGGTTGAGATTACAAGTTCGGTAATAGCGGGCCGCAAGCTGATCATTGCCGCGAAAAACGGCACGCTTCACGCTTTCGACAAGTAAGCATTGGTCTAATGGTCCTTCGGTCATTCGGTCCCTCGGTCAAGAAACGACCGAACGACCGAAAGACCGAACGACCGAACGACCGAACGACCGAATGACCGAATGACCGAATGACCGAATGACCGAATGACCGAATGACCGAGGTTTTTGTGTTACTATTCCCTTGACACGTAAATCGGGGCGTGGTAGCATCAATTGTCTGTGCGTACTGTACTGCAAAAGGGAGCCTAAAGTGGGTTGGTTTGCGCTCTGGCGCAGGAATCGTAATCTCAATGCCGCGATACGAAAGGCCAGGACAAGCCAGGCTCCGGCCTCAATCGCTGCCGCGATAAGGAAACTGATCTCGGGCGGCGAGTATGACAAAGCCCGGTTGATTGCCCGCCAGGCGGTTGAGTCTTATCCGAAAAGCGCAAGCATCCAGGACGCTCTCCGCGACCTGAAGAAGGTCAGGTACGCCCAAGAGATGAAAGACCTCTCCGAGAAGATCAAGCAGAACCCGAACCCGACTCTGTATGCGCGTCTGGCTGAAATGTATTACGACCTCGGCGAAACGGATCAGACTCTCGAAGTCTGCCGCCAGTGCGTTGCAAACTTCCCGGAGTACGAGGGCGCATATACGATCATGGGCCGGCTGCGTCACGAGCGATTCCGCAAGGAAGGGCTTGCCCGCGACGGGATGAAGGCCGTCGAGAACTATGAGAAGACGATCAGGCTCAACCCGAACAGCTACAAGACGCTGCTTGAGCTGGGCGGACTGTACCTGGAAATCGGCGCAATCAGGCTTGGCGTTGAAAAACTGGAGAAGATTCAGGAGTTTGACCGCACGGACGAGCGCACGAACAAGCTTCTGGATTGGGCGCGCGGCCAGACGCCTCTGCCGGAAGAGGATCTTGAAGATCTGTTCAAGATTCAGCAGGAAAGACGGGTCCAGATACGCCTCGAGACCGCAGCTGACAGAATCGGCATGACTGCCGCGCAGGTCGAACGGAAAGTCGGTCGACTGGAAGGTATACCGGGTATTATTTCCGTCGGGCTGGTAACGCCGGCCGGTTCGCCTATCGTCTACCGGATACACGGAGAAGGGCTTGAAGAAGCCTCGTTTCTTGAGATGCTCTCGAGCGTGTTTTCCGCCGCCCAGGAATGTTCCCAGCGCATGGACATCGGCGGTGTCGAGCGGGGCACGATTACCGGCGAATACGTACGCGTTCATTTTGTCGCGTTTGAAACGCTGGCGCTTGTTGTGCTTACCGACGTGCAGAGTTCAAAACCCGAGGAGGTTGATCTGCGGGTCGATGCCTTCATCGACGAAGAGCTCTACGCACGTGGAGGAGCCAGATAGTGCAGAAAATCCTGGCCGAACTGAACTCAACGCCCGGCATTCTCGGCTCAATCGTCGTGACGGATGACGGCATGGTCGTGGCGGCCGACCTCGGCCCGAACCTGGATCAGGACACGGTGGCGGCGCTCGCCGCGAACATGATCCAGCGGACCAAGCGCTCGCTTCAGAACATCGGTGAGACCAGCGTAAAGCGCTACGTGTTGAGCGCGGGGTATGGAAAGCTGGTTTTTGCGGATATCGGTATCGCGTTCCTGGTCGTTGTGACCAACCAGAACATAGACGTGAATCATCTTCTTGTCGAAATAACCTCGGCTGGCAATCGCATCGTGCACCGTCGCGCATAGTCTCGGAGGATCGACCTTCGATGGTCCAGATCAACTTCGCCCTGAAAGAGGTCAACTGCAAGATCGTTTACTACGGGCCTGGTATGAGCGGAAAGACCACCAACCTGGAGGTCGTCCATCAGAAGGCTCCCGGGCATGCGAAAGGCGAGCTTACCTCGATCGCAACCGAGGGCGACCGCACGCTCTTTTTCGACTTCCTGCCTCTGGATCTGGGGCAGGTTGCCGGGATGCGCACCAAGTTCCAGCTCTACACCGTTCCCGGCCAGGTGTACTACAACGCCACCCGCAAGCTGGTGCTTCAGGGCGCCGACGGAATCATCTTCGTCGCCGACAGTCAAGTGGGCAAAGAGGCCGAGAATCTCGAAAGCCTGAAAAACCTTCAGGACAACCTGGCCGCATACCGCATGTCGCTCGATTCGATGCCGTTTATTATTCAATACAACAAGCGGGACCTGCCGAACGTCATGTCGGTTGATGAGTGCCAGGCCAAGCTCAACCCCTTCAACGCTCCGTATTTCGAAGCGTCCGCCATTACCGGCGAGGGTGTGTTCCCAACGCTCAAGAAACTCGCCAGCATGGTGCTGGAAAGCCTTAATAAAGGTCCGAAACGCAGTTCGGGAGCTGGGGCCGGGCAGCCTGCGCCACAGAGGCCGCCTCAACCTGGCCAGCCCGGAGCGCAGCCGCCTCGGCC
>SOJX01000020.1 GCA_004376375.1 Planctomycetota bacterium
CGCTGACCAGCCGCTTATAGGAATTCACCGTCGGACACAAAATCGCACACATCGCGTTGATATGTTTAATCTGACCGGCTAAAAACGAACTGGCAATTTTCGACAGATTGTATTTCTCGCTCTTGTCAAAAAACGCATTTGTCTTTGCCTTAAGGTCGAACAGGCTCTGATGAACATGCATTCCTGAACCGGCCGCACCCATTATCGGCTTCGGCATAAAAGTCGCGTGAAGATTATGCATCTGAGCAATCTTTTTTGCGCAGTATTTAAGCGTCAGCACCTTATCTGCTATATCCAGGCACGACCCATATTGGAAATCTATTTCATATTGCCCCTGACCAACCTCATGATGAGACGTTTCAACCTGAATCCCGAAATTCTCCAGTGCTGCTATTATTCTCTTTATGACCTTGTATCCTTCGTGCGAGGAAAGGTCAAAATAGCCGCCGAAATCCAGTGGGCTGGTTCTGTTTTCTTCGTTGGTTCTGAACAGATAGAACTCCGGCTCAGGGCCTACAAGATAATCGAAGCCTTCTTTTGCCGCCTCAGCGACCGCGCGCTTAAGAACGTATCTCGGGTCACCCTCGGCAGGCTTGCCGTCCGAGCCGTAGATATCGCATATAAACCTCGCCGTTCTGCCGTCTTCGGTCAGCCAGGGTACAACCGCGTAGGTTGCCGCATCCGGCTGCAGGAACAAATCGCTTTCCTGAATCCTTGCGAAGCCTTCGACGCTTGAGCCGTCGAACCAGACCCCGTCGGCTAAGGCGTCCTCCAGCTCTTCGACCGGTATGATGACCTCCTTTGCCACACCCAGCAAATCGGTGAATTGCAGCGTGATGAATTTTATGTCGTCCTTTTTAACCTGCTCCAGAACCTTTTGAACTTCCATTTCCAATCCCTTCTTTCAATCGATGATTGGCGGTTTTTGGCGTTTTTGACCAGACAAAACGCCTGCGAATACAATGCCGGTTATTCTGGCCTTTATGCAAAAAACTGCAAGACAAATTTCCGAAAATCCGAATGGACCCTTTCAAAAATATACTCTTGTTGCCGGTTGTACTCTCGTAAAAACTGGATCAATTTTCGCAGAATAGGCCACTTACTAAATATGCCATCCGCGAAGGGCTGACCTCTCTCGAGACTTAATCGCTCGCAATGACACAAAAACGCTGTCTTACCTCCGTGAACGGCTGCCGGTAAAGGAATAAAAAACTTGTTGTCTATTATAATTTGGTTTATAATATACACGTGCACTATGAAAAAAGTTATTGATGTCCAGATAGGCGAAGTCAAAGCTGGAAGGGGGAAGTTAATGGTGCAATCGAAGGCGATTGGCTCGTGCATTGCGATTGTCGCCTATGATGCTGTAAAAAATATTGGAGCACTGGCGCACGTTATGCTGCCCGGAAGGGCGCCTGCTGATAAAAAAACTAGGGAAAAAACGAAATATGCTGCTAATGCCATCGATGCCGTAGTTAACAGGATGAGCAAGCTGGGTTCAAAAAAAGACGACATCGAAGTGGTTCTGGTCGGCGGCGGGAATATACTCAATAGAGAAAATGACACCATCTGCAATGCCAATATCGAATCAGCTCTGGAGTTACTGGGGAAAAAAGGCCTGAAGGTAAGGGCCCGGGCCGTTGGAGGAACAGCCAGAAGAAGCGTCGCTCTCGACGTCGAGCGAGGAATCATATCCTACAAAGAAGGTAACGGCAGCGAAAAGCAACTTTGGAGGGCATAGAAATCTGGCGATAGGAATGTTGCTGTCCTTACCATTTATTAAATTTAGGAGGAAAAATGGGTAAGAAAAGAAAACATCCCTCGGAGAAGCGTAAGTTAAGCGCCAGCGAGCAGAAGCTCAAAGCTGCCATCCAGCAGTTACACGCCAATGAAAAACAACTTAGAGAGGAGAGAGAGAAAGCGCAGAAATATCTTGATGTTGCCGGAACCATGATGGTTGTTATCGACCCCGACCAGAAAGTAACGCTTATCAACAAGAGGGGCTGTGAGATTCTGGGATACAAAGAAGAGGAGGTTTTGGGCCGGAACTGGTTTAATAATTTTCTGCCGATGCGTGTCCGCAAAGATGAAAGTGCAGTGTTCAAGCAGTTGATGGCGGGGGAAATAGAGCCGGTCGAATACGAAGAGAGCCTGGTTTTAACCAGGAGCGGACAGGAAAGGATCATCGCCTGGCATAATGCGGTTCTTACGGACGAGGACGGTAATATTGTCGATGTTCTTATTTCGGGGGCGGATATCACCGAGAGCGAGAGGATGAAGGAGGCACTGCGGGAATCGGAGGAGAAATACAGAAAACTAACTGAAAGCTCCCTTACTGGTATCTTCATCAATCAGGACGGAAAGTATGTGTTTGTCAATCATAGGTTTGCAAAAATCCACGGGTTTACGCCTGAAGAGTCAGTGGGGATGGAATATATGAGTCTAATCCATCCTGAAGAGCGAAAGCGTGTAGCAGAGATTGTATCGAAAAGACTTGCGGGCAAGGATGTTGCACGGCGGTATGAGACGCGGAGACTGAAAAAGGACGGACAAGCCATCTGGTGCGAAGTGATGGCATGCTGCGCCGAATACATGGGAAAACCAGCTATAATGGGCAATATTGTGGACATCACCAGGCGCAAGCAGGCCGAGGAGCAGCTCAAAGCAGCCAACCAACAGTTGGAGGCAGATGCGCAGCAGCTTGAAGCGGCCAATCAACAGTTGCGTGCTAACGAGCAGCAGCTCAAAGCCACCAACCAGCAATTGCAGGCGAGTGAACAACAGCTCAAGGCTGCCAACCAGCAATTGCAGGCGAGTGAACAGCAGCTCAAAGCCACCAACCAGCAGTTACGAGCAAGTGAGCAGCAGCTCAAGGCGTCAAACCAGCAATTGCGTGCCGGCGGGCAACAGCTCAGAGCTACCAACCAGCAGTTACGTGCCAATGAGCAGAAGCTTCTTGATGACCAGGTGCAGCTTAAGTCTCTGGCTTCGGAGTTGACGCTGGCCGAAGAGAGTGAAAGGCACCGAATCGCCACAGAGCTGCACGCCACAATTAGCCAGTCACTGGTCGTTTCTAAGCTCCAATTGGACACACTCCGAGCATCCGTACCTTCCAGGGATATTGCCAGGACGCTGGAGGAAGTCTGTAACTTGCTCGACCAGACCATTCAAGAAACCAAGTCATTGACGTTCAACCTTAGCTCTCCTATACTCTATGAGTTGGGTTTTGAGACGGCAGTGTCCGAGTGGCTTACTGAACGAATTCAGAAAAAGCACC
>SOJX01000120.1 GCA_004376375.1 Planctomycetota bacterium
CTGGCGACGACGGAAACTTCGGCCTGGCTGAACCTGCGCGGCCTCTTCTATTATGCATGGTGCATTGTGCCGCTTTTCTGGCTTGCAGGGGCGGGCGGATATCTGTTCTCGGGAATAAAGCTGAAGACCTCGTCCCTTCGCGGGGTCGGAACGGCGTTTCTTGCAGTCGGGATGTTCCTGATAACGCTTGGATACTTTCAGGATCTGCGCGGCGAGCTCGGCGGGTACACAATCTTTTTCAATCTGCGCTTCCTTCTGGCGCTCGGCGCGCCGCTTGCGGTTTACGCCTACGCGCTCACGCTCCGCGGTTTCAGAAAAATCTGCACAGAGTATGAAGGCTCGCTCGCCGTATTCTTCCACGGCCTCGGCATCTTTTCGATTGTGATACTCATGACGACGGAAACTTCGCTGTGGCTCGATTCGCATAACATGCATTACCTGCTCCGGTGCGTCCTGCCGCTGTACTGGGTCGCGGGCGTTGCCGCGTATCTGGCGACGGGCCTGAAGGTGCGCTCGGCTCCGCTGCGCGGGTTCGGGCTTTTCGTACTCGCGGTCGGGGCGATTCTCGCCGCCTTCGGATATTCCATAGATATTTCCGGAAACTATCTCCTGTACATTAACGGGCGTTTCCTTGCCGCGCTCGCCGTCGTCCTGATGGCTTTCCTGCACGGTTTCTTCGTCAGGTATTTCCATCGCGTCTGCCCGGAAAAGGAAAGGGAGTTCGCGAAAACGATTTACAGCATGATTATCGCCGGCCTGTTCGTGCTCCTGAGCCGGGAGACATATCTGTACTTCATCAACACGGTTGCCGACCCGGCAAAGGCGAAGCAGGCCGCACAGGCGGGGCTCTCGGTCGTATGGGGCGTCTACGCCATCGGCCTGCTTGCGCTCGGATTCTGGCGGAACATACGCCCGTACCGCCTGTGCGCGCTCGCGCTGTTCGGCATAACGGCGCTCAAGCTCGTGATTGTCGACATGGCCAGGGTGAAGGACGTGTACCGTATCATATCGTTCATGGCGCTCGGGCTGCTGATGATAGGCGCGTCCTATCTCTACCACCGCGTGGAGAAGCGGTTTTTCGCGACCGGCCCGGAAGATGAAAAAGAAGAAAAGGAAACAAGGGAACAAGGAATATGTTAGTGTTGAAGTGCTGAAGTGTTGAAGTGTTGAAGTTAAGAGTCTTCGTTTAGCGGGCGAGCTTGCTCGCCGCGTTCTTGAAGCAAGGGAATAAGGAAATAGTGATAAGTGATAAGTGATAAGTGATAAGTGATAAGTGATAAGTGATAAGTGATAGGTATGTATTTATAATATGCGCGAAATTTATTATTCATTATAACGTTCGACCTTGGACGTTCGACGTTTGACCCAGAAAAGTCTTGCGGTCTTTCGGGCTATTGGTTAAACTTGCCCCAACCTTTTCAGGGGAGGGTAACCAGTGGCAGACAAACCACAGTTCAAACCGTTTATAAGACCCGATGAGTCCGTCGCGGAATTTACTCTCAAGGCCGTGGTGCTAGGAGTTATCCTCTCGGCGGTACTCACCGCCGCGAACGTCTATCTCGGCCTTATGGCCGGTATGACCGTATGCGCTTCCATACCGGCGGCCGTGATTTCAATGGGAATCCTGCGCGGCATTCTCAAGCGCGGAACGATTCTCGAGAACAACATGGTGCAGACCATGTCCTCCGCGGGCGAGTCCATTGCGGCGGGAATAATATTCACAATTCCCGCGCTGGTGATAGCAGGGATTTGGAGTGAATACAAGTTTTGGCCGACTTTTCTTGTCGGGGTCCTGGGCGGTGTTCTGGGTATATTATTTATGATCCCGCTCCGCAGGGCTCTTATTGTTGAAGAAAAGGAACTGACATATCCCGAGGGCGTCGCATGCGCCGAAATTCTCGAAACCGGACAAAAGGGCGGCACCGGAGTCAAGTATCTGTTCGGAGCGATTGGATTCGGCGTCGTGTACGCTCTCCTGCGGGATTTTGGCGTATTGGCGGGGAAACTCGCCACGGCTTTCAGGATAAAGAAAGCCGTTTTCTCTTTCGGGTCATACACCTCGACGGCGCTCCTGGCTGTAGGCTACATCATCGGGCCCAATATAGCGATTCTGGTCTTCGTCGGCGGGTTAATAACCTGGTTTGTCGCGGTTCCGATATACATGGCGGTTACGAACGATATAGCCGTTGTAAAAATGCTCGCGGCGCCCACTTCGGAGAGCATAATGAAGGCGGCCGACACGATCTGGCGTCAATACATCCGGTACATGGGTGTGGGCGCCATGGTGATCGGCGGATTCTGGAGCATCTGGCGGATGCGGCGCAGCATACTGGCCGGGCTCGCGGAAGTTGCCAGATCTTTTCGCGGGAAAAAAGGAACCGGCGATTTAAAGAGAACGGAAAAGGACATGCCGATGAGCCTGGTGATGCCGCTGCTGGGCATTGTCGCGGTTACCATATTCTTCCTTTACTGGCATTTTACGGGTGCAATTTTCACCGCCTTGATCTGCGCCGCCGCCATGATTGTGGCGGGGTTCTTTTTCGTTGCCGTTTCAAGCTACATTACCGGGCTCGTGGGAAGCTCAAATAACCCCGTAAGCGGCATGATCCTCTTTACTCTGTTGTTCGCGTCGGGACTGCTGCTTCTCTTCGGCGTGACCGGCCAGGCGGGGATTCTGGCCGCGCTGATTGTCGCGGGCGTCGTATGCTGCGCCGCGTGCGCGGCGGGCGATATGTCGCAGGACCTGAAAACCGGACACCTCGTCGGCGCGACTCCGGCGAAGATGCAGATTGGACAGATAATCGGTGTCGTGGTGGCCTCGGCTGTTACCGCTCCGGTCCTCATGCTCCTGCACAAGAGCAGAGGCATCGGGGTCGAGGCGAGCGCGGCGCACCCGATGCCGCTCGAGGCGCCGCAGGCGGGAATATTCAGCGACTTGACGAAGGCCGTTTTTAAATACGACGTACCCTGGATGATGCTCACGATGGGGGCAGCGTTTGCCGTGGCTCTCATCATCCTCGACGAAATCGCGCGCATCCGAAAATCTTCGTTCCGCCTGCACGTTATGCCGGTAGCTATCGGTATCTACCTGCCTTTCGCCCTGACGGTTCCAATTCTTATAGGTGGAATTATCCGGGGAGTCTTCGGACGGAAAATATCCGGCGCTGCCAACCGTGGCATCCTTATCGCCTCGGGTCTTATCGCCGGCGAAGCCATAACCGGCATCATCGTCGCCGCAGTGACGTTTATCGGTATTACAACCGGTGCGTTGAAAAACTTTTTTGGAGCCGTAGTCTTTATTATGGCTGCGGCCCTGCTCGCCGTGTTTGCGAAACCGAAGGCCGACGACACGACGGCTGACAATCAAGATTCCCAGGCTGACAGCGAAAAGGAATAACCATGTGGTCGAACTCTGATTACGAAAAAGTGTTTGCGAAAATTGACTCGCTCGAGCGGGAAATGGTCGGCATGCAGATAAAGATCACGGCCGTCCCGGCCATCAGCCCGGCCTCGGGCGGGGAGGGCGAGGCGAAGCGGGTCGAGCTTGTCTCGGAATATCTGAACAAGCTTTCGCCCGATACGCTCAACGTCTACCGCGCGCCTGACGAGCGCGCCCCTTCGGGCGACCGGCCGTCCGTCGTCGCGACGTGGGATGGCGTGAACGCGGACAGGACCATCTGGGTCATGGCCCATCTGGATATCGTCCCGCCCGGGCCGGCCGACCTCTGGGACACCGACCCGTACGAGGTCGTCGAGAAAGACGGCAAACTTTACGGCCGCGGCGTCGAGGACAATCAGCAGGCGCTTGTCGCCAGCTACTACGCCTTGAAGGCAATGCTCGAGTGCGGACTCAAGCCGACTTTCAACGTCGGCCTCCTTCTCGTCGCCGACGAGGAGGTCGGCTCCAAGTTCGGCGTCGACTGGCTGCTGAAGAACCATGATATCGTAAAGAAGGACGATATCCTCCTCGTCCCCGATACCGGCTCGCCCGACGGCTCGATGATTGAAGTTGCGGAGAAGAGCATCGTCTGGCTGAAATGCACCATTCTCGGCAAGCAGGCCCACGGCTCGCAGCCCGCGAGGGGGAACAATGCACACCGCGCGGGCGCGAAGCTGATGCTTGCCCTCGATGCGGCGCTCCACGAAAAATGGTCCGGCACTGACCCGCTTTTCGAGCCGCCGGACAGCACTTTCGAGCCCACCAAGAAAGAGGCCAACGTCGAGAACGTCAACACGATTCCCGGAGAAGATATTTTCTATTTCGACTGCCGCGTCCTGCCCGGCATTGAAATAGAAGAAGTCAAAACGCTTGCCCGCGAAGTCGCCGACAGAATTGAAAAAGAGACCGGAGTAAAAATTTCGTTCGAGACGCCGCAGTTCCAGCAGGCCGCGCCCCCGACGTCCGTCGACAGCGAGGTCGTCAAGCGGCTTTCGTTTGCGATAAAGGAGACGCGCGGCCTCGACGCGAAACCGGTCGGCATCGGCGGCGGCACGGTCGCCGCGTTTTTCCGCGAGGCCGGTATCCCCGCGGCGGTCTGGGGCACGCTCGAAGAGACGATGCACCAGCCGAACGAGAACTGCCGCATCGCGAACATGATAGCCGACGCCAAAGTCTTCGCCCACATGTTCGGACAGGAATAAAGTGATAAGTGATAAGTGATAAGGAAATAAGTATTTAGCGGCCGCGCCTCAGCGGCGTTGATTAAAATCTGTTTAGCGGCCGCGCGTAACCAGACCGGTTTGCGCGGCGTTGAATAAAATCCGTTTTACGGCGCAGCTTGCTGCGCGTGTTTAGTTGCGACGTCAGCACCGGGAATAATCCATGGCGAAGAAGAAGACGACGAAGAAGAAGACAACAGGACGCCGGCCGCTCCCCCCAATAAAGAACTTTATCAATCGCGCAGTCAAACTGGGCGCCAAATCGGCCAAGGTTGTCAAGGCTTCGTCCGTAAAAACCGCTGCATGGGTGCGGCTCAAGTGCCAGTACGGGTGCGACGGCTACGGCAGCTCGCTCTGCTGCCCGCCGCACACCCCGATCCCGGAAGAGATGCGGAAAGTTATCGACTGCTATAAAAACGCTATCCTTTTCGAGTCGGTGTACGGCAAAACAAAAGAGATTGCCGCGAAGCTGGAGCGCGAGATTTTCCTTGCCGGTTATTATAAAGCTTTCGGCCTCGGCGCGGGGCCGTGCAGGCTTTGCGACGAGTGCGACTTCGAAAACGGCTGCATACACTCCGAAGACGCACGGCCGAGCATGGAGGCATGCGGTATCGACGTCTACGAGACCGCCCGCGGCAACGGATACGAAATCGAGGTCGTCCGCAACCGCAAAGACAAACAGCATTACTACGGTGTGATCCTGGTCAATTAACCTTTCCAGAGAAGTTTCTAACGCGTTGTGTTGAATAGGGAAGTGTTTTCTGCAAAGACTTCGTGCCTTTTTGTACGAATAATTCTTGACAATGACCCGCGCGTTGTTTAACATTGTCGCCCCATATCTCGCTTTGGCAAATTATAACCACCTTCCAGAGGCTGCACATGGGCGAATCCGGATCAAAACAAAGTCTTGATGAAAACCTTAAAGCGCCTTGCGTGGCGGCGTGTCCCGTCCATACCGATAACCGGCGCTTGACCGAGTACGTCGCGCACGGACGCTACGAGGACGCGCTAGAGCTTACGCTCAGCGTAAACCCGTTCTCGTCGGTCTGCGGACGGATCTGCAGCCACGCCTGTGAGCAGGAGTGCCGCAGAAACAACGTCGAAAAACCGCTTTCGCTCAGGATGCTCAAGCGGTTCATCGTGGACAACACGCGCGACTACCGCCTCGCGCGCAGGGGAAAAATCAAAAAGACCGCCGGGACTAAAGGCAAAAAGGTCGCCGTCGTCGGCGCGGGACCGTCCGGCATGACTGCCGCGCACGACCTTGCGAAAGACGGGTTTTCGGTAACGGTCTTCGAGCGCGCCGAAAAACCGGGCGGAATGCTCTCATACGCCATCCCCAAATACCGCCTGCCCTATGACATCGTCAGGGAAGACGTCGACGACATCCTCGCCCTCGGAGTCGAGCTCAAGACCGGCTTCGACGTCGGTAAAGACGTCACATTCGACCAGCTCAAAAAAGACCACGACGCCGTCCTTATTGCCGGCGGCCTGTTCGACAGCCGCACGCTTGCGCTCCCGGGCATGGATGCGGACGGCGTAATACTCGCCATGCCGTTCCTGCGGGAAGCCGCCGAGGGCGGTACGCCGGTGCTCGGTAAGAAAGTCGTCGTTATCGGCGGTGGCAACGTGGCCGTCGACGTGGCGCGTACCGCAAAACGCCTGGGCGCGGAAGAAGTAACGATGATCTGCCTCGAAGGCGAAGACGAGATGCCGGCCTGGGACTGGGAGATACAGGAAACCGTCGAAGAAGGCATCAGGATTTCGAACTCCTGGGGACCGACGGAAGTCAGAACCGACGGCGGCAGAGTAACCGGCATCGACTTCAAGGAATGCACCTGCGTGTTCGACGACACCGGCCGCTTCAACCCGCAGTACGATGAAAGCAACACATGCAGCTTCGATGCGGACAACGTAATCGTCTCCATAGGCCAGCAGGCCGACATCTCATGCGTCGAAGGCTCGAAAGTAAAAATCGCGGGCGGGACGCGGTTCGAGTATGACCGTGCGACGCTTGCCACCTCCGAGCCGGGCGTGTTCGCGTCCGGCGAGATCGCGGTCGGGCCGGGCGCGGCTATCGAGGCCGTTGCAGAAGGGCGAAGGGCCGCGCAGGCCATCGCGCACTGGCTGGACAAGGGCGATGTCGCGTCGATTCCCGGCACCGATATGCCGCACGTCGGCGAGCTGCCCGAGCGGGTCGCCGAGAAAGTCATAAAACGCGACCGGACGGAAGTCGAGTTCGCCGACCCGGTGGAGCGCCTTACGAATTTCGAAGTCATCGAGCCATGCTTTACCGAAAAAGAAGCGCGGCAGGAAGCCGCCCGCTGCATGTCCTGCACCTTGGGTGCGGTTGTGGATGAAGAAAAATGCGCCGTCTGCCTGACATGCGTGCGAGTCTGCCCGTTCGACGTCGCGAAGATCGAAAAGAAAGCCGTCATGCCCGCCGACGAATGTCAGGCCTGCGGACTCTGCGCCGCCGAATGCCCGGCGGTGGCGATAAAGCTCGAGCGCTGGGGTGTCCACGAAATGAAGAACCGCATCGCCGGTAAACTCGAAAGGCTCGGCGGGAAACCGGATAAGTTCCTCCTTGGGTTCGGCTGCCTTTTCCAGGCCGAGACAAGGGACGCACTTCAGAACGATCCGGCCGCGGTGAAGAGCGATGGAATCGTCCGGATTTCGGTTCCCTGTACAGCAAGACTGACCGTCTCCGACCTGCTCGCGCCGTTCGAGCTCGGCGCCGGCGGCGTAACGGTTATCGCGTGCGAAGGGGATTCGTGCCAGTACCCGATAGCGCTCGACCGAATCGAGAGACGTGTAAAGGAGGCCGGAGGCTTCCTCGAGGCCATAGGCGTGGGCGCCGACAAAATACAGCTCATGAAAACAAACGGTCCGGCCGAGACCGAATGGCCGAAAATTCTTTCCGAAGCAAGAGAAAAGCTTGGCTAACAACCTGCTTAGCGGAGGATATGGATAATGATAATAGCGGACCAGAAGCCAGTTGCCGAAATCAAAGGATTTATCGAGGGGAAAAAGAAAGTCCTTATCGCCGGATGCGGCACGTGCGTCACCGTATGCCTCGCCGGCGGCGAGACCGAGGTCAAGAACGTCGCCTCGGCGCTGAGGATTGCCTTCAAGAACGACGGCAAGGACGTCGAAATCCTCGAAGACACGGTCGAGCGCCAGTGCGACGACGAGTTCGTCGAGCCGCTTCTCGCGCGCGTGAAAAACGAAGGGTTCGACGCGGTCGTCACACTCGCCTGCGGCGTCGGCTGCAATTTCCTCTCGACCCGCATCGGGCCGGTGCAGGTCTTCCCCGGTGTTAATACGTCGTTCTTGGGCTCCAACGAGGCCCAGGGCGACTACCTCGAATTGTGCGCCGGCTGCGGCGAATGCATCCTGCACCTTACCGGCGGCATCTGCCCGATGGCGCGCTGCTCGAAGCAGATAATGAACGGCCCTTGCGGCGGCACAAGCGACGGCAAGTGTGAAATCAGCCAGGATATCGATTGCGGCTGGTACCTCATCGTCAAGCGCATGCAGGAGCTCGACATCCTCGGCCAGTACGACGAGATCCAGGCCGCACGCGACTGGTCGAAAGGTACGCACGGCGGCCCGCGCCGCCTCACGAAAGAGACCGCCGCAATGGCCGCAGAGGACGATGCGGCAAAAGAATCTTAAGACGAAAAGACCGAAGGACCAAAAGACCAACCGACCATAATATGGAGAGCACCGATGGCGGAACTATTAAGCGGCAGTAATCTCGAGCGCGTTCTGGCAGCCGGGAAATTCGCGGTGACGGCCGAGCTCGGACCGCCGATGGACTGCAACGGCGAAGTCGTGCGCGAAAAGGCCAAGATACTGAAGGGCAACGCCGACGCCTTCAACATCACCGACAACCAGACCGCGGTCGTGCGAATGTCGAGCATCGCGTCGGCGTTCATCATCCTGCAGGAAGGGCTCGAGCCCGTGATGCAGATGACGACCCGCGACCGGAACCGGCTCGCGATACAGGCCGACATCCTTGGCGCCTGTGCGCTCGGCTGCAAGAACTGCCTCTGCATCGCGGGCGACCACCAGTCGTTTGGCGGTGCGGGAAGGCTCAAGGGCCACCCCGGCGCAAAGAACGTATACGACATCGACACCATCCAGCTCATCTCGGCGCTGAAAGGCATGCGCGACGACGGCGTCCAGCAGGGAGGCGACCCGATCGACAAGCGCCCGCCGCTCTTCATCGGCTGCGCGTGGACGCCGATGGGCGACCCGATCGAAATCCGCCCGACGCGCCTGAAGAAAAAGGTCGACGCCGGCGCCGATTTCATCCAGACGCAGGGCGTCTACGACGTCGAGGCCTTCAAAGAGCAGATGAAAATCGTCGTCGACATGGGCCTGCACGAGCGGACCGCCATCCTCGCCGGGATCATCGTGCCGAGAAACTTCGGTATGCTCAAGTACATGAACAACTTTGTCTCCGGCGTCTCCGTTCCGAAGGAGCTCATGGACCGGATGAAGGCCGCGATGAAGGCCGGCGGCGACGACAAAAAACAGAAGCGCATCAACCAGGAAGAGGAAGCCGGCAAGATTACGGTCGAGCTTATCCAGCAGTGCCGCGAGATTCCGGGAATCAAGGGCGTCCACCTCCAGGCCATCGAGTGGGAAAAGAAGATACCTGAAATCGTCGAAAAGGCGGGCCTCCTCCCGCGCCCGACCTTCGACTAGCGCGTCAAACGTCTTGCGTCGAGCGTCAAGCGTCAAAAATCTACAGCAAAAAAGAACGGCCTTTCGGCCGTTCTTTTTTGCTTCCAGTTTCGGGGCTCTTGTTGTTATTGCTTGAAGTAATTTGAATGCACTTCCTCGCCCCTGTAAAAACTCCTGACCCCGGCGGCGTTCGGTGAGTCTGTTTCGACCACCTCCCGCGAACCGTGGCGGTCCCTCACCCTGGTCAGTACTTTCGATTCCGGTTCTTCCGCTGCTTCAACGAACCAGTCCAGCACTTCATACTTCGAGACTTCGTCTTCGATTACCTTCTCGCAGGTCAGCGCCTCTATGACGTACGAGTTGATGAGCTTGTCCCGGTACTTTTCAAGCAGCTCCGGACTCCCGAATATGTCGCAGGAGTGGACCTCGCCGTTTATGGATACGACGAAGCCGACTAGGTCCTCAATTTCATCGAGCTCACTTTTCAAAACCTCGGTAAAGGGCTCGACTTTCTCCTTGACTTCCTTGCTCTTATAGACCGCGCTCAGCGTGTTGGTAGCGGTCTGACATGAAAGGGCGGCCGTTGTACGGGCCACTTCCGCCCAGCCGCCCGACTGGTCCTTGTCGATCTGCGCCCTGTACCTCTGGCCCGTTTTCGCCAGGACGTTCATCGATTGAAACTTGGCGGGATCATTCGGGTTGAACCTCCGCCCGTTTGCGGCCGACCATCTGTTCTTCTCCACGCAGAACGTGCTGAGTCCCATCTGGGTCTTGGGGGGAACTATGGTATTCTGCGCCACGATTCTGTCCTGCTTTCCGCCTGCGATTATCTCACCGCCCATGAGGTAAAGCGGCTTGTCTGATTTGTTGCAGATGCAGAGCTCGCTTACCTGGGCGTTTTCCTTCTCGGCGATTTCAACGAGTTTTTCCTTCATCCCCTCGTCGAGCGTCACGAAGTCGGCCGTATCGCTCGCCTCGTATGCGCATATTGGAAATATCGTCAGGTTGAGATGCCTGATGGGCTCCTCGAGGTAGAAGTTCCCTTCCACGTCGAGGTCCGACAGGAATTCGTCACCCGAGGGGGATAAGAAAATCGAATAGAAAAAAAACAAACCGACCAGCATCACTGAGGCAATTGCCAGGTATTTTCTCTGCCTGTTCCACTTCGCGATCCACTCCATGACATACTCCTTCCAGAAACTTAAAAATGATTTACGTGGAGGACAATTGACACTTCGTGGCTGGCTGCCATTATTATACCACGGAACCCGGTTTTTGCCGAAAAATCTTGATATATTCTCGGGAAATTACCCGCACCCTTGTTCCGGTCTCCTGTAATATTTTCTTGACAGAATTCGAGTTATGTATTATCATTCGAGGTTCCGATGGGAAGAAAAAGTCCATCCGGAAGGGCTTGGTGCGGGATTGTGTCTTTACGCCGCGCAGACAAGGTGTTTTTTCCGGATGGACGCAGGGAAAAAATATGGTTTCTATTACGTTTCCGGACGGTGACACGAAGACTTACGACGACGGCGTGACGCCGATTGCCGTCGCGAAGTCTATTTCGTCGAAGCTGGCCGAGCGCTCGATCGCCGCTAGGCTGAACGGCGACCTCGTCGACCTCACCCGCGCGATTGAGAGCGACGCATCAATTGAGTTGGTGACAAAGGACCACGAGGACGCGTTCGAAGTCCTGCGCCACTCGACCAGCCACGTGATGGCGGAGGCCGTGCAGGAGCTCTGGCCCGACACGAAGCTCGCAATCGGCCCCTCGATTGCGGACGGGTTTTACTACGATTTCGACAAGGCCGAGCCGTTCGTCGAGGAAGACCTGGCGAAGATTGAAAAGAAGATGCGCGAGATTATAAAGCGGAACGAGAAGTTCGTCCGCGAAGACGTCCCGCGCGCCGAGGTGATAAAACAGTTCAAAGCCGACGGCGACAAGTACAAGCTCGAGCTTGCCGAAGACCTTGCCGACGATACTGTCTCGCTTTACAGGAACGGAAGTTTCACCGACCTGTGCCGCGGCCCGCACCTGCCGTCGACCGGCAAGGTGGCCGCGTTCAAGCTGCTCAAGTTCGCCGGCGCGTACTGGCGAGGCGACGAGAAACGAGAACAGCTTCAGAGGATTTACGGAACCGCGTTCTTTGACGAAAAAGACCTGCAGGAGTATCTTGAAAAGCTCGAGGAAGCGGAGAAGCGCGACCACCGCAAGCTCGGAAAGCAGCTCGACCTTTATTCGACCGATTACGAGATAGGCGCGGGCCTGATCCTCTGGCACCCGAAGGGCTCGATGATACGGCACCTCGTCGAGGAGTTCTGGCGCGAGGAGCATTTCAAGCACGGGTACGACATCGTCTACACGCCGCATATCGCGAGCGAAAGGATTTACGAGAAGTCCGGCCATCTCGAAAAGTTCAGCGAGATGCTTTACTCGCCGATGGATATCGACGGGCAGCTTTACCGCGTGAAGCCGATGAACTGCCCCGCACATATAAAGATGTACAAGACCCGCAAGCGTTCGTACAGGGAGCTGCCGCTGCGCTGGTGCGAGCTCGGGACCGTCTACCGCTACGAGCGCTCGGGCGTGCTTCACGGCATGCTCCGCGTGCGCGGCTTCACCCAGGACGACGCGCACATCTTCTGCACGCCGGAGCAACTCGAAGATGAGATCGTAGCCGTATATGAACTGGCGGATTATCTGCTGACCGCATACGGCTATACGTTTAACGTATACCTTGCGACGAAGCCGGAGAAGTACATCGGCTCGGACGAGAACTGGGAGATGGCGACGAACGCGCTCCGCGGTGCGCTGGAGCGCCTCGGCATCGAGTATACGGTCGACCCGGGCGAGGGCGTTTATTACGGGCCGAAGGTGGATATCAAGCTGGTCGATGCGCTCGGACGCGAGTGGCAGGGGCCGACGAACCAGGTCGATTTCAACCTGCCCGAGCGGTTCGACGTCAACTACGTGGCCAGCGACAACACCGAGAAGCGCGTCGTGATGGTTCACCGGACGGTCCTTGGCTCGATGGAGCGTTTCGTCGGCGGGCTTATCGAGCACTACGCGGGCGCGTTTCCGCTCTGGCTTTCGCCCGAGCAGATACGCGTTATACCCATAACCGATTCTCACCTCGAGTACGCGCGGGAAGTGGAGGCCGCGTTCAGGGCGGCGGGCCTGCGGATTACGGTCGACGCGAGGAACGAGAAAACGGGCCGCAAGATTCGCGACGGCGCCGTGGAAAAGATCCCGTACATGGCCGTCGTTGGAGATAAAGAAATCGGGGACAGGACGGTAGCGCTCCGCATCCGCGGAAAGGGAGACCTCGGACCGGTCGGCCTCGAGGACGCCGTCAGGAGACTCGCGGAAGAGAGCGCCGCAAAAGTTATTTTTTAGGAGGGTACCAGTATCGTTTCAAAAAAACAGTTGCGGGTAAACGAAAAGATTCACACCCCGTCGGTCCGGTTGATTAATGAGAACGGGGACCAGGTCGGGATTATTCCGACCGAGAAAGCTCTGGAGATGGCGCAGACCGTCGAACTTGACCTGGTCGAGGTGGCGCCGGAGGCGAACCCGCCCGTCTGCCGGATAATGGACTATGGAAAATACAAGTACCGGCAGAAAAAACGGAGCCAGCAGAGGGCCACGCACCGCCAGCAGCTCAAGATGCTGCGGGTGAGGCCGAAGACCGAAGAGCATGATCTCCTGGTAAAGGTCCGCAAGGCGCGCGAGTTCATTGAAAAGGGACACAGAGTTACGATCACCGTACAGTTCAAGGGGCGCGAGATGCAGCACCGCGAATACGGGACCAGGCAACTGACGCGTTTTATGACCGAACTGGAAGACATCGCCAAGGTCGAATCGGAGCCGAAGATGGAAGGGCGGCGGATCGAAATGACGTTTGCGCCGAAATAGCGGTTAGCCGTTAGTGGTTAGTCGTTTGTGGTTAGTCGTTTGTGGTTTGTCGTTTGTGGTTTGTCGTGTGTGGTTATTAAATCTATGACACTCACGACACACGACAAACGACACACGACATTTTATCGGCCGCGCCTCAGCGGCGTTGATTTTGTGGTAATCCTGAGTTTTGTGATTGCCGATAAACGATAATACGTTACGGAGTTTCAGATGCCGAAGATGAAGACAAAAAAGGCGCTTACGAAACGCTTCCGCCTTACGAAAAAAGGCAAGGTGAAGCGCACGAGGGCGAACCGCGGACATCTCATGTCCGGGACGCCGGGCAAGGTGCGCCGCCGCCTGCGAAAGGCCCGGCTGTGCTCGCGGGCGGACGTGAAGCGAATAAGGAAAGCGCTCGGAGGATAATTCAATTTCGGATTGCGGATTTCAGATTGCGGATTGGAATTTTCCTTAATCCGAAATCCGAAATCTGCAATCCGCAATCGCCACGGCGTCCGTGGGTTCCAAGCGTGCACCTGTTGCACCTCCCGGGCAGTCGAAACCGCCGTGCAACGCGGCAAAGGAATGAAATCATGCCAAGGACCAAGGGCTCGGTAGCTCGACACCGCAAGAAAAAGCGCATCATGAAAGCCGCGAAAGGCTATCGCGGCGGCCGCTCAAAACTCCTTAGAACCGCAAAAGAATCGAACAAGCGCGCGATGCGTTTCGCCTACATCGGCAGGAAGCTGAAGAAGCGCGACTTCCGCCGCCTCTGGATTACGCGCATCAGCGCGGCCTGCCGCGCGGAAGGGATGTCATACTCGCGATTTATCAACGGCCTCAAAAAGGCCGGCATTGCGCTTGACCGGAAGGCGCTCTCCGAGGTCGCTATCTACGACGCGAAGGCGTTTTCCGACCTCGTGCAGCTCGCAAAACAGGCGCAATAAATCGCGAGACCCGAATCCTGAAGAAGTTGAGAATGATAAGCAAGGGCGGGTTTCCGCGCAGCCGGTACAAGCGGCAATGCGCAAACCCGCCCGTGTTTTCATAAGGCTCGAGGAAGGAAGCTTTCAATGCTTGACGAGCTCGAAACAGTAAGGAAGACCGCGCTTGAAGAGGTCGCGGCCGCCGGTGACGCCGCCGTCCTTGACAAGGTGGAAGTCAGGTACCTCGGCCGCTCCGGTGAGATTACGCAGATGCTCAAGTCCATCGGCAAGCTGCCCGCCGAGGAGCGCCCCGCGTTCGGAAAGCGGGCCAACGAGGTAAAGAGCGAGGTCGCGGAAGCGGTCGAGGCGCGCGGGCGCGAGCTTATGCGCGCGTCGCTCGAATCCGACCTGGATTCGTTTTACGACACGACCCTCCCGGGCACGAACCGCCGCCCGCTCGGAAATATCCACCCGCTCATGCAGGTGCGCGAGACTATCGAAGACCTGTTCACCTCGATGGGTTTCATTATCGCGGAAGGGCCGGAAATCGAGACCGACTACTACAACTTCGAGGCCCTCAACATTCCCGACGACCACCCGGCCAAGGACATAATGGACACGTTCTGGCTCACGGACGGCAACCTGCTTCGGACGCATACCTCGCCCGTGCAGGTCCGCGCGATGGAAAAGTACGGCGTTCCGATCCGCTGCATCGCGCCGGGTCGGGTGTTCAGGTACGAGGCGCTCGACGCCTCCCACGAGCACACGTTCGACCAGTGCGAAGGGCTGATGGTCGAAGAGGGGATATCGGTCGCGCATCTCATTTACTTTATGAAAGAACTCCTGCGCGGCGTGTTCGAGCGGGACGTGAAAATCAGGCTGCGTCCCGGCTACTTCCCGTTCGTCGAGCCCGGCTTCGAGCTGGACATGCACTGCATGCTGTGCGAGGGCAAGGGTTGCCCCGTCTGCAAGCAGTCGGGCTGGGTCGAGATGCTTCCCTGCGGGCTGGTGCACCCGAACGTATTGAAGTACTGCAAAGTCGACCCGTCCGTTTATTCCGGTTTCGCGTTCGGGCTCGGGCTCACGCGTCTTGTCATGCAGAAATACGGGATCGAGGACATCCGGCTGATGTGCGCGGGCGATCTGAGGTTCCTGCAGCAATTCTAAACAGGTGCTCCTATGCGAATCTCACTGAACTGGATTTCGGATTACGTCGACCTTTCGGGGCATTCGCCGGAAGAGCTTGCACTCAAGTTCACCATGTCGACGGCCGAGGTCGACGAGGTCATAAAGCTGGGCGACAAGGTCAGCGGCGTCCTGACGGGCGAGTGCATCGACGTCTATCCGCACCCGAACGCCGACCAGAACGTGCTGGCGAAGGTGAAGTTTTCCGATTCAGCGCCGCCGGTCGAGGTCGTCTGCGGCGCGCCCAACCTCGCGGCCGGGCAGAAGGTCGTATTTGCCCCGCTCGGCTCAAGCGTTGTCAACCCCGAGACCGGGGGACCGTTCAAGCTCAGGAAAACGAAAATCCGCGGCGTCGAATCGAACGGGATGATACTCGCCGAGGACGAGCTCGGCATCGGCGATGACCACACCGTAACCATCGAGCTGGACCCCGAGACGCCGATCGGCCTGCCGGTGCACGATGTTATTCCGCTGAACGACGTGGTTTTCGAGATCGACAACAAGTCGATAACCCACCGCCCGGACCTTTGGGGGCACTACGGCATTGCGCGCGAGTTCGCCGCGATACTCGGCCGCGAACTCAAGCCGCTCGAAACGGAATACCCCGAGGGAAGCGGCGACCCCCTTCGGGTTGAAGTCCACGATTTCGATCTGTGCCCGCGTTACTGCGCGATAGTTCTAAGTGGCATCAAGGTCGGCGAGAGCCCGCTCGAGATTAAATGCCGCCTTGCCGCGGCCGGGATGAGGCCTATCAACTCGGTCGTAGACGCGACAAACTACGTGATGCTCGAGCTCGGCCAGCCGCTTCACGCCTTCGATTCTTCGCTGCTCGGAGGCGACGCGATAATCGTCCGCCGCGCGAAAAAGGGCGAGACGATTACCACTCTGCACGAGGGCAAATCGGCGGACATCCCGGTTGATGAAAACATGCTGATGATTGCCGACGCTGAGCGGCCGATTGCAGTGGCGGGCGTCGTCGGCGGAAAAGATTCGGGAATCCTCGATAACACGACGCGCATGGTTCTCGAGTCGGCGAATTTCAACCCGACTTCCATTCGCATGACGGCGCAGCGGCTCAAGCTCCGCACCGAGGCTTCGATGCGGTTCGAGAAGGCGCTCGACCCGAAAAACGCGCTCGACGGCGTCGGGCGTTTCATAAACGTCCTTTCCTCCATGAACCCCGGGCTTGTCATGGAATCGAAGCTGTACGACGTGTGCCAGCTGCCGCCTCCGCCGAAACCGATTGCGTTGACCCGGGAAGCATGCGACCGCCTGCTCGGCAAGGTTCTTCCGGGCGAGGAAATTACCGGCATCCTCACGCGGCTGGGCTTCGGTGTAAAACGTGAAGCGGACAGCTTCGAAGTCATCCCGCCGAGCTGGCGCGCGACGCGGGACGTTTCCATTCCCGAAGACCTTATCGAGGAAATCGGGCGGATGCACGGCTATGACAACATCACGCCGCAGGCGCCGAAGGTCGCGCTTGCGCCGCCGCCGCAGTCGAAAACGCGCCACCTCGTCCGCAGTCTTCGCAAGCTGCTTGCCTACGGACTCGGCCTGGCCGAGACGATGAATTACTCGTTCGATTCCACCCAGGTACTGAAGGCGATAGACCATCTGCCGGACGACCGGGTATACCTCCGCAACCCGATAACCGAGGACCAGGAGGCGATGCGCTGGTCGCTCGTGCCGAACCTGCTTCGAAACGTCGCGACCAACTGGCGCAACACCGCCGAGTTCGGGTTGTTCGAGTTCGGCAAGATTTACCGCGCCCGTAAGGACGCGAAGCCGGGCGAACTGCCCGACGAGCGCTTCCATCTCTGCATAATGCTTTATTCGCGGGAGCCGGACCGCGATCTTTTCCCGGACCTGCGCGGCATTGTCGATCGGCTTGCCGAGTTCCTGGGCGCGCCGGACCTCGCGAGCGTGGAAGGCGAACTTCCCGAGCTGCCGTGGATACATCCGAAAAAATCGCTTTCGGTGAAGCTCGGGGAAACCGGGCTCGGTTACATTACCGAGGTGCATCCTTCGACCGGCGCCGCTCTTGAAATCGAGGGCGCCTGCGCTGCATGCGTGGTCGATGTCGATAAACTTGCCGAAAAGCACGATGCGAAACCCGGCTACGAGCCGATTCCGAAGTACCCCGGCATCACGCTCGACGTCGCGGTTGCCGTGGATGAGAATGTGCCGTGGTCTGAGATGGAATCGACTATCCGCAGCGCGGGCGGGAAATACTTCCGCAACGTAAAGTTTTTCGACCTCTACCGCGGCGAGCAGGTCGGGGAGGGCAGGAAGTCGGTCGCCTTTTCCGTGCACTTCAGGAGCGAGACCGGCACGATGAAGATGAAGTCGGCCGAGAAGGCGCGCGACGCGATCCTGCGAACGCTCGAGCAGAAGCTGGGCGCGGTTATACGAACGAGTTAGATGACGGGTAAGTGCGGCAATCTAATGTAGGGGCACAGCGCGCTGTGCCCCTACATTTTTTTATTTCTTTGTTATTGTCGTTGAATCGAGAACCGTCCCGTCCGGCTTTTTGGCGGTGATTGTCATCTTGTCGCCGTCGGTTTCGACGAGTGTGTAGTGGTAGGCTGCTTTGAAGCATTTCGAGAAGGGATTTTTCTTTGTTTTTTTATACAGCGGCGCGCCGCCGCCGGCCGTGGTGATGTAGGTAATTCCCTTATATTCCGAGCGCTCGTAGCAGTGGTCGTGTCCGCAGAATACGATATCGGGTTTGTATTTGTTGAAAAGCGGGACGAGGACATAGAACACGTTGTCAGACGAGCCGTGCATTCCCGACGAGAACGCGGGGTTGTGCATGCAGACGATGCGCCACTTCGCTTTACGCGGCGCTTCGAGTTTTTCTTTCAGCCACGCATAGTTGGCGCTTATCGGGATGTTCCTGCTCCTGTCGCCGGATATGAAGTTGCGGTTGGTGTCGATAACGATGATTTCCACGTCGCCGATAATGCGGGTGTAATCCGGCGAGCCCTTTGGCTTGAGCAGTTCCGAGACCGAAGTAATGCCCGACTTCATGGTTGCGTAATCGAAAATCCGGTAATATTCGGCCGCGTTATATTCGTGGTTGCCGAGAACGGGCAGGACGGGAATACTTTTCAGCATTTCTTTTGCAGGTCTGAACCATTCTGTATCCCACTGACTTGAAATTCTCCCGTCGCTGACGAAATCGCCGGTGTGGATGATGAAAGCGGGTTTTTCCTTCAGAATGGCTTTACTCACTTTCGCGTGTTCCTTCGGCTGGTAGCGCGAATCGCCGTAGACGACAAATTCCTGGGCGCTGCCAGGCGGTTTCGGAGTCCTGAACTCAATCCCCGAAGAATTTGTCTCGTGTCCTGCGATTTTCCGGCAGGCGAATTTGTATTCGGTATCCGGGGTTAAATCCGGCAACAGGACCTTGTGCCGGGTTGTCCGGCCGCCTTTGGATATCTTGCTGACCAACGCTTTCTTCGAGCCTTTCCTGTAAACTACGAAGGAAGTCGGCTGGGGCGTGGAAGTTTCCCAGGCCGCGACCATTGTGCCGGTGTTTTGAAAATGGCCTGCAAACTGCAGATACGGTCCGCGGCTGATAAAGGGCTTTATCCCGCCGGAGTAAGAAACTGCCGGGCCTTTATCCTGCGAGATTATGATGGCGGCAATAACACCGCAGAGGATAGTTATGATGAGGATCGCGGATATGACGGTGCGTTTCATTGTTGTTCGGTTCCGTGCATGTTAGTTTTGAGTTATCAGTTTTCCCTTGACGATAGCTTCGGCGAAGGCTTCGGCCTGTTTTCTCGAGCCTTCTGCGGTCAGGTGGACGCCGTCGCTCTGGAATCTCGCTTTTTCTTCCGATACAAAGGTTCTGGCGCCCGCCAGCGGTGTTCCGTGGGAGGACGCGATTTGGGTGACGACTTCGTTCATTTTTTCGTAGCATTCTCCTTGCCCACCCGTCGGGAGCGCGGATTTGCGGAACGGGAAATTGCCGAGAACAATTTTAATATTGTGTTCCCGGGCGACGGCGACGATGGACTGCATGTTTCTGCGGAACGTTTCGATTCCGTCTTTGCCGGGGGCCGGCTCGCGCGCCCATTTACTCCGCGGCACGGGGGTTATGTAATGGGCCATGTCCTGCTTTCGGCGGAAATCCATGCATTTGTAGCGGAGTATCTGAAACAGTCTCGACCATCCGAAGAGTTTTGCAGGCACGCCTTCGCCGGATGCTGCGCAGAAAACGTTGTCGCCGGGGAAGTCTTTGTAGAAATGCGTGTAGTCGGTTTTGAACCCGGGCGCCATGATGGGCCACATGTCGTTTGCGCCGTGGGATACGCATATTATATCGGGCTCGATCGGCAGCACCCTGCACTGGAGGTTGACGAGGGAAACCAGGCTGTGGTAGGTGGGGACGCCCGCGTTGATGACTTCTATATCCCTGCCGGGAAACTTCTGTTTGAGGATTTCTCCGAGCAGTGAAGGGTAATCTTCATTTTCTTTCAGGCCGAAACCCCATGTCGTGGAGCCGCCCAGGCATGCCACGCGGATGCGCCCCTTCGGTTTGGGGGTCTCGAATTCCTTTCCCTTGAAACCTTTCGAGTTCGAGCCGCCGGTGCCGGGGCGGAACCGGACGTTCAGGTACGGGTGTGACCGGTATTCCTTTATGAAGATAATCGTTCGCGCACTCGGATCTACACCGCTGATGCGATCCAGCACGCGGGCGCTTATCTCGAGGAAGAGCAGGAAGGCAATCCCGATTATCAGGATGATAACGATTTTTTTCTTTAAGGACCACCGCCGCCGCGACGAGCCGGATTGCGTGGGCGTTTTGTCTGCCATTGGCACCCCTTTCGGAACCCCGTATGTTTATTACGTTGACAGTGCCTGTGCCTGAATTATAATGGCGCATGATGGGGCGGCGCAAATGAAAAAAGGGCCGGAATCAGGCAGGAAAATCATCGCCCGCAATAAGAAGGCGCGGTTCAAGTTCCACATTATGCATACATACGAGGCGGGCCTCGTGCTGGAAGGCTGGGAGGTCAAGAGCCTCCGGGAAGGGAGCGCGCAGATAACCGAGGCCTACGCACGATTCCGGGGTGGCGAAGTTTTCCTCATCGGCGCGACGTTCGATCGCTACGACAAAGGCGGTTATGCGGTCCAGGACACGAACCGGCCGCGCAAGCTGCTTCTGCATAAGCGGGAGATACGGCAGCTCCGCGCGGCGACTGATGAGAAAGGCTGTACTCTCGTCCCTCTGTCGCTCTACTTTTCCCGGGGGCTGGCGAAAATCGAGCTAGCGGTCGTGAAGGGCAAAAAGCTGCACGACAAGCGCCAGGACATCCGCAAGCGCGACGCGAAACGCGAAGTGGACCGCGAGTTGCGCCGCAAGAACAAGCGGAAATAGCGGAAGAAAGTATGAAGTATGAAGGTTGAAGGATGAAAATCGCAGGTCGTTCTAGTTTTCGATTTACGATTTTCGATTGTCGATTTTCGAGTGAAGAATTTAACCGTAGAGGGCGCGGAGGAAAAAGAAAGCTATTAGTTTTTGGTTTTAGCCAAGAACCAAGAACTGTTTTATCAATCGACGGTTATGACTGCTGAGAGGAGCAGTACTACAAAGATGCCGAGTTTTAAAGGTAAAGACAGCTTCACTTCTTTAATTCACTCCCTTGGTAGTAGTGCCATACTACGTAGCTATTTGTCTTCAGCTTCTTTTCTCAACTCCTCACCAGTCTTCGCACCGTGGGAGCGGAGGAGTTTTTTCATTTCAGGTCTCCACGCCTCATCCAGAGGAGTTCTTCCATTATTATTTACAGCATTTATATCAGCACCATTTTCGATAAGCAATTTGATCTGATCTTCGCACCCAGGCCTCATCGTAGCCCAGTGCAAAGGTGTATTGCCCATAAAATCTTTCGCGTATACGTCGGCACCGGCCTCAATAAGTAACTTGAGCATTTCAGAATCGGCGAATCTTTCATAAATAAACATATGATGCAGCGGAGTCTGGCCTTCACGGGCCTTTGTATCAGCTGTTGCTCCATTTTCCAAAAGTAAATTGATCAATTCAATTCTATCGTGTCTATCAGTCACGAATGCATAATGGAGCATATTGAAACCCAAACTGCTTTTGGCGTTTACATCAGCACCTTTTTCCAGGAGCAGACTGACTATATTTATCAAATCGGGCTTGTAATCATCAAGCTCCATTAGGTCCTTTGGCTGCATTGCAACTACTGGCTGCATTGCAACTACTGAAGGCGTTTCACCATTGCCATTTTTAACATTAACTTTTGCCCCGTTTTCAAGCAGTAACCTGACCATTGCCAGGTTCCCATTTTCAGCAGCTTCATGTAACGGAGTACTTCCAAAGTTTCCTGCAATGTTCACGCTGGCACCATGTTCGATAAAGCACTTAACAGCCGCTAGGTTATCACCATAGGCTGCAACTAATAACGGAGTGTTCCCGGAAGTATTTGCAGCATTGACATTGGCGCCTTTTTTAATCAGAAATTCAATTAGACTTCTCTTTCCGTCATATGCAGCAGCATGCAGTACCTCACTGGTATTGGAAAAGTCAGCACCAGCTTCGATTAGGTATTTCACAATTTCATGTTGATTTTCACCTGCCGCAAATTCAAGCGGAGTAGGAAGAGCGGGATGCTCCCTGACATCAGGATCTACGCCTTTTTCCACAAGCATTTTTACTACGTTTAATTTTCCCGATCTTGCAGCCTCACGGAAAATTCCCGCAGTTAACTCAGCTTTATATTCGGGGTTGCAGTTTACAATATATTCCCACACCTCGTCGGGATTACCTCTATTAACTGCACCGATCGCTTTTTGCCAGTAAAACCAGGGATGATCTTCCGTGATCGTATCGACCAGAAGAAACGTTGAAGGAATGACTAAAAGAACGATTATCACTCGCCACGATAAAATCATCCTGCCATAACGGGCAAACACGGAAACGGGCACTGCCTTCTCGCCCGGTTTGGAATAATAGACCAGCATGAACCGGTTGAAAACAAACGAAAAAACAAAACCGGCAAGCAGGCCGCCCCCGGCAAAAACGTAAGGACTGATATTCCAGGGAACATAAGGAGAACCTGAGCCTTTGATGCAGTCCTCAATTCTGGGAAAAATCAGTATCGGCCAGAAGCCTGCAACTATTTCCGCTACAAAGACCCAAATTGCAACCGAAAACACCAGCACATAGAAGTAGTGCCGTTTACGTGATATGGGTTGTTGCTTGTCGTTGTCCATTAATTACTTTATAGAAGCCCCATACAACCAAGTACATACTTCGGCTGTTATCCAGTGAAGGACATCGCGGCGTGTATTTTAGATACATATTGGGCTTCAGACAATAATATTTTACAGCCTTCAAATCGCCATGTCAATCCACTTTGTAATATTGTACTATTGGGCAGCTGTTTTGGTTTCTATTTTTCCGTCAACTCCTCCCCGGTTTCCTCACCCCTGATATGACGTATTGCGAGATTTTTTATTTACGGGTTGAATGGACGGCCCGGGGCTTTTATAATCGCGCCGAACTAAAGGGAAATATCCAGGTATGGTTTCGATTAGAAAAAGGCTGTCGCGCCTGACCTGGGTGCGCATCGTCAGGATGGCTGCGCTTATCCTGCTCTTTTTCGTCGGCTTCGACATCGTGCTGGCGAAAGCGCAGTACGTCGTTGTGCCGTCCCTCGGGCGAAGGAACCCCAAGGACAGCTCGGCCTATGTGCAGCTCTGTTATGAAAGCCTACCCAAAAAGGCTTCGCATAAGCGGATATTTTTCTTCGGCGATTCCACCGTTCAGGGGTCGACCAGGATTCTGCAGGAGGACGCGATCCCCGCGCAGCTCGAAGTCGAGCTGCGCAAGAGGCCGGGATGGGAAGACGTGCGGGTCTATAACTTCGGATTGGTCGGCGCGCTGCCCGTGGACCTTCTGACCGCTTTCCTGATGTTCAGGGAGCACGAATGCACGGCCGTGGTAATCGAAGTCAGTCACCGAAAATTCGGGACGGGGAATGACGGGCCGAAACGGATCAGCTTTCTCAGCCTCCTTTCGAACTTCGACCGGTCGACGCTTGAGGCTTCACCGCCGCTTGGAGATATTTATCATACGCGCGGGATACTGGCCCGCTGGCCGGAGTCGCTGACTCTGGCGCTCAGGCGGGTCTGGTTTTTCTACCGTTTCCGCGGGGTGTGGCGCGGGTATTTCCACACCTACGATTTCAAGCGCCGCGTCGGAGGCAAGCGCAAGCACAAGCAGATTCTTGGCTGGCAGTCGGGGCTGGTGAAGCTTATACGTTTCATCCCGCTGCGGAACATCTATATTCCCAGCGCTGAGACCGTTCAGGATAAAGACGACCCGAGCGCAAAAATCTTTAAGCGCATTTTTGAGATTGCAGAGGAAAATAATATTGCGCTGAAAATCTTTTTAGGGCCGTTTGATTTCAAATTCATGGTGGAGGAACTTGAAATCGACGTGTCCGCCGGCAAGGACGCGATCGTGAGGCTGAATCGCATCTTCGGGGAGCTGATGGAGCCCATGCCTCCGGGCTGGGATTTCGGGGATTATACCGAGTCGCTCGAGTACCAGGTTAATTTCATAGACCAGGAACACCTTATCGCCGACGGCTGCGGCAAGCTGGCGAAACTGCTGGCCGACGATTTCTTCTCCGAGCCGGCGCTGAAGAAAACGAAATAGGGTTCGCGTTGACGGGAATGCCAAATTTGGAGGGAACGGGATAACGTGGGAAACCAGGTCTACTTACTGCCGAAAGAGCTGATAACCGTAGTTATCGTTGTGCTTTTACTGCTTGTCTACTGGCTGGCTTTTCTGCCCCGCCCCCAGTGGAGGCGCTACTTCCTGCTCGTCGTCTGCATGGTCACGATTCCGTTTGCGGAATACATTCTCAGGAGCAGGCTGGGCAGGTTTAACATAAGCATTTTCCCGTACTACACGCTCCTGTGTTACGTACTTACGCTGATAGTCTGGGCGGTGGGGCGGTTTCTTGCAAGCGGCAAAAGCCTGCGCGGCCTTGTGTTTTTCCTCGGCATCGCTTTTGTCGTGCTCTATCTTTCATATTTCAAGTACCGCCACCTGCTGCACGCGCCGGGCTGGCGGGCGATCCTCTTCCCCGTCCGGCTGGTGGTGAAAGAGGCCGGGGAGTCGTTCGTCATACGCTGGGGGATTCCGCTCGGAATATCGTTCTACAGCTTCCGGCTGATAAGCTACCTTATCGATTCGTACCGCGGACTGCTGAAAAGGGCGCCGCTGCACGAGTTTTTGATGTACATCATCTTTTTCCCGACCTATCCGGTCGGCCCGATAGAGCGTTTTGGCCGGTTCCAGAAGCAGTTCGATAACACGCTTCAGTGCAAGCCGGAATATATCGCGGTCGGGTGGTGGCGCATACTGCTCGGTGTTTTCAAGTGGACCGTGGTAGCGAACTGGCTCCTGAAGAGGCACGCCGAGGACATCGTCCATGGCAACTGGGCCGGGCTTTCCACGGACAAGCTCTGGGTGAAGGCTTACGCCTATTCGCTTTACATCTATACCGAGTTTTCCGCCGTCTCTGACATTGCCATCGGCTGCTCGCTCCTGTTCGGCTTCAAGATAATGGAGAACTTCAACTGGCCGTATCTGCGGACCAACATAAGCCAGTTCTGGCGCAACTGGCACATTTCGCTTACGACGTGGCTCACGGATTACGTCTTTACGCCGATTTCCAGGCGGCTGATGAAAACCCCGCTCAAGAAGACTATGATACTGGTTGCAATAACAGGTTATATCATCACCATGTTTCTCTGCGGCATATGGCACGGAGACGACCTGACGTTCGCCATATGGGGGCTTTACCACGGCGTCGGGCTTGCGATATGGAAGATCTGGTCGGAACTGAAGCTGAGATATTTCCGCAGGAAAATACTTCCAAAGGGGGTGGGCGCGGTCCTCGGCTGTCTCCTCACGTTCCACTTCCTGGCGCTCGGGTGGCCCATGTTTGCGCGCGTTAAACAGATACCGAACCGGCAGGAGAGGGTGCCTGACCTGAAAGGCGCCTGGGAAATGACCAAACGCATGCTGTTTATTACAAAGCCGGCAAAAAAGCAGAAACCGGTTATCAAGGAAAAACCAAAGAAGGCTGCTCTTGGAGGAAGAGATGCGGGAAAAACTCATAGTGCTGGCGGAGGACGCGGGTATCGCGTTTCTCATTTTCGTGATGCTGACGCTCGTCATTTTCTTCACCAAGAGCCAGGCATCGGAATTCATCTACGTAGCCTTCTAGCCGCGCGAAAGGAATATAGATATGAAGGAAAAGGTCAAGGGGTGGATTACGGACAGGTTCAAACCGGACCACGAACTTGGCGACGACGAGCAACTGTTGGAATCGAACATAATAGATTCGTTCGGTACGCTCGAACTCGCTGAGTTTCTTGAATCCGAATTCGGCATAAAAATTCCGGACCAGGACCTTGTTACCGAGAATATCGGCACGATAAACCTGATTGTTGCTACAATAGAGAAAATGAAGAGTTAGATTTGCGGGCGGGGTTTTCGCTCATTTAATCAGTACCGGCATGCCCATCAGCGGCCAGACTATCCACACGAAAAACGCCAGTACAATTATCAGCAGGATACTTGCGGGAATTCCCGCAAGGAAAAACTGTCCCGAGGTGAACTGCTTGCTTTCGTAGGCGATTGCGTTGGGGGCCGCGCCTACAAGCAGCAGGAACGGCATCCCCGCGCAGACCAGGGCGGAAAATATTATGATTTCCGGAGCGATTCCAAGCATCTGCGACATTCTCAAGGCAACGGGCAGGACTATTGCTATGGCGGCAACGTTCATGATGAGGTTGGTCATTATCAGTACGAAAAATGAAATACCCATTACGAATACGAACCAGTGCGCATCGGCAAAGAGTACCAGCCACTTGATGGCCATCCACTCCGCCGCGCCGGTTTGCCACAGGCAGAAACCGATGCTCATGGCCCCGCCGAAAAGCAGGATAATGTTCCAGGGAATATCTTCCAGTTCTTTTACCGTGAGTATCTTGAATGCGAAGAAGAGAACGGTGCCAAGAAGGATAATCGCGCTTTTGTGCATATATTGCTGGATATTCTCATCGACAAATGAGCGCAGGCTCATGGTGAGTATTACGGCCAGGACGATGGCCACAGCAATGATTTCAGATCTCGTTATGGGCCCGAGGCTTTTATAAAGCGTTTTCGCCCGTTGCCTGAGCCCGGGAATAGTTTTCTTTTCAGGTTTGAAAATAACCATGCAGTACAGCCAGAGCAGAAACACCATCAGAAAGCCGATCGGGGCCATGTATTTGGTGAGCTCGAAAAACATTATCTCTTTGCCGACAATTTCCCTGTAGAAAGATATGGCAACCGCGCCGCGTGCCGCACCCAGGAGGGTTATGATGCTCCCGGCGCCGGCGACGAAGGCCATGCCGATAAACAGCCCCTTTCCGAACCTGGACGGTTTCTCATCTTCTGAATAAAGCGCATAAATCGCCATGAGAAGGGGATAGATTGTAGCGGCAACCGCGGTGTGTGCCATAATTAACGTCAGAAGGGCAGTGACCACAAAGCAGCCGAGATATATCATGCTGGTTCGCTCACCGACTATGGACAGCATCTTATAGGCCATTCTCTTTGTCAGCCCGGTCTTTGTGAACACCATTCCAATCGTAATGGAACCCAGGATGAAACATACGCTCGGGTCCATGAAGTCGCCGAATGCGGCTTTTGCAGGCCTTATCAGGAAAAGGACCTGCACGACGCCGATCAGAATACTTGTCACGCCGATGGGCACAACCTCGAAAACCCACCAGGTCGCGGCGAGAAAGAACAGGCCGAGCGCCGCCTGGCCTTTGGGTGAGAGTTTTACGGGAGCAGCGCCCTCTCCCGGCGGTATCGCATCCGAGAAGGGAGGGCAACAGAATACGATGAAGAACAGCGCAACGCCGACGAACATGCAGATGAGTTTTTTCCAGTCAACCCGTTCAGGTTTTATTTTCAGATGGACGTCGGATTTAGACGTGGATACTTCGGGGCGCCCGTCTTTATTCTTTCTTTTCATCGCCGTGGCAGCCTTTCCTGAACGTGCAGGAGCGCATCACTCTGAGGTTAGCATTAGAGCAAGTTCGTGCAAGACATCCACTGAGCGTACCACACCAACGACGGTTTCATCTTTGAGAACGGGAAGCATGCTGACATTCTGGTCGACCATTTCGTATACGGCCTTCATTATGTGGTCGTCGTAACGAACGGTTGCTTTGGCCTCTTTGATGGGTATCATGAAATTCTTTACCGGAAGTTTCGCCCGCTCGCGCATGCGGGCTATTCTCTTGTCATGAGACAGTTCAATAAGATTCGGATCTATTTCCACGTCGAAGAGCTTTTGCTGAAGGTCAATGGGGCCGCTGACCAGAAATCTCGGCTCGAGTCCCCGCATGATATCCCGGCGCCTGATTGCTCCGACAATTTCGCTGAAGTTCTTGTTAAAAACCAGCGCCACGCGGGGGAGGGATGCCCGCTTTTTCCTCAGAATCTGCGCCTTCCCCATTTCCTGGATGGCCTGAAGAAGCGTGTAGTCTTCGGCAACATGAGGATACTCTTCGAGAGGAACCATTATATCCCGCATGTGTTTTTCAAGCATATTACACCCCGTGCCCGATCAGAAAAGATTACTTCAGCCTTAAGGACGTGGATTACACACCGGGCAGGAGATAACCGTTGGATATTACCTGCTCGCTCCCGTATGTCTTAAAGGCGAGGCGCATTATAGGGAGTTTCGCCTGCCCGGTCAACCCGAAACTAAGGGGAGCCCGGCTGCCCTCACGCCGATAGGGCCTTTACATTGTTTAGTGACCATACTGTTATATTTTTATGAAAACCGTGTTGATGCATATTTATCAGGTCAGCGCTGATTACGATTATGAAACCTTTCCAATCTGGATTGGAATAATCCCAGTTGTTTCCGTCGTAATCGGGTATCTTGTTTTTCTGGCTTTCAAATGCTGGAAAAAGAAGAAAGAAAAATGGCGGCTTTTGGATTCGTAAGGAAAAAAGCCGGGGTGAAGATGATAGGTCGGAATTGGCCTGCGTGTAGAGTGGACCCAGCGGGGCTCGAACCCGCGACCTTCGCATTGCGAACGCGACGCTCTCCCAACTGAGCTATGGGCCCTTATAAGAAGTTAGTGGTTGGTCGATAGTCGTTGGTGAAAAAACAAACACCAGCCACAAACAACTTACAACTAACGACTAACAACTAATCTGTGGGCCGTGCAGGATTTGAACCTGCGGCTTCTACCGTGTGAAGGTAGCACTCTTCCGCTGAGTTAACGGCCCGTTACTTATGTTTCCCAACTGCCGCTTCTTACAGGGATTGTGTATTCAACCAAAACTGTTATTTCAACATAATATAGCATGACGGTTTGCGTTAGTCAAGATTCCTCTTGGGGGTAATAAGTAATTCCATTCTCGAGATATCTAAAGCCCTCTAAATGGCTGTTCGTGCCGGATTAACCCGCGCAGAGGCATTCTCCAGAAATCGTGAAAAATCTCTCGAAAATTGGTGAAAAACCCTTGACACGAATTCCAGCCTTGATATAATTATTGCCCAACTATAACTGTGAAAAATTTCTCGAAGTTAGAGGAAGATTCTTGAGACCGAGTTCTGAACTTATGCAACGTCATCTCTGGAAAAACAATTCCAGTTTAGCGTTCTGAAAGGAGGGAACATGCCGAGTTTTGTGATTCCGGACAAGTGTGACGGGTGCAAAGCGCTCGACAAGACGGCTTGCCAGCATATTTGCCCCAACGACCTCATAGTCCTGAACAAGGATACTATGAAAGCCTACAACCAGGACCCGCAGATGTGCTGGGAATGCTACAATTGCGTCAAGATTTGCCCGACACAGGCAGTCGAAGTACGCGGGTATGCGGACTTCGTTCCGATGGGTGCAAGCGTGACATGCATGCGCAGCAGCGAAGACATCCTGTGGACCGTCCAGTTCCGCGACAAAAACATCAAGCCGAAACGCTTCAAGTTCCCGATCCGCAAAGGTGTCGAAGAAGGAAAGGCTCAGCCATTCGATCACTATCCGACGGGCGACGACGACCTGAAAAGTCCGACGCTTATGTGCGAGCCGGCCGGCCTGAATACCGAGTTGGGCCCGGTCAAGATGGACAAGGTCCTGACCCTTTAATCGGGCGCGATTTGTAAGCAGTCCGTTTTCTTCGACAAACAAACAAAGGAGATAAAAAACAATGGCGGATTTCGAGACAGTAACAGTCGAGACCGACCTGCTGATCTGCGGCGGCGGCATGGCAGCCTGCGGCGCAGCGGTTGAAGCGGCTTACTGGGCCAAGAAGCACGGCTTGAAGGTCACCCTTGTCGACAAGGCGGCCGTCGACCGTTCCGGTGCAGTAGCCATGGGTCTTTCGGCTATTAACCAGTACGTGGACCTCAACAGCGGCAACAACACGCTGAAAGATTACTGCGACTATGTTCGCAACGACCTCATGGGCATCACTCGCGAGGACCTCGTGACGAGCATCGCGCGTCACGTGGACTCGACGGTCCACCTCTTTGAGAAGTGGGGCCTGCCTATCTGGAAGGACAAGGAAGGCAAATACGTACACGAGGGTCGCTGGCAGCTCATGATCAACGGCGAATCCTACAAGGTCATCGTTGCAGAGGCCGCCAAGAACGCCCTGGCGGAAGCGGAAGGGGAGATCATCGAGCACGTCTTTATCACCCATCCGCTGATGGACGGCGACAAGTGCGTGGGCGCCGTCGGGTTCAGCCTCAGGGACGACAAGTTCTACGTATTCAAGGCCAAGGCCACAATAGTCGCCATGGGCGGCGCGGTCCACGTCTTCAAGCCGCGTTCGACCGGTGAGGGCTTCGGCCGCTCATGGTACCCGCCGTTCAACGCCGGCGGGAGCGCTTTCTTCACCATTTATGCCGGTGCCGAGATGACTTGCCAGGAAGTCCGGTTCATCCCGGTGCGTTTCAAGGACGCGTACGGCCCAGTGGGTGCGTGGTTCCTCCTGTTCAAGTCGATTGCGACAAACGCGTACGGCGGCAACTACATGCTGGAAAACGCCGCCGAGCTCGACAAGTGGGCGCCATACGGCAAGGTGAAACCGCGTCCCGCAAACATCCGCAACTGGCTCATGATGCTGGACGTGATGGACGGCAAAAGCCCGATCTACATGCAGACCGCCGATGCGATCAAGGTGATCGTGGATGAGACGCCCGACGCAAAGGCAAAGAAAAAGAAACTCAAAGAGATTGAAGCCGAGGCATGGGAAGACTTCCTCGACATGACGATCTCGCAGGCCATCCTGTGGGCCGCGACGAATGTCGAGCCGGACAAGAAGCCTTCGGAGATCATGGCATGCGACCCATACTTCATCGGTTCGCACTCCGGCGCGTCTGGCGCATGGGTCTCCGGCCCGGAGGACCTCCAGAACGACGCGACAAGGGACGAGTACTTCTGGGGTTATCCGCACATGACGACGGTCAGCGGCATGTTCGCCGCGGGCGACGCATCCGGGGCATCGAGCCACAAGTTCTCTTCCGGCTCGCACGCCGAGGGACGTATTGCTGCCAAGGCCGCGATTTCCTACGTCGTCGATAACAACGCGGCTCCCAACGTGGACCAGGGACAGGTCGATGCGCTCAAGGTGGAGATTCTGAAGCCGCTCGACACTTTCGAAACGCACAAGGGCGCCACGACCGACCCGGACATCAACCCGAACTACATCCGTCCCAGGCAGTTCATGTACCGCCTGCAGAAGATAATGGACGAGTATGCGGGCGGTGTGTCGAGTCAGTTCCAGACCAACGACAAGCTGCTCGAAAAGGGCATGGAGCTGTTGGGCTACCTCAAGGAAGACGCTGCAAACCTCGCGGCGGAGAACCTGCACGAGTTGATGCGGAGCTGGGAGAACGTACACCGCATGTATCAGGGGGAAGCCCACGTGCGCTCGATCCTTTTCCGCGAGGAAACGCGTTGGCCGGGCTACTATTTCCGGTCCGACAAGCCGAGCATCGACAACGAGAACTGGCTCGCCTTCTGCAACTGCACCTACAACAAGGACTCGGGCGAGTGGAAGATGATGAAGAAGCCCGTGAAGTATCTCACACTGTAAGGGCTTGCATATTTTCGGAATCTTCGGGCGTCGCATGACGGCGCCCGAAGATTCTGTTTCTCAACGTTTTCTGACCTCCCTTTGTCCGAAGGTGTTCTTGCGTTGCGCGGCTGCGGCTGGGCGATGGACAGTTTCCAGGCCCGACCCGAAAGACCGTTGATCAGCCGGGGAGCCAGATGGCAGATACCCCTCGAACCTGCCCACATTGCGGATCCCGACTAAAGAAATGGCTTGTACCCGAAGGGGCGACCTGGAGCGAGGAGTTCTTCTTCGTCTGCTTCAACGACGACTGTTCTTACTACAGGGACGGGTGGAACTGGATGATGGAGCAATACAAGCAGCATGCCTCGTACCGGTATATGGTCAACCCCACCACCGGCGTATCATCGTCGATTCCGGTCTGGTCGGACTCCGCGACCCGCGGGATGATCGTGGAGGATGCCGAAGGAGATGACGAATGAGCGAAGAGAAGCAGCCCCAGCTACCCAGGGACCCGCATGAACAACTGCAGGAAAGGATCCTGGCGGACTATCCCCGGCTCGGACCCGACGATACTTTCAAGTTCGCCTGCCATCCCGGAGTCCCGTGTTTCAATAAATGCTGCGGCGACGTGAACATCTTCCTCTCACCCTACGACGTGCTGCGAATGAAGAAGCGCCTCGGGATGAAATCGAGCGACTTCCTCGAGAAATACACCCTCCTTCCCGTCCAGAAGGACATGAAGACGCCCGTTGTCATGCTGCGAATGAACGACGACGAGGCCAAAACATGTCCGTTCCTGACCGACAAGGGATGCGATATCTACTCGGACAGGCCGTGGCCCTGCCGAATATATCCTCTGGGGCTGGCGGCGCAGAAAGACACGCCGGACGGATGGCGGGGCGACCGCTTCTACTTCCTGCTCAAAGAGGAAGTCTGCAAGGGTTTCGACGAAACGAAAGAATGGACCGTACGCGGGTGGATCGACGACCAGGGAATCGACGAATACAACGAGTGGGGCGAACACTTCAAGGAACTGACTCTCCACAAGTTCTTCGAGGAGGGTGGAACCCTTGCTCCCGAAAAGATGCACATGCTGTTTACGGCGTGCTACGACCAGGACAAGTTCAGGGAGTTCGTTCTTGGCAGCACGCTCCTGAAACGGTTTGAAATGGATGAGGATTTCGTCGAAGAGATGCGCTACGACGACGAGGCGCTGTTGCGGTTCGCGTTCCAGTGGCTGCGGTTCGGCCTCTTCGGCGAGCAGACCATGAAAGTGAAGGCGGAAATCGCCGAGGCGTTCAAGGGAACGCTCGACAAGAAAGAGTTGTTCGATAAGGACCAGCCCAAAGGCCCTGAAAAGGAAAAATGATGAGTGGAAACGGCAAAAAGGGAAAGATCCTGGTAGTCGGCGGCGGAATCAGCGGGATTTCAGCCGCCATCGAAGCGTCGGAAGCAGGCTGCGAGGTCGTTCTGGTGGAGAAGAATCCCTACCTGGGCGGCCGCGTCGTGCAGATGAACCAGTATTTCCCAAAACTCTGCCCGCCGTCCTGCGGCCTGGAGATAAACCTTCGCCGCATCAGGACGAGCCCGCGCATCCGGTGCCTGACAACGGCCCAGGTCGAAAAGATCACCGGCGGGCCGGGCAGCTACAAGGTAACCGTCCGGCAGGAGCCGCGCTACGTAAATGATCTGTGCACGGCGTGCGGCGACTGCGTAGACGCATGCCCGGAGGAGCGGCCGGACGAATTCAATCTCGACATGGGCAAGACAAAAGCTATCTACAAAACCGTCGAGACAGCCTACCCTGTGTGGTATGCAATCGACGGCGACGCCTGCAAGGGCGCGGAGTGCGGCAAGTGCGTGGAAGCATGCCAGTACAGCGCAATCGACCTGGATATGAAACCCGGGACGCACGAGCTTGACGTACAGGCGGTGATATTTGCGACCGGCTGGAGCCCCTACGATGCGACAAAACTGGAAAACATCGGGTTCGGAAAATACAAGAACGTAATCACCAACCTGATGATGGAGCGTCTTGCCTCGGACAGCGGTCCGACGGCCGGGAAAATCAAGCGGCCCTCGGATGATAAGGATATCGAGAGCATCGCGTTTGTACAGTGCGCCGGTTCCCGCGACGAAAATCACATGGAGCAATGCTCGGGCGTCTGCTGCATGGGGTCGCTGAAACAGACCCGCTACGTGCGCGAGCAGTACCCCGACGCGCAGATTTACATCTTCTATATCGACGTAAGAACGCCCGGAAGGCTGGAAGACTTCTACGCCGAAGTCCAGAAGGATGAGAAGGTAACTCTCATCAAGGGCAAGGTCGCCAAAATCACCGAGGACTCATCGGGTGACGTTGAAGTCGAGGCTGAAGATACTCTCTCCGGCAACCGCGTGAAACAGAAAGTCAATCTCGCGGTGCTGGCGACGGGCCTCGTACCCGCGGATCTTTCCTCGATTGAAATTGATGGCGGATTACAGAAAGACGAGTATGGTTTCCTGACCGGCGAACAGCCCGGACTGTTTAGCGCGGGATGCGCCAGACGCCCGGTGGAAGTGGCCGCGTGCGTGCGTGACGCCGCGGCAGCCGCCCTGAAAGCCATACAGTGCAGCGTGGAGTAAGCCATGAGCGAGAAAAAAGTCGCCGTCTATATCTGCAAGGGTTGTGATATCGGAAAGTCGATCAACGTCGACGCCATCCAGGAGGCCATCGACGAGGATTATGATGAAATCGAAGCCGACATCTGGCAAACGCACGATTGCCTGTGCGCCGATGAAGGTATCGAGCTTATCAAGAAGGACATCGGGGAAGGAGCAAACGCTCTTGTCGTGGCGGCGTGCTCGTCCCGCTTCAAGACGACCGATTTCCTCTTCGACGGGTGTTTCACCGACCGCGTCAATCTGCGTGAGCACGTGGTCTGGAGCCACGAGGCCGGCCACGAAGACACCCAGATGCTCGCGAACGATTACGTCGCCATGGGCATCGCACGGGTGGGCAAGGCGGAGATCCCCGAGCCGTTCTCCGAAGAAATCAACAAGACCATCCTCGTGGTCGGCGGCGGGCACTCCGGCATGACGG
The DNA here is from genome assembly GCA_004376375.1 of Planctomycetota bacterium. Lineage (GTDB taxonomy): Bacteria > Planctomycetota > E44-bin39 > E44-bin39 > E44-bin39 > E44-bin39. Next base: position 34,596 of record SOJX01000120.1, read on the forward strand.
CTGCCCTCGAAACGGCGAAAGCCGGCTACGAAGTCGTGCTGGTCGAAAAGGAAGACAAGCTCGGCGGGTGGCGGGGAAAATTCTCCCGCGTCTTTCCGACGAGCAGCCCGTACCGCGAGCTGCTGGAGCCGGACGTCAACGAGCGTATCGAGGAACTCCAGGGCAACGACAAGGTCACGATACATACATCCGCCTCCATTGAGAAGATCGCCGGACAGCCCGGCCAATTCGACGTTACCCTCAAGACGAACGGGTCGACCGAGAACTTCCGCGTCGGCGCTATCATACAGGCCACCGGCTGGCAACCGTACGACGCGAACAAGCTAGGCCACCTGGGGTACGGCAAGTTCAAGAACGTTATCACCAACGTCGAGCTGGAAGAGCAGTTCACCCAGGGCAAGGTTACCCGGCCTTCGGACGGCAAACCTGCAAAAAGGATTGCCTTTATCCAGTGCGCCGGCTCCCGCGACGAGGAGCACCTGCCTTACTGCTCGGCCGTCTGCTGCCGCGCGACGCTGAAACACTCGATCCGGATTCGCGAGCTTGACGGCGAAGCACAGGCATTTGTCCTTTACAAGGACATCCGTACCCCGGGCCAGTTTGAAGGCTTCTACCTCAGGGCCCAGGAAGACCCGGGCATCTTTTTCATGAAGGGCGAGGTTGAGAAGGTCGAAGATGCCGGCGGCGACAACCTGACCGTGGAAATGACAGACACTCTCATCGATGAGCACGTCAAAGTCGAGGCGGACCTTGTGGTTCTGGCCACCGGTATGGTTCCGAACTCGGCCGACGGTGAAACTATCCGCAAGTATACTGACTCGCTTGGCATTATTGAAAAAGGCGAGGAGGGCGCTCAGCTTGAGATGGCCAAGACAACATCCGAGGAATTAAAAAGTTACGAAGGCACGGAGATACTGAACCTCGACTACCGCCAGGGACCGGACTTCCCGGTGCTGAAATACAATTTCCCGGATTCGCACTTCATCTGCTTCCCTTACGAAACCAGGCGTACCGGCATCTACGCCGCCGGCTGCATGCGGGCCCCGAACGATACCGACGCCTGCCGTGAAGACGCGACGGGCGCGGCCCTCAAGGCAATTCAATGCCTGGAGCTGGCCGAAAAGGGGTATGCCGTTCATCCGCGCTGGGGCGACCAGTCGTGGCCGGAGTTTGCCATGCAGCGCTGCACGCAGTGCAAACGGTGTACGGAAGAGTGTCCGTTCGGCACACTGAACGAGGACGCGAAAGGCACCCCGCTGGAGAATCCCCTGCGCTGCCGCCGGTGCGGCATCTGCCTGGGCGCGTGCCCCGAAAGAATCGTTTCGTTCAAGGACTATGCGGTCAATATCATCTCCGCCATGATCAAGGCCGTGCACGTGCCGGATGAAGACGAGGAAAAACCACGTATGCTCGGCCTGATCTGCGAAAACGACGCTTACCCCGCGCTTGACCTTGCCGGGATGAAGCGCATCCAGCACAGCGCGTTCATCCGGTTCATCCCGGTGCGCTGTCTCGGCTCCGTCAACGTAGTGTGGATCGCCGATGCCCTGTCGAAGGGCTATGACGGCATCCTGCTCGTCGGCTGCAAGTCCGGCGACGACTACCAGTGTCACTACATCCGTGGCAGCGAGCTTATGGGTACCCGCGGCGAAAATATCCAGGAAAAGCTGAAGCAGCTCGCCCTGGAGGAGGAGCGCGTGCGCGTGGAGGAGATCTCCATTACGGACGGCGAGAAGCTTGTGCAGATTATTAACGAGTTCGCGGAACAGATCGAAGAAGTCGGCATGAACCCGTTCAAGGGATTCTAGGGAGCGTAAAAAGGATGCCCGAGCCCACTCTGCTGAAACCGGACCAGAAATTCATCAACCGAATCATAAAGTCCGGCGGTGGAAATATCAAAAAGTGTTTTCAGTGCGCCACGTGCTCCGTGGTCTGCGAGTTGTCGCCGGATCGAAGGCCGTTTCCCAGAAAGGAAATGATCTGGGCGCAGTGGGGTCTTCAGGACAGACTCCTCGCCGACCCGGACGTCTGGCTCTGCCACCAGTGCAACGACTGCTCGACGCATTGCCCGCGGGGAGCGAAGCCCAGCGAGGTGTTGGCGGCTCTCCGGAGGGAGAGCATAATCCACCATTCCGTTCCCCGTTTCCTCGGCAAATGGATGAACGACCCCAGGTACGTTCCGCTCATGCTGCTTATTCCGACGGTGCTTCTGGGGTTGGCCCTCCTGCTGAAAGACCCGATTGAAAGCGTCCTGGGTTTCTCGAAGCAGACCGGTGAGAGGATAGTGTTCTCATACTCCAGCATGTTTCCTCACTGGCTGCTGATTAGCTTCTTCCTGTTCTTCAGTTTGCTGGTTCTGCTTGCGATTATTGCCGGGGTTATGCGGTTCTGGCGGGCGATGAAGGCCGCAGACGCGCGAAGCGGTATGACCGGGCCTGCAAAGGGCCTGCGCGCGAGCATCATAGCAGCGCTGAAAAACATTATTACGCACGATAAATTCGCCACGTGCTCGACGGAGCGCCCGCGGTTTTTGTCCCATTTCCTTGTATTCTACGGCTTCATAGCCCTGTTTGTGGTTTCGATATGGGCGATGACCGCAAAGTATAATCCCCTGATTTACAGCTCTTTTGCTTACCCGTTCAGTTTCTGGAGCCCGTGGAGGATACTCGCCAATGTTGCCGGTATCGCGGTTGTCATCGGATGCCTGCTGATGATTATTGAGCGTCTGAATGAGAACAAGAAAGCCGGCGCCGGCAGCTATTTTGACTGGGCGTTCATCGGGATTCTCCTCTGCGTTGTGCTCTCCGGATTCGTTACTGAAATTCTGCACTACGGCCGGGTGGAGCCTCACAGGCATATTGTATACTTCGTACACCTGGTCTTTGTGTTTGCGCTCCTGATCTACCTTCCCTATTCCAAGTTCGCGCACATGATCTATCGAACTACCGCCATGGTCTATGCCGAGTATTCCGGCCGGGACGCCGAAGCGCCGACGGCCGCGGCCGGTAAAAAACAGGAAGGTGAAAAAGAGGAAAAGAACAAGGCCGAAGAAAGCAAAGAATAATTGTCGCATTAGGGACAATCGCTCGCTTCGGCGACAACCATAACGATGAGGTGGAGAGCCTAAATGGAAGGCAATAAGATAATATTAGACGACAAAACAAAAATTATTGTCGTGGTGATTGCCGTACTGATCATACTTTTCCCGGTCGGGTACAGTGTCGTTGCTTTTGCCATTGCGCCGAGCGCTCAGCCTTTCCTCGAAGAAGCCGATGGTGAGCCATGCGTCAGGGATTTGAAGTATATGCGCCATAATCACTGGGTTCTTCTGAAAAAGGTCAGGGACGAAGTCATACACGAAGCAAAACAAGCGGAAGTAAAGCTGAAAGACTGCAGGAAATGTCACAAGAGCAGAGAGCGGTTCTGCGATAAATGCCATAATGCCGTGAATATAAATTTTAATTGTTTCGACTGTCACTATTATCCGTAATGGGTTTCGGAAACCGGCTGCCGGGAAATGCAGGAAAGAGACGGGCGGGAGATAATTCCCGGAATCGAAAGGGAAGTAAACGATGGGTAAAAGCAGGCGAAACTTCTTGAAGGGTATCGGCTTTGCGACCGCTGCCGCGGGACTGGGGTTCAGCTTCCCGCTTCTGCGGGCGCTCGCGTCTTCCGGCGCAGCGTCTCACGGGGAAGGCGAAACGCTTTCCACGCAGCTGGGCATGGTCGTCGATATTAAGAAATGCTTAGATGAGAATGTTCGCCGCGCCTGCGCAAGTGCCTGCCATCTGGAGCACAACGTTCCCGAAATCCCGGACACCGCGGAAGAGATCAAATGGATCTGGAGCGAGGACTACAAAACCGTCTTCCCTGATCAGGCTCACGCCCGTACCGCTGACATGTATAAGGATAAGCCGGTCCTCGTGCTGTGCAACCAGTGCGCCAAACCCGCATGCGCGAAGGTCTGCATCACCGGGGCCACGTTCAAAAGGGAATCGGACGGCATCGTGATGATAGATATGCACAGGTGCGTCGGCTGCCGCTTCTGTATCGCCGCATGCCCTTACGGCGCGAGGAGTTTTAACTTCCGTGATCCCCGTCCTGCCCTCGCGAGGAAGGGAACGCTCCGGGAGGACTACCCCACCAGGGTTAAGGGAGCGGTGGAGAAATGTACCTTCTGTGTGGAGCGTCTCAGAGAGGGCCGTGAGCCCGCCTGCGTGGAAGCGGTAAAACAGGTTCCGGGAGGGGAAGGAGCGTTGACGTTCGGAGACCTGTCGGACCCGGACTCGGAAGTATCACGGCTTCTTCGTGAGAAACATACCATTTGCAGAAGAGTCGGTCTCGGGTTCGGACCTAACGTGTTTTATATCGTGTAAGGGTGGCCAGCATGCTTGAGAGCGTGACAAAAGGAAGCAGACGATACTGGGGCCTGCTCGGATTCCTGGGGCTTGTCATTGTTGTCGGGCTGGTCGCCTACAGCCGGCAGTGGGTCAAGGGCCTGACAATTACCGGGATGAGCCGCGACGTCACGTGGGGTCTGTACATCTCGCAGTTTACCTTTCTGGTCGGGGTGGCGGCTTCGGCCGTGATGGTGGTCCTGCCCTACTACCTGCACAACTACAAAGCGTTCGGAAAGATGGTTATCCTGGGCGAGTTCCTTGCCGTGTCGGCCGTGCTCATGTGCATTCTATTCGTCGTTGTCGACCTGGGGCAGCCGAAGAA